>NZ_CP015756.1:2038214-2679285 GCF_001877035.1 Clostridium estertheticum subsp. estertheticum | reverse complement strand
GAACTGTATAGGTATATTAACAATATAAAGACACTTCCGAATAAAATATAGATCTATTGAGATGACATACGGTTATCCCGCAGGTTATAGCTTGAGGGGTATTATGTTATAGGTAGAATAATAACAAAAGGAGCAAAAAATATGAATTGGCAAGGGAAAAAAGTTTTAATTACTGGTGCGGAAGGCTTCATAGGAAGTCATTTGACAGAAAGATTAGTGGAACTTGGAGCAGATGTTACAGCACTTGCTCAATATAATTCATTCAATAACTGGGGATGGATTGATACTTTTGATAAGAAGACTAAAGATAGCATAAAAGTTGTTACTGGTGACATAAGAGAATATGATGGAATGAAAAGAATTATAAAAGGTCAAGAAGTAGTGTTTCATCTTGCGGCACTTATTGCAATTCCATATTCTTATTTATCACCTATGGCATATGTAAGGACGAATGTTGAAGGTACTACTAACGTCTTAGAAGCATGTCGAGAATACGACGTAGAAAAAATTGTACATACATCCACGTCTGAAACTTATGGTACAGCCCTTTATGTACCAATTGATGAGAAACATCCAATGCAAGGTCAATCTCCATATTCAGCATCAAAAATAGGAGCAGACAAAATGGCAGAAAGTTACTATAAAAGTTTTAATATGCCTATAGCAACTATTAGACCATTTAATACTTATGGACCAAGACAATCTGCAAGAGCTGTAATTCCAACAATAATATCACAAATACTCGCAGGAAAAACAGAAATTAAACTTGGAAGTTTAACGCCAACTAGGGACTTTAACTTTGTTAAAGACACTGCTGAAGCATTCATAAAAATAGCAGAAAGTAAAAAGACTATTGGTGAAGTTATAAATGCTGGTTCAAACTATGAAATAACTATAGGAGAAACAGTTAAAAAAATAATAAAAATAATAGGTAAAGACGTAAAAATTATTTGTGATGATGAGAGATTAAGACCTACAAATAGTGAAGTTAATAGACTATGGGCTGATAACACTAAAATAAAGGAACTAACAGGCTGGAAGCCCAATTACAATATAGACGAGGGTCTTTGCGCAACAGTAGAGTGGATAAGAAATAACATGCAATATTTTAAAACAGACATATACAATGTTTAACGACATTTCAGAAGGAAAGTCTCCCTTTTCCATAAGGGGGAGTTACATGTTATAACAAATAAAAATCTTTAGTTGGAGTCTAAAATCTCCTTCTGAAGTCGTTAATTTGCAGCACCGCAGGTGATGATTTAACAAAAGAATAACGTTAAAAAAAGTAGGAGGTTTTTATTATTATACCTTTATGTATACCAGAGATTAGAGGAAATGAACTCAAATATGTTAAAGACTGCATAGATACTAATTGGGTATCTTCAGTAGGAAGTTATGTTAATTTATTTGAAGATAAATTTAGTGAATATGTTGGTAGCAAAAGTGCTGTAGTTACAATGAATGGTACAGCAGCACTTCAACTTGCATTATTAACTCTTGGAATAGGAGCAGGGGATGAGGTTATAGTTCCATCGCTTACATTTATATCTCCAGTTAATACAATAAAATATGTAGGAGCTGAACCTGTATTTGTAGATGTATGTCGTGACACATTTGTTATGGATGTTTCTAAAATAGAAGAGTTAATAACACCTAAAACAAAGGCTATAATGCCAGTACATATTTATGGTCATCCTGTAGACATGGTTAAAGTAATGCAAATAGCAAAAAAACATAATCTATTTGTTATAGAAGATGCAACAGAATCGCTAGGATCTACTTGCAATGGTAAAATGGCAGGAACAATAGGTGATATAGGTTGTTTTAGTTTTAATGGAAATAAGCTTATAACTACTGGAGCAGGTGGAATGTTTGTAACTAACAATTTAGAATATGGCGAAAGAGCAAAATTCTTATCTACTCAAACAAAAGTGGTTACTGACAATAAGGCGTTTTACCATTCGGAAATAGGATACAATATGAGAATGCCAAATCTTTTAGCTGCATTTGGAGTAGCTCAACTTGAAAATGTTAAAGAGTATTTAAAAACTAAAAGAGAAAATGCAACTTATTATAACCAGCTTCTAGGTGAAATTAAAGGAATTACATTGCCAGCTGAAAGAGAAAATGTAGAAAACTGTTACTGGTTATATTCAATTCTAGTTGAAGATGAATATGGTATAACTCGTGATGAACTTATACAAAAATTAAATGCAGATAAAATAGAGGCGAGACCTTTCTTTATGCCTATCCATGATATGCCTCCATATAAGGGGAGTAGACATGGCGATTTAACTGTTACAAATGAACTTTACGCAAGGGGAATAAATCTTCCAAGTTCTGTAGGACTTAAAAAAGAGGACATAAAAGCAGTATGTGAACTAATAAAAAACTCCAAGAAATAACTTTGTTATTTCTTGCTTTTTAATGGAGCAAAAGATGATGATGATTAACAGCACCAGAGGTGATGATTAACAGCACCAGAGGGGATGATTAACCGCACCAGAGGTGATGGTAGGTGGATAGGAGACAGATATGAACATAGATTTTTTGAAAAAGCTGTACCAGAGCAGATTAGTGAAAAGCGGGATATGGTTTACTATAGGAACATTTTTTGTTCAAGGTATTTCATTTATAACTATGCCTATTTTTACGCGTATGCTTGGTACTACTGGTTTTGGAATAGTTAATGTATATACTACATGGCTTTCCGTTTTTACAACTTTAATTACATTGGGACTTGTAGCTACAGTTAATAATGCAAAAGTGGATTTTAAAGAAAAGTATGATGAGTTTACCTCCTCTATACTTTTTTTAGCTACACTGTTTGCTATTTTATGGTTTATATTTGCATTTATATTTAAAAAGCAAATAGGTAATATTATTAATTTAAATTCTATATTAGTTATGTGTCTTATCATTCAAAGTTTTTTTGGTTTTATTGTGGATTTTTCAAATGCAAAATTAAATGCTGAATATAAGTATAAGAAATTTTTACTAATATCAATAAGTAATGCTATCTTAAATACAGTTTTGGCTATAGTACTTATATATAATTTTAAAACAGATAAATATTATGGTAGGATTGGTTCGTTACTTATTGTCTATGTACTTTATGGAACAGTTTTATACATAATTGCAATGAGAAAAGGCAAAAAGTTAATTAATTTTAAATACTGGAAGTATGCTTTAATATTATCTATACCGGCAATTGTGCATCTGTTATCAGGTGTAATACTGCAGTCAGTGGATACTGTAATGATAAACAGTATGTTAGGATCGAGTGCCGCAGGAATATACAGTTTTGCATATAAAATAGGCATGATAATGTACATTGTGTGGCTTGCTTCTAACAAAGCTTGGGTGCCCTGGTTTTATGAAAATATGAAAGAAAAAAATTATGATGATATAAGATTAAAGATTAAATATTATATTGCATTATTTTCTGTCATGGGATTTGTGTTAATATTTATATCACCTGAAATAGGAAAGCTAATGGGAACAAAAGATTTTTATCAAGGGTTAGATTATGTGCCATTAATAATGGTTGGATATTATTTTCAGTTTTTATACAGCATTCCAGCTAATCTTGAGTTTTATACTAAAAATACAAAATTACTCTCACTGGGAACACTTATTGCAGCTTTAACAAATGTTGTATTAAATTATATCATGATACCAAGGTATGGTGCTGTTGCAGCTACTTGGACAACAATAATATCATATATTATATTGTTTTTATATCATTATTTTATATCCTTACGTATATTTGATGTAAGAATATATAATTTTAAGCCTTTTGCGTATGGTATTATATCAATAGTATTAAGCAGTGTTATGTTTTATATAGTTAAAAACAATTTGATTTTAAGATATGGAATATTGATAGTAACATTAATTGTATTAGGTTATCAGATTCAAAAGATTAGTAGAAAATTAGTAAAAAAATAAATTTAAAAAGTAGGATGGAATTTAATGGTTAAACTAATTTATACAGCACAGAAAAAAGAATTGATAATAGATGGTAAGAGTATAGAATTATTTGAATATATAGGAAATATAAAAGTTGAAGAGGAAGCTTTCAAATATTTAACTTACTTGGAAAATCAAAAAGTTAATGGGCTAAAATTAGAGGATATGTATTTATATGACAATATACCGCTATATATTTTTAATAGACCTACCATATATAGAAAATTAAATGGTTTAGTTTTCTGTATTATCATCATAAAAAAGACACAAGATAAAATAAATGAAGAATTAACGGTTAAAACAGATGATGATTTTATGGAAAAGGTTTGTTTAGAGATATTCAATCTTAAATGTGAGAAAGTCTATACTGAAAAAAATGTTGAAGCTGTAAGTAAAGTTAAATTATTTAGAAGGTTAACTAGAGGTATAAAAAATTATTGTAGATTTATATTCAAATATGCCATATTAAAAAAGAAAAATGATAAGAGTACATTTTTGGTTATCTCCCATGCTTTAGATTTAAATCTTGTTAAGGGTAATAGTATGGGCTATTGTGATACTCAATTAGGAATGGTTATAGAGGAATTAAAAGCAAATTATAATATATTAAATTTCCAACTACTAAATAATAAGTACGTCATAGATAAAACATTGAATTGTAATGAAGATTTTGTACCTTTTGAATTGCTTGTCTTTTATAAAAAGCTTAAGGCTAGAAAGTTTGTAGATAATAATTTGTTAGTAGATAATTTAAGTTATTTAGAAAAATTGGATTTTCATTTTCATGAACTTGATCTTAAAAGTATACTTTTAGATTTCGTAATGAAGGACTTAAGAAAAAGTTATATTTCTTATTTACATGAATTTTTAGTAGCCGAGAAACTTATTAATAAATTTAAAATTAAAAAATGTTTAATAGCAGGAGAAGGGGACAGAGGAAGATGTTTTATAGCTGCAGGAAATAAGTTGAATGTAGATACCTATGCGATTCAACATGGCATAATAAATGAAACATCCTCACCATATATTATAAATTCAAACTATAAAGCAGTTTTAGTGGCTAAAAACACCTTTGTATGGGGTGAAAAATATAAGGAGTTACTAATAGGACATACAAATATATATAAAAAAGAAAATATTAATGTAGTAGGCCAAGTAAGAACAGACCATTTAGTTCAAAATGGATATTTGAAAAGTTCTAAAAGAAGTGGCCCTCTGAAAATATTTTATGCCACTCAACATTTTAGAGATTTACTAGAACCTGCTACTTTAATGCTATTTAAGGCATTAACTTTAATGAAGGAAGATTATGAATTAATTATAAAACTTCATCCTGGAGATTTATGTTTTGAGTTTTATGAAGATATGGTAGAAAAGTTTCACATTAAAAACTGTAAAGTAATGAAGGATGGGGATTTGTACGAATTAATTAAATGGAGTGATTTGATAATAAGTGTACATTCAACAGTAGTTGTAGAAGCAGCTCTTATGAATAAACCTTCTATATGTATATTACTTCCCAAATATAATGATGCTGGAGGTTTTGTTAAAGATGGGTTATCCTTTGGAGTTAAGGATGAAAATGAACTTTTAGCTTATATGGTTAAAATTAATTTAGAGCATATAACACTAAACTTAAACATTCAAAATTATATTCAGGAAAATTTCTATATGGTAGATGGAAAAGTAACGAAGAGGATAGTAGATATTATAGAAAACTAAAGAAGAGTTAAGGCAGAACATTTTTTCAAAATGAATCTTGTGAGATATATACATTTGTTAAAATGTTAAAATAAACTTTGAGGTAAAATTAAATAAATAGACACGCTTTAATTAAATTTTCGATTATAGGGTAGGGGTTGATCGTACAACCAATAATTGTAAAAACGGATAAGTCGAAAAATTAGGATGGAGTTTAATGGTTAAATTAATATATACCGCGCAAAAAAAAGAATTAATAGTAGATGGTCAAATTCTGGATTTATTTGAACACATAGAAAAAACTAATACAGAAAAAGAAGCTTTTGGTTATTTGACTTACTTGGAAAATCAAAATGTTAACGGGTTAAAATTAGAAGAATTATATTTATACGATAATGTGCCATTATATATTTTTGATAGACCTAGCATATACAGAAAGTTGAATGGTTTCATTTTTTGTATTATGGTTATAAGAAATACGCAGGATAAAATAAGTGAAGAATTAGAAGTACAAACAGATGACGACATTATGGCAAAGGTTTGCGCAGAGGTATTCAACATTAAATGTGAGAAAATTGATAATAAAAAGAACATTCCAGCCATAAATAAAGGCAAACTACTTAGACGGTTTATTAGGGGAATAGGAAGTTATTGTAAATTTTTATTAAATAACTCATTATTGAATAAAAAAAATTATAAAGAGTCATTTTTGGTTATGTCACGTGCGGCAGATTTAAACCCAATAAAAGGGAATGAAAATGAGTATTACGATACTCAATTAGGTGGCGTTATTGAAAAGCTGAAAAAAACCTATAATATTTTAAATATTCAAAATTTAAACAATAAATATATCATAGATAAAACTAGAAATTATCATGAAAATTTTGTGCCATTTGAATTATTTGTGATTTACAAGAGGCTTACTGCTAAAAAAAATGTAAATAATAGTTTAGTAGTTGATAATTTAATTTATATAGATAAATTTGATTTCCATTTTAATAAATTGGATCTTAGAAACATTATGTTGAAATATATATTAAAGGATGTTAGAAAAAACTATTATTCATATTTATATGAACTAATATTAGCTGAGAAAATCATTAAAAAATTTAAGATTAAAAAATGCTTAGTAGTTGGTGAGGGAGACAGAGCACGATGTTTTATAGCAGCAGGCAATAGACTCAAAATAGGCACCTATGCTGTGCAACATGGAATAATTAATGATACTGCATCTACTTATATAATTACTTCAAAATTCAAAGAGTTGTTAGTTCCAAAACATACATTCTTATGGGGAGATAAGTTTAAAGAATTATTGATTTCTCATACAAATGTATACAATGAAAAGAATATTAATGTTGTTGGGCAGGTAAGAACAGACCATCTAGTTCAAAGTGGATATTTAAAAATTGATAAAAAAAGTGGATCACTGAAAATATTATATGCCACACAACCATTTAGGGATCTACTAGAACCTGCTACTTTAATGTTATTTAAAGCATTGAGTTTGATGAAGGATGATTATGAATTAATTATAAAACTTCATCCAGCAGATTTAAGTTTTGAATTTTATGAAAAAGTTGTTGAGAAATTTCAAATTAAAAACTGTAAGATGATAAAGGATGGAGATTTATACGAATTAATTAAATGGAGCGATTTGGTAATAAGTGTTCATTCAACAGTAGTTGTAGAAGCGGCGCTTATGAATAAACCTTCTATATGTATATTGCTTCCTAAATATAATGATAACGGTGGATTTGTTAAAGATGGTGTATCATTTGGAGTTAAGGATGAAAATGAGCTTTTAGAATACATGGTTAAAATTAATAAAGAGGAAATGCCGCTAAATAAAGATATTCAAAATTATATCCATGAAAATTTTTACAAATTGGATGGAAAAGTAACAGAGAGGATAATAAATGTTATAGAAAACTGACTTTAGTAACATTTGACAAACAATTAAGAATGAGCAATTAGCAGTTATTAATTAATTCTCTAAGATTTAAATTACACTTAAATAGTAAAAGTATAGGAGGAAATCTATGGACAAAATTTGTTTCTTAGCAGATGCACATAGTATACATACTAGAAAATGGGTTAAGTATTTTTCTAATATTTACAAGGAAATACATATAATTTCAATGCGGGAAGCAGATTATGCGTATGAAAGCAATGTATATGTGCATGTGCTAAGAAGTAGTTCTACAAATAAACTAGGTTATTTTTTATTAATTAAAGATGTTAAAAAACTAGTTAAATACATTAATCCAGATATATTACATAGTCATTATGCTACTAGCTATGGGCTTTACGGGAGAATGTGTAATTTTCATCCTTTTGTAATATCCGTTTGGGGTAGTGATGTGTATGAGTTTCCTAAAAAAAATAAAGCAAAAGAATTGTTACTTAAATACATATTGAAGGGTGCGGACAAAGTATGTTCTACCAGTCATAATATGGCTGATGAAACAAAAAAATATTATAAGAAAGAAATTATAATAACCCCATTTGGTGTAGATATAGATAAATTTAAATGTAACATACCCATACTAAATAGTAACAATATTACCATTGGTGTAATTAAGGGATTAGAAAAAATATACGGATTAAATTATCTTATTGAAGGATTTGCGCTTCTTTTACGAAAATATCGTGGAACCAAAGAGTTAAGACTTTTAATTGTTGGAGATGGGACTCAAAGAATGAAACTTGAAACTTTAGTAAATAAATTAGATATAAATTCTAATGTTACATTTGCGGGACAAATAGATAATGAAAAAGTACCAGAATACATAAATATGATGGATATAGTATGTCTGCCATCCTTAAGTGAAAGTTTTGGAGTTTCGGCTGTTGAGGCTTGTGCTTGTGGACGACCAATAATTGCTACGGAAGTAGGCGGATTAAAAGAGATAATTATTAACAACTATAACGGTTTTGTAATAAAGCAAAAAAATAGCGAGGATATAGAGTTAAAACTTATGAAAATAATCGAAAATGAAGAGCAAATGAAGGAATTTTCGAAAAATGCGAGAAAACTAGTGCTGGAGAAGTATAATTGGTGTGAAAATGCAAAAATCATGAACGATACATATAAAACACTTGAAAATGTTAATAAATAGTAATATTATAATGTAGTACGTTACGTTAATAATTATTAAAAAATTTAAAAAAGAGAAATAATTATTATATATAGTAGAAATTGGAGAGATGGGTGTCTTTAAATGAAAAAAATAGCATTTATATATTCTAATGAAGGTTTTAAGAATCAAATAGAATATGTCGTAAACACTATATTCCAGGATTATGATATAGAGGTATTCGTAATAAGCTCAAGAGATTTTAAGTATTTAAAGCAGGAATTTGATTTAATAATATCTTATGGCAATACGGGCACTACTGATGATGAACATGTGGTATTATTAGAAGGTCCTTTATTTTCACAAGATTATTTGACTTTAAAATCTATTCCTACAGATGTTTTATTCTATGAAGGATTACCTGTATTTTTTAATAATAAAGGCGAAAATTATTTTAAGAAAAAAATAAAAGATCAAATTATTATTAACATAGATATTATTCAAATGAGCTTTTTCTTTTTAACTTGCTATGAGGAATATATAATAGATGAGTATGATAAATATGGTAGGTTTAACATTGAAAAAAGTATATTGTATAAAAATGAGTTGCTTAATAGGCCTGTAGTTAACGAAAGTATTCAATGGTTTGTCGATACATTAAATATCTGCTATAATTTAAACATTAAAAAGAAAAATTTATGGGTGGATAAAAAATTTCAAGTATTATTGTCACATGATGTTGATGTGGTAAGTAAATACTTTAGCTTTCGGCGTGAGGTAAGACTTCAACTAAGTGTTTTATTGATAGACAAAAGGCCATTAGATGTTGTAAAAAGGATAAAGGGGTATGTAGCTACAAATTTGTTTAAAATACAGGAGGATCCTTGTGATACTTTTGATATGATTCTAAAAATGGAAAAAGATAAGGGGTATAATTCTAGTTTTTATTTTATGACAAATGGTAAAGGCTATAGCCCTAGAAATAAAAAAGTTAAAGAGATCATAAAAGAAGTAGTTCAAGGTAACAGTGAAATTGGGTTCCATCCAGGGCTTGGTACGGCGTCTGATGAATCTTTATTTAATAAGGAACTTTCAATATTTAAAAAAGAATTTAATAAGACTGATAAAATAGGGATTCGGCAGCATTATTTAAGTTTTAACGCTCAAAAAACTTGGGCTATTCAAGAAAAAAATGGTATAAACTATGATACAACTTTATGTTTTCCAGATAAAGCAGGGTTTAAGGTGGGGTACTGTCTTCCTTATAAACCATATGACTTAGCTAATGACCGAATTATGGACATATGGGAAATACCTTTAATAGTTATGGATGGATCTTTAATGCAATACATGCACTTAGATTTTGAAGAGTCCATAAAGTATATTAAGGAATTGATTCAAAAGGTTGAGATTCATAATGGTATTTTTGTTTTATTGTGGCATAATTCTGCAATTTCAAAGGAATATAATATTCATTCTAGAGATATATTTCAGTGGTTTTATGATTATATTAAAACTTGCAATTGTGATGTTACTAGTGGAGAAAATATAATTTTAAAATACGAGAAAAGTATATTGGAGGACGAAAATGGAATTTATTGAAGAGCTTAAAGGTTATTTTAATTATTTGAAGAAAAATATGTATATAATTCTAGGGTTATATGTGGTTATAGAATTAGGACTATTTATAAAGATTGGTACATCAAATATACTTATGTTCCTAAGTAGTATATTTGTAACCCTATTTGTAATTTGTAGTCTTATTTTAATGTTTAAGGATTTTATTACAGCAAGTAAAATTTACGCTATATCAATGCCCATAATACCTATGGTGTTTTATATTATGCATAGGTTGAATATGGATCAAATAGGTCAAGTCTTATATATAGTTTACTTTGCTATATATTTAATCCCTATGATTCGTGGATATAAAAGGGGCGAATTTGATTTTTCAAGACTTACAATAAAATATAAAAAGATAAGTGTGATCTATGTTATATTGTTAATACTCGCGGTGATGTCATCGGTTAGAAGTATTCATGTTTTAGAAGCGTTTAAACTAGTGATACTAAGTATGGTTACAGTGATGACTTATAGCATTGGAATGCTTTGTTATAAGAAAAACAATAAAGAGTTTTACAAAGATATATTGTTTTATTTATGTGTGGGAGTTACATTATCATCAATACCAGATATAATAGTTACAATATATAATCTGATTTTCAGGCACAATAATCAGCATCTTTATGGTGTCCTAGGTAGCAATTTTATGCTGGGATATACTTTAATTGTAATCCCATTTATATTACTTTATGCTCTAAATAAGGACTTATCAGGAAAATATAATAAAATATATAAATTATTATTATTAATTCAAGTAATCAATTTTTGTGGTCAGAAATCAAGAGGTTTTCTTTTTGCACTAGCAATATGCTTTTTTGTCTGCATTATCATTGATAGAAAAAATTGGAAAAAGTACATACTAATATCTATTGTTCTGTTTTCTTGTATGACTTTTAATGTTATGCATAGGTGGGATATGGAAGATCTTACAGCAGGAATTAATTTAACAGCACCGGGAGGTATTGCCAGCGGTAATGCTAAATTATGGAATAGATTGATAAATGAAACTAAAAATAGAAGACCTATATGGGCGTTAGCTCTTGGGATGATTAACGATCATACGTATTTAGGTGTGGGACCAGGGCATTTCAAATATTATTACTTACAATATGGTGGTAATCCTAAAAGAATGTATATAGATGCTCATAATATTGTTCTTGATTTAGTAACAGAATTTGGGATCGTATTTTCATTTACATTTATCTTAGCTTGGATTGGTGGCTTATTAAAGTCGGTAGTGGATATATTTAAAAACAAAAAGAAAGATTTTAAAGAATTTAAATGGCCTGCAATTATTGGTACCTTATGTCTATTTATTTATGGAAATATTACAGGGCAATCTTTTATTAGTTCAGCAAATCCACTAAGTGTAGTACCTGCATTTGTTTTTACTGTGGTAATGATATTAATGATATATCCAGAAGGAAAATCTACTAATTAAGATTTTGAATAGTGTGAGGGGTTTGTAATGAAAAATATACTAATTGTAGCTTATTTTTATCCGCCACTTGGTGGTGCAGGAGTTCAGAGAACATTAAAATTTGCTAAGTTTCTAAAGAAATTTGGCTATAATGTATTTGTACTTACTGTAAACAATGAAAAGGGAACTATAAAGGATGAATCTTTAAAACTTGAATCAACCGATGGAATAAAAGTATTTAGGGCTATTCAAAAAGAAAATTTTATTGTTAATTCTATTCTTAATAGAAAAGTAACTGATGTTAAAATAGATAATAAAGAAAATATTATAAAAAAAACGCCTGAGATTACATTGAAATCTAGAATCAAGAGAAAAGTAAAAAAACATTTATTAAATATGTATAGAAATATGTATATACCTGATGATAAAATATCCTGGAAAAAAGATGCGGTAAGGGTAGGTCTTAAAATAATTAATGATGAGAAAATTGATGTAATATATTCTACATCGGCGCCATATACTGGACATTTGATTGCTTATGAATTAAAACAAAGGTCTAATCAACCATGGATTGCAGATTTTCGCGACCAGTGGGTAGCTAATCCATTTGTAAATTATTCGACATATGCTAAAATAAAAAATGAAAAGATGGAGAAAATGGTAATAGAAAAGGCTGATTGTGTAATATCTGTAAGTAAACCTATAATAGATGAGTTTGTTTATAGATATAAAGATGAGTCAGTAGAAAAATTTAAGGTTATTACTAACGGATATGACGAAGAAGATTTTGCTGGTTTTAATATGAATTTTGTGGCAAAAAAATATATTATAACTCATAATGGTACTTTATATGGTAAAAGATCTCCGAAGAATTTCTTGATAGCTATAGATAAGCTTATAATGGAAAAAAAGATAAAGCAGGATGAACTTACTATTAGATTTGTGGGACAAATAGGAAAAGATGCCCAAGAGGATATAAGATTTTTTGTTGCTAAATATGATAATATTATTGAATTTATATCATATTTGCCACATAAAGAGAGTTTAAAGAAATTAGAAGAGTCTACTGCTACACTTTTAATTATTGAAGCTGGAGTGGGTAGCGATGGAATATACACAGGGAAGCTTTTTGAATACATAAGGAGTGGACGAGATATCATCGGTATTGTGCCTCCAGGGGTTGCTAGAGATTTAATACTAAATACAAACACTGGTTTTTGTTGTCATCCTGAAAAAGTGGATGATATTGAAGTGGCGATATACAAATCTTATTGTATTTGGAAGGGTATGCAGAAAAAAACAGAGGTTAATTGGGAAAAAGTTAGTGAGTACAGTAGGGAAAATTTAACTCGCGATTTAATGAATGTTATTGAAAGTTTATAGAAAACGTTGTGGAAGGAAGTGTAAATCCTGATTTTATCAAAGAAAAACTTTGATGAATGTTAGGAGTATATATGAAAATATTAACAGTAGTAGGAGCAAGACCACAGTTTATAAAAGCAGCTGCAGTATCTAATATCATCAGAAAAGAGCATGAGGAAATTTTAGTGCATACAGGCCAACATTATGATGAAAATATGTCGAAAATCTTTTTTGAAGAACTTAATATACCTAAACCAGATTATAATTTAGGAGTAGGTTCAGGTGGACATGGCAAGCAAACAGGAAATATGTTAATAGAACTTGAAGAACTTTATGAAAAGGAAAAACCAGATATGGTTTTGGTTTATGGGGATACGAACTCAACTTTAGCTGGTGCACTTTGTGCAAGTAAATTACTTATTCCGGTAGCTCATATAGAAGCGGGACTTAGAAGTTTTAATATGACTATGCCAGAAGAGCAAAATAGAATTTTAACAGACCATATATCAAAATATTTATTTGTACCTACGGCTTCAGCTATTGAAAACCTTAGTAACGAAGGAGTTACTAGCGGTGTTTATAATGTAGGAGATGTAATGTATGATGCAACACTTAATTTTTCAAAACTTTCAAAAGAAAAATCAAAGATTATGAAAGAGCTGAACTTAAAACAGGAAGAATTTATATTAGCGACTATTCATAGAGCAGAAAATACCAATGATATAAATAGGTTAAGAAATATAATTGAAGCATTAAATGAAAGTGGTCAGCAAGTAATATTACCATTACATCCAAGGACTAAAAAGTATATGGACGATTATAATTTATCATTTAACAAAAATATAAAGATAATAGATCCAGTTGGGTACTTAGATATGATAAGTTTAGAAATGCACTGTAGAAAGATTATTACAGATAGTGGTGGAGTTCAAAAGGAAGCTTTCTTCATGAATAAGCCTTGCATTACTATGAGAGATGAAACAGAATGGGTAGAAACAGTCCAAAATGGTTGGAATATTGTTGTTGGAACTAATAAAGCTAAGATATTAGATGGTATAATCAATTTTACACCAAGTAAAGTTCAACAAAATATTTTTGGTGATGGTCACGCTGCAGAGAAAATTTTAGAAATCATAAACAAATAATAGAGGTGGAAAATGCGTATTTTATTTTTAACACAATATTGTCCTCCAGAAGTGGGGGCGCCTCAAAATAGAATTTTTGAGTTTGCTAAAAAATTAAAAGAATTTGGTCATGAAGTTACAATATTAACAGCTCTACCTAACTACCCTAGGGGAGAAATCTTTGATGAGTACAAAGGACGTGGAGTTGTTATGGAGGAAATCGAGGGTATAAAGATAGTTAGAACTAGTATTTATGCTACAAAATCTAAGCAATTTACTAAAAGGTTAAGAAATTATCTATCTTTTACTTTTTCATCAGTACTTAGTGGCGCTAAACATATAGATAAACAGGATGTAATAATAACGGAATCTCCACCACTCTTCCTTGGATTTTCAGGGTTCGTATTAGCTAAGCTTAAGGGAGCTAAATTTATTTTTAACATATCTGACTTATGGCCAGAATCAGCTATAAAATTAGGTGTGCTTCATAATAAATTGTTTATAAAAATGTCTGTATGGCTAGAAGAATTCTGTTATAGAAGGGCTGCAGCTGTTACATGTCAAACACAAGGAATAGTTGATGACATAGTTAATAGAGGCTTCGATAAAAATAAAATACACCTTTTAACTAATGGAGTAGATACAGAGTTATTTAAGAAAGAAAACAGGGATGAAGACTTTAGGCGTGAAATTGGAATAGAAAATAAGTTTGCATTATGTTATGCTGGTATTCATGGTATTGCACAAGGACTTGAAGTTATAATAAATGCGGCGGAGATAGTAAAAGATGAAGAAAACATTCAATTTGTTTTTGTTGGTGATGGTCCAGAAAAACAGGATCTTATAAATTTGGTTAAAGAAAAAGAATTAACAAATGTTACATTTTTACCTCTTCAGCCAAAAACTAATATGCCTAAAATAGTATCATCTATGGACGCCGCAATAATTCCTTTAAAGAAATTAGAACTGTTTAAAGGTGCACTACCTTCAAAAATGTTTGAAACATTGGCCTCAGAGATACCAATTATTCTGCCTGTACAGGGAGAAGCTGCAAAGCTAATAAATAATGCAAATGCAGGAATAGTTGTGGAACCTGAAAATTCAAAAGAAATTGCAGAAGCGGTGTTAAAGTTATATAATGATATAGAACTTAGAAATGAATTAGGTCAAAATGGTAGAGCTTATGTTATGGAGAATTATGCCAGAGAAAATATAACAAGAAAACTTGAAAAAATATTGATGAATTTATAAAAATCATAATAAGTTATAGTCCCTCACTTACAAATTGAAGTCTCTTTGAAAGTGAGGGACTGATTATGTAAAAATGATATTATTATTGTATAAAGAGGTGTAAAAAATGAAAAACAAGTATAGTATTTTATATTTTTTAATGTGTGTGTATATAGTAATAATGCCTTTGATTCAGGAAGGAACAAATTTTAAAGGAATACCTGTGTCAGATATCTTATTAGGAATAGTTATATTTGTGTATCTTATAAAATTAATTATTGAGAAGACTACGCGTGAAAGATTTATTTATGGTATTAGAGATTTATTTAGTAGTACTTTAAGTATATGTATATTAATATTACTTGGAATAATGTTATTGTCCACATTGTATGCATTAGAAAAAACATTAGCATTAAAAGAAAGTGCAAGATTTTTAGCTTATGTATTTATATTTTTCGTAATTAAGTATGAGTTTAACACTAAAAAATTAGTGAAGAATTTATTGAAATGTTATATATTTACTGCGGTGCTATTGAGCATTTTTGGTATAATCCAACATTTCACAACAATAGGATTAGATAAAAAGTTTGTAGTTCATTATCCAGGATATACTGTGGTTAAAATTGCAGCGACAATGTTTAATCCTAATGCCTACGCGGCCTTTCTTATTTTAATTATATTTCCAGTGGTAATGCTTACTATTTATGAGAAAAACAAAAAAAATAAGGGTATGTATGGGATAATATCAGTTTTATTATTTGTAAATATAATAATGACTTATTCTAGGAATGCGCAAGTAGGAGTTTGTATAGGTGCAGTAGTATTATGTGTGATTTACAGTTATAAATTAATTATAGCTTTTGGTGGTATAGGGATTTTTACTTTATTTATGCCATCGGTCCTTGACAGAGTAAGAGATTTACAAAATACAGCGGAAAATGAATCTAGAATTAAATTGTGGAAAACGGCATTAATGATGATTAAAGATCATCCGATTTTAGGCGTTGGAAATGGTAACTTCATTAGTAGATATAATGAATATGTTAGTAAATATAAGGGTTTAAGTTATAATGCTTACAAAAGATATCCTGCTCATAATTCTTATTTGAAGGTTGAGAGTGAATTGGGTATAATAGGAATAGTATCTTTTTTAGCAGTTTTAGTGACATCGCTTATTAGAGTGAAAAAACTCTTTACTATAACTAATGATAAATTTATAAAAGCTTTTTATATGGGAGCATTTGCATCAATGATTGCATTTTTCTTTATGAATATATCAGACAATTTATTTTTTGTACCTATGGCTACAACATATTTTTGGTTTTTAATAGCTACAGCTGAAAGTCTATTAAATTCATCAGAAATTAATTAAAATATATGAATTATTAAGGAAATTATAAATGAAAAATATATAAATATTCATGAGAAGGTAGGGGTATAAAGTGAATAAAAGTAAAATGATAACTATAGATAAGAAAACACAAATTGAGAATAAAAAATTTCAATTCGCACTTAAGAGATTAATGGACATTATATTATCTTTAATAGGGATAATTATATTATCACCTATATATTTAATTATCATTATTGCTATTAAAATAGACTCAAAAGGTGGAACTATATTTAGGCAAATTAGGGTTGGGAAAGATGGTGAAAACTTTACTATTTATAAATTTAGAACCATGATAGTTCAAGCTGAGAGTAAAAGAAAACTTGAGATTAATCCAGAGGATCTTGAAAATTTTGTATTTCAAAGTAGGTCAGACAGTAGGGTAACTAAGGTGGGTAATTTTTTAAGACGCAGTAGTTTAGATGAGATTCCTCAACTTTTTAATGTTTTATTTGGCAACATGAGTCTTGTAGGACCTAGGCCTGAAATACCAGAAGTAGTTAAGTATTATCCAGAAAGCTATCATCAAAGACTTCTAGTTTTGCCAGGAATAACTGGACTTGCACAAATTAGTGGAAGAGGTGAAATAGAACTCGGAAAAACGGTTGCTTATGATCTTAATTATATTAAGGACTTTTCAGTTATATTAGATATAAAAATAATCTTATTAACAGTGGTGTCTGTATTTAAGAAAGATGGTGCTTTTTAGTAACTCACATTAGTGAGTTACTAAATTAAACTAATATCGAATCTGCTAGAGGTAGGTTGTTTGGAGGAATTTATGATAACGAAAATTTTACAATATAAAATTTTTAATGATAATATGGGAGCTTTATTTGAGTCTATAGATAATTTTGAAAAAGTACATATTATTTCAGGAAACCCAGAAGTTCTCCTTAGTGGACTTGAAAATACTGTTTTGCTCCATAATTTTACAAGTGGAAATTCAATTATTATTCCAGATGGGATTGGAACAGTTATTTGTTCGAAAATTGTAGGAAAGCCTGTCAAAGAAAAAATTGCAGGTATAGAAGTTATGGATAATATAGTGAAAAAATGTGAAAAAGATAATGAAGGAATATATCTCTTAGGATCAACAAAAGAAACAGTTGATATGTGTAATATAAATTTACGAACTAAATATCAAAAGCTTAATATACTTGGTAGCCATGATGGATATTTTGAATTAGATAATTGTGAAAATATATTAAAAGAAATAGAAGCCGTAAAACCTAAAGTATTATTTGTTGCAATGGGATGTCCAAGGCAGGAATTATTTATAACAAAGTACATGGACAGGCTTCCTTGCAAAATATTTATGGGAGTTGGGGGAAGTTTTGATAATATTGCAGGCAAGGTTAAACGCGCACCTAAATGGATGATAAACTTAGGAATGGAATGGTTATATAGAGTGATAAAAGAGCCATTTAGAATTAAGCGGTTATCATCTATACCAAAATTTATTATAATGGTAATAAAATATAAAAACAAACAGGAGTAAATACTGTTTTTTAGATAAATAAAGGGAGGGGTAAACATTAAAGTATTACATATTATATCTGGTAATGACAATGGTGGTGGTGGAAAACATGTATTAAATATATGTGATAAATCAAATGAAAAATTTGAAAATATAATTGCTTGTCTTGGAGAAGGGCCATTATATATTAAAGCTAAGGAATTGGGTCTTAGTTATAAACTTTTTAGTAAGAAGCTTTATAATATGGAGCTTGTGAACTTTATAAATCAAAATTCAATAAGTATAGTTAATTTTCATGGAGCCAAACCTTTCCTATTACATTTAATTTTAAAAAGCAAATTAAATGTGCCAACGGTAGCAGTAGTTCATAGCGATTTTAGATATGATTTTCTTAACAATAAGCTAAAATATTTTATATTTACGCCTCTAAGTACTAGTGGATTAAAGAGTTTTAAAAATTATATTTGTGTATCAAATAACTTGAAGTCTTTACTTGTAGATAAAAAAATGGAAGGTAAAATTTCAGTTGTAAACAATGGTATAGATATAAAAAGTTGTATCATTGGGATACCTGCAAAAGATATAAGGAATAGTTTGAAAATAAAAGATAATGTATTTATATATGTTATGGTAGCAAGATTGCATCCAATAAAAAACCATAAAGAAGTTATTTTAGCATTTAAAAAATTAATTCTCGAATTTCATGATGTGAAATTATTATTAGTTGGTGGTGGAGAGTTAGACTTAGAACTGAAAAATTTAGTAAAGGAATTAAAATTAGAAAATGAAGTTATTATGGTAGGAAACGTTTTTAATCCTTTAGACTACATAAATGCATCTAATGTTAGTATTCTAGCTTCTTTAAGTGAGGGTGGAGCACCGCCACTTACAGTATTAGAATCAGGAATTGTAAAGAAGCCATTAATTTATACGCGAGTTGGAGACCTAGAGTGTATATTGGATGACAATAGTGGATATAAAATAAAAGATAAGGATAATCTTTATATTTACATGGCTATGAGAGAGGCATATTTAGATAAGTGTAATTCAAATGTAAAAGGAGAAAATTTACATGATATCGTTATTAATGATTTCACTATAGAAAATTTCTGGGAAAAATATTATGAAATTTATAAAAATATATTAAAAAAATGATCTAACAGTGAAGTTGATAATAATTCTTAAATTCACAAAAATATGGAGTGTATCATGAAAGAAAATAAGGTTTTAAAGAGTTCAATGATTGTAATGTTATTTGTAATTGTTGGGAAAATATTAGGTATAGTAAGAGATAGTTTAGTATTTGCTAAATTTGGGACTTCTCATTCATCAGATATATATGTATGGTGTTTTGGAATAGTATATCTTTTTACTAGTCTAGGATATGGACTTAGTACTACAATAATACCTGTGCTTACAGAATATATTGAGACAAAAGATACAAGGGAAAGAAATAGCTTTGTAAATAATGTAACTAACACTTCAATGTTAGCTACTGTAATAATAACTGGGATTGGGATATTATTTTCGTATTATATAGTGTATTATTTTGCTAATAACTTGTCTAATGATCCAATGTTATTTAAACAAACCGTGAAAATACTTAGAATAATGTTTTTATCAGTTTTATTTTTAACTCTTCAAGGTGTGGTTGCGGGCGCTCTGCAAGCTCATAAGGAATTTTCTATTCCATCGGCCATGGCGGCTGCAGCAAATTTAATATATATAATCTATTTAAGCTTATTTGTAGATAAATTTGGACTTACTGGATTTGCAATAACAACAGTTTTAGCATTCTTTATACAATTCATAATTAATGTACCCAAATTTAGGAAATTGGGATATAGGTATAAATTAGAAGTTGATTTTAAGGATAAAGATTTAAGAAAAATGTTTATATTAATGATTCCTATAATAATAAGTACTGCAACAATGCAATTCAATTTATTCATTAATAGATCATTTGCAATAGGTTTATATGAGGGAGCAGCGTCAATTCTTGATTGCGCAAATAAGGTGACTTTACTCACTTATGAAGTTTTTGCTGTGGCAGTATCTATGATAATATACCCAATACTCTCTACATTCATTGTTCAAAATAATCATGAGGAATATAAAAAATCCTTGGTTAAATCAATTAACATCATAAATCTAGTAATGATACCTGCTGCACTTGCAATAGTAATATTAAGAGAACCTTTAATTAGTGTACTATATTTAAGAGGAAAATTCACAATAAGTAGCATGAAATTGGTTTCAGAGGCATTAGTATTATATTCTCCAACTATGGTAGCTTATGGAGTACGTGACGTATTAAATAGGGCATTTTACTCAGCTAAAGATACTAAGACACCGATGATATATAGTGTAGTAGGTGTGGTAATAAATGTTGTTTTAAGTGCTGTTTTGTATAGGCATCTGTTAGTACCGGGACTAGCATTATCATCATCAATATCATCGGTAGCTATTACTTTAATGTTGTTTCTTAAGATGAATAAGAAATTTCCAGGAATACAGTTTAGTTCTATGGCTAAAACCGTGGGAAAAATATCTATAGCTTCTATTATTATGGGCGTGATAATATATTTCATGAAAAAAATATTTATAATTAATTTAGTGTCAGGATTTGTTTTGAATTTAACAATTTTATTTGTATGTGCAGCTATAGGAAGTATATTATATTTTGTTTTGACATACCTTTTTAAAATTGAAGAAACTATGTATGTATGGAATATATTTAAAAGCAAAATTTCGAAAAAATAATTACATTGTTTATTCAATTATTGCACATACTAAATTTAAAGGAGTGTGTTATATGGAATTTTATGATGTAGTTGAAAATAGAAAAAGTATTAAGAAATTTAAAAGTACCCCAGTAAATGCAGAAAAATTGGCTAGAATGATTAATGCGGCTATGATGTCACCTTCATGGAAGAATAAAACATCTTATAAATTTATATTAGTTGATGAAAAGCAGGAACTTAATCAAATTTCAAAAGCTATAATGAATAATGATAATTCAGCAGCTCAGTCAATAATTGATGCACCAATGACAGCAGTTGTAGTTGCGGATCCAAATGCTTCGGGAGAAGTAGAAAATAAAGAGTATTATTTAGTAGATAGTGCTATAGCTATGGAGCATTTTGTTTTATCTGCTACTAATGAGGGGTATGGAACTTGTTGGATTGCTGCAATTGATGAGGATATTATCAAAAAAGCATTGTCAATTCCACAAAATTATAAGGTAGTTGCTATAACCCCAATTGGAGAAATTGCAGAGAGTAAAGAACATTATGATAAAAAAGATGTAAAAGAATTTGTATTTTCAAACACTTGGGATAATGCATATACTAAATAGATAATTTATTCTAGGACCCTATGATGTTTTTGTTATCATGGGGTCTTATTTTAGTTAATTGATGAAATAATAACATAAAAATGGTACAATTTTAATAGTTATACGATTGTTATTTAGTTTCGTTTTGTATATGTTAAAACAAGGAGGGATACTATGGAGAAAACAAAAGGAATTCTATACATTATTTTATCAGCTAGTGCTTTTGGTATTATGCCAATACTTGCGAAATTGTCATACAAAGGAGGAGCAAATGCATACAGTACATTGTTCCTTAGGTTTTTGTTTGCAGCAATTATGCTTTTCTATTACTTGAAAACAAAGGGTATATCTATGAAATTGACTAAAAAACAGTCCATTTTAATATTAGTTATTGGTGTATTTGGATTTACACTTACAACTTCTAGTTTATACATGTCATATAATTATATAGGCATTGGAATGGCAAGTATGATTTTCTACATATATCCATCCATTGTCACTATATTAGCATATATGTTTTATAAAGAAAAAATATATTCTAGAAAAATAATTTCTTTGATTATATCTTTAATGGGTATTTATATTTTAATTGATAAGGCAAGTGTCAGTTTTAACATAAAAGGAATAATACTAGCATTAATAGCGGCAGTATTATATTCATTATATGTGTTAGGAGCTTCTAATAAAGAATTTAAGAATATTAATAGTTACGTATTAACCTTTTATATTTCATGCACATCTGCTACTGTTATGTTTATAGCTGCTATAAGCACTAATAATTTTAGCATCCATATTTCTTTCTATGCACTTGTGGCAATTCTACTTATAGCATTTATATCTACGGTGGTAGCTTTAATGGCATTTTTAGAAGGGGTTAGACTAATAGGACCTTCTAAGGCTTCAATTCTAAGTACTATTGAGCCTATAGTTAGCTTAATACTAGGAATAATAATCTTAGGTGAGGCTATTTCATCTAGAATTATAATTGGGAGTATAATGATTGTTTTGTCAGTAGTGATATTAACAAAGAAATAATTAGATTTTTGAAGGGAGAATAAAAAATGTTAGATCAAAAAACTGTAAGAGGATTTATTGAAGAATTAGGTTCAAATTCACCTGTTCCAGGAGGTGGAAGTGTTGCAGCACTTGCAGCATCGTTAGCCAGTGGACTAGGTTCTATGGTGTTTAATTTAACTATAGGTAAGAAGGTATTCAATGAATATAGTGATGAGGAAAAGATACTTATTTCTAAAACTCTAGATGCATGTCTTAAATATCAGAGTAAATTTTTAGAACTAATGAACAAAGATAAGGAGGCATTTTTAATTCTAATGTCGGCTTTTAAACTTCCAAAGGAAAACGAGGATGATAAAAAAGTAAGAAGTGCTAAGATAAAAGATGGATATTTAGGGGCCTTAGAGGTTCCTTTAATTGTAGCGGAAGAAGCATATAAAATATATGAGTATGTGATGGTAGCGGCTAAGTTAGGTAACAAAAATGCTATTTCTGATGCGGGGGTATCAGTTTTAATGCTTCAAGCATCTATTGAAAGTGCAATTTTAAATGTTAAAATAAATCTTTCTAGTATTAAAGATGAAATCTACAAAGAAAAAATTAAAAAACGTTGTTACGAATTAGTTGAAAATGGAAGAATAAAGCGGGATCAAATATTAACTATTGTTGATGAGAGTTTGTAGTTAAATAATAATATGGTAAAAATAAATTTTAGTAACATAGGTGGGAGAAATAAATGCTTGATTTATTAAAAAAAGAAATAAAAGATGTATACAATATTATAATAAGTCCAATAGATGATATATATAAAGTAATTGCCCTTAAGGATTATAAAATAAAATTAAAATTATCAGGTGGAAAAAATTTTGGTGATGGCTATTATGAATTTATAAAGAATAATAAAGAGAAGGGTACGGTGTATACTCCAGAACCTATAACCTCTTATATGATAGAAAATACTATAAAAGCTGCGCATATAATAAATAATCCATATATAAAAATTGTCGATCCATCCTGTGGCACAGGAAATATTCTGATTTGTTGTTTTAAATTTCTTCAAAATTTATATAAGGATAATTTGAGCTTTATTAATGAGGCAAATGGATTAAAATTAAATGTGAAAAATATTGATGACCATATAATAAGATATAATTTGTTCGGATTTGACATTGATGACATAGCATTAAAAATTCTTGTTATTGATCTATATGATTTAAGCAAGGGAATCATAGTTGAAAATATTTTCAATAAGGATTTTTTATTATATGAAAATGAATGCAAATATGATATCGTAATAGGAAATCCACCTTATGTTGGCAAAAAAGCTATAAATAACGAATATGCTTTATTTCTAAAAATAAAATATAAAAAAGTATACAGTGACAAAGGGGACTTATCATATTGTTTTTTTGAGAAATCATTAGGGGATTTAGGTGAGGGTGGAAAACTTACATTTATTACTTCAAGATACTTTATAGAATCATCTAGTGGAGAGAATTTGAGGAAGCTTTTAAAGTATGGCTACACTATAGATAAAATGATAGATTTTTATGGTATAAGACCATTTAAAAATGTAGGGATAGATCCTTTAATTATATTTATAACAAATCATAAAACTAAGGATAATCAAATTCAAATTATAAAGCCATTGCCCGTAAAAGGTAAAGAAAAAAAAGAGTTTTATAATAATGTATTTTTAAAAGGTGGCAATAAATTCAATGCTTTTATGCTAAATAAAAAAGAATTAGATGATAAAGGGTGGGTTTTAGTAGATGAGAAAGTGAGAATCATAATAAAAAAAATAAAACAACAAAAACATATTGAACTTAGTAATATATGTTATAGTTATCAGGGAATAATAACTGGGTGTGATAGAGCTTTTGTACTCAATAATGATACTTCCCTAAGAAAAAACATTGAAAAGGATATAATAAAACCTTGGATTAAGAGTAGTTACATAGAAAAAAATAAAATTTCAAGGCAAGATAGTTATATAATATATTCAGATTTAATTTGTAATCCTAAAGAATATAATAATGCTATAGCTTATATTGGACTACAGAAGGAAAAGCTTCTAAAAAGAAGGGAGTGTCAAAAGGGTATTAGAAAATGGTATGAACTTCAATGGGGAAGAAATCAAAGTATATTTGAAGGAGAAAAGATAGTTTTTCCATTTAAAGCGAGCAGTAATAGATTTGCTCTTGACGTGGGAAGTTATTTTAGTGCAGATGTATATGCACTTACTATAAAAGAAGATGCTTCGGTTACTTATGATTTTTTATTATACATATTAAATAGTAAAATATACGAATTCTATTTTAAGACTTTTGCGAAAAAATTAGGTGAGGATGCATATGAGTATTATCCAAATAACTTAATGAAATTATGCATTCCAACCATGATGGAGTATAAGGGCAAAGATGAAAATTATTTATATGATTACTTTCACCTTAGTGAAGAAGAAAAAGAGATTATACTTGGAGAAGTATAATCTCTTTTGGCATGAATATTGCTTTATATATAATAAAATATTAATAGTAAGGAGGAATTACTATGAGCAATTTAGAAAAACTAAACAAGGTGTTACGTGATGTATTTGATATAAAAAAAATTGAGGATATAAAAGATGATATGGGACCCGATGAGATAGAAAATTGGGATTCTTTAGGACATGTAGAACTTATAACTAATTTGGAAGAAGTTTTTGATATAGCTTTAAACGTGGTGGATATTTCTAGAATGTATACTATAGGTGACATTAAGAAAATAGTTAGTAAGTATGGTGTTGAAATATGACCTTTACAGATTATATTTTCGAGAATTCATCAAAACTTAATAAAACATCTGTTATCTTTAAAAATGAGATTAGCTATAAAGAAATTTATGAAAATGTAAAAAAAAAGCTTCTTTCTTAAGAAACAAGAATTTATCAAAAAAGAATGCTGTACTTTTAGTTTCTGAAAATTCTAATTTTTTTATTGAGAACTACTTTGGGATAATTAAAAGTGGAGCTATATGTGTTCCTATTAATCCAGCTTTAAGTAGTGATGAGATAAAGTATATTATTGACTCTCTAAATATTAAGGTGATTTTTACTCAAAACAAATTCGGTGAAAAAATAAAGTCACTTAATTATAAAGATGTTGAAATTTATACAGATATAAGTGATCTTAATATAATTTGTTATGAGGCAAATAACAATACGAATAATATAAATATAAAAGAAGATGTAGCTGTAATATTGTTTACTTCTGGGTCTACAGGTAATCCTAAGGGCGTAATGCTTACCCATTATAATCTTATATACAATACAAATTCTATAATAGAATACTTAAAACTTACCAATAATGATAGAGTGGAAACGGTACTTCCTTTTTATTATTGTTATGGTACTTCAATTTTACATACTCATTTTAGAGTAGGGGGAAGTCTTGTAATTAATAATAAATTTATGTTTCCACAAACAGTTATTGAGGATATAAATAAGTATAATTGTACAGGGTTTTCAGGTGTTCCTAGTACTTATCAAATATTGCTTAGAATGACTGATATGAAGAATACTAAGTTTCCAACATTAAGGTATATAACTCAGGCAGGAGGAAAGCTACCAGAGATATTTATAAAGCAACTTATAGATATTTTGGGGGTTGTAGATATATTTATAATGTACGGTCAAACTGAGGCTACAGCAAGGTTATCTTATTTACCACCATGTTTAATTAAGGAAAAGATGAATTCAATAGGAAGAGGCATTAAAGGGACGCAGCTCCAAGTTTTAAATAGTCAGGGAAACAAGGTTAAAGTTGGAGAAATTGGAGAGGTTGTAGCTCAAGGCGGCAATATAATGAAAGGATACTTTAATGATAAGCAGGCGACTGACAAAGTATTAATAAAAGGTAATTTGTATACAGGAGATTTAGCTAAGGTAGATGATGAGGGTTTTATATATATAGTTGCAAGAGAAAAAAATATCATTAAAAGTGGTGGGATTAGAATAAGTCCTAAAGAAATAGAGGATATAATATTACAAATTCCAGAAGTAGTAGAATGCGTTGTTATTGGGGTTTTGGATGATATTTTAGGAGAAGCGGTAAAAGCCTTTGTAGTATTAGTTGCGGATAAACCATTTGTAGATTTTAAATATATCTTAGATTTTTGTAAAAAACAATTGCCTCCATATAAAAGGCCAAGGTATATAGAGTTTTTAAGCACTCTTCCTAAAAATTCTTCAGGTAAGGTGTTAATTAAACAACTTAAGTAAAATAAGAGGGTGATAAAATTGGAGATTGCGGAAATTATAGACGAGCTAGTACTTGGTGAACAGTTTAATTTAAATCAGAAAGATAAGGAAAAGCTGCTTTTAAAAATAATATTATCTCAGATAGATAACAATATGGAGAATATAAACATAAAATCTATGTATGAAAAATTAGGTGTAGATATAAATAGTATTAAAACATTAGAAGAGGTTCCATACATACCTGTAAATATGTTTAAATCTTTTGATCTTAGAGTTTGCGAGGTTGGGAAAGTAGCAAAAGTGTTGCTTTCTAGTGCTACAACCACAGGAATTCCTAGCAAAATATATTTAGATAAGAAAACTTCAATAAGGCAAACACAAGGGTTAATAAGTACATTATCAAATTTTTTAGGTTCCCAAAGAAGACCAATGCTTATCATAGATGATGAAGATAGCAATAAAAAAGGGGATAGCATGACTGCACGTGGGGCAGCGATAAGAGGAGTAAGTGCATTTGGAAGTGAGATTTGTTATGTAATGGATAAAGAGAATGATGAACTTATGGTAAATATAGATAGACTACTTGCATTTGAGCGAAAGCATAAGGATGAGAAAATTATAGTTTATGGATTTACCTATATATTATGGTCTAAATTTTTAAAGGTTTTAAAACAGGAACAAATACAATTAAATATACCAAATATGAAGCTGCTACATAGTGGCGGATGGAAAAAATTAATATCTGAAAGGGTAGAGAAGAAAGTCTTTTCAGAGACTGCTGCACAGGTATTTAAGGCTAAAGTTTCTAATATAATAGATTTTTATGGAATGGTAGAGCAGTTAGGAGTAGTTTTTATTGATTGTGATTATGGGTATAAACATGTCCCTAATTTTGCAGAGATTATTATAAGGGATATACAAACATTAGAAGAAGTGAAATTTGGAGAAAGTGGGATTATAGAGGTTATGAGTATTTTAGGTACTAGTTATCCATCACAAGCTATGCTAACTGAAGATGTCGGCGAGTTTATAGGTATAGATGATTGCCAGTGTGGTAGACACGGCAAGTATTTTAAATTTAAGTCGCGAATAGACAAAGCTGAAGTTAGAGGGTGTGGAGATACTTTTGCACAGAGAGAGGTAGGGAAATGATAAATTGTTATGAGCTAAATGGTGAATTTAACGAAAATTGTATGAGTTTTAAAGATTTTAATGAAATAGAAACCTACTTAAATAATAATCTTTCGGAAATTCATAAAATTCCAGTAGAAGCTATAATACTTATAATTAATGAGTATAGCAAAAAAATTGCAAAAAACAGAGAAATATTAAGAGTGGAAGGC
This sequence comes from Clostridium estertheticum subsp. estertheticum, assembly GCF_001877035.1. Lineage (NCBI taxonomy): Bacteria > Bacillati > Bacillota > Clostridia > Eubacteriales > Clostridiaceae > Clostridium > Clostridium estertheticum. The sequence continues at coordinate 2,650,966 of NZ_CP015756.1, read as the reverse complement.
GTTTCATTTTTATGTTTCTATTTGAAAAAGGTAAATATTGAAAAACAGTTAAAACTTAACTTAGAAAATATCGAATACTTAAATAAATTCGTACAGATAGATGATGAAAAATACATTAAAGCACAACCAAGGGGTATAGTATGTCATTGGATGGCTGGAAATGTGCCTACACTTGGAATTTATTCCGTTATGCAAAGTATATTATGTAAAAATGCCAACATTCTTCGAGTATCTAAGAAAAGTGTAAGTGATGTATATAAATTATTAATAATTTTAGCAAATATAAATGTTGAATATGAAGGCCGAACATATTCTTCTAATATTTTACTTAAGAATATTGCCCTTGTTTATTTTGATAGTTTTGATAGAAATCTTAATTCTTTGATGTCCTTAAAAGCTGATGTTAGGATAGTTTGGGGAAATAAAGCAGCAGTAGATGATATTTGCCTGTTGCCAAAAAAAACCACTTGTAAGGATTTGATTTTTGGCCCTAAGTATTCATTTGCTGTTTTTGATAAGTCAGCTATTGAGAGTGACGATTTAGAAGAATACTTAGAGAATTTGGTTACAGATACAATTGTTTTTGGTCAAAAGGGATGTTCTTCGCCTCAAGTGTTATTTATAGAGAAAAGTAAATTAAATGTAATAGATGTAGCTAAAATACTAAGTATAAAATTCGAAAAAATCACTAAAAGATATACAAATTTATATTTAGAAGAGGCTATTGCTGCTAAGATAATTAACAAAAGAGGAGAATATTTATTAGGCCTTGATAAGCTAGCTTATATAAGTAAAGGGCTTAAATATACAATATTAATTGATAGTGAAATAAAGCTTGAGGAACCAATTACAGGGAGAACTATATTTATAAAAGAGGTGGAGGATATATTTGATATATGTCCTTTAATTACTAAAAATATACAAACTTTAGGAATAGCTTCTAAGAATAAGGAAAAGGTTTTAGAATTTACGGATAGGGTAACAACATTTGGAGTAGATAGAGTTGTGAAAATTGGGTACATGAACTTCTATGATTCTCCTTGGGATGGAAGTTTAATAATGAGTGAATTAGTTAGATGGTGTTCACTTAATATAAAGGGAATGATGACTTGAGCAAGTTATTATATGATTTTTAATTCGGTGGAAAGCCTAGATTTTGGTGATAAAGAAGAAAAATTATATATAAGTATATGATTCCTAAAAATGATATACAATACCAACTTTTCTGATATAATAAAATTAAGTATGCAATGTATAAGGCATGCATGGTTTAATTTATTATAAAATGAGAGGTGTTTTTTTGAAAGTAAAGGATATTATTACAAAAAGTGATTTCAAACTAAAAGAAAATAATACTTTTTATGAGGCAGCGCAGTTATTTAGTAACAATAAAGTTGAGGTTATACCTATATTAGATAAAAAAGAGACCTTAGTTGGCGTTATAACGAAAAATGATATAATTAATAATTTTATTAAAGGTACAAGCCCTGATACATATGTAAAATACCTTTTAAGGGGTACAACAAATATTATAAATGAAGATTCTGAAATATTGGATTGTATTGATAAGGTAGAAGGGTATATGGCGGTTAAAAATGCAGATGGTAAATTTTCTGGAATTCTTAGCATGAATAAAATATATAAGCAACGTTTAGAAAATGCATTAGAAAAAATATGTGAACTAAAGAAAAGACTAAACTGTATTTATGAATGTGATGAGGCAAATCTTAATTGCACAGAATTGAATAAAATTATTGAATCATCATATGATGGTATATATATAACCGATGGGAAAGCTAATACATTAAGAATTAACAAATCTTATGAAAATATAACAGGGTTACAAAGAAAAAACATGTTAACCAGAAATATGTATGACCTAGAAAAAGAAGGGTATATATCTAAGTCATCTACTCTTATGGTTTTAAAAACTAGAAAATCTAATACAATTGAGCAGGAGTTCAGTACAGGCAAAAAGGTGCTGGTTTCTAGTAATCCCATATTTAATGATAAAGGTAATATAAGTATGGTAGTTACAAATGTACGAGATATAACAGAATTATACGAACTAGAAGAACAGTTAGCTAAAAATAGGAAGTTAACAGAAAAATATTATTCAGAGATAGAAGCCATGAGAATGCAATATCTAAATTTAACAGACATGGTAGCTAACGACAAAGTGATGATAAATCTACTGGAGGTTGCTAAAAGAGTAGCTAATGTTGATACTACTGTTTTAATACTCGGAGAAACCGGAGTTGGGAAAGAGGAGATTGCTAAATTTATATTTAAAAACAGTAAAAGAAAGAGTAAAAACTTTATAAAAATTAATTGTGGAGCAATTCCTCAGACCCTTATAGAATCTGAGCTCTTCGGGTATGTAAAAGGGGCATTTACAGGAGCGAATAAGGAAGGAAAGATGGGGCTTTTTGAAGTTGCAGATGGAGGTACAGTTTTTTTAGATGAAATTGGAGAACTTCCTTTAGACATACAAGTTAAGCTTCTTAATGTGCTCCAAGAGGGAGAGGTAGAAAGAATTGGAGCTGTGAAACCGATAAAAATTGACGTAAGAGTATTAGCGGCAACTAATAGGAACTTAGAAGAGATGATTAAAGATAAAACATTTAGAGCAGATTTATATTATCGTTTAAATGTTGTGCCTCTTACCGTACCACCGTTAAGGGATAGGCGAGAAGATATTGTACCTTTAATTCAGCATTTCTTGTCTCAATTGAATATTAAATATAATTTTGAAAAGACCTTTACTATTGAGGCTTTAAATACACTTTATAATTATAATTGGCTGGGGAATGTTCGTGAACTTAAAAATATTGTAGAAAGAGTCATAGTGATGAGTTGCGGTAATAAAATATTCAAAAGTGATTTGCCAATAAAAATGTCTCCGAATACCATAGAAAAAGATACTGAGTGTAAGGAAATAGGTAATTTAAAAGATGCAGTTGAAAAAGTAGAAATTAAACTTATTAGAATGGCATTTGACAATGCTGGTAATGTTCGTGATGCTGCAAAAATATTGGGCATTAATTCTTCTACTTTTTTTAGAAAGCGTAAAAGATATTTGGAAATGGGAATGTTGTAAAAATGAAACATGTTCCAAAAATGCATGACTGATAAATGGAGTAAAAATGCTTATATAATGCGAATGTTTATGAACTTATGCAATTTTAATTTTAAGATGTGTTTTATTTATGAAACATATCTTATTTTTTTACAACTCCTGTTTTAAAAAGAATAATAATAGTGTATTAGTTTTATCAACAAAAGCATGAATCTAGATTAAAACATAAATATCTCACAAAAAAAGGAAAATAATAACTTTGGCATGAGTATTGCTAAGTATATAAACGTAAAGTAATATAAAAAACACAATTATGAAAGGAATGATTTATAATGGGATTAATGACAGGAGAAGAATACGTAGAAAGTCTTAGAAAATTGAATTTGAAAGTATATATGTTTGGAGAAAAAGTAGATAACGTTGTAGACAACCCAATAATTCGTCCTTCAATGAACTCAGTTAAAATGACTTATGATTTGGCACAGATGCCTGAATACGAGGATTTGATGACCACAACTTCAAGTATTACAGGAAAAAAGATTAACAGATTTTCTACTCTTCATCAAAGTACTGATGACTTAATAAAAAAAGTTAAAATGCAAAGATTGTGTGGACAAAAAACCGCTTCATGTTTCCAAAGATGTGTTGGAATGGATGCTTTTAACTCTGAATATAGTACCACTTTTGAGCTTGATAAAGCCTATGGAACAAAGTACCATGAAAATTTTGTGAAGTTTTTAACATATATCCAGGAAAATGATTTAGTAGTTGATGGAGCAATGACAGATCCTAAGGGGGATAGAGGCTTATCGCCATCAAAACAAGAAGATCCAGATATGTATCTTCACGTAGTTGAAAGAAGACCTGATGGTATTGTTGTTCGTGGTGCAAAGGCTCATCAAACTGGTATATGTAATTCACATGAAGTTTTAGTTATGCCAACTCAGGCTATGAGACCAGAGGATAAGGACTATGCAGTATCATTTTCAGTTCCAACAGATACAAAAGGAATAATTATGATTCTTGGACGTCAATCTTGTGATACAAGAAAAAGTGAAGAAGGGGCAGACATTGATGTTGGAAATTACAATTATGGTGGAGTAGAAGCATTAACCATATTTGACAATGTTTTTGTACCAAATGAGAGAATATTTTTAAATGGAGAAACTGAATTTGCGGGTATGCTTGTTGAAAGATTTGCAGGATATCATAGACAAAGTTATGGTGGATGTAAAGTTGGAGTAGGTGATGTGCTTATTGGAGCGGCGGCTGTAGCTGCAGAGTATAATGGGACTTCCAAAGTATCACATATCAAAGATAAATTAATAGAAATGACTCATTTAAATGAGACACTATATGCTTGTGGAATTGCATGTTCTGCAGAAGGACATAAAACTGAATCAGGTAATTTTATAATAGATTTATTACTTGCTAATGTCTGTAAGCAAAATGTTACAAGATTTCCATATGAAATAGTAAGACTTGCAGAAGATATTGCTGGAGGACTCATGGTAACTATGCCTTCGGATAAAGATTTTAAGGATCCGATTGTTGGACCTTATTGTGAAAAATATTTAAAAGGAGTTGCATCAGTTTCAACAGAAAATAGAATGAGAATATTAAGGTTAATTGAAAATATGGCGCTTGGAACTGCTGCAGTTGGTTATAGAACAGAATCAATGCATGGTGCAGGTTCACCACAGGCTCAAAGAATAATGATAGCGAGACAAGGCAATTTACCTCGTAAAAAAGCCTTAGCAAAAGTTATTGCTAGGATAAAAGAATAAATTTATAAACATGTGTGGGAGAAAATTCTCCCAGATATTTTTAAAAGAATGGAGTGACGAAATGTTTGCTAAAGACGAAGTGTTTGCTAATGAAGTTATGTATGCTGAAATTGAAAAGATCCTTGAGTCGAATGTTAGACCTAAGCTAGCGGATCACTATGGAAATATTGAACTTATTAGTTGCGATGATGGGATAGTTGAAGTTAAGCTTATGGGGCAATGCAAAGGATGTTTTTCAGCAAAATATACGGTTGAAAACTTAGTTGAAGCAGCGATTAAAGAAGCAATACCTACAATTAAAAAGGTGGTTTTAAGAAATGAAGTAAGTCAAGATTTATTAGAACAAGCTAGGAAATTTTTAAATGAAGGCAATAGAGGGAAATAATGAGAATCGGAATTAAATACTGTGGAGGATGCAATCCAACGTATGAGAGAACAGATGTAATGTTAAGAATAAAGGAAAATATTGGTACGGATCATAATATTGAAACGATAAAACAAGGAATTCTTTACGACATAGTGATCATTTTATGTGGATGTAGTTGTGCTTGTGCGACTCATAATATTGAAGCTAAATACGAAAAAATATATATAACTAGTGGAAACGACGATAACAAGTTATTTAAGATTATAGACAAAATAAATGTTTTGTCTATGGGGAGAGTGGGATACATGAATTTGGAAGATGTTTATAAATCGAAAGTTATTACTGCTGAGCAAGCTGCTACGAAAGTGAAGTCTGGTGACCGGGTAGTTATAGGACATGCATGTGGGGAGCCGATAGAGGTTTTAGCTTCAATGGTATCTAATTGTGAGGCTTATGAGAATGTTGAAATCATACACATGGTAGCTATGAGTAAAAGTGAATATGCAAAGCCTGGCATGGAAAAGCATTTTAGACATAACTCATTGTTTGTGGGAGGAAGTACAAGGGAGGCAGTAAGCTCCGGAAGAGCGGATTTTACACCTTGTTATTTTTCGGAAACTCCAAATCTTTTTAAAGAGGAATTACCTGTGGATGTAGCACTTATTCAAGTTACGACGCCAGATAAATATGGTTACTGTAGTTTTGGTGTATCTAACGATTATACAAAGCCTGCATCAAAATGTGCAAAATTAGTAATTGCAGAGGTTAATAACAAAATGCCAAGAACTATGGGAGACTCGTTTATACATGTTTCTGAAATCGATTATATTGTAGAATCGAATCATCAAATAATAGAGCTTAACCCTCCTAAAATCGGAGATGTTGAGAGAGCTATTGGAGAGCATTGTGCATCTTTGATAGAGGATGGTTCAACACTTCAACTTGGCATAGGCGCTATTCCGGATGCAGTACTTTTGTTTTTAAAGGACAAAAAAAATTTAGGTATACATTCAGAAATGATTTCAGACGGGGTAGTTGAATTGGTTGAAGCGGGGGTTGTAACAAATAAACTCAAGACAATTCATCCAGGAAAAATAGTAGTAACTTTCCTTATGGGAACTCAAAGACTTTATGATTTTGTTAATAATAATCCAATGGTTGAAATGTATTCTGTAGACTATGTAAATGACCCGATAGTGATTGCGAAAAATTCAAAAATGATATCCATAAATTCTTGTGTACAAGTAGATTTAATGGGCCAAGTAGCTTCAGAAAGTATAGGGTTAAAACAGATAAGTGGCGTCGGTGGTCAAGTTGATTTTGTACGAGGCGCAAATATGTGTAAAGATGGTAAATCCATTATGGCAATGGCCTCAACTACATCAAAAGGTAAAATTTCTAAAATTGTGCCACTATTAGATGAAGGTTCTGCAGTTACTACTGGTAGAAATGATGTGAATTATGTAGTCACAGAATATGGGATAGCAAAACTTAAGGGTAAAAATTTAAAGGAAAGAGCTAGAGCTTTAATAAATATTGCTCATCCAAACTTTAGAACTTCACTTATTCAAGAGTGGGAGAAAAGGTTTAAAACTGAGTTCTAAAATAATTATGGGGGCGGGGGGAGTAAATGAAAAAAGGTAATGTGTTTATCTTGCTAACTGCACTAGCATATAGTACTCAGGAAATTGCAAATAAAATGTTGGTTAAGGAAGGATTAGATTCATTTCAAATTACATTTTTTATATTTTTAATTGGTGCTATACTATTAACTCCATTAGCAATAAAAGATATTAAAGGTAAGAATCTAAAGCTTGGCATAAATGATTTGGGATATTTTTCGCTGAATGCTGCATTATGTATACCTATTTCAATGGCTCTTCTGTCATTTGCAGGAAAGTATACTTTAGCCTCAACCTCAGCAGTTATATTTAGTTCTAATGCACTATTCACAGTACCATTTGCTTATTTAATTTTAAAAGAAAAGATTAATAAAAAAATATTAACATCTCTTATTATAGGAATGATAGGTGTTATTATAATTTTCAATCCGGTTAAAATAATAAATGGGGGTGGAACGTCTGATTTATTAGGAATAACACTTGCATTAGGCTCAGCTGCAGCCTGGTCTCTATTTACGGTAATAAGCAAAATTAGAATACATCGATACGGTGGTTATATATTTAATTGTATAGTGTTCTATGTTGGTGCATTAATGGTACTATTAATACTTTTGGTTACAGGAAGACCTATTATAAAAGGAATTGATGGGCATGCAGTATTAGTACTGGGTTACATGGGCTTATTTGTAAAGGCGCTTGGATATATATGCTATCTTGGAGCAATAAGATTAACCTCAGCAGTTACTGCATCTTTGGTATTTTTAATAAAGCCTGCATTAGCTACCATACTTGCTGTAATGGTGCTTGGAGACAAGCTTAAAGTAAACGTAGTTATAGGAATTGTATTTATTATTGTGAGTTCGTATATTGCATTTAAATCTAAGCGAGCTTATGAGGCGGTAGTTTTGGACTAAGTTTATACTAAATAAATAATTTGTGATAGATGTTCTACATTTAATACAAATTGGAGGTGCGATTTTGCTAAATGAAAGAATAAGAAATCAAGAAGTTATGAAAAAAGTTGTTTCAGCTGAAGTTGCAGCGAGCCTCGTAAAGGATGGGATGGTGATTGGTGTAAGTGGTTTTTCTCCATCTGGTTACCCTAAGGCCGTTCCTTTAGCTCTTGCACAGAGAGTTAAAAATACCGGTGAAAAAATGAAACTTACATTGTATACAGGTGCTTCTGTTGGTGCAGAAATAGATGGAGCTTGGTCAGAAGTTGGTATAATTTCAAAAAGAATGCCATATCAAACTAACAGTAGTTTAAGAAACAATATTAATAAGGGGCTTACTGAATATATTGATATGAATTTAAGTGTTATGCCTCAATTTATAAATTATGGTTTTTTACCTAAAGTAAATATTGCTATTGTTGAGGCGTTGGGAATTACGGAAGAGGGAAATATAATACCCACAACAGCAGTGGGAAATACAGCTACTTACGTTGCCAATGCAGACAAAATTATAATTGAAGTTAATGAGAATCAACCATTATCATTGGAAGGTATTGCAGATATTTATACTTTGGAAAATCCTCCTTTTAGGAAACCGATCCCGATAACACATACGGGAGATAGGATTGGAACAACTTATATACCTTGCAAACTTGAAAAAATCGTTGCAGTTGTGATGACAAATATGCCTGATAAAACAAGGCCTTTAAAAGCTATGGATGAAACATCTAAAGCAATTTCAAAAAATCTAATTGAATTTCTTGAAAATGAGGTTAAGGAAAGAAGACTTCCAGAAAATTTACTACCTATCCAATCAGGAGTTGGTAGTGTAGCTAATGCAGTACTCGCAGGACTTTGTGAATCTAAATTAAAAAATCTTACTTGTTATACAGAGGTAATACAGGATTCTATGCTTGATCTTATAAGATGTGGTAAAGCAAAAATGGTATCAAGTACTGCATTATGCCCTTCACCAGCTGGAATGGAAGATTTTAGACGTGACCTAGACAGTTTAAAAGATAAAATCATATTAAGGCCACAGGAAATAAGTAATAATCCAGAAGTGATTCGAAGACTTGGAGTTATCGCTATTAATACAGCTTTAGAAGTTGATATATATGGTAATGTTAATTCAACTCATGTTATGGGTACAAAGATGATGAATGGAATAGGAGGTTCAGGTGATTTTGCTGAAAATGCTTCACTAACTATATTTACAACAGAATCTATAGCCAAAAAAGGTAATATATCTACGATAGTTCCAATAGTTTCTCATGTGGATCATACAGAGCATAATGTGATGGTAATAGTTACAGAACAAGGAACTGCAGATTTAAGAGGAAAGAGTCCAAAGGAAAGGGCACTTGCAATTATTAATAATTGTGCCCATCCTGATTATAGGCCACAACTTTTGGAATATCTTGAAAAAGCACAAGAGTGTAGTGGAAAGCATACACCTCATGTATTATGCGATGCACTATCTTGGCATATAAGGTTTATGGAAACAGGTACAATGAAAAAGAAATTTATAAAATTTACTTTCGGTAATGACGAAAACAATGATAAACTAATAGTAAGTTAATACAAATAATTACAAATCAATATGTGTAGTATAGATTACATGAAATACTTAGAGGAGGAAAATAAAATGAATAATAAGGAATGTATAAATGAAATGGTAGCTAAGGCAAAAAAAGCTCAAGCAGGTATTGCAAATTATAATCAAGAACAGGTGGATGATTTAGTTAGAGTAATTGGCAAAGTTATATTTGATAATGCAGAGTTACTTGCAAAAGAAGCAGTAACTGAAACAGGAATGGGAGTTTATGAGGATAAAGTAGCTAAGCACATTGGTAAGTCAAGAACTATATGGAACAGCTTAAAAGGTAAAAAATCTGTAGATATTATTGGATCAGAAGAAGGAAAAGAAGGAATAGTACTAGTTGCTAAGCCAAAAGGAGTTATAGCATCAATTACACCAACTACAAATCCAATAGTTACACCTATGTGCAATGCTATGTTTGCATTAAAAGGAAGGAATTCAATTATTGTTGCACCACATCCAAGATCTAAGAAGTGTTCCACACATACGGTTAAACTAATGAATGATGAATTAAGAAAACTTGGAGCACCAGAAAACTTGATTCAAATAATAGAAGAACCTTCGGTTGAATTAACTGGTGAGCTAATGGCTGCTGTTGATGTAGTAGTAGCTACTGGTGGAATGGGAATGGTAAGGGCGGCTTATTCAAGCGGAAAACCAGCCTTTGGAGTTGGGGCAGGAAATGTTCAGGCTATTATTGATAGAGATTATGATTATGATAAAGCAGCTAAAGATATTATCGCAGGAAGAAAATTTGATAATGGTATCATTTGCTCTGGAGAACAATCCATTATTGCACCAATTGAAAAACATGCTGAAATAATGAAGGCATTTATTAACAACGGAGCATATTACATTGAAGATGAAAAAAACATTGAAAAATTTAGAAATGCTATGTTTCCAAATGGTAAAATAAATGGGAAACTTGTAGGTCAATCAGTTCAGTTTATAGCTAATGTTGCAGGAGTTACAGTTCCGGCAGCAACTAAAGTAATTATACTAAAAACTAAAGGAATAGGATCATTAGATGTACTTAACAAAGAAAAAATGTTCCCTATTATGATTACAATGACTTACAATACTTTTGAAGAAGGAGTAGAATTAGCTAAAGCTAATCTTTTATTTGAAGGAGCAGGCCACACGGCAGCTATTCATTCAAATAATAAAGCTCATATTGAACTAGCAGGAATAGAATTACCAATAAGTAGATTAATTGTTAATCAAGTATCCTCAACAGGAACAGGAGGAAGTTTTAATAATGGGTTTAATCCATCTACAACTCTTGGTTGTGGATCTTGGGGAAATAATTCAATATCAGAAAACTTTACGTATACTCATTTAATAAATATATCTAGAATAGGATATTTTAATAAGGATGCTAAAATTCCAACTACAGAAGAAATTTGGTCAAAATAACATAAAATAATTATTAAATTTGGAGGTAGAAAAATGAAATTGTTTTCGATTAAATCACAAATTCATAAATTTAATACAGCAAAAGAATTTGCAGAAACTTTTAATATAGGTGAAGGTGATTTCATCTTATCAAATGAATATATATATAAGCCGTTTTTCGGAAACCTAAACCTTAAGTCTGAAGTAGTTTATCTTGAAAAGTATGGTGTTGGCGAACCAACAGATCAAATAATTGATTTAGTGCTTGCGATGATTAAGGGTAAAACTTTCAAAAGAATTTTTGCTGTAGGTGGCGGTAGTGTTATTGATATAGCAAAACTTCTTGTAATAAAAGGTAATAATACAGCTTTGGATTTATTTGAGAGAAAAGTTCCAATTATAAAAGATAAGGAACTTATACTAGTGCCTACAACTGCAGGAACAGGATCAGAAGTTACAAATATATCTATAGCTGAAATCAAAGCTAAACATACAAAAATGGGCCTTGCTGCAGATGAATTATATGCCGACCATGCAGTACTTATTCCGGAACTAGTTAAAGGGCTTCCGTACAGATTCTTTGTTGCTAGTTCAATTGATGCTTTAATTCATGCGATTGAATCTTATGTATCTCCAAAGGCTGATTCATATACAGAATTGTTTAGTGTAAAAGCTATGGAACTCATTTTAAACGGATATGTTAAAATAATTGAAAAAGGTGAAGAGTATAGAAAAACAATAATTGAAGATTTTGTTATAGGAAGTAACTATGCGGGTATTGCTTTTGCTAATGCAGGAGTTGGGGCAGTTCATGCACTTTCATATCCACTTGGAGGAACATATCATGTCCCTCATGGAGAAGCAAACTACCAGATGTTTGTGGAAGTATTTAGAACATACAATAGAAAGAACCCAAATGGTAAAATTAAAGATGTTAATAAAATACTTGCAGATATTTTAAAGGTAGGTGCAGAAAGTGATGTATTTACAGTTCTTGCCGAAGTACTTAATAAGTTATTAGTTAAAAAACCTTTAAGAGATTATGGCATGAAGGTAGAGGAAATTGAAAGTTTTTCAGATAGTGTTATTGTAGGACAACAAAGACTTCTAGCTAATAATTATGTACCTCTAAGTAGGAATGAAATTAGAGATATTTATAAAACTTTGTATTAAAATATAAGAAGAGAAGATTAAACTTCTCTTCTTATATTTTACTATTTTAAACAACAATTAAATGGCTGTAATATATTAAATTTGGATTTTATTTATAAAAAATATATATCGCAATAAAAGTATATTTAAAAAACATGTTTCAGAAATGAAACATGTTTCAAATATGTAACAAAAATAAAATAGGGTGTAACACTTATATCCTGCAAGGGTTTAAGTGATTCGCTAATTTAAATTGTTAAGATTTGTTTTTTTTATGATACATATCTTATTTTATTGTACAATTTACATTGTAAACAATAATCAGAATATTTAATTAAAAGATATATGAAGAGCGATTATATATCAATAGTCTTTAAAGTCACAATTTTATTGTAACTTTGGCATAAGTATTGCTAGAAGTATAAGTATATTTCTAAAGCTGTAACTTTATTAGAAGAAGGTTTAACAGTTACCACTTGCAGAAATGAAAAGAATTTTAAGGAAAATAAGTATGAATAAAAGAAAGGTGGTATGTTATGAAGAAATGATTGAGATATATACAAATTTATATTAGTGAACATATTTTAGGAGGTAGATTTCAATGGAAAATCAAGGTGACCAGCAGGTATTTAAACGTACTTTAAAATTACATCACTTAACTTTATTTGGGCTGGCATATTTGGCGCCAATGATTGTATATGGAATATATGGTGTTATTTCTGAAACAACTCATGGCGTCGAATCAGGAGCTTATCTTGCATCCTTAGTGGCTATGTTTTTTACCGCTCTGAGTTATTGCCATATGGTAAAGGCCTTTCCTGTAGCAGGATCAGCTTATACATATACTGGAAAATCAATCAGTCCGCACCTGGGATTCATGGTAGGGTGGGCAGTTATGCTTGATTATGTCTTCATCCCAATGGCAATCTGGCTAATTGGTGCTTCTTATTTTAACGCTGCATTCCCAAGTATTCCATCATGGGCGTTTGTTTTAGGATTTATTTTCGTCACTACCTCAATCAATATCATCGGGATCAAGATTGGCGCACAAGTCAATGTTGTCATGGTATTACTGCAACTTCTAGTAATTGGCGCTTTTATTGCTTTTAGCGTTAAAGCTGTTATGCATGGTATCGGTACAGGAACTATGTTATCGATAAGTCCTTTTTACAACAAGCATGTTCCGTTTGGATTTGTGATGGCCGGTGCGTCTATTGCTTGTTATTCATTCCTTGGATTTGACGCCGTTTCTACTTTTGTTGAAGAAGCAGTGGATCCATTAAAGAATATTCCGCGTGCTATCTTACTTACAACGGTGATTGGTGGGTTGATTTTCATAGTGGCAACATATACAACCCATATGGCTCACCCAGGTTATGTTTATAAAGATGCAGGTAATGCTGCATTTGAGATAGCAAAACAAGTTGCACCACCTATATTCGGTACCATTTTTTTAATCGGCATGATTATCGCGCAGTTTGCCTCTGGTATTTCAGCCCAAGCAAGTGGTGCACGACTTATGTATGCAATGGGGAGGGATAACGTACTACCTAAAAAAATATTTGGAGTACTGAGCAACAAATTTAATACTCCAATTAATAACATTATCATCACAGGAGTGATTGCCTTGCTTGCTCTTAAACTTACTGTAGCCACATCAACATCCTTTATTAACTTTGGAGCTTTCACGGCCTTCGCATTTGTTAATATTTCGGTGATTGTCCATTATTTCATCAAGGGAAAGAGACGGTCATTTAAAGATACTATTCTATTTTTAATTTTTCCAATGATTGGTGCAAGCTTTTGTTTCTTGCTTCTTACGAACTTAGACAAAGCTGCTTTGACATTAGGATGTATCTGGGCCACATTCGGTTTGATCTATTTAATATTTCTTACAAAAGGGTTTAAAGTAAGCCCACCAGAAATGGCAGCTGGCAGCAACAATATAATAACGACTGACGTAGAAAGTAAAATAAAAATAGAGCAATAGTTATTTAAATAATAGAACTCAAAATCTTGAAAATAAAATGTTTGCACAATGAAGTTATTAATAAAAAACTATATATAAGGTTATAAATACAAATATTGGATCATTAATATAATTGAGGAGGAATTTATTATGACAGCATTAAGAACTAGTTTACCTAAAATAACTACAACAATACCGGGACCAAAAGCAAAGGGATTAATAAAACTTAGACAAGAAAATGTTCCAGTTGGAGTATCATCGGGAGTACCTACTTTTATTGAAAGAGGAGAAGGTGCAATGTTTGAAGATGTAGATGGAAACATCATGTTGGATTTTGTTGGTGGAATTGGAGTTTTAAATATAGGATATTCTAATCCAGAAGTTATTGAAGTTGTAAAAGAACAAGTTTCAAAATTTTTTCACTCAAGTATAAATGTAGTTCAATATGAATCTTATGTACGTTTAGCTGAAAAGTTAAATAGTATTATTCCAGGGAATTTTAAGAAAAAAACAATGTTTGTAAATAGTGGATCTGAAGCTCTTGAAAATGCTGTGAAAATTGCCCGTAAATATACAAAAAGAACAGAGATAGTTACATTTACAGGTGGATTTCATGGAAGAACAAGTTTAACTATGGCAATGACAAGTACAATAAAACCATATAAACTTGGCTTTGGACCTTTCGCTCCGGGAGTTCATCAAGCAGAATTTCCTTATATTTATCGTCGTCCAGCTGGAATACCTAAGGAAGATGCAATGAAGTACTATATTGAAAAATTAAAGAATTTCTTCTTAGAAAAAATAAATGTAGAAGACGTTGCAGCGGTTGTTATTGAGCCTCTTCAAGGTGAAGGTGGATTCCTTCCAACACCTATTGAATATGTAAGAGAGCTAAGACGTATATGTGATGAGAATGGTATATTATTAGTATGTGACGAGGTACAATCAGGATACTGCAGAACTGGTAGAATGTTTGCTAGTGAGTACTGGGCAGACAATGGATTATATGCTGACATAATAACTTCTGCAAAATCACTTGGAGCTGGAATGCCAATTAGTGCAGTAACAGGTAGAGCTGAAATTATGGATGCTTCCCAAGCTGGTGGAATTGGTGGGACTTATGCTGGAAACCCAATAGCATGTGTTTCAGCTTTAAAAGTTATTGAAATTATGGAAAGAGATAATTATGCTGCTAAATCAAATCATATTGCAGAAATAGCTATAGATAGATTTAATATAATGAAGGGAAAATATAAGATTATTGGAGATGTTCGAGGCCTTGGGGCAATGATGGGTGTTGAGTTTGTTACTGATAGAGTAACAAAAGAACCAGCTTCAAAAGAAGTAAAAGCAATAATTAAAGATTGCAACGATAATGGCTTAGTCATATTAAATTGTGGCGTTAGAGGAAACACCCTTCGTTGCTTAATGCCTTTATGTATTACAGATGAACAATTAAATACAGGACTCGATATACTTGAAAATGCAATTTCAAAGGTAAGCACTAAAGCATAAAAATTAATAATTATGATTTAGCTTTTAAAATGGCTGTAGATAAATTTATCTACAGCCATTTGTATTCTTAATAGGTTATAATGTTCAAGCTTTTTTATTTAAATGGATTTTCTGATTTGTAAAGCATTCCTTTTGGTTGATTAAATGATAATTCTTTTACACCTAAATATCTAAATAAATTGTACATTGCTTTTCCATAATGGCCAAATGCAACTGCGCCATGATGTGGATATCTCTTTTCAATTAACACATTACGATAGAATCTTGCCATCTCAGGAATTGCAAAAACACCAATAGACCCAAATGATCGAGTTGAAACTGGTAATACTTCACCCTCTGCTACATATGCTGTTAATTCTGATTCTGCATTGCTTTGTAAACGGAAGAATGTTATTTCACCTGGAATAATATCTCCTTCAAGTGTTCCACGAGTTATGTTTGGTTCTACATTAGGTTCAAGGGATCTTGCCATAATTTTTTGGAATTTCATAGTACCACTTGTTAATTTACAGGCAGCTGTGTTACCACAATGGAATCCCATAAATGTGTCCTTTAATGTATAATCAAATTTATCTTTAATTTCTGATTGATACATATCATTTGGTACTGTATTATTAATATCAAGTAATGTTACAACATCTTGGCTTATGCAAGTTCCTATATATTCACTTAATGCACCATAAATATCAACTTCACATGACACAGGAATTCCCATTGCAGTTAGTCTACTATTTACATAACAAGGTACAAATCCAAATTGTGTTTGGAATGATGGCCAGCATTTATTTGCAAAAACAACAAATTTTCTTGAACCTTTATGCTCTTCCATCCAATCAAGTAATGTTATTTCATATTGAGCAAGCTTTGGCAAAATACCAGGCATTTTATTACCTTTACCTAATTCTTTTTCCATACTAGCTATTACCTCTGGAATTCTTGAATCACTCGCATGAGCGTTGAAGGCTGCGTATAAATCAAGTTCTGAATTTTCTTCTATTTCAACTCCTAGATTATATAATTGCTTAATTGGTGCATTACATGCTAAGAAATCTTGTGGACGAGGTCCGAAAGAGATTATTTTCAAATTGTCGAGGCCTAGTAATGTAGTAGCAACTGGTACAAATTCTGAAATCATATCTGCAACTTCACTAGCCGTTCCAACAGGATATTCAGGGATAAATGCCTTTATATTACGTAGTGCTAAATTGTAACTAGCATTTAACATTCCACAATAAGCATCCCCACGGCCATTCATTAAATTATCACCGCTTTCCTCTGAAGCAGCTACAAACATTACTGGTCCACCGAAGTGTTTTGCAAGTAAGGTTTCTGAAGTTTCAGGACCGAAATTTCCAAGGTATACTACTAATGCATTTACTCCAGCTTCTTTAACTTCTTTTAATGCTTTTAACATATGAGTTTCGTTTTCTACAGTAGTTAAACATTCAAATATATCAACGTTAGATTTTTTGAAATTTTCTACTACTGCTTTTCTACGGCTCTCAGATAACTCCATTGGGAAGCAATCTCTGCTTACTGCAACAATTCCTAATTTTAATTGTGGTAAATTTTTCATTTTTCATTCCTCCGATTATTTTATTATGAATAGTTATTTTTATACTTATTTTATTGAAATATTTTTACCTTTTAAGCCTATAAATGCTCCTTGTGGTCCTAAATCAGTATCTTTGTGACCAATTAACCATTTGTTTCTAGCAAAGAGTAAAGCATCTTCACCAGATTTATTAATTTTATTTTCGAGTGGCAAATTAGTATCCCTAGGTAATACAACTACACATTTAAAACCATTTTCATTTGCATTACAAGGTGCATAATGAAGTGTAGTTGCATAAACCTCAATGATTGTACCAGCCGGAACTAAAAAGGCTTCTATATTTGAAGTATCATATGAATAATCTTTTTCAACATCTTGAATACAACCTAAAAGTAAAATAAAATCAGTAACTGCAACATTTATTTCAGATGAACGATGATATTCCACAGCGTTTAGTAAATAATTATTACCATTACAATATCCTACTTGAATTGGTAATTCTCCAAATTCTCTTATTTTTAAGTCTTGCGCTATTCCTAAATCTTCTAATTCTTTAATTGATGGCTCATAGACGACATCATTTGGCAATGGTGTCGTTTTCATTTTTTCAATTAATTTAGAACAATTATAATTTTCTAAAATACGTCCATATTTCTTAAACTCACTATCTGTAATTTTTTTAATAATCATAGTCATCTTCCCTTCTATTAAATTTTTGTTATTATAGTAAATAACTTTTTAAGTTCCCTTTAATAAGTCTATTCTACTATTCTTTTATGATTTTATCAAGATGTTTTGTAAACTATTTCATTTTATTCAAAAGTTTTTAATATTGTGGTGAGTACTAGCGAATGGTAAGAGTGGCTTATTAAAGCTGAAAACTTAATTTTTGTTTTGATAATAATTTTTTTTACATGTACAAGTTAAAAAAGTTGGTGTATAATGGAGCAATAAAGAAGTAAACAAACTTAATTAAAATTAAAGACAAGAAATATCACAAAAGTATAATATATATTTATGTGTTTTTTTTAAAAAAAGATTGTGAAAATAATCACAAGAATATACTCTAAAACTATGAAATATATATTAATACATATATAACAATAGTAAATCAATTAAAATTAAGGAAAAAAATTTGATTATTAGGGAGAGTGTAGTTATGAATTTACAAGAAATCTACAAATCAAAGGTTATTACGGCAGAGCAAGCTGCTAGGAAGATAGTGTCTGGAAATAGGGTAGCAACAGGGCATGCTTGTGCTGAACCTGTTACGCTTATAGAGGCAATGTTAAAGAATAAGGATTCCTATAAAGATGTTGAAATTGTGCATATGGTTCCTATGGGAAAAGATGAATATACTAAGCCAGGAATGGAAAGTCATTTTAAACACAATGCACTATTTGCAGGTGCTAGTACAAGAGAAGCTATCGCTTCTGGAAGAGCAGATTTTACGCCCTGTTTTTTTTCTAAGATACCTGAGCTATTTAAAAATAATTATCTACCAGTAGATGTGGCACTTATTCAAGTTTCATCACCAGATGAGCATGGTTGTTGTAGTTTTGGTTTATCTGTTGATTACACAAAGACAGCAGCAGAATGTGCAAAAATGGTAATTGCAGAAGTAAACAAAGAAATGCCAAGAACTATGGGTGACTCTTTTATAAATGTTTCCGACATTGATTATATAGTAGAATCAAATCATCCACTAATAGAACTTACTTCTCCTAAAATCGGGGATGTTGAAAGAGCTATTGGAGAAAATTGTGCTTCTTTAGTTGAAGATGGTTCTACACTACAACTTGGAATAGGTGCTATTCCAGATGCAGTTTTATTATTTTTAAAAGGAAAGAAGGATTTAGGAATTCATTCTGAGATGATTTCAGATGGAGTTGTGGAACTAGTTGAAGCAGGTGTAATTACGGGTAAGGCTAAATCCCTTCATGAGGGAAAGATTGTTGTGACATTTTTGATGGGAAGCAAAAGACTATATGATTTTGTAGATAATAACCCTATGGTTGAAATGTATTCTGTAGATTATGTAAATGATCCCTGTATTATTGCTAAAAATAGTAAAATGGTGTGTGTAAATTCTGCTATTCAAGTAGATCTTATGGGTCAAGTTAATGCAGAAATGATAGGAGAAACTCAGTTTAGTGGAACTGGTGGTCAAGTTGATTTTGTCCGCGGTGCATCTATGGCAAAAAACGGTAAATCCATAATCGCAATGCCATCGACTGCATGCAAAGGAAAAGTTTCGAGAATTAAACCACATCTTGATGAAGGAGCAGCCGTTACAACACTTAGAAATGATGTGCAATATATAGTTACTGAATATGGTATTGCAGAATTAAAAGGTAAAACTTTAAAAAATAGAGCAAAAGCGCTAATAAATATTGCTCACCCAGATTTTAGGAATGAGTTAATACAGGAATTCGAAAAAAGGTTTAAGTGTAAATTCACATCAAAATAATTAAGTATGATTAATAATAGTAGCCAGATAATTAAGTACCTAATTATCTGGCTACTATTTATTTTATTACATTACATTTAGAATACTAAAATTATTTAACATACATTATGTTAAAAAGTACAAAATTGGGTATAATATAAAGAAATGAAAAAATATTACATAAAAAAAGAAGGATTTTCTTATAAGTTAGCGAATATAGGATATGGATACATTATTTAGACGATATCAAAATAATATTTAAATTCCAAATGATTCGGGGGGAAGAATATGCATTTAAATTTTGAAAATAGTGAAGATAAGTTGATAGTTTACATGTCTGGAGAATTAGACCACCATAGTGCTGAGGAAGTTAGGAATATTATAGATGATAGGTTAGAACGAGATAGTTATAACAAATTAATTATGGATTTTGGAGAAGTGACATTTATGGATAGCTCTGGTATTGGTGTAGTTATTGGAAGATACAAAAAGTTACATACGAGAAATGGAAAAGTATGTGTAACTAATATTAAATCTTCAGTTAAAAGGGTATTTGAACTGTCAGGAATGTTTAAGATTATCATGTTATATGATGACGTAAAGCAAGCTGTAAACAACATTTAGTGGGGGGATTAGTATGTGTTACAATAAAATTAAGATAGAATTTTTAAGTAAATCACAGAATGAAAGTTTCGCAAGAGTATCAATAGCAGCATTTGCTTCACAATTAGATCCTACAATTGACGAAATCACCGATGTTAAAACAGCGGTATCAGAAGCAGTTACTAATGCAATTATTCATGGATATGAAAGTGAAGAGGAAATGATAACTATTGAAGCCATTATTAATGGCACGGAATTGACAGTAATAGTTAATGATACAGGGAAAGGAATTGATAATTTAGAGCTAGCTATGGAGCCACTATACACTTCTCGTCCAGACCTGGAGAGGTCTGGAATGGGTTTTACTGTAATGGAGACTTTTATGGACAGTCTGGAAGTAAAGTCTGACAAAGGTAGGGGAACAAGTATAATAATGAAAAAAATATTTAATCCTTTAAGTTAGGTGGAATATTATGGATCAAGAAATAGTAAAAAAAAGTAACTATAATTATGAAGATAATATGCAACTTATTCAAATGGCTAGAAATGGAGAACCTGGTGCACTGGACACTTTAGTAGAAATGAATTTGCCATTAGTTTCATCTATAAGTAAAAAATTTTTAAATAGGGGATATGAGTATGATGATATCTTCCAGATAGGTTGTATTGGACTCGTAAAAGCAATTAATAATTTTGATACTAAGTATAATGTGAAATTTTCCACGTATGCGGTGCCTATGATAATGGGAGAGATTAAAAGATTTCTTAGAGATGATGGAATTATAAAAGTAAGCCGAAGCGTTAAAAATACTGCACGGCAATTGCATTATGATAAAGATACTCTAACCAAAAAATTGGGTAGAGATCCTACAATTGACGAATTGTCGGTTTTTTGCAATATAGAAAAGGAGGATATAGTATACGCATTAGAGTCTGCTAGCAATATGTTGTATTTATTTGATACGATACATCAAGACGATGGTGCACCAGTATTGTTAATTGATAAGTTAAGTGAAAAATATGAAGAAGATAACCAAGTTTTAGATAAAATATCTCTCAAAGAAGCACTTAGAAAACTTGATGCAAAATCAAGGCAAATAATTATGCTCAGATACTTTAAAGATAATACACAAATTCAGGTAGCGAAAAAGATGGGAATTAGCCAAGTGCAGGTATCAAGAATAGAAAAGAAAGTTTTGAAAATAATGAGAGAAAAATTAATTTAGAAAGATAATGAGATGTATTATGGACAAATAACTTCAATTTTGATTTGAAGCCGTTTATCTTTAATTACATCTTATTTTTTTGACTAAAAACTATATTAATGCAAATACTAAAATTAAGAATCAGAGTATTATATTTTTATAAAAAAGCAAATTAATAATAACTTTCTAAAGTGACAAGGAGGATTCTATGAAGGTAAAAGAAAAAGCCATAAGAAAAAAATTCGATAAGCTTAATTCAAATAACATTCCAAAGCCCAATTTACTAAAGCACTGTTTTAATGCCTTTTGGATTGGAGGATTAATATGTGTAATTGGACAATTTATAAGTGATATTTTTTCGAAATTTGGTGTTCCAAAGGATGAGCTAGGGACGTATGTCTCTATAGTTATGGTGTTTTTAGGTGCAGCACTTACGGGTATTGGTGTATATGATAAGTTGGGTGACTTTGCAGGTGCAGGTTCTGTTGTACCAATTACTGGGTTTGCAAATTCAATTGTCTCACCTGCAATGGAGTTTAAAAAAGAAGGTTTTGTTTTTGGCGTTGCAGCTAAAATGTTTACTATTGCAGGACCTGTTCTAGTTTATGGAATTGGTTCATCTGTAATTGTAGGAATTTTATATTATTTTTTAAGGTGGTGATGCAAAATGGGTAGAAGAATTGGTCTTCAAACAGTAGAAATTGAAAGCAAACCTAGAATTATTGGTACCTATAATATAGTTGGTCCTAAAGAGGGACAGGGACCATTAAAAGAATATTTCGATGAAATTATAAAAGATGATCTTAATGGAACTGAAAGCTTTGAAAAAGCTGAAACAAGTCTTTTATATACTGCTATATCAGAGAGTATAAAAAAAGCAAAGTTGAAAGAAGTTGATATCAATTATTTATTAGCGGGTGATTTATTAAATCAGTTATCATCTTCATGTTTTGCTGCTAGAGATTTAGACATACCGTTTATAGGTCTATATGGAGCTTGTTCAACTATGGCAGAGTCTTTAAGCATTGGTTCAATGATAATGGAAGGTGGCCTAGCTAATTATGTTGTAGCAGCTACCTCCTCACATTTTTCTTCAGCGGAAAGGCAATTTAGATTACCACTTGAAATGGGAAGTCAGAGACCACCAACATCACAATGGACTGTGACAGGCGCAGGTTCAATGGTTTTAGGTAAAAAAGGTAAATTCCCTTATGTTACTCATATTACAACTGGAAAAGTTAAAGACTATGGAATAATTGATGTGAATAATATGGGAGTTGCAATGGCACCAGCAGCAGTGGACACTATTAAACAACATTTTATGGATACTAATAGAAAGCCTTCTGATTATGATCTTATTGCTACTGGAGATTTAGGGATTATAGGAAAGGAGTTTACAGAAAAATTATTACTTGAATACAAATATGATATGAGAGGTCATTATATTGATTGTGGTGAGATAATCTTTGATGCTTCAAGGCAAGGAACTAATGCTGGTGGCAGTGGTTGTGGTTGTTCTGCGGTGGTTGCAACAGGGTATCTACTTAAAAATATGCTGAAAGGAAAATTTAAAAGGATTCTGTTAGTTTCAACGGGGGCTCTTTTAAGTTCTACTTCAACTTTGCAGGGTGAAACAATACCAGGAATTGCTCATGCTGTTTCAATAGAGTTTGGGGGTGAATAAATGAATAATTACATTATGGTTTTTATAGTTGGAGGACTTATATGTGTAATAGGTCAAATACTTATGGATACAACTAAACTTACTCCTGCTAGGATATTGGTTGTATTTGTAACGGGTGGTGTAATACTAGGAGCATTAAATATATATGATGTAGTAATCAAATATGGGAAAGCGGGTGGGAGTATACCTCTGCCTGGGTTTGGATATAGTTTGGCTAAGAGTGTAATGAAAGAAGTAGATGAGTTTGGTCTCATAGGTGCTTTTACAGGAGGTATAAAGGGTACTGCAGGCGGTATTACTGCTGCAATTTTCTTTGGATATATAATGGCATTGATTTTTAATCCTAAAACTAAATAAAAAACAACTATTAAAATACATAATATTTTAATAGTTGTTTTTTTTTATCTTGTTTTATGTGTAGTAGTGTCATTATTTTGATTAGGATAAGTATTATCAATAGGTGTATTTTGGTTCAAATTACCACCGCCAGTTGTAGTGTTATTTTGTCCATTAGTTTTAGGAGTAGTAACAGGGGGTGTTATTTCAGGGGTAGTTGATGGAATATTTGGAGTGACAACTGAAGGAGCAGAAAAAGAACCCGAAGAGTTATCAACTGCTGTTGGTAATACGAAAGCAGAGTCGTCTAAATGTGCATTAGGAACATGATCCCTCTTTATAAAAACCTTTGTTTCAATTTTCCAAATTGGTGTATATTCTGATGCTAGAACATAGTTACCACTTGAATCCCTTGTGACTTTAGCGGCAACATGTATGCTGTCAAGAGTTGTAGGCTGAGTTCCATCAATAAATAGCTCAGAGTAAACTCTATCGCCCCTAGGATCTGCAATAGTTAAATCTGTTGGTATATTACCTGAATCCTTTGATACGGATAAGGAGGAGATGCCAGAAGGCATATCAACGTCCTTTACTGGAAGAGAAGTATGAGCCTCTTTCATGAGTTTCCCCCATAATTGCGCAGTATCATTACTATTAAGTCCTACAATTTCATCTGCTTTATCAGTTCCAATCCAAACCGCAGCAGAGTAATATGGAGTTAAACCAACAAACCATAAATCTTTTGAATTAGAAGAAGTACCAGTTTTACCTCGAACAGGCATGTTACTAAAGATGGCATTCGAACCAGTACCATGTGGGCTGCTTACAGGTCCTTTTAATAAATCATACATTATATAAGCACTTTGAGGTGACAAAACATGTGTCGCTACAGGTTTTGTATCAAGCAGTACTTTACCAGTTCTATCGACCACTTTAGTATATAATCTTGGAGTAGTTCGATTTCCACTATTACCAAAAACACCGTACGCATCTGCCATAGTAAGAGGATTAGTTCCACTATTTAATTGACCAAGGGCCATAGCAGCTGGACTATTGGCATCCACACTATCAAGATTCAATCCAAATTTTTCGCCGTATGAAACGCCAGTTTTGATACCAATCATATTTTCGAATTTCACAGCAGCAACGTTATCAGAATACATTAAGGAATCGCGCAGAGTTAAATATCCCTTATATTTATAATCATCGTTATTTGGATTGTATCCAGGGGAAGGTATAGGGGAATCTTCAATAACGGTAGAAGCTGTAGCTATTTTTGTATCAATAGCTGGACTATATACGGTTAAGGGCTTAATACTTGATCCAGGAGCCCTTAAAAATTTATCATCATAGGCGGCTCTGTTATAAGAGCCAGGAACTGTAACATTTCGTCCACCTATAATAGTTTTAACTTCACCTGTATGGTAATCCATGATAACACATGAGGCTTGTATGTTTGCTTGTGGAGAGTTCATAGGAGCATCAATTAAACTTTGTGATGTGTTTTGCATATTCCTATTCATGGTTGTATAAATGTTTACACCATCATACATAAGCATTGAAGATGCTTCCTTTTGGCTAATCTTATATTTTTTCATTAGATCATTAGTAACTTGAAGGAGTGCAGGTCTTGAAAAGAACTCATAGTTCATCTTGTTTGCATTTTTTTTTGAAAAACTAAAAGTTAATTTCTCAGCCATGGCTGAGTCAAATTGTACTTTACTAATTTTATTATATTTATACATATTAGTTAAGACTGCTTTGGTTCTAGTTGAATCAAAAGCTGTTTTAGTTTCAAATGATTTAGTTGCCATAGAATATGAAACACTAGGGTTTTGTGCAGCACTAGCTATAAAAGCAGACTGTTTTAAGGTTAAGGTCTTAACAGGTTTATTAAAATATTGTTGTGACGCCGCTTCTATACCATGAGCATTTCCTCCTAGAAAAATAGTATTCATATATGTCTCTAAAATTTGGGACTTGGTTAATACTTTTTCTATTTGTAGTGATAAATAGATTTCTTGAACTTTTCTTTTTATAGAAGTCCTGTTTTCAATAGAATCTTCTAAAAATATTCTGTATTTGACCAACTGTTGAGTTATTGTTGAAGCTCCTTGAAGACTTTGACCACTTCCAGTTATTTTTATTTTTATATCATTAAATATAGAACCAGCTAACCTTTTTATATCAATACCTGGATGCGTTGCAAATCTGAAATCTTCAATACTTATAAATGCTTCCTGAAGATTAACTGGAACATCACTAATAGGTACATTAATTCTTCTTTGTGAAATAACATATTCATCCATAAGTTTTCCGGAATCATCTAATAATACAGTAATTTCATCTAATTTTAAAAATTCATTAATATTTAAACTAGGAGCCGTCTTAATCATAGCTAATACTACTCCACCGATGGCTACACTTATTGTTAAGGCTATAATTAGAATGGTAAAAATAAGTTTTTTAAAAACATGCTTCTCAGCTTTTTTTTTCTTTTTCTGAGAAGTTCCTTTTTTATCCATTGAGCATCCTCCTTGTATTTTTATGAAGCAGATAAAAACTGACGATTTTTACCATGACCTCTAAAAATTCACGTTGTTTAGCTATAATTAGCTTTTAATATTATACCATATAATTATATTATTTATTTAAATAAAACTTAATATAAAATATTGTGTTTTGAAATACTATTTGAATTCTTTACCTTAAATAAGTTACATATAATAATGTATAACCTTAAATGGGGGTAATGAATATTAATAATAAAATTAAAGGTAGAATATTAATAATTATAGCCATAGTTATGATTAATTTTACAATATTCATATATATTTTTGATAGAACTACAATGCCAACTGTAATGGCAGTGGCAGATTCAGAAATGAGAGCAAAAGCAACTGAGATTGTAAATAAAGCAATTATAGATGAATATTCAAATCAATTTAACTATGATGAGATAATAAAGGTGGATAAAGATTCTGTTGGAAATATCGTAATGCTGAAAGCGGATACTTTGAAAATGAATAAAATAGCTTGCGATGTTGCACTAAAGTCACAAAAGGAATTAATGAAATTGGGCGATGTAGGAATCAAGGTTCCAATAGGATACATAACAAGAAATAATATTCTATCTTATTATGGACCTAGTGTTAATATCAAAATGCAGCCTATAGGACATGTAGAAACTAAATATTCATCGGAGTTTGAAAGTGCGGGTATAAATCAAACAAGACATAAGATTTATGTTAAGGTAAAAACTACAGTTAGAGTAATTATACCTTTGAAAAGTAATGATATTGAGGTAACAAATGAGGTGCCAATTGCTGAAACTATTATAGTTGGTAAAACACCTAATACTTCAGTTCAATTAGATTTAAATGGAACTGGATTTAAACTAGGAAATAGCAATTAATAAAAATACAAAAAATAAAGCGCGCGGTGCGCACTTTATTTTTTATACTTTTATGTATTTATAGGGAATTTAAATTAATCTTCCCAATTAAATATGTATGGTATATTTCTATAATAGTCTCCATAATTTAATCCATAACCAACTACAAAAAGATCTGGAATCTCAAAGCAATAGTAATCAGGGGTTATTTCAACCTTTCTTCTTTCTATCTTATTTAAAAGAACACAAGTTTTAACACTAGCAGCGCCTAAAGATCTAACGTGATTCACAACGAAATCCATAGTTAAACCAGTATCAACAATATCATCAACTATTAATACATCAAACCCAGAAATATTGTCAGGTATGTCATTTACAATATTAACGAGTCCTTTTGATTCTTCGTCATCTCCATAACTTGAAGTTGTCATAAAGCCTATTTTTGTAGGTACAGTGATTTGACGTACAAGGTCTGCAGTATATATAAAGCTACCTCTGAGCAATGATAGGACATATAATTTTTTCCCGAAATAATCTTTGGAAATTTCAGTACCAAGTTGTTCAATTCGTTCATTAATTTGATCTTTTGATATAAGAATATTTATTTTTTTATCATTCAATGTTAATCCCGCCCTCTTTACATATTTACAATATGCTCTCAATAGTATAAAATTATAAGAAACTTGTCAAGTATAAGAATAAGAAAATTAGATAAAATATTAGTAGAATGGAGTGATGTACTATGATATATGGAAATATAGATGGAGTTAAAAATTCAATTTTAAATAAATTAGAAAAGGCTTGTGAATTAAGCGTTTCTAAAGATTCTATTTTATCTGTTGAATTGGTAGATATATTAGTTGAGGTAACACAAAATCTAGATAGAGAAGTTAGTGCAGCTATAGATAGAAAGGGCCAGATTATAAGTATGGGTATTGGCGATAGTAGTACTGTTGAACTGCCTATAATTGATATTAGAGAAGGACGTTTATCAGGGGTTAAAATAATACACACCCATCCAAATGGCAATTCTAGACTGTCAGCGCTTGATATGTCAGCACTTGTAAAACTAAAATTAGATTGTATAGTGGCTATTGGAGTAAGTCCGGAAAAGGAAAATTTAAAATACAACATAGGTTTTTGTGGAATAGATAAGGGTATTTTAGTAGAAGAAGAAGTGGGTCCAATAAGTTTAAATGAAGTAATTGAATATGATATTTTAGACAAAATTAAATACATTGAAAAATTAATGAAAACGTGTGACGTTATTGAAGATGATACAGAACGAGCTATTTTAGTAGGGATAGGTAGTGAAGAGGATTTAGTTGAACTCACGGAACTTGCAAGAGCATGTAATGTAGAGACTGTAGACGCCATACTTCAAAATAGACATAAAATAGATGCAGCTTTATATATAGGAAGAGGAAAAGCTGAAGAAATAGCAGGTCTAAGGCAAGCATTAAGAGCAAATCTAGTTATATTTGATGATGAATTATCAGGTTCTCAAGTAAGAAACTTGGAAGAAGTTCTTGGGTGTAAGGTAATAGACAGAACTACGCTAATTTTAGAGATTTTTGCACGAAGAGCAAGAACCAGGGAAGCCAAAATACAAGTTGAGCTTGCACAATTAAAATATAGATTACCAAGATTAACTGGACTTGGAACAATGCTTTCAAGGACAGGTGCTGGAATTGGAACAAGAGGACCAGGAGAGAAAAAGTTAGAAATTGATAAAAGGCGAATAAGAGAAGGTATTTTTGATTTAAACAAAGAATTAGCAAAAATAAGAACAACGAGAAGTGTACAAAGGGAGAAGAGAAGTCGAGAAAGCATCTCAAAAGTATCTTTAGTAGGATACACTAATTCTGGTAAATCAACGCTTAGAAATGCATTGTGTGATGTAGCAGCATTAAAAAGTGTTGCTCAAAAGGACAAAGTGTTTGAAGCAGATATGCTCTTTGCAACACTAGACGTAACAACAAGAGCACTAGTATTACCTGATAATAGAGTGGCAGCAGTAACGGATACAGTAGGTTTTATAAGGAAACTCCCTCATGACTTAGTTGAAGCTTTTAAATCAACGCTTGAAGAAGTGGTATACTCTGATTTGTTGTTACATGTTGTAGATGTATCATCTGAAACTGCAGAGCTACAAATAGAGGCTGTAGATGGTGTATTGACAGAATTAAACGTAATTGATAAACCAGTGATATTGGTGTTAAATAAAATTGATAAAGCATCGCCAGAAAATATTTTGAAAATCAAAGAAAAATATAAGGAATTAAAATGTATAGAGATATCGGCTAAAAATGGTACGAATTTGGATGGACTATTAAAACATGTTTGCACAGATCTTCCATACACTCTTAAAAAAATTGATGTGCTTATTCCATACACTGATCAGTCTATGGTTGCATATTTACATAGGGGTTCAATGGTTGATTCAGAAGAGTACAATGAGGAAGGAACACTTATGTCAGTACGAGGAGATGATGAAGTTTACAATAAATGCAAGAAATACATTTTAAATTAGTTGTGTTTCTTAATGGAAATTTTTTATAAGTGTAATAAAATTTAAATCTATCTTATATAATTTAATATTAGTCTATAACAGTTATTAAAGAATGTAGGAGTAGTTATGGGAGAAAAAAAGTCGAATTCAGATAATGAAGAAGATCAAGATAAAAGATCAATTCAAGATCGTATAAATTATCAACAAATACAACAACAAATAATACATGATATGAACAAACGGATTGGGAGCATAATTAGTGGGAATTCTACTGATCAGTCATTAGCTTCTTCGGCGGATACATCTAATAGTTCTTGCATTAAATTATTGGCAGATAAGGTTGTAGACATAAATATCTTAAAATTTGAATTAGATAAATTACCGTTGGATTTTAAGGCAAGAGCTTATTTTGAAAATGATGTAAAACCATTGTTAGATACTCTATATACTTTATCACTTGCATCCCTTGATTTTTCAGCTACTGCAGTTAGCTTGACGAATACAAGTTTCGGCCGTAGTTCAAAAATTAAGAACGCTCTAGAATTAACAGACAGCGTTGATGAAATATCATCAGATGTAATTAAAGTATTAAGGTGTAAAGTTGATAATATGCTGAAATTATCAAAATGTGATTGAAAATAATTGTTTATGGGAATGGAGAGAATTGGTTTAATAAAAATTAAACTTGTTTCTCTTTATTTTTTAATGATATGTTTATTTGTAATTGTTAAAAATGTAGTGCTATAATGAAGGATAGAGGAATAATAATAAATTATATTAAAAATTAGTGGGGGAAGAGAATGATAAAAACTATTTTACAATATCAGAAGGCTTTTAATAGTGTGGTTGACAGGATGAAAATTGATAAATCTGTTTTATCAGTAATGGTTTTTGGAAGTATGGTAACAGGTGATTTATGGGAAGAATCAGATATTGATTTTATCGTAATTGTTGATAAAAATTATGATGAAATTAGGAACTTATATTCGCAGGAAGAAGGCATTTCAGTTCATGTTAAACTTATGAGTAAGGAAAAATTTATTCAAGTTTATTCTAATAATTTAAAAGGTGGATATTTGCATAGGATTTTCTCGTCATCAAAGTTAATATTTTCAAAAGATATGGATATAACAGTAAGGTATGACGGTGGCAGACTTTTTCCTGATGTTGATAGAGAACGGTGGGGTATTAGTTTTTTAGGTAAATTATTAAAAGAAATGGGAGTTTGTAAAAAATATTTATGGAGTGATGCTATATATACTTCATACAGTTCTGCAACAAGGTGTATAGAAAAGTACTCAAAGCTGTTTGTTAATTCATCTGGGTATATGATTAGCAAGGATGTTATGACTATGGCACTTAATTTAGATGAAGACTTTAAACTTTGCGTTGATAAATTGTTTTTTGAAAAATCAAATATAA
Organism: Clostridium estertheticum subsp. estertheticum; assembly: GCF_001877035.1. Lineage (NCBI taxonomy): Bacteria > Bacillati > Bacillota > Clostridia > Eubacteriales > Clostridiaceae > Clostridium > Clostridium estertheticum. The sequence continues at coordinate 2,620,364 of NZ_CP015756.1, read as the reverse complement.
AAGAGGTAATCCAAGAAACAATGACGTTTTTAGAACAGAGTGTAGACTTAAGTATTAAGGATAATTGTAATTTGCTTTTGAACTATATGCGGGAACAAGATAAGTTTGTAAGTGCCGAAGAAATTATGTCGGATGATTTGTTTAAGGAATTTGATATAGATATGGAAGAAGTTCTTAATAAACTATGGAAAAGAGATATTATTAAAAAAGAAAGTAGAGATTTTAAGATAGATAAGGACAATATATTGATTAAGCAAAATGTGTATTTCGTTTAATACTTTTGAAATAAGCAGGTGAAAATATGTATAGATATGAAATAAAATTTAGTAACGACATTCCTAAATACCTAGAAATATCAAAGCATATAAAGAAATTAATTGATGAAAATAATATTGATGATGGTGAAAAATTACTCTCAATAAGGAAACTAGCCAAAATATTGAAAGTTAATGAGGTTACCATAGTAAGCGCTTATAAAAAACTTGAAGCTGAGGGGTATGCATATCAAAAGATGGGAAGTGGTACTTATGCTAAAAGAAGAGACACAAACATTAAGTTTAAAAAGGAATATTCTAATACACTTAAAAAAATATCTAGTCAAAATCTAAAAAGTTATGTGGATTTTACAGGAGAAATCACAAGTAGTGAATTTTTTCCGGTGACAGTGTTTAAAGATGTGTTGAATGAGGTATTAGATAGAGATGGTACGGAGGCTTTTGCATATAAGGAATCACTTGGGTATGAGGGACTTAGAAATAGCATAAGTGCTTTCTTTTGGGATAATAAGGTAAGTAGTGAAGATATATTGATACTCTCAGGTGCACAACAGGGAATTGATATAGTTTCAAAATCTATAATTAACGTTCATGACAATGTAATTGTAGAAAAGCCAACATATGGTGGTGCACTGACAGTTTTTAAATGGAGAAGAGCTAATATATTTGAAGTTGACATATTAGAGGATGGTGTGGATTTAATCCAATTTGAAGCAATATTAAAAAAGAATAGAATTAAATGCTTTTATGCAATGAGTTATTTCCAGAACCCAACAGGTGCCACTTATAGTTTTGAGAAAAAGGTAAGAATATTAGAACTAGCAGAAATATATGACTTTTATATAGTGGAAGATGATTATTTATCTGAACTTATATATGATAATAAGGAATATAAAAGTTTTAAGAGCTTAGACATAAATGATAAAGTTATTTATATAAAGAGTTTTTCAAAGATATTTTTACCTGGGATAAGGCTAGGATATATGATATCACCACAAAAATGTAAGGAGTATATTCAAAATTCTAAAATCAATACAGACATATCAACATCTAGCCTCATGCAACGTGCTTTAGATTTATATATAAATAAGGATCTTTGGAAAGAGCACATAAGTCGCCTAAATACGGCATATAAAGATAAATATAATTTTATGTTAGATTGTATAGAAAAATATTTAGGTGACAAGGCTAGTTATTATACGCCTGGAGGAGGAATTCATTTTTATTTTAAAATAGCTACTGATCTAAAGATTAATTCAATGGAATTGTTTTATAGATGTATGAATAAGAAGGTTTTAATTACACCAGGAGTACTATTTTATAAAAATGCAAAAGAAGGCAACAATTATTTTAGGTTGAGTTTTTCGGAAATAAAAAAGCCTGAAATAGAAGAGGGAATTAAGATTATCTCAGAGATACTAAAAGAAAAATAACTATAAGGTAAGGAGCGACGTTTTTGAAAAAAGGATTAGTTGAAATTGACTGGTTATCTATTAGTAAATATTCTAATGAGGAAATATCCTATTTCTTGTTTTTGGAAGGAAAAACCATGGAGGCCATATGTAAAATTAGAAATTTGGATAATGCCATTGTACAAAAACATATTATAGATGGTAAAATTAAATATAGATTTTTAGTGCATAGCAATGATACTGATGAACTTTTTAAGAGCATTGCTAAAGCAGGGAAAGAAGATAAAATCTATTTTTTAAATTCTATAAGTGAGGATAATAAAAACCAATTAATTGAGTTAATAAGGAACAATTATGTGGAGATGCATCCGAAGGACAAAGAGGTTGCAATTTGGATTTTAGGGGAATTAAATGAAAAATCTTCTTTGAATATATTAATTAAGGCATCCGTGCATAAATTTATAAATGTGCGACGAATGGCAGTCTCAGCTATGGGGAAATTAGGTGACTTAAGAGCTGAAGGAGCATTACTTAGAGCACTTGAGGATGAAAATCCACAAGTTATAAGTTATGCAATAAAGTCCCTGGGTAAAATAAAGAGTGAAAAAGCTATTGTAAAAATAAAGTATATATATGAAAACACAGATAAACAATACATAATTAATGCTGCGCAGGGTTTTTTATTGCTGATGGGGCAAATAGAGATATAAAGTTAGGGCAAAATTAAATCTGACTTAGAACATTTAATCATAGGTGGGATAATTAAAATGAGCTATTTTACTATAAAAGATGAATCAATTGCTGAATTTAAAGAAAAAAAATCAATATTTATTGGTCATGGAAAAAGAGTTGAAAATGAAGAGGAAGCTAAGGGATTTATTCAAACAATTAAAAATAAGCACAAACAAGCAAGGCACAATGTTTATGCATATATAATTGGTGAAAGAAGAGAAATACAAAGGTATAGTGATGATGGAGAACCTCAAGGTACTGGTGGAATTCCAATGCTCGAAGTGTTGAAAAAAAGTGATATAACTGATGTAGTAGTGGTAGTAACTAGATATTTTGGAGGAATTCTTCTAGGAACTGGAGGGCTTGCAAGAGCGTATTCAAAAGGTGCATCCCTAGCTATTAAAGAGGGTGGGGTAGTTGAAAAAGTTAAAGGTGTTTCACTCGAAATAATAATTGAATATGATTTACTAGGAAAAGTGCAACATGTCTGTGCTAAAGATAACTTTTATATAGAAAATGTAGAGTATACAGACATTGTAAAAATTAAAATACTCTGTCAGTATAGCAATTTGGAAAACCTAAAGTCACAAATAACTGAGGTTACCTCAGGAAAGGCTTTGTTTGAAGAAGAGAAGGAGAAAATGTACTTTAAGCTAGAACATAGACTTTATGATAATGAAGTTATAAATTCAACACTTTTAAATGAGAAAGAGAAGTAAAATATACATTACTTATTTATTTGAAAAGTGCTTTATTTCTATGATATAATATGAAGGTAATGTACTTGTAGTTAATTCATAGAAATATCGATATTTATTAACTCGGTTAGGAATATTCCACATTAAAATAGTTGGGGGGGATTTCAAATGTCAGGACATTCAAAATGGCATAATATTCAACAAAAAAAAGGTAAAATTGATGTTATAAGAGGTAAAGTTTTTACGAAATTAGGTAAAGAAATAATAATGGCAGCTAAAAATGGTGGATCTAAGTTAGAGAACAACGCTCATCTTAGAGACGTAGTTGCAAAGGCTAAATCTAATAATATGCCACTGGACACAATAAATAGAGCAATTAAAAAAGGCGCTGGGGAGCTCGAAGGCGTAAACTACGAAGAAATAGTTTATGAAGGATATGGAGCAGAAGGTGTTGCTGTAGTAGTAGTAACGTTAACGGACAAAAAAAATAGAAGCGTTGCGACAGTAAGGCATGCTTTTGATAGACATCATGGAAATATGGGAGCAGCTGGATGCGTGAGCTGGATGTTTGCAAAAAAAGGGCAAATTATAATAGAGAGAACTGAAGGTATGGACGAGGATGAAATCATGATGATAGCTCTTGAAGCTGGGGCCGAAGATTTTAATGCAGATAAAGAAATGTTTGAAATTATTACTACTGTAGAAACCTTTGGACAGGTAAGAGAAGTGCTCGAGAAAGCAGGTTTTGAGTTTGCATCAGCTGAGGTTACAATGATTCCAGATAATATGGTTCCTGTTAGCATGGAAGGTGCAGCTAAGGTTCAGGATTTAATAGATACACTTGAGGATAATGAAGATGTTCAGGATGTCTATTACAATGCGGAGTATCCAGAGGAATTTGAGGGTTAATGCTATTGCTTAAAGTAAGCGATTGCAGAGACATCTGAGTTTTGATGAGTTGATGATAAAAAACACTTTTAGATGTATATATGAAACTATATATATCTGGGGGTGTTTTTTTGATTAAATTAGACGATATATTAATACTTTACAATATATTTAAGTATTTAAGAAGTTGTAAGATTTTTTGTTATGGAATAATATACTTTAATGCATGGCATACTAAATTTATAAATAACTGAAATTGATTTAAAAAATGTATTATATTTGAAAAGGAAGTAAATATAATAAATATAAAAGTAAAGGGTGTGCAACAATGAATAAATTAGAGAAATTAATTGATGCAGGATTTAAGGTGAAAATCCAATCAAGTTCTAAGTTTTGTTTAACATTAGATGATACAATTCCTTGTGTGAGCTTTAATTCTGATAGCATAGATGAAGCTATTGATTCAGCTTATGATTTTGTAAAAGAACAGAAAAAAGTAGCAGGTAAGACTGAAATAGAAAAGCAAAAAACTGATTACAAAATTATAATTGATACATCGAAGTCACAAGAATTAAAGATTGATGAAGAAATGCTTGATGAAGAATTCAAGACGACAAATACAATTAGAGTATATTCATATGTGTGGGATAAATTTAAGGATTTTACAGAAAAACATGAAGATTGTAAAAGCATGGATTTAGTTAGTATGGCACTTTTGGAGTATATTGAAAAATATAAAGAATAATTGATATAGAATTTGGTTTACCTTAGGCTGAAATTTTTTTATTTAGGCAATACAAATAATTATCGACTTTTTAAAATAGCAGAGTTGCGCTTAAATATCAACTCCGCTTTTATATTAGTTTTCTTTATAGCAATGGTTATTGGAATGTTCTTTTCTACAACAATTATCGTCACTCCAAGGATCACTCCAAGGATCACACCATGGTTCAAACCATGGATCACAACAATCACACTTATCATAATAATCGTCACAACAATCAGTATAAGGTTGTCTATTTTCATACGTCGACATAATATCACTCCTTGACTTTAGTCATTATATAATATGCTCTTTAACTAAAATTGACACTTAAAATCAAAAGGTAGGAATGTATTAACTATTGGGTAGTGGATATTTTTTAAGATTTGATGTACAATAATTTAAGGATGTTTGAGTGAATGGGGGATTTAGAATGAAGTTACTGTGCAAGTGTGGAAATATTGAAGACTTGAAAACAGATAAACCTATTACAGAATTTGAATTTAAGAACTGTAATGATGGATCTGCTGTATTAGTATGTAAAAGATGTAGTGAAGTAGTAATTATTAATTTTAAAAATAGTTAAAGAGCGCTGAGTAATTCCTAGGGCTCTTTATCTTTAATTTTATTCACAAAAATATTTATAACTGAATATATTATAGTGTAGAGTATACATTATCAAAATTATATATAAACCCATTAATTTAACTTTTTAGATCTGAATTAAGATACTAATCTTATTTAGGAGAACATATATCAATGTAAAAGTTGAAAATATATTGAATAGATATATGTAAAATTTTATATGAAAAGGAGTTTTATTAAATGGGTAAAAATGATAAATGCGATAAATGTTCATGTGATTTATGTAGTGTTATTAATGCAGATCCAGTAGACATGGAAAAACATGGTGCTAGACTATTAACTGTAAGAATACAAGTAAATAATGTATGCTTTGATAAAAAAGTTGCTGTTGCATGTATTATATATGATAAGTTCCATAGAATACTTGCATTTAGAGGATTTATTACAATAGTATGTAGAAATGAATGTAGTAGCAATGAATGTGGTACAATTGAGAAGAAACTAGTATTTGTACTTCCAGACGATGATATAAGTGACCCAAGTGAAATAGAAGTACGTACTGCAGCTAATTATATATATCCTTGTGAGTGAAGGAGTTAGGTAGTTAAGAATTAATCAAGATTAAAATATACCCTATGGAGTAGACAATGAAAGGTCTATCCTATAGGGTATATTATTTATGTAAAATATAGTTAAATTCAAATAAACACAGTATCTTTTTTATTTTTTATGAATAGCTTAATAGGAGGATATGTTATAGGGGGAGTGAATAAGATGAATTGGAAGGAAGAATTAGTTTTGCAATTTAGAAATATGACTATTGATAGAACTATAATTAGCAAAGCAATGCAAAATTTTGTGGATGTTTTTAATGGGAATTTGGATAAATACAATATAAAAAATATTCGAGCAATAACAGATTTAAATGAATATATAGATATTAAGTTTTATAAAAAAGTATGTATAAAATATACCGATGATAACGTTACTTTTATTTTATTTAATAAGGATGGAATAGAGCAAAATATATCTATTAAATTAAGTATTGCAAAAAAAGTGGGTGGGTATTTTCTTCAGTATATTAATACTGAAGAACGTAATCCAAAATTGAAAGCATTTATTGATGAAAATATTATTGATGGGATTTTGCAGGACTTATTTGAATTAAATGAAGAAGTAATAAGCATAAAGTAAAAACAATTAATTAAAAGCACCCAAAGTATGGGTGCTTTTAATTTGTCAATAATACACACATAATTTTAAATTTATAAAGTACTATTGCTTAGAACAGTGCTTATTAAATTTGAATTATTAATATTAGTGCTATTACCGGTACTATTTTGTTGTTGAGTTATAGTTTGTATTAATTGAGATAAGTCTTTATTGTTGTTTGTACTTGGAAAGAGACTTTCTGAACTACTGTTACTTCCATCTGTACCAGTACTTGAACTACTGTCTGCATTTTGAGTTGTCATAATCTGCATCATTTGTTGCATGACCATCTGTTGAAGTTGTTGAGCCTTTTGGGATTGTAATGATATACTTTCGACTCCACTAGTTTTATTGTTTATGATAGGAGTACTTGCCCCAACACTATTTGAAGTCTGTTTTTGTGAACTATCCACTAGTTGCTTAAGCAAAGCTTCAAAACCGGTACTAGCATCACTTCCTGAAACACCTGTAACTGATTGTGTGCCTCCAATACCCATAAGCTGTGATAATTGTGATATTTGATTTACATCCAAAATTATTCCTCCTTTGTTTAACAATAAATGTTTATATTCCTAAGTTTACTCTTAATAACAATAATTATCTATGTTTATTATAATTTACTTGAAATAAATCCAAGAGAGAAAGATTATCTAATAAATTTTATAATCTCATTTTACCTAATACAATATAAATATCTTATAGTGTATTAGGTCTGTTTATGGTTTTGGATATTTCAAATAGTATTTACTAATAATCTATATTATATAAATTTAAAAATGTTAATTTATAAATTCAATAATACCAAGTAATATTAGCAATATACCTGAAAATAATGGGGCAAATTTACCTAAAATTTTACCCAAAACATGATTACCTGCGGTTTCTCCAAATTTGATTGCAAGAAAACTTAATATAAATGTTGATATGACTGTAAACTGTATACTAACTCCTGTTATACTTGCGGCAATCCCTGTTCCTAAATTATTAAAGGTTAATCCAGATGCTATAATTAGTGCTTCTTTATTGCTTATATCACCAGAATTATCTAAGTCTGATTTTTCAGCATACTCTATCATATCAGTGATATCTTTTAAGGCAAGTTCCTTTGACTTCGTATTATTAACAAGCTTTATTATGCTTTGGGATACAAAATATAATCCCAAAATAATAATAATAATAGCACCTATTCCATTGGCTGCAGTGCGAGGCAAAAATTCTGATATATAAACCCCAATTAGCATAGATAAAAATGTTGCTGTAGATGTTACAATTGCTATTATAAGATTTGCAATTATCCCTATTTTTACTTTCTTTATTCCGTAAGCAATTCCTATAACTACGTTATCTAGGTTAGAGGATAAACTAAATGATAATGCAGATAAAATTAATTCCATATATGTTCTCCCTTTTTATCATTTGCATTTCAATATATGAAATGTAAACTTATAAGGTGATTAAACATTTAAATTATGATTATATTTAAGAATTAATATATGCATTTAAATAATAAAATGGTCATAAATATAAATAAAGAATAACAACACTTGTATAATACAGGTGCCATTATTCTTTATTTATATTATAAAGTCTAGGGTATACTCTGAGTTTAGACTTTTATATTTTTCTACTAGGTCCTGTAGAGTTACAGAATCCATAACTTTATTAATTTGTTTATTAACTTCTTGCCATACGATAGTGTCTATACAAACCTTTATATTATTATCAAGACCAGAGGCTCCATCAACATCACCTGCGATATTTAAGTCACCTTCAAGTATTCTTAAAACCTCGCCTACTGTGATTTTTGATGCTTCAGTTGAAAGGGTATAACCACCTTGTGATCCTCTCGCACTTTTCACTAGTTTAGCTTTTCTAAGTATTGAAAAAACTTGTTCCAAATAATTTTCAGAAATTGCTTGTCTTTCAGCAATAATTTTTAATGGTATATAGTCACCAAATGAATGCACAGCTATATCTACCATTGCTCTTAAACCGTATCTTCCTTTAGTAGAAATATTCATGGTAAGTTAATTCTCCTTATCAATTACAAAATATAAATATATCATAATATAATATATTTACTAAAATAAATAATACTATAATAAAAAGTATAAGTCAACTAGAGTAGTAAAGGAATGTTATTATTTATTCCACATAAGATTTTAACATATCTAATTGCTTTATAACTAATAGCTTATTACCTTTATGAACTAAAATCCCTAAATCTTCAAATTTACTAAGCTTTCTGCTTATTGTTTCTCTTGTTACCCCAACATAACTTGCCATCTCCTCTCGATTAATAGGTAACTCAACCTGAAGACCATGAGCAGTAGAAACACCATATTTTTCAGCAAATACTAATATCATATAAGCAATTCTAATTTCAGCATCATTTGTAGCAAGATTCTGAGCAAGATTTTCAGTCTGATTTAAACGTTTTGTAATTACTTGAAGTAATTTCAAAGAAATTTCAGGATTATTTATAAGAATTCCATCCATGTTTTGCTTAGTAAGTGTACATATTTTTAGTGCGGATATAGCGTAAACGTTAAAATTATAAGTCTCGTTATCATTAAAAAGACTTAGTTCACCAAAGAAGTCACCACTAGTTAGAATGTGAACAATTTGTTCCTTACCATCTTTAGTGAATTTTGAAATCTTTACTCCACCTTCATTAATTATAAATAAAGTATCAGATTTCGTTCCCTCTCGACATAGGATGTCTCCTTTTTCATAAGAATTATGTCCCGTCATATCTACAATCTTTTTTATCTGCTCATCTGAGAGCGAAGAAAATATGGGAACTTTTTTCGCACATAGAGTGTTATTACAACTAGTACAGTTACACTGACTCATAGATTAATCACCTACCAAATATTTTTTATATTTCAATTACTTAGTTCATAATAGCATTTTTGACTTAAATTGGTCAATTGGGTATTTAAGATAATTTATATATTTCAATTTAGTGAAAAAATATATTATAGGTAGCTGAGTTACTTTTTGTATATAGAGAATAAAAAAATACATAAGCCTATAAAACTTATAGGCTTATGTTAAATCTGATCTAAAAGATTATTAGGTTTATATATTCTCAAACTCATTTAAAGTTTTTATTTTATTCTCAACTTTAATTTTGTCGCTTCTTATATTATCTAATTGTTGTAGTAACTTTTTGTTTTCTACTTTTATTGTTTTACTTGAATTATGTGCAAGACCAGTCTCTGAGAGTTCTAAAGTGTATTGTATTTCCTGTTCAAGTTTACTTTTATAAGTTTCTTCAAATTCCTTTTCAACTTCAGTTAATTCATCATTTAAAGAGGTTTTCATATTATCGATAACTTGCCTTGTTACTTCTGATTTGATTTGTTCTTCTGTTTTCATATAATTTCATCTCCTTATAATTTATTAAAAGTGAACTTTAATCAACCAAAATTTAATATTTTTATCACTCCATCCAAGGTCCCAAGGCACTTTACTTCTATCAGAATTATGGCAACTAACCAAAGAGTATCCTCTTGAATCAGCCCCTGTAACAACAGAAATGTGAGTAATATCATTTTTGTTTTCATAAGCAACAATATCACCTGGCAGTAATTTATAACTAGCTTTATATACTTTGTCATAACTTCCATAGGCAATTACGGATCCTCTACCGCTATATATAATATATCTTTTAAAGCTATCTGCATTAAGCCAAGCTTTTGTTGCTCCGTTTTTATCTGAACTCCATGTGGAATTTTTTCTAAATTTTCCTCCTTCAAAAAGAATTTGGGATGCAAAGTTTGCACAATCTCCACCTTGAGGATTATAGTCACGATAAATCATGTTATATTTATACTCACTATCGCTTGCAGCGCCACAATATTTATCAGCATATTTTACTGTATCCATTCGTCTTTGACCTATGTTTTTAAAATCTCTCCGTTTTTGAAATAATATATATTCTTTTATTGAATCTGCTTTTATATTACTTAGGTCTAAAGAATTTGCGAAAGGGTCTTTGTACCATTCTTTAGAGATAACCCAAGAACCATCTTTACTCATAAGTTGCAAGTTGTGGTATGTTCCAATCCTTGATGTGTTTTCAAGCTTTGGTTCATCTATATATATATATTTGTATTCAGTTGAACATAATAAATATATAGAAAAATTACCATTGTTTTCTTTAATTCTTTTTATAATTAAAGTTGGAACAATATCCGTAAATTTAATTCCTTGTTTTTCAGCCCAATTGTTAATGTAATCCATTTTTTTCTTTTCATACTCATATGCCCAGGTGCCATATTTTGTGTCCATATTATAAAATGATTGTATTAATTCTAAATCACCATTTAATATAGCTTTATTTCTGTTTTTAAAAATTTGGTTTATATAATTAGTTACTTCTTTTTTTGATTCATCAGTAATAACATTTGCATAACTAATATATACTTGCATTGACAAAAGAAGTATGACAAATATAAGTAATTTAAGTTTGAATGATTGTGATTTTTGAATTTTACGTAAATTCATAATATTATACTCCTATTATTTTATTAATGAATCAATTTTATATATCGCATTTTTTATAGAAACCTCTTGTATTGGAGCGCCTTCATACCATGTTTTTTTTAGAACGTTGCTACTTGGAAAATAGCGTGCTTTTAAAATTATTTCAGGTCTATACTCAAAATGTAAAATATCAAAGTGGGACCATTTACCACCCCAAACAAAGTTGTTTTTTTCAAAGATTTTTACAAGTTCAGTTGAATATGATGATAGTCTTTTTTCCCCTGCAGCCTTGGTAGACCATTTCCAGTAGTCCCTTTTGTCACTGGCAAGATCAATAGCAATTCCAAAAGAATGTGGACTTAATCTATTAGTACCTGAAATTACTCGATAATTAAAGGTTCCGCTGCAAGGTAAAAGACAGTTTCGCAAATTTTGGTCCATTTTTAATAAAGGCTTTAATTCTTCCATAACTGATTTTAATGAATTAGATGCGTTATTGCACTTGTTAAATTGATAATTATTGTAAATAATATTAACTTTTGTAAGGTTATTTTCTATGACTTGTTTTGATGTACCATAAACTTCAGATAATAACCCGTAAGATCTATAACGGCCTGGATCAAAATCTGCTCTCATAACACATCTAATAGGAGATAAAGGATAAATTTGAGCTAAAGTGTCTTGAAGGTCTGGGTTTACAAGTTTTTCTTGAACGCTCTTTACTTTTTTATCATCGTAGCATATTTTTCTACCTGATTTCATGTTTAGATATACATAACCATTATTTTTCTCTATATTTTTAATGTATTCAGGATAAGCAATCATTAAGCATAAAATATCTTGTTTCATTGTTACATCGTATATATTGCTATTTTCTTTTTTGTTTGTATCATTTGCAGCAGCTGTTATTGATATATTTCCTATATTGAAAAGCAAGATTACAATAAGTGTAACAATAAGCGTTTTTTTCAAGATGAAATTCCCCCTTTATAAAAATAATTTAATAGTACAAATTTATAAAAGTCAAATCACTTTTAATAATACTTTTGCTATATATAATTGCCAATGAGCTATTATTATATGTGTGGATATATTAACAGAAAATACATGAATTTTTCCAAAATATAAAAAAATATGTCTATATGTATTAATACATGATTAAGCAATGAAAATTTAAAAGAGATGATTTAATAGAAAATAGGCAGCAAAGAATTGCTGTCTATTTTCTCGTTTTTTATTTTTGAGTACGAAAATAATATAAACTATGCTAATTGATTAGTGGGATGTATTATCCATTTATAATAGTACAACCATTAACGTGAATAGTTTCACCACTTATATAGGATGCACCATTTGATGCTAAAAACAAATATGTTTCAGCAAGCTCAACGGGCTGGCCAGGTCTTCCCATAGGTGTATTACTTCCAAATTCACCAACATCACTATCACTGAAAGATGAGGGGATAAGTGGCGTCCATATAGGGCCTGGAGCAACTGCATTTACCCGTATCTTTCTACTTGCAAGGGAAAGAGCGAGCGAACGAGTAAATGTAGCTATCGCGCCTTTAGTTGATGAGTAATCAATTAATGATTTATGACCCTTGTAGGCAGTGACTGATGAGGTATTTATAATTGTAGCTCCCTCTTTTAAATATGGTAATGTTGCTTTAACCATATAAAACATTCCAAAAATATTAGTTTTAAAAGTTCTCTCTAGTTGCTCTTTTGTAATATCTTCAATACTGTTTTGAGGATGTTGTTCTCCGGCGTTATTTATAAGAATGTCTATTTTATTTAATTCTTTTATTGCTTGACTGACAGCATTTACACAGAAAGTGTCGTCGCCAATATCTCCCGGAATCAAGATACACTTTCTACCTTTTGATTCAACAAGCTTTTTAGTCTCTGCCGCATCTTCATGTTCATTAAGATATACTATGACTATATCAGCACCCTCTCTTGCATATGCAAGAGCAACTGCTCTACCAATTCCACTATCACCACCTGTGATTAGGGCAACTTTATTCATTAACTTTCCAGAAGCAATGCAATTTGGATCCTCAAAAATAGGTCTTGGGTTCATTAATGTTTCAAAACCTGGTTGCTTACCTTGGTGTTGCTTAGGTATACTCATGGGGAAATTAAAGCTTTCATTCATAAAAATGTCTCCTTTTGTAAATAAAATTTTATAAGTGTAGTTTATGATAATTCGTCATTTATATTCATTTTAAATTAGTATATGAAAAAAATTAAAAAAACTTATTATTGTCTATTATGGGTTATAAAAATCAGAATAATAGCTAGAAGAGTAGAAATATGTTATAATTAAAAAATATGAGTGTTACGAATATTTAAATTATAAAATTAAAAATTGAAGTTGATAAAAATGAAACATATTTATTTATATATCAAAGACCTATAAAGTCAGAGCTAAATGAAGATTAATCAGCCTAAATATGCTCATATCGCTAATAAAGGGTGGTTTCTTAGATGCAATATAATCATGGAAGAAAGTTGTTGTTTCCAATTTTCAAGAAGATTCATAACAGGATATTAGTGATTTGTGACATTTAAAGTTCAAGACAGCCACTTCCAAAGGAGAAAAAATGTTATTCGAAGATTTAAATCTCATTACACCAATAAAAAAAGCATTAAATGATGAGGGATATGTGGAACCTACACCTATCCAAGAGGCATCAATTCCTAGCATATTAGAAGGTAAAGATTTTCTAGGTTGTGCTCAAACAGGTACTGGAAAAACTGCAGCGTTTGCTATTCCTATACTACAAATTCTTTGTGGAAAACAAAAGGTTATAAAAGGACCCAAAAATATTAAAGCTTTAATACTCGCACCTACAAGAGAACTTGCAATTCAAATTGGAGAAAGTTTCGATTCGTATGGTAAGTACATGAATCTTACTAGTACTGTAATTTTTGGAGGAGTATCACAAAAAAAACAAACTGATGCGTTAAAAGATGGAGTAGATATTTTAATTGCAACCACTGGTAGATTACTTGATCTTATGCAGCAGAAATTTATAAACATACATCATGTTGAGATGTTTGTACTTGATGAGGCAGACCGTATGCTTGATATGGGATTTTTACGTGATGTAAAAAAAATAATAGCTCAATTGCCTAAGATTAGACAGACTATGTTATTCTCAGCAACTATGCCTGGTGAAATCTCAAAGCTTGTGGATAATATTCTTGTTAATCCAGTTAAAGTAGCAGTAACACCTGTTTCATCAACTATAGAACTTATTGAACAAGCAGTATATTTTGTAGATAAAAAAGATAAAAAATCATTGCTTATTCATCTCTTAAAAGATAAATCTATAGTTTCTGCTTTAGTCTTTTCAAGAACAAAACATGGAGCAAATAAAATCACTAAGGATTTGAACAATGAAGGTATAGAGGCTCAAGCTATACATGGCAATAAATCACAGAGTGCGAGGCAGCTTGCTTTAAATAATTTCAAGCAGGGAATAACAAGAGTACTCGTCGCTACAGATATTGCAGCAAGAGGGATAGACGTTGATGAACTATCTCATGTAATTAATTTTGATTTACCCAATATTCCAGAGACCTACGTTCATAGGATAGGAAGAACTGGCAGAGCAGGACTAGGTGGAATTGCATTATCGTTTTGTGATATAGAAGAAAAACCATTTCTTAAGGATATTGAGAAGGTTATAAAAAAATCAATACCAGTAATAGAGGATCATCCTTATCCTGCTAGTAATATAGTAGTAATAGCAAGTAAGGATGATACAAAGAAAGTGTCTACTGGGAAATCACGTTCTAATGGTTATGCCAGACGAAACGGAAGAAATCAGCAAGGACGGTCACAATCTAAAAACACGGGAGCAACAAGATAAATAGAATAAAAAGCATAAAGCCAATGATTATTTTAAAATAATCATTGGCTTTACTACTCTGTATTTTAAGTTTCATACAGAATTAATTAGTAGTCCCCATTTTTAGCCCTAGCAATACTGCCTGCGCCTAAAATTATAAATAATTTATTATTTAACATAACTAACATCTCCCTACTATAAGTTTAATGTTTGTTTGTCGACTACAATAATAGTATATCCCATAGTTAAAAAAGTATACATCAATAAAAAATCAAGAATTAATATTATTAATAAGGGGGTTTTAAATTATGATTTTCACATCAGAATATAATGTTATATTTAGTTCTATTGTAAAGGAATTTGATTTGAGCGATTCTATTGTAGAAAAATCAGAAGAATTAAAAAAGTTAGTTGAAAACTTAACTAATTATAGAATGGACATATTCAAACTATTTAAGATGCAAAAGTTTAAGAGTGAATCTTTAGAGGTGAATAAAAAAAAACTTATTGAAAGTGTAAATTTAAATAAATCTAGAATTGCGGATAATAAAAAGTATAAAATAGAACTAGGAGATATGATAAAAGTTAATAGGGGAAATATTGAAGAATTAAAACTTTATATAAAGGAATTAGAGAATAATCTCAATGAAGAAAAGCAACAAAGTAGAATACTATATGGAGCACTTAATATTTTTATGAGTAGAGAAAAATTTAAAATCATCAAAAAAATATTTATTAGGGAATATAAAAAAGCTTATTCTAATTATTCTAATGAGTTAAGTATAAAAACAAAAATAAAACAATGTGATGATAGAAAAAATAAAATAAGAAAAGAGAAACGTGATTTTAATAATAGGATAGATAGATATAATAAAAAAATAAACATTTATAAAACAGCATTATCAGAAATAAGAAAAAGCACTTTGAGTATGTCAAAAAATAATGATTTATCTATTATAAAGATTGAAAAAGTGATAAATTACATAAAATTAGAAAATAATTTTAGAATAGAGGTTTATAATTATAAAATGTAAAAACATCAAGAGGATAATTTAAGACCATCTTCATAATGTTTTTATTGATTTTAATTAAAAAACCATTTTATTTAAAAGCTTTTTCAAATATATTATTAACAATATTTTTAGAGGTAACTCCCTCATGAACCTTTATGCCATCAACATAATAAGTAGGTACATAATAGTATGTATATTGTTTTGCTATATCGGGCTCTAGTTCTTCATCGATTATTTTAATTTCAATATCAGCATATTCTGGATTTTGTTTTTTTATATTTTCCATCCAACCAAGTGCTTTTTTACAGTATGGACACCATTCAGTTACAAACATAATTACTGGTTTCATTTACTACACCACCAAACTTTCTATTTAGGACCTAATATTATTAGACGCATTAATAGTATACACCATTTTTCTTATACTTAGGGCATTATAGTAAATTATAAGGACTAAACTTTAAATTATTATATTTATTCGTAATTAAAATAGATTGTTATAAACAAAAACATATTTCATAAATATAATGATTAAGGTTATTAGGAGTAATTAATAGAATTAAGTTAAAAAATTTGCTATAATGAACTAGTCCAAAAATAATTTGTTATTTTGATATAAATTGGAGAAAATGTAGTACATATTAAAAGCAAATAATATAAGAAAATGAAGGAGTATTTTAAATGCAATCGATAAAGCAGATATGTAAGAAAGAGTCACTTATGAAAATAATGTTATTTTTAGTATTAGTATTATTCGCGTATTTAATAAGATCCATTTTTGATTTAATTTTATTAACTTTTATGATTACTTATTTAGTGAACAGTATGCAAAGTTTATTAGTTTGCCAAATCAACAAAATTATAAAGGTAAGTCCAACCATTATTACGATAATTATATATGTGTTTATTACAGCAACTATAGCGCTCTTAGCAGTAAAATATATACCATTAGCAATATCTGAAAGTTTACTTATTTTAGACAAGATGGAGTATATTAATTTTGCGAAAAACACAAAAGGTGTTATGCCTTATCTATCACCAATAGTTAATCAGATTGACATAGCAAGTTATGCTAAATCTGGCATTCAAAGTATTATGCTTTTAGTAACAAATTTAGGTAAATGGAGTATTAATTTTTTTATGGCACTCCTATTAAGTCTAGTATTTATATTAGAAAAGAAGAGTATTTTAAACTTTGTCCACAAGTTTAGACATAGTAGAGTATCGGGTGCATATAATTACTTTAGTTATTTTGGAAATAACTTCTTAAATTCTTTTGGTAAAGTAATCCAGGCTCAAATAATGATAGCAATTACAAATACAGTATTATCAATTATAGGACTTACTATAATGGGTTTTCCACAATTATTTGCTCTTGCATTCATGATATTTATTTTAAGTCTTGTACCAGTGGCTGGAGTATTTATTTCTTTAATACCATTATGTTTAATTGCTTTGAAAATAGGTGGGGTAGTTAAAGTATTTTTTGTGCTTATTATGATTTTTATAATTCATGCGATTGAAAGTTATATTTTAAATCCAAAGTTTATGTCTGATACTACACATCTTCCAATATTTTTTACTTTTGCAACATTAATAATATCAGAACATTTTATGGGAACATGGGGTCTTCTACTAGGTATACCAATAGTTATATTCTTATTAGATTTAATAGGAGTGAATCTTAGCGAAAAAAGTAGTCCTAAATTTACAGATGATTAATTATGAAGGTAGTGATTTTGTGTCAATAGAAAATATGAAGTCTATATTAAAATGTCCTGTTTGCAATTTAAGTCTTGAAAAAAATGAAAAACAATGCGTATGTTTAAATAATCATAGTTATGATATATCTAGCAAAGGATACATTAATCTTTTATTAGCTAATCAAAAGAAAACCAAAGATCCTGGAGACAGTAAGGAAATGATGGAAGGTCGTAAAGATTTCTTAAATAGAGGTTATTATCACACTTTTTCAGATAGACTTAATGAGATAATAATATCGAATATAAGTGAAAAAAATATAAACATACTTGATGCTGGGTGTGGAGAAGGATATTTTTTAGCAAGACTTAAGGAAGCTATATATGCAAATGAATCTAAATGTCTTTTAAGCAAACAATTTAATTTTTTTGGCGTAGATATATCGAAATCCGCAGTTACTTATGCAGTTAAGAGGGATAAAGAAATAAATTTTATAGTAAGCAGTAATTTTAATTTACCCATAATGCCAAATACCATAGATGTTATTATTAGAAATTTTGCACCTTCTGATGATCTAGAACTTAAAAGGGTTCTAAAAGATAATGGGAAACTGATAGTTGTAACACCTGGGATTGAGCATTTATATGGTTTAAAAGAGATATTATATGTAAATGCTAGAAAACACGCGGAAAAAGAAACTACTTTTGAGGGTTTTAAATTAATAAATAGATCAGAAGTTAAGTATAATATTCATTTAGAAGATAGGGAAAGTGTAAAAAATCTTATAAGAATGACACCCTACTATTGGACTTTTGACAATGCTATGAGAGAAAAAGCGATTGAGACTTCTAAACTTTCAACTGCACTCCATTTTAATATAAGTGTATATGAGAAATGTCATTAAGCTATATTATGAGAAATAAAATTAATAACTGGATGTAGGACTATTCTACAATCAGTTATTTTGTTTTAAAATATAATTAAGTAATAGATTTTATTATAATTGATGTATTGATGAGGATTAAGATGATATAATGTTAATGTATTTGATAAATAAAAGATTAGAGGTGTTATCATGACTAATGATGAAATGTATAAACGAATAATTGCTATGACTAGTATTAAAACTGCAAAAAGTTTTATTAAAACTTATGATATAAGTAAAAGCGATTTAAGCAAGCTTTGTAAAAAATTCAATATATTTATAGACGGGAAAGCTACTAAGGATGATATGATCGATAGATTTTTAGGTGAGACATTGGGTAAAAAACTAAAAAATAAGGTGATTAACAAGTACAATATTAGATAAGTTTTTCAAATATGTAATTAATGAATAGGATAAGTGTATAAATAACTTTATTTAATAAAACAATACCTATGAGGTGAAGTTAATGAAGTTATTTATACCAGATATTGCCTATATGGACCCCAAATTGTTAAAATATGAGGAATCAAAAGGAACAATAAAATATCTAGAAGAATTAAAGGTACCTATAGTTAATTCAAAAAAAGTTGTAATAGACTCTGGGTCTCCCGAGAGAAACTATGCAGCTGCTAAAAAGACTGTTCTTTTTACAACAAATGGTCAAAAAAAATTAATGAGTTGTAAACCCTCCGCAGATTACCAATTTTCACTTTCGAGTTCATGCCCTGCAAATTGTGAATATTGTTATCTGCAAACTACTCAAGGTGAGAAGCCTTTCATGAAAATATTCTTAAATATTGAAGAAATTTTAGAAAATATACAAACGTATATAGATGCTAACTTGCCAAGTATTACTTCTTTTGAATGTGCAAGTATAACTGATCCAATTGCACTTGAGCATCTAAGTGGAAACTTAAAAAAATGCATAGAGTTTTTTGGGAGGAGTGAGAAGGGAAGGCTTAGACTTGTAACAAAGTTTGATGATGTTGATCCATTTTTAAAACTGAAACACAATAAACACACAAAATTTAGATTTACTTTAAACACGCCTTATGTAATAGATAATTTCGAACATAATACTTCGACATTTAAAGAGCGAATAGGAGCAGTTAAAAAAATAGCTTCCGCTGGGTACCCAATAGGATTTATAATTGCACCTATTATGATATATGATAATTGGAGGTCAGAGTATAAGGAACTATTTAAAACGTTAAAAATAGCTCTTGCGGATTACAAAGAGGAAGTAAGTTTTGAACTTATTCAACATAGATTTACAAAGGCTGCAAAGGAACTTATAGTGCAGAGATTTAAAAATACTAAGCTTGATCTGGATGAAGAAAAAAGGTTATTAAAATGGGGACCATATGGAAAATTCAAGTATGTATATAAGAAACCAGATAGTGAGGATATAAAGAATTATATCTCAGAACAGATAAACATTAATTTTGATTTGGCAATAATTGAATATTTCACTTAATAATTAAAATATTTTAGTGAATTAAATAATCATCATGAAGGTTTAGGTCTTCATGATGATTTATTTTTTAATATTCATGTAGCTTATAATGATAATTTTAAAGGCAATTTTGATATTCCATCTTTCACAAGTTCTAAAAACTTTTCTCTAGGCATATAAACGGCGCCTAAACTTTCGAGATGATTTGTATGAACCTGACAATCAATTAAAGAAAATCCCTTGTTTTCTAATACTCTCCCAAATGTAATAAAGGCAACTTTAGATGCATTATCCATAGTAGAAAACATTGATTCACCAAAAAAACATTTTCCTATGCTTATGCCATATAGTCCACCAACTAATTCATCATTGAACCAAGTTTCTACGCTGTGGGCATAGCCAAGTGCGTGGAGTTTGCAGTAAGCTTCAATCATTTCATTTGTAATCCATGTGCCAGCCTCACGCCTGAGATTTGAACAATTAGATATAACATCTCTAAAGTGAGTATCAAAGGTAACTTTATATATATTCTTTTTAAGTATTTTTTTCATAGAGTGAGAGATTCTTATATCTTTTGGGTAAACAATAAATCTTGGATCCGGTGACCACCAAAGTATTGGTTCATCATCCGAGTACCAGGGGAATATTCCATTAGAATATGCAAGTAATAATCTCTCTTGCGATAAATCTCCATCAATGGCGAGTAACCCATCATCATCTGAAAGAGATGGGTGAGGGAATATTAATTCATTTGATAATCTATAAACTGTCATAATAACTCCTTTCAGTATATAACTTATAAACATTATTATATACTACCTAAATCAATCTTACATGCTTTTACATTAATAGACACAAACATTTGATTAAAAAGAAAGTTATGGAGCATCATAAAATAGAGGAAAACTAAAATAAATATTGAAGTAGTATAGTGATTGAGGTAACATAAATATATAATCAAATGAAAAAGTATAGTAAATTATTGAGAGGATGTTTTTATATGAAGTTGTCTTATAAGGAAAGAATAAATAATGTGAAACCAGTAGTTGTTGTGAGTAGATGTTTAGGTTTTGAAGCATGCAGATATAATGGTCAGATGGACGGTTGCAATTTAGTAGATAAATTAAATGATTATGTTGAGTTTATAACAGTTTGCCCTGAGGTCCAAATAGGACTAGATACACCTAGGGAGGCTATAAGGATTGTTAAAGAAGATGAACTATCACCTGCTAAATTAGTGCAACATGTTACTGAGAGGGAATTAAGCACGGAGATGTTTGAATTTGGAGAGGAATTTCTAAAAGGTCTTCCCAAAGTCGATGGCTTTTTACTGAAAAGTAAATCCCCATCTTGCGGCATAAAGGAGGTTAAAATTTATAAAAGTGCACAAAAGGGTTCATCATCGGTTAAAGGAAAAGGATTATTTGGTGAACTTGTAATAAATAAATTCCCTAGTGCAGCCATCGAGGATGATGGAAGGGTTAAAAACTATAATATAAGGCAGCATTTTTTAACAAAATTATATATTATGAAGAATTTTAGAGTTATAGAAGAAAGTATGCTTATAGAAGATCTAGTTGAGTTTCATAGTACAAATAAGCTTCTACTTATGTCGTACAACCAAAAGCAACTGAAAATACTCGGGAGAATTATAGGTAGCCATGGGGAATTAAGCGCAAAGCAAGTTTATGAAGAATATGCAATAAACCTTAATCTTGCCCTTAATAAGTTACCAAGATATACATCTAATATAAATGTGCTTATAAAATCTATGGGCTATTTCTCAGATAAGTTAACGCATAGAGAAAAAGAATTTATTTTAAATACAATAGAACAATACAGAGAAAGTAAGGTACCCTTTAGTGTTCCACTTTATGTTATAAAATCAAATGCTATACGTTTTGAAGAGAAAAATCTTATTAATCAAACTTTCTTTGAACCTTATCCGCTTCAATTAGATAATGTTACTGATTCTGGAAAAGGTCTAGATAAATAATAAGACAAATATAATTTTATGTATAAATGTGATATATTTTTAATTTATTGAATGAATAATCCTTTGTTTGGACATAATTCCAAATAAGGAGGGGAATTATGAAAAATAAAAAAATTTTATATTCACTTTTAACAATAATCTTAATAGCTTTTGTTTGTGCCAATTATTCTCTAATACATTATATGAATAAAAATGATTTAAAACTTGAAGCTTGTGGCAATTTACCATATTTAAGATTTACATCAAAAGCCATTGAAAACGGTAATTCATTACAAACATCTGTAACCACTAATTTGGCTAGAGTATCAACAGACACAAAATTCATTTTCAAGATTAAATATAAAGATAATGTAGTGAGAAATATGGTGCTTGAAAAGTATTTTAATAGTTCGAAAGTATTAATTAGAAAAAATAAAGAAGAACTTAATGAATATTTTAAAAATCAAGGTTACACAGTTTTTAATATGAGTACTGATGAAGTTGTTTTTGTTAATAATAGCAACAGGTATAGTTATAAAGCTAATAGATATTTTTTAGGTGTGTATAGCGACATGGTAACAATATATAAAACAGATGAAAATGGAAACATAGCAGCAAGTAAACTATTTAATGCTAACGTTTATTCAGCAGATGGTAAACAGCAAAAATATGATTTTGAAGCTATAGACAAAGGTGAATTACAACATATTAAAATTATCGACCTGAAAGAAAAAGATGGATTAGTGGAAGACCTTATTCATGGCAGAAAATATAGCAAAGATGATGATACTAAAAAAGATATGGAAGATAGCGAAGAATGCGAAAAAGGAGAATTCAAATCTCCAGCAAAGGCTTTTGATTATGCTATGGGTCTTTTAAAGTCATGATGAATTAATTAAGATAATAAAATATGTACTATGTCATTAGGAACATATTTTCTAAAAGGATAAAACTTTAAGAAATGTATTTTTCTAATAAAAAAGCCTTAAGAATTATAATTCTTAAGGCTTTTTACCATATTTTTTTATTTTCATGTATCTTATTTATTGAATTAATAACGTTTAGGTGGTAAAGTAATATATGTTGCTATAAAAATAGAAGGATAACAATTAATAATTAGTATCCTAAAGGAAACAGCAAGGAGGAAGTATTATGTTCGAATATATAAAAGGCATTTTTGTAGGTTTTAATAAAGACTATATTATACTGGACAATAACGGTATGGGTTATAGAATATATACTTCTGGAAGTACTATGGCTAAGATGCCTAAAACAAATGAAACGGTATTATTATATATAAAACAAATTGTTAGAGAAGATTTTATTGGTTTGTATGGGTTTCTAACAAAAGATGAGATAGAGATGTTTAGCCTTGTAATTAGTATAAACGGAGTTGGGTCAAAAGCTGGTTTATCATTACTTTCTATTTGCAGTGTAACGAATTTAAAATATGCTATTGTATCAGGTGATGAAAAAACTCTAATCCGGGCACCAGGTATAGGCAAAAAAATTGCTCAAAGGATAATTTTGGAACTTAGAGAAAAGATACATCTTGAGCAGTCTACCACTCAAGACCTATCTCGAAATTCAGGAATGAATTTAATAGAGGATAGAAAACTTATGGAGGTTTTGGGTGCTCTTATTTCACTAGGATATTCTGAAAAAGAATCGGAAAAGGCAATGAGTGCTGTAAGTCATGAACAATCACTTGAAAATATAATTAAAGATTGTTTGAAATATTTAATGAACTAAGGTGGGAATATACTATGGATGATACTGAGGAAAGAATTATTACTTCGTCTATCACGAAGGAAGATGTGGATGCTGAGTATTCTCTAAGACCCCAAAAGCTTGGAGAATATATTGGTCAATCCAAAATAAAAGAAAAATTAAGTATATTTATTAAAGCGGCTCAAAATAGAGATGAAGCTCTTGATCACGTGCTTTTATATGGACCGCCAGGCCTTGGTAAGACAACTCTTGCGAATATTATTGCGAAGGAAATGAAAGGCAATTTAAAAGTAACTTCTGGACCAGCAATAGAAAGAGCTGGGGATTTAGCAGCTATTTTAACTAGCCTTAGTGACTATGATGTGCTTTTTATTGATGAAATACATAGACTTAACAGATCTGTAGAAGAAATTTTATATCCTGCTATGGAAGATTATGCACTTGATATTGTTATAGGAAAAGGAGCATCTGCAAAATCCATAAGACTAGATCTTCCAAGATTCACACTTATTGGTGCAACAACTAGGATTGGGTTATTAACTGCCCCGCTTCGTGATAGATTTGGAGTGCTAAGTGCTATGGAATATTATTCCGAAGGCGAATTAAAAGAAATAGTAATACGTTCAGCAGCTATTTTGAAAGTGGATATTACGAGTGATGCTGCGGTGGAAATTGCAAGACGTTCAAGGGGGACTCCAAGAATTGCAAATCGTTTGCTTAAAAGGGTAAGGGATTATTGTGATGTTAAGGGAAATGGAATTATAGATTTGAATATAGCAAAATCTGCATCAGAGCTACTTGAAATAGACGACGAAGGTTTTGATAGGATAGATAACAAAATGCTTGAAGCTATTATAGATAATTTTAATGGTGGACCAGTTGGTATTGAAACATTATCATATTTTGTAGGAGAAGAGATAGGTACACTTGAAGATGTTTATGAACCATATTTAATTCAAAAGGGATTTATAATAAGAACACCAAGGGGACGAGTAGCTTCTAAAAAAGCGTATCAACATTTAAATAGACCACAAAGGGCATAGAAAGCAAAGAAACTTAAATAATTCATAATATAATTATGATAGACATAAATTTAAATAATTTTTCCATAAAGAAAGGGTGTAATATTTTGAAAGTAAAGGATTTTTATTTTGATTTACCAAAGGAACTTATAGCGCAACATCCACTTGAAAAAAGGGATGAGTCAAGGCTTATGGTAATCAATAAAACTAAAAAGGAAATAGAACATAAACATTTTAAAAACATAATAGATTATTTGAATCCAGGTGATTGTTTAGTATTGAATGATACTAGAGTATTGCCAGCAAGGCTGCTTGGTTTTAAAGAGGGAACCGGTGGTAAGATGGAATTCTTGCTTCTTAAAAGAATAGATATTAACAAGTGGGAAACTTTAGTTAAGCCTGGCAAAAAAGCAAAGATAGGAGCAACCTTTATTTTTGGTAATGGTGAGCTTAAAGCAACTGTTATTAGTGATTCGGAGGGTGGAAGCAGAATCGTTGAATTTGAATATGATGGAATCTTTGAAGAAATTTTAGATAAACTTGGAGAGATGCCACTTCCTCCTTATATTACTGAAAAATTAGAAGATAAAG
Organism: Clostridium estertheticum subsp. estertheticum; assembly: GCF_001877035.1. Taxonomy (NCBI): domain Bacteria; kingdom Bacillati; phylum Bacillota; class Clostridia; order Eubacteriales; family Clostridiaceae; genus Clostridium; species Clostridium estertheticum. The sequence goes on along the minus strand of NZ_CP015756.1, from coordinate 2,595,031 downwards.
AAAGATATCAGACTGTATACTCGAGAGAGGAAGGGTCAGCTGCAGCACCAACTGCTGGACTTCATTTTACAAAGCAGCTACTTGCTCAAATCAAGGCTAAAGGTGTTGAAATCGCTTTTGTAACATTACATGTAGGTCTAGGTACTTTTAGACCTGTAAAAGCAGAAGAAGTCGAAGAACATGAAATGCATTCAGAACATTATATGTTAAATAGTGAAACAGCACAGTTAATAAATGAAACAAAGGAAAATGGCGGAAGAGTAATTGCGGTAGGTACAACTTCTAACAGAACACTTGAAAGTATAGCAGATGATAATGGAAGAGTATGTGCGAAATCTGGATGGACAGACATTTTTATATATCCAGGATACAAGTTTAAAATTGTTGATGCATTAATAACTAATTTTCATTTGCCAGAATCTACACTAATAATGTTGGTTAGCGCTTTTGCAGATAAAGATTTAATTATGGGAGCATATGAAGTAGCGGTTAAAGAAAAATATAGATTCTTCAGTTTTGGAGATGCAATGTTTTTATATTAAAAAGTATTAGTAAAGAAAGAGCTAACTCGTAATTATTGTATAGAAAGTAGGTTGATTATGTATAAATTACTTAAAAAAAGTGGTAAAGTAAGACGTGGTGAATTTACAACACCTCATGGCACTATTCAAACACCTGTATTTATGAATGTAGGTACACTAGCCGTAATTAAAGGTGCCGTATCCACTATGGATTTAAAAGAAATTAACTGCCAAGTAGAATTGTCTAACACTTATCATTTACACTTAAGACCAACAGATACGGTTGTGCGTAAAATGGGAGGACTTCATAAATTTATGAATTGGGATAGGCCTATACTTACAGATTCAGGTGGTTTCCAAGTGTTTTCTTTATCAAAAATGAGAAAGATTAAAGAAGAAGGCGTTTACTTTAATTCTCATATTGATGGAAAAAAAATATTCATGGGTCCAGAAGAGAGCATGCAAATACAAAGCAATTTAGCATCTACTATTGCTATGGCATTTGATGAATGTATACCCAATCCTTCTACCAAAGAATATGTTGTAGATTCAGTAGCAAGAACTACAAGGTGGCTCGAGCGGTGTAAGATTGAAATGGATAGATTAAATTCTTTAAGTGACACTATAAATAACAAACAAATGCTATTTGGTATAAATCAAGGTGGAACATATGAGGATATTAGAATAGAGCATGCTAAAACAATTAGTAAAATGGACCTTGATGGCTATGCTATTGGTGGCCTTGCGGTTGGAGAATCCCACGAAGAAATGTATAGAATTATTGATGCAGTTGTTCCGCATTTGCCACAGGATAAGCCGATATATCTTATGGGGGTTGGTTATCCAAGTAATATATTAGAGGCTGTATCAAGGGGAGTGGACTTCTTTGATTGCGTATTGCCAGCAAGAAACGGAAGACATGGGAATGTTTTTACGAAAGATGGTAGAATAAATATGTTTAATGCTAAATTTGAGCTAGATGCTGGTCCAATTGATGAGGGATGTAATTGTCCAACATGCAAACATTATACTAGAGCTTATATAAGGCATTTATTTAAAGCAAAGGAAATGCTCGCAATGAGACTTTGTGTACTTCATAATTTATATTTTTATAATAAACTTATGGAAGATATTAGAGATGCTATTGATAATGATTGCTTTGAAGAATTTAAGGCTGAAAAACTTGCTCAATGGAATGAAGGAAAATAATTATTTGCTATAATATGATTAGCCTATAAGATATATCTTTATAGGAAAATTATTTTATTATAAGTTAGAGAAAAAATTATTGAAAGGAGGAGAAAATAGATGGGACAATTAGGAAGTGTGTTTACAATGGTATTAATGCTAGCAGTATTTTATCTAGTAATATTTATACCAGAAAACAAAAGAAAGAAAAAATATGCTGCACTTTTAAACAACTTAAAAGTAAATGATGAAGTACTTACTAAAGGTGGTGTGATGGGGAAAATCATCAACATCCAAGATGAGTATATTATACTTGAAAGTGGTCCAGACAGAACTAGAATTAAATTAGCAAAAAGTGGAATTGGAACTGTTATAAACTTAAATACTAATGAAGCAGTAGAGAAAAAATAGTGAATTATGTAATAAAACCCCTTTTCAAATCATAATTAATATTATAGACTTTAATAAAAAGAATGTTTATTTATTGGAATTTATAGAAAAGGGGGGATTTACATGGAAAATAAAAAAAAGTATTCTTACGCTGGAGAAGGAGTTTTTAGGGCTTCAATTTTAACCCTAATTATATTAGTTATTTATTCTATAGTAACAACTGTTTTGCCAGCTAGCATGAAGGTTACATCCGTTTTTTATATTGTAATAACACTCGTGAGTGTACTTTATGGATCTATATTCGCTGCGAAAAAAGCAGGGGAAAAAGGTTGGCTAATGGGTATTATGGTTGCTGCGACTTACATGTTAATTTTGTACTTAGTTAAAGTATTTGGTGGTGGAAGTGCTGCTATTGGGATGCGCGAAATAGTAAGAACGTCACTCGCTTTAGGTATAGGTACCTTATCAGGAATGCTTGGAATAAATTTATAAAATTACTTTATTTAGCTAGAATATTATGATATGATGTACAGGTCAACTTTATGATATGGAGGAATAAAAAAATGAAACATATAAAAACTATAAATGCAGCAACAATCAAAGAAAGTTTAAAAAAACCAGGATGCAAGGAATGTGCTAATTCATGTCAGTCAGCATGTAAAACTTCTTGTACAGTAGCTAACTTAGCTTGTGAAAACTAATAATGTTAACGGGGGCAGTAACTTAGGGTTACTGCTTTAAATTTAGTTAGGAGGAAGAAAATTGTCACTTATTCATAAATTTATCCAAGATAATGAACACTATGTAATTGATGTAAATTCTGGAGCACTACATATGGTAGATGAAATAGTTTATGATCTTTTAGATGAAAATGAACTTAGAAAAAAAGAAGATTTAATAGAAGATTTTAAGAATAAATATTCAATAGAAGATATTAGCGAAGTATATGACGAAATTCAAAGCTTAATTCAAGAAGAAACTTTGTACACAGGAGATTTATACAAATCAATTGCATTAAGTGGTGCAAAAGAGGAGCCATATATAAAGGCACTGTGTCTAAATATAATTCATGATTGTAACTTAAGATGTAAGTACTGTTTTGCTGACGAGGGTGAGTACCATGGCGCTAGAAAAGCAATGTCAGTAGAAGTTGGAAAGAAATCTATAGATTTTGTTTTAGAGAAATCTGGACCTAGAAAAAATATTGAGATAGATTTATTTGGTGGAGAACCACTTATGGCTTTTGAAATGATAAAAGAAATAGTTGAATATGCTAGGGTTCAGGAGAAAATTTATAAAAAATCCATAAGATTTACTATGACTACTAATGCCACATTGTTTAATGATGAGATCATGAAATATATGGATGAAAACATGGGTAATATAGTACTTAGCATAGATGGCAGAAAAACTGTTAATGATAAGGTTAGAGTAAAGGTAGATGGAAGTGGTTCGTATGATAATATTCTTCCTAAAATTAAAAAAATGGTTGATATGAGAGATAAATCAAAACAGTATTATGTTAGGGGAACATTCACTAGAGATAATACTGACTTTTTTGAAGATATAAAGCATATGGCTGATTTAGGATTTGAAGAGATATCTATAGAGCCAGTAGTACTTCCACCTGAGCATAAACTTTCACTTAGAGAGGAAGATTTACCAGTAATATTTGAGCAATATGATAAATTATATACAGATATGCTCAAGAGATATAAGGATGGGACAAGCTTTAAATTTTATCACTTTAATATTGATTTGAAGGGTGGACCTTGTGTATATAAGAGAATAGCAGGATGTGGAGCTGGACATGAATATGTAGCGATTACACCAGACGGTGATATATACCCTTGTCATCAATTTGTTGGTAATAAAGATTTCCTAATAGGAGATATATATACTGGGATTACTAATAAAAAGATGGTTAAAGAATTTAAAGAAGCTCATATTTATAATAAACCTGCCTGCACTGAGTGCTGGGCTAAATTTTATTGTAGTGGTGGATGTCAGGCAAATAACTTTAATTTCAATGGAGATATGCATATACCATATGAAATTGGATGCAAGATGCAAAAAAAGAGGATAGAATGTGCTATAGCTTTAAAAGCACAAACTATGAATAAGTAAATTATATTTAGGTAAGATTGACTAAATTTGTTAATCATAATATAATTGCAGTTATGAGTAAACAGTGAGGGGGATAAACATGAAAAAGAAGAAAAGTACGATACTGTTTCTAATCAGTGTTTGTGTTGTTGGATTATTAGCATTTACAGGATTTCACGGATTTACAATAGGAGACTATAGGGTTAAACCATTTACTCAAACAATAAACAAAGGGTTAGACATACAAGGTGGAATTTCAGTATTAGAAGAAGTTAAAGGTGGAGCAGTTGATGCAAAAACTTTAGACAGGGCTATTGAACTTATTTCTATGAGAGTTAACAAAATGGGAATAAGTGAAACATTAGTTGCCAAAGAAGGTCTTAATAGAATTAGAATCGAAATACCAGGTAAATTTGATTCTAAGGAAATTCTTGATACGGTTGCTAAATCAGGAGAACTTAAATTTGTTGGTCCTGATAAAGCAACAATTCTTACTGGTAAAGATGTAAAAGATGCCACTGCAGCATACGGTCAAGATAATAAACCTGTTATAAATCTTGTACTTCATGACTCAGGAAGGACAAAGTTTGCAGTAGCAACTCAGAAATTTATAGGACAAGTAATTACTGTTTACATGGATGCAGATGTATTAACTGCTCCTAATGTAAAAGTAGCTATTACCGATGGTAGGGCCGAAATTAGTGGGTTTGCAACATTAGCAGAAGCTACAACAAAATCACAAATTATTAAATCAGGAGCATTGCCTGTATCTTTAAAAGCTGTTTCAGTTAAAACAGTTGGAGCTACTTTAGGAGAAGCAGCAATGGCACAAAGTATGAAGGCGGGAGTCGTAGCAATATTACTTGTATTCCTATTTATGCTTTTATATTATAGGGCACCAGGGGTTATTGCAGATATATCTTTATTGTTATATGTTGTTTTGGTTCTCGGAGCATTCTCAGCTATGAATGCTACTTTAACACTTTCAGGTATTGCTGGATTCCTACTTACGATTGGTATGGCAGTAGATGCTAATGTGTTAATATTCGAGAGAATGAGAGAAGAACTTAAAACTGGAAAATCAATAAAATCTTCAGTACATGCTGGTTTCCATAGAGCACTTCCATCAATATTAGATTCAAATATAACAACTATAGTTGCGGGTTTAGTTCTTTATATGATGGGAACGGGTTCGGTTAAAGGTTTTGCACTAACACTAGTAGTTGGTACAATTATAAGTATATTTACAGCACTTACATGTACTAAATTTTTATTGAAATTAGCAGTTGAAATGGGACTAATAAGTAAAACATCTCATTTTGGCGTAAAGAGGGGGTAAACATATGCTAAAGATAGTTGAAAAGACTAAATTATGGTTTTCTATATCTCTAATTATAATTGTAATAGGAATGGGGGTCATAGCAACTAAAGGTCTAAACTTAGGTATAGATTTTAAAGGTGGTACAGCAATTACTGTAAATATGAATCAAAAATTTGATAAGTCAGATGTAGATAAAATAATTGATAAACATGCAAAGGGTGAATATTTATCCAAAACGATAAATGATGCTAAAGAGATCGAAATAACTGTAAAAAGCGATGCTCTTTCAGCTGATGAAACAGCAACCATGTTAAAAGAAATTAAGACACAATTTAAATCTAGTACTTTAGTTTCAGAAGATACAATTGGTGCATCTATTGGTTCTGAATTAAAGACAAAAGCAGTGGGTGCTTTAATTGTTGCTATGCTTTTCATGTTAGTTTATGTTGGTTTTAGATTTGAATTTAAATTTGCAGCTTCTGCAATACTTGCATTGCTACATGATATATTAATTACTATTACAGTATATGCAGTATTTCAAATAGCGGTAAATGCAACATTTATAGCGGCTATTCTTACTGTAGTTGGTTATTCTATTAATGATACTATTGTTATATTTGATAGAATAAGAGAAAATCAGAGAATTATGAGAAAAGCAACTATAGTAGAAATTACTAATACCAGTGTTACACAAACAATGGCTAGATCAATAAATACAGTTCTTACAGTTTTAATTTGTATATTTTCGGTATGGATATTCGTACCAGCGTTAAGAGATCTTAGTGGTCCACTGTTAATTGGTATAGGAGTTGGATGTTATTCTTCAATCTTTATAGCAAGTCCTATGTGGGCATTTCTTAAGAAAAGAACTAAGAAAGTAACTGCATAATCGCAATTAATAGTTCGATTCAAACAATTAAAAACAAAGGACAGAGAAGTATGATGTATTAATTACTTCTTTGTTTTTTTTATTTTACATAATAGAAAACTATAACTATATATTTTCTATTAATATCGAGGAGTTTTTATGGTGGATTTTTTTAAAGACATACAAAAGAATAATAATGATTTTATAGAATATAACATGTATAATCCATTTTTATTAAAGGGAATGGAGGATGCATTAAAAAGGATTATAAAAGCGATAAATTATAGAGAAAAAATTGTCTTATATGGATTTTACGATGTGGATAGTATTACTGCAATATCTTTGTTGATGTTAGTTTTAAAGTTTGTAAATGCTGATGTTGAGTATTTTATACCTGGTGAACTTAGTGAAAATCGCGATTTAGTTGAAAAAGATATTACTGGTCATATAAAATATTTAGGGCCTGGACTTATAATAACGTTAGGTTGTGGTACTAATTCTTTTAGTGAAGTAGAACTATGTAAAAGTATTGGGATAGATGTTATAATTACTGATTTTCACAAACCGATTAAACACGTCCCACACACTATAGTTGTCAATCCAAAGCAAAAGGGATGCAATTACCCATTTAAGGAATTATGCACCTGTGGGATGACGTTTAAACTGGCTCAAGCGATTTCAACTTACTACAAGATGAAATCTGTAAACAAATATATGGATTTGGTAATGATAGGTACTATATATAGCAAGAAAAAGATTGAAAGTGAAAATAAAATAATAGTCGAAGAAGGTATTAAGCAATTAAATTGTACAACTAATTATGGGATTTGTGCGTTGATAAAAATACATAATATTAATATTATTAATGAGTCAACAGTTCTAAAATTAGCATCCACGGTAAAACCAACAATTAATCCTGTTGGAAAAATGGATAATGCTAAAATTGTTGTCGAGTTATTTATAACAACAGAGAAAAATAGGGCACTACAAATATCAAAATATTTAGATAAGGAACTTGAAAATAGTATATAATGTTTAGTATATGGCAAGAGTGAAGATAATGTATTATTTAATTTAGGGGGATAACAATGGAACTTAAAAATAGCATTAGAGTAATAGAAAACTTTCCCAAGGAAGGTATTAGTTTTAAAGATATAACTACCATATTACAAGATGGAAAGGTTCTTAAGCAGACAATAGATGATATCGTTGAATATTTAAGAGATAAGCAAATAGATGTTATAGTGGGACCAGAGGCAAGAGGCTTTTTATTTGGGGTACCTGTAGCCTATGCTCTTGGAGCAGGATTTGTACCAGTTAGAAAACCTGGTAAGTTACCTTATGAAACGCTGCAAATTGAGTACGAACTTGAATATGGAACTGATAAACTTGAAATACATAAGGATGCAATAAAGCCTGGACAAAGAGTAGTTATTGTAGACGATTTACTTGCTACTGGTGGAACAGTTGCAGCGGTAACAAAACTTATAGAACAAATGGGTGGAGATGTTATTTCTTTAAACTTTGTAATAGAACTTACAGATCTTCATGGGAAAGAGAAACTTAAGGATTATGATATAATGTCTCTTGTAAAATATAATAGTTAGTCTAGGTTATTTAGTGAATAAATTAAAATTGCATAATTCTACAAATTACTATATAATGTTAGTAAAAAGTATTGGCTGGTTATTTAACCAGCCTTTGATTTTAGGAGTGTATAAGCATGTTAGAAAAATTATTATCTAAGATTGAAAATAATTGTAATAATGTAGACAAAGACCTTATTATTAAAGCATTTAATTTTTCTTATGCTGCACATAAAGAGCAAAAGAGAGAATCTGGTGAACCATATATAGTTCATCCAGTAGAAGTAGCATGTATTTTAGCAGAAATGGGACTTGATGCTAGTACAATTGTTGCTGGCTTACTTCATGATGTAATTGAGGATACAGTATATACTTTTGAAGATGTAAGCAGAGAATTTAATATAGAAGTAGCAAATTTAGTGGAAGGCGTTACTAAGCTTGGTCTCATAAAATATAAGACTAAGGAAGAGGAACAAGCTGATAATGTTCGTAAAATGTTACTTGCTATGGCAAAAGATATTAGAGTTATTCTTATTAAGCTTGCAGATAGACTTCATAATATGCGAACGCTTAAATATATGCCGATTGCAAAACAAAAACAAAAGGCAAAAGAAACTTTGGATATCTATGCTCCGCTGGCACATAGGCTTGGAATGTCTAAAATAAAATGGGAACTTGAGGATTTATCACTTAGGTATTTAAACCCAAATGAATATTATAATCTAGTAAGAAAAATTGCTGAAAAACGAGTTGAGCGTGAAGATAACATTAACAATATAATGGAGGAATTAAAATATAACTTAAATATTGTTGGAATAGAAGCTGAACTTGATGGTAGACCAAAGCATTTTTACAGTATATACAGAAAGATGGTTACCCAAAATAAAACTATAGATCAAGTTTTTGATTTGACTGCCGTTAGAATTTTAGTTAATGATATTGGTAATTGCTATGCTGCTTTAGGGATAGTACATACAGTTTATAAACCAATTCCAGGAAGATTTAAAGATTATATTGCTATGCCAAAACCTAATATGTATCAGTCACTTCATTCAACAGTAATAGGACCACATGGGAAACCTTTTGAAATACAGATTAGAACCTATGAGATGCACAAAACTGCAGAGTATGGTATTGCAGCTCATTGGAAATATAAAGAGGGTACAGATCAAAGTGATGATAAAAATCTTGATTCTAAACTTTCATGGCTAAAGGATATTCTTGAATGGCAAGGAGAAACTTTTGATGCAGAAGAATTTATGGAAGGTTTTAAAATTGATTTATTCTCAGATGAAGTTTTCGTATTTACGCCTAAAGGTGAGGTTATTAACTTACCTTTAGATGCAACTCCAATTGATTTTGCATATAGAATACATACAGATATTGGAAATAAATGTATGGGTGCAAAAGTAAATGGAAGAATGGTGCCACTTGAATATCACTTAAAAACTGGAGAAATAGTTGAAGTTATAACTTCACCTACGGCTAAGGGGCCTAACATTGATTGGCTAAATATTACAAAAAGTAATCAAGCTAAGAGTAAAATCAAGGCCTGGTTTAAAAAGTCCAAAAGAGAAGAAAGCATTGAAAAAGGTAAAGAATTATTAGAACGTGAATCCAAAAGACAAGAATATAATTTTGGAGTGATTGCTAAGGGTGAAGCAATAGAAAAAATATATAAAAAATATAACTTTAGAAGTTTAGATGATTTATTTGCATATGTTGGAGTGGGAGATATTATGCCTTCAACTGTAGTTAATAGATTGAAAGAAGTTTATGAGAATAAAAATAAACAAGAAAACATGACGGTTGAGGATATTGAGGAAAAGATAACTAAGACTATAGGCAAAGATGATAAAAAGAAATTGGATTATTCAGGGTTAATAGTTAAAGGTGAAGGAAATCTACTTGTACGTTTCGCTAAATGCTGTAACCCAGTTCCAGGAGACGAAATAATAGGTTATATAACAATGGGTCGTGGAGTTTCTGTTCATAGACGTGATTGTAAAAACGCTAAATCCCTAATGAATAATGATGCAAATAAGGTGGTTGAAGTAAGCTGGGGAGTTTCAGAGGGGAAAGGCTATATTACCGAAATTCAAATTAAAGCAGATGACAAATATGGTCTATTATCTAGTATAATGGAGATAATAACGTTAACTAAAACCCAGCTTTATTCAATAAATGCAAAAACTTTAAAAAATAATGTTGCCTTAATAAATATAAAGTTAAAAGTTGCAGGAATAGATAATTTGAAAGAATTACAAAAGAAAATAGCTAAATTATCTGGTGTATTAGAAGTTTATAGGATTAAAAATTAAGAATTGTTTTATTTTATTTAGGAGATGTAGTTATGAGAGCAGTAGTTCAAAGAGTTAAATCATCAAGGGTTGAAGTGAGTGGCAAAGTAGTTAGTGAAATAGGGTTTGGTTTAAATGTTTTAGTTGGAATATGCGATGGAGATACAATAGATGATATAAAGTACTTAAAGGATAAAATTTTAAATCTTAGAATTTTTGATGAAGATGATAAAATGAACAAATCTTTAATAGATGTTGGAGGAGAACTTCTTATAGTGTCACAATTCACATTATATGGAGATTGTAGGAAAGGCAGAAGACCAAGTTTTATGAGAGCCCTTGGTGGCGAGCAATCCGAAAAATTGTATTTAGAGTTTGTAAAACAGTGTGCAGAGGTAATAGGCGAAGTTAAAACTGGAGAATTTGGGGCGGATATGCAGGTTTATATCCAAAATGATGGCCCAGTAACTCTGCTTTTAGAGAGTAAGAAAGATTTCTAGGAGGATTAGAATGGAAATTAAAAAAGTTATAGCAGGAATATATGGAGCAAATTGTTATATTGTAATGGATAAAAACACAGGTGAAGCGGTAGTGATTGATCCAGGTGGAGATGTTGATGATATTGTTAAAGTAATAAACAATATGGGTGCGAAAGTTAAGTATATACTTTTAACACATGGTCATGTAGATCATACATCGGGAGTTTGTGAACTTAAAGCAATAACAAATGCAATAGTTTGTATAAACAAAAAAGATGATGATTTAATAACTAAAGGTGAGTATTTATTTGGACCTCTTATTAAAGGTGGTGCAGATAAATTATTAAGTGATGGTGATATAATAAAAATTGAAAACATTCAAATTACTTGTGTAGATACTCCAGGGCATACACCGGGTGGCATGAGTTTTTTAACAGGCAAATGTTCGTTTACTGGGGATACACTTTTTGCAGGTTCTATAGGGAGAACAGATTTCGTAGGAGGAGACTTTAATGCTATAATTAATAGTATTAAATCAAAGCTTTTGTGCCTTTCAGGTGACACCTTGGTCTATCCTGGTCACGGACCTAGCAGTACAATAAATAAAGAAAAATTAAACAATCCATTTTTACAGGATTAATATGGTGTATAATATATTATGATATTATACACTATGTTTATTAAGGAGTTAAGATGATAAAAGTAAAATTAAGTAATGAACAATTTAATTATGATGTATTTCAAATCATAAATTTATTTTATTTTTTCCCAGATATTAAGTTCGTAGAAGAAGATTATGATTTTAATATTAATGTAGGAGAAACTGTAATAGATATACAAGGCCAGCCTGAAAGTTTTAAGTATTTTGTTAACAATGTATATAAACTTAAGGATGAAGTTAAAAAGGCTGTTTTTATATATTTTTCAAAAAACACAACTCAGGAACTTCCATGGGGTACAATAATAGGGATTAGACCTTCTAAAAAAGCTCTTGATTTGCTCGAAAGGGGAGTATCAGACGATAAAATAATCGCAGAGTTTAAAGAAAAACATGTTACAAGAGAAGATAAAGCACAACTTTGTATTGATGTCGCAAAGTTTGAGCGAAATATTGTTAATAAAGAAAAAAATAATGTAAGTATTTATATTGATATGCCGTTTTGTCCTACTAGATGTATATATTGTTCTTTTACTTCTAATCCTATAGGCAAATGCAAAAATATTGTTATGCCTTATCTTGAGGCTTTAGCCCATGAGATTAAGAGTATAGGTGAGTATATACTTGAAAAGAAGCTAAATATAGAATGTGTATATTTTGGCGGTGGTACACCTACAGCAATAAACAATGAACAATTTGAATATATAATGAATTATATATATGATGCATTTATTTTGCGAAACAATGTGCGAGAATTTACAGTGGAATGTGGAAGACCGGATAGCATAACACGTGAAAAATTAATTACTATGAAAAAATATGGAGTACATCGAATAAGTATTAACCCTCAAACAATGAATGATGATACATTGAAATTAATTGGAAGAAATCACTGCGTAGAAGATGTTTTTGAAAAGTTTGAAATGGCAAGGGAACTAGGGTTTAATAATATAAATATGGATTTGATAGTAGGTCTACCTGGAGAAAAAATTTCACATATGATTAAAACTTGTAATGAAATTTATAAGATTAAACCTGATAGTATTACAATTCATGGTATGTCTATAAAAAGAGCTTCAAGGCTTCATGAAAATATGCTTAACAATTATAGATTTGAAGTTCCAGGGCAAGAAGAATTAAATAAAATGTATGGGCTTACTGTAGAATTAACAAAAAAACTTGATATGAAACCATATTATATGTATAAGCAGAAAAATATGATAGGTAATATGGAGAATATAGGATATACAGCGATTTCTAAAGAAGGCATCTATAATATTCAAATGATTGAAGAAAAACAAACAGTCATTGCACTAGGTGCAGATGCAGTTTCTAAAGTCGTGTTTTTAGATGAAAATAGACATGAAAGGTTCGCAAACGTAAAGGATGTTCGTGAATACATAAAAAGAGTAGATGAAATGATTGATAAGAAAATTGTATTACTAAATACATTATATGCTTAAAATATAATGTATATTAAAGCGCCTAAGGGTACTGGTTTTAGTGTTAATATAATTTATAATAAGGAAGGAGAAAAATAAAATGGCAGAAGCATTAAATGGTTTAAAGAGAACCAATATGTGTGGAGATCTTAGAGAATCACACATATCAAATACAATAACAGTAATGGGTTGGGTTCAAAGAAAAAGAAATCTAGGGGGACTTGTTTTTATAGATTTAAGAGATAGAACAGGAATACTTCAATTAGTATTTGGAGAAGAAATAAATAAAGAAGCTTTTGAAAAAGCAGATAAAGTAAAACCAGAGTACTGCCTTGCTGTAACTGGTGAACTTGTTAAAAGACAATCTCCAAATGAAAATCTCCCAACAGGGCTTGTAGAGGTTAAAGGCGAGAACATAAAAATATTATCTGAATCAGAAACACCACCTATATATATAAAAGAAGGTCTAGATGCAGCAGAAAATATACGTCTAAAATACAGATACCTAGATTTAAGACGACCAGATATGCAAAAAATATTTATGATACGATCTAAAACAACTAAGGTTGTTCGTGACTTTTTAGATGAAAATGGATTCTTAGAAATAGAAACACCTATGCTTACAAAAAGTACTCCTGAGGGTGCAAGGGACTATCTAGTCCCAAGTAGAAATTACCCAGGTATGTTTTATGCACTTCCACAATCACCACAGCTATTTAAACAATTACTAATGGTTTCTGGATATGATAAATACTTTCAACTTGCAAGATGTTTTAGAGATGAAGATTTGAGAGCTAATAGACAACCAGAGTTTACACAAATTGACATAGAAATGTCGTTTGTTGAAGAAGATGATGTTATGGCTATTAACGAAGCACTAATTAAAAAAGTATTTAAGGAAGTTGTGAATGAAGATGTTAAACTTCCTATAAGGCGAATGAAGTATAAAGAAGCTATGAGTAAATATGGTTCAGATAAGCCAGATATAAGATTTGGAATGGAAATTAATGACATTACAAGCGTTGTAAAAGATTCTGAATTTGTAGTGTTTAAAAGCGCTATAGAAAATGGTGGCTCAGTAAGAGCTATAAAAGTTGAGAATGCTGCAGATATGGGAAGAAAAAAATTAGACAAATTTGGTGAGTTTGTTAAGACTTATAGAGCAAAAGGGCTTGCCTGGATTGCATGTAAAGAAGATGGGATAAAATCACCTATGGCTAAGTTCTTTAATGAACAGCAAATGCAAGAAATACTCGATAAGGTTGAGGCAAAAACTGGAGATTTAGTGCTTATTGTTGCAGATAAGGATAGTATAACACTACAAAGTTTAGGAGCCTTAAGATTACATGTAGCTAAAGAACTAGAAATTTTAAAAGATAATAAGGAATTTAATTTTGTATGGATTACAGAATTTCCTTTATTTGATTATAGCGAAGAAGAAAATAGATATATAGCAGCACATCATCCTTTCACAATGCCAATGGATGAGGATCTACAATATCTTGAATCAGATCCAGGTAGAGTTCGTGCTAAAGCATATGATATAGTCTTAAATGGAGAAGAATTAGGTGGAGGAAGTATAAGAATACATAGTTCAGAGCTTCAAGAAACTATGCTTAAGGTTTTGGGATTTACACAGGAAAAGGCATGGGAAAGATTTGGTTTCTTACTAGAAGCATTTAAATTTGGACCACCACCTCATGGCGGACTTGCTTTTGGACTTGATAGAATGATAATGTTTTTAGCAGGAACAGATAACATTAAGGATGTTATTGCTTTCCCGAAAAATCAAAATGCTTACTGTCCAATGAGTGAAGCACCAAATATGGTTGATGACAAACAGCTTAAAGAACTTGGTATTACAAAAGCTGAGGTAAAATGATAAATGATGATAAATCAATAAATGACGAATTAGTCAAAAATATTCAAGTTAGATTGAGGAAGATCGAGGGACAAGTTAAAGGTATAGAAAAGATGATAACATGTGAAGCTTGTTGCAAAGACGTATTGGTTCAAGTTGCCGCAGCAAGAGCCGCTATGAATAAAGTTGGTGGACTTGTTTTAGAAAGATATACAAAAAACTGTCTTTTACATGAGGATAATGGTAGTTATGAAGAAAAAAATGAAGAAAAAGCTAAAATTGAAGAGCTAGTCTCAACTTTTCTTATGTTTTTAAAGTAAAAATAAAGAAGTAAAATTTGATATCAAATTTTACTTCTTTATTTTTTTGAAAACAGTACTTATTGAAGCTACTAGTACTATTCCAACTGCAATTGCACCTGCACTAAATAGTGTCTCAGCGCCTTTGGTTAGAGCGACAGTAAAGTTACCTTTTACAGCTTCAAGGGTGGCATAATACATTCCACCACCGGGCACAAGGGGTATAATTGCACAGATTACAAACATAGTCACAGGATTTTTATATAATCTTGCCATTATTTCTGAATATATGCTACCAACCATTGATGCAAGAAACAATGAAAAAACTAGGGATGGTTGAAGTCTTCCAGAAATAAGATAAGTAAGCCAAGCAAGTCCACCTCCAAGTGATGCAATTATTAGGTTTTTACCACGGATGTTAAATAGTACTCCAAAACATAGAGAACTTAGAAATGCGTAAAAAGAATTAAGAATCATACAAGAGTACCTCCAAACAATAAGAACCAAATTTTGAAAATTATACTCGTGCCAGAAGATATGGCAACAGCTATAAATAAAGCCTCTATTGATCTAGATATACCAGAAACTAAATCTCCAGCAATAGTATCCCTTATTGCATTTGTAATGGCTATGCCAGGTACTAATAACATTATTGATCCTATTATTATAGTATCCATATTACCTACTAAATGAAGTGAATTAGCTATTAGCGCTATGAGTGCAGCTACAGAACCGCTAAGCGTATTTTTTAAAAAACTATTTATTTCAAATTTATCTAAAAATAAACTTAAATAATTAATAATGGCTCCGATTATAAAGGCTACAAAGAAATCTTTATAATTTCCACCAAAAAGTAACGTAAAAAATCCTGCGCAGAAAGCTGAAAAAAAAGTAGTAGTCTTTTCAGAATAAGGTTGTAAATTATTAATATATTCAATTTCTTTTTTTATATCCACTATGGATAAAGGAGCTGATACAACTTGTCTTGATAGATTATTAATCATGGAAACCTTGCGAAGATTAACTGTCCTAATGTGAATTCTTCTAATTAATGAAATGGTCTGATTTTTACTATTAGTTATAGAAATCATAATGCCTGTAGGAGTAACAAAACTCTCGGTTCGTGATACGCCGTAAGACTTACATATCATAGTTATTGTTTGCTCTACCCTATAAGTTTCCCCACCATTTTCTAAAATGATTTTACCGGCTTCAGCAGCGATTTGAATAATATCGTCAGTATACATATAATCTCCTTTCTGAATAAATTTAACTTTAGATATTATATAGTATATAATAATAAAATTGCTCTATTAGTATATACCATAAAGCTAATAAATTCTTATTAGTTAGAAAATTAAGTTATCTTATTTATTATTTTCGTAAACTTTAATATGTCACTTATGATTAAAATATGTGATTTAGGTAGCATTAATTTCTTATATTAATAATATTTTATAATAAAAACCATAAAATTTCATGAAATTAGTATCTTTTAGTTGATAATTATCGTATAAAATTTTATAATATACTTATACTATTTATTTCTGAAATTTCAGAGTATTATTTTTATTGATTTTTATAATTATTAATGGAATCATTTTATCAGATTGTTTAATTTAAAAGACGAGAGGATGGGTATGAACATGGAAGAATATTTAAAAAGCAGTGATTTAGCAATTTACGAAATAATTGAAGAAGAGGATACAAGGCAGGAGGATCATATCGAACTAATTGCTTCAGAAAATTTTGTTAGTAGAGCTGTACTTGAAGCAAATGGATCTATATTAACTAATAAATATGCAGAAGGATATCCTGGTAAAAGATATTATGGCGGTTGTGAAGTAGTTGATAAAGTAGAAGATTTAGCTCGCACACGAATTAAAGAACTTTTCGGTGCAGAACATGCCAATGTACAACCTCATTCAGGATCTCAAGCTAATATGGCTGTATATTTCTCTGTGCTTAAACCAGGAGATACAGTACTAGGTATGAATTTAAGCCATGGTGGACATTTAACTCATGGAAGTCCAGTAAATTTTTCTGGAATATTATATAATTTTGTTCCTTATGGTGTTGATTTAGAGACAGAAACAATAGATTATGAAAAAGTTAGAGCTTTGGCTAAAGAACATAATCCTAAAATGATAGTTGTTGGAGCTAGCGCTTACCCAAGAACTATAAACTTTAAATTATTTAGAGAAATATGTGATGAGGTTAATGCGTATATGTTTGTAGATATGGCACATATAGCAGGGCTTGTTGCAACAGGCGCACATGAGTCTCCAGTTCCATATGCTGATTTTGTGACTACAACAACTCATAAAACTTTGAGAGGTCCTAGAGGTGGAGTAATTTTATGCAAAGAAAAATATGCAAAACAAATAGATAAAGCTATTTTCCCAGGTATGCAAGGTGGGCCTTTAATGCATACTATAGCAGCCAAAGCTGTTTGTTTCGGTGAAGCTCTTAAGCCAGAATTTAAAGTTTACATTGAACAAGTTGTTAAAAATGCGAAATTACTCGGAAAAGAACTCCAAAAATATGGATTTAAATTAGTATCAGGTGGTACAGATAATCATCTTTTATTAATAGAATTAACAAATAAAAACATTACGGGTAAGGAAGCTGAAAAGTTATTAGATATTGTTGGGATTACAGTAAATAAAAATACTGTACCAAATGAAACTTTAAGTCCATTTGTTACAAGTGGTATAAGAATTGGTACACCAGCTGTAACTACAAGAGGATTTAAAGAAGAGGAAATGAAAATAATAGCTGAACTCATAAATGAAACTATAGAAAATAGAGAAGGAGATTTAGTGCCAATTAGAGAGAAAGTAAAAGAATTATGTAACAGATTCCCATTATATAAATAGAAAGTATAAAAATAGCAGTAACCTAATTTAAATAGGTTGCTGTTATATATTTTTGTATTGATTTTTGTTGTAATTAAAGGTATTAATATAATTAGAGGTTATTAAATATTCTAAAAAAATACAGGGGAGATGAATTATGATTGACTCACATATACATACAGAGTTTTCTGATGACTCTGAAATGAAAGTTAAGAATGCTTTGGAACAATCAAGAAAAAGTGGTATAGGTATGACTTTTACAGAGCATCTAGATTTAAAATTTCCAAAAGGTGCAGATATGGCTTTTGATATAGATAAGTATTTTAATGACTATGAGAAATATAGGAGTGAAAAGCTTATGCTTGGAATTGAAATTGGAATGCAAGAAGTTTGTTTAGAGGAAAATAGAGAAGTTGCAAGTAAATATCCTTTTGACTATATAATTGGGTCTATACATGCGGCAGGTGGGGAAGATATTTACTACCCAAAATATTATGAAGATAAGACTAAGAAAGAAGCCTTTGACAAATATTTTTTAAGTATGATTGCGAATGTGGATCAGTATGACTTCATTGATAGCTTAGGTCATATTGATTATATATCAAGATATGCAACTTATGATGATAAAGAAATATATTATAATGAGTTTGATGAATACATAAATGAGATTTTTAAAACAATAGTAAAAAATGAAAAAGTTATTGAAATTAATACTAGGCGTCTTGGAAATAAGGAAGCATATACCAATTTAATTAATATTTATAAAACATATAGGCAAGTAGGTGGAAAATATGTAACCATAGGATCAGATGCTCATAATGCAGAAGATATTGGTGCTTATTTTACTCAAGCTATTAGGCTCTGCGAAATATGCAACTTGAAACCTGTTTATTTTAAGGAAAGAAAAATGGAGTATATGATTATATAAAATAGAGAAGCCGTATATTATAAAAATAGTACACAAATATAGTGTACTATTTTATTTTTTATAAAAATACATATTAAAAATCAAAAAGTGTCTTTTTCATATTTTCATATTTAATAATATAATAATCTCTCCTTAAAGAAATTTGTTCTAGAGCATAAGCTAATATATCGATTTCCGCGTATGTGTTGTAAAGTCCAAAACTAATTCTAACCATTCCTGGGTGATACAAATCAGGATTTTTTATGCGTTTAATTAGAAAATCATTAGAAATACCTAGTAGTTTAACTAGGTATGGTTGAGCACAAAAACATCCACTTCTTACCGAAATGCCGCATTCATAGGAGAGAATTTTTGCAACAAGTGCGTGATGCATTCCACATATATTAAATGGGATTATGCTAACTCTGTCAACACATCTAGAAGTGTCGCAATATATTTTAACATTTGGTATATCTTTTATTTTATTGATGGCATAGGTAGTTAATTTCTTTTCAACACGCTCCACGTTATCCATACCAATTTTACTTAATGTCCTAATAGCCGAGGCCAAAGCTATAGATCCTATAACATTTGGTGAGCCAGCTTCATGTCTCTGTGGAGAGTCATTCCATTTTATAAAATTATGAGTGACAATATCGACTGTTCCGCCTCCTACTAAATCAGGTTCACAATTATCTAAAATATTTTTAGGGCCTATTAATACTCCAGTCCCAAATGGTGCATACATTTTATGAGCAGAGAAAACCAGAAAATCTATATTATATTCTGAATTTTTACTATTCATTATAAAAGGAGCATGAGGAACTAGTTGTGCTCCATCAATTAATAATTTAGAATTAAATTTATGAACTAGTTTAGCTATATCATATATAGGGTTTTTATAGCCAGTTACATTTGAAGCCCCTGTAATTGCGACTAATATTACATAATTATTGTACCTATTCAATTTAGACTCTAAATCATCTAAGGACAACTTCCCATCTTTATCTACAGATATATATTCTACAATAAACTTATCTCTAAAGGGTAGGTCATTTGAGTGATGTTCCATATCTGTAGTTAATATAACATTTTTTTTATAAGGATCGTACAATAAATTGGATAATTTATTAAGGGCTTCTGTGCAGTTTTTAACATATATAACCGTATTTCTAGAATCGGAATTAACAAAGTTACTTACAATATTTCTAGAATCGTCATATACTTTGGTAGTTAATTGGGACTTATATCCTTCACCACGATGAATAGAGGAATACCATGGTGCAAAATCAATAATATCTTCCATAACAGATTTAAATGGTGGTGTAGTTGCTGCATTATCAAAATTAATTGCAGTAACCATTTTCCCGGATATAAGAGGGACCTTTTTATTTATGCCAAGTATCAAATCTCTGTAGCTTGGACTATTATCTTTAAATGACATGATACTCCTCCCCGTATACTTATTTACAGTATATAATATTAGGCTTACGAGGAAAAGGTGATACAAAATTGCGATTTAAATATTAACCATTTTATAAGCTTCGTCTAAATTAGCAGTTTCTTGATTGCCAGTGACCATATTTTTTACTTTAACAGTTTTATTTTGTATTTCTTCATCGCCTATTAAAATTGTATATGGTATTCCTAATTTATTTGCATAACCAAGTTTCTTTACTATTTTGGTGTCCTCAAGGTAAATTTCTGTAACGATCCCCTTGTCTCTTAAGGATTTTGCAAAAGAAATTGCATAATCAATAACATTATTATCAAATGGGATGACGAGTACTTTTGTTATACAACTGTTTGTATCGTTTTTAAAGAATCCAACTTCATTTAATTGATAAAATAAGCGAGTTAAGCCGATTGAAATTCCGACTCCTGGTAATTTTTGTTTTGTATAATACTCTGCTAAATTATCATAACGCCCACCGGAACATACAGAACCAATAGATGGGTATTCATTTAAAAATGTTTCATAAACTGTGCCTGTGTAATAATCAAGACCTCTTGATATTTTTAAATCAATTTTAAAATTCTTATCTGGAACTCCAAACAATTTCACGTATTTTGAAACGGTTGAAAGTTCACATAGACCATCTTTAAAGGTTGAATTAGAAATATCTAAATTCTTTAAAAATAGTAAGATATCTTCGTTGCTACCACGAGCATTAATAAACTCAAGAATATTATCTATAACTCCCTTACTTAAGCCACTAGTTAGTAATTCCTGAGTAGCTATTACTACTCCGATTTTATCTATTTTATCAATAATCCTTAAGACGTCAGATTTATCTTCAATACCTAAAGATTCAAAAAAACCATTTAGGATTTTTCTGTTATTTATTTTTATGGTAAAATCCTCGAAACCGAGATTGTTAAATATTGAGTAAATGATACTAGGGATTTCAGCATCATTTAAAATGCTTAGATTGTTGCTTCCAACAATATCAATATCGCATTGATAAAATTCTCGAAAGCGCCCCTTTTGATTTCTCTCTCCTCTATATACCTTTCCAATTTGATATCTTCTAAAAGGAAAAGTTAAGGAATTAGAATTTTGAGCCACGTATCTTGCGAGGGGAACGGTTAAATCAAATCTAAGAGATAGGTCATTACTACCCTTTGAGAATCTATAGATTTGTTTTTCAGTTTCTCCACCACCTTTTGCGAGTAAAATCTCTGATTTTTCGATTACTGGAGTATCTATTGGCATAAATCCAAAACTTTCATAAGTTTTCCTTATTGTATCTGCTAATTTGTTGAACTCAATTTGATCTGCTGGTAATAACTCCATAAATCCAGGTAAAATTGATGGTTTTACAATTTCATTTTTCATTATTAGTACCTCCTATAAAAATATAAAAAACCCGACATAAGTGTTGTACTTACATGGGTGATCATCCGCTAAAGTGCTTGCTAAATTATACTATATATAATTGAATACTTCAAGGATGAATATAAATTTAGTTTTTGTGTTATTTTAAACTTTAATAATTATGTAATATCGAGTATTATGGAAATATTATATGATTATTAATGGATAATTATATAATATGGGTTGTGGATAGATATTATAAAAGAAAATTTTAAAATTTATAGTTGACAAGAATACTAGGGTTTGATATTATGAATTTAGAAAGTGTAGTAAAACACTCTACTTTAATAATAACTCATAAGGAAAGATTCGCTATTGTAAGCAATTATTACATACTAAAATGGATTGAAAACTTTAAGAACGTAAGTTTCCTTATGGATTTGTTAATGCTTCATCACCTGCGACGATAAATAACACCTTAGGTGATGATGAATGACACCTAAGGTGTTAATAAATAGCTGTGCAGGTTATGATAAAAAGGAGTGATTAAATGAAATTATCTACAAAGGGAAGATATGGAGTTAAAGCCATGGTAGATTTAGCGATAAACTATGGAGAACAACCTGTATCTATAAAGAGTATATCTGAAAGACAAGGTATATCTGAATATTATTTAGAACAATTATTTTCATCACTTCGAAAAGCCAAACTTATTAAAAGTGTAAGAGGATCTCAGGGGGGATATTTACTCAATAGAGCTCCTGCGGAAATCACTGTTTATGATATTATTAATATACTTGAGGGACCAATAGAAATTTCAACTTGTCTTCATGATGAAGAATGTACTAATATTGATTGCTGTGCTACTCGGCCATTATGGAAAAAAATTAAAAATAGTATAGATAGTGTAACTACTTCTATAAATTTAAAAGATATTGTATCTGATTATAATGAAATGACATTAATTAAAGGAGTGAAGGATAATGAATAAATCAATTTACATGGATCATGCTGCAACAACATATGTTAAACCAGAAGTTGTGGAAGAAATGCTTCCGTATTTTACAACATATTTTGGAAATCCATCTTCGATTTACACTTTAGCAAGGGAAACTAAAAAGGCAATTGATATTGGTCGTGACAAGGTAGCTAAAGCGATAAATGCTGATTCAAGCGAAATATTTTTTACAAGTGGTGGTTCAGAAGCAGATAATTGGGCTATAAAGGGTATTGCTTCTGCTTACAAGAAAAAAGGAAATCATATAATTACTACAGTAATTGAACATCATGCAGTACTTCATACCTGTGAATATTTGGCTAAGAATGGATTTGATATTACGTATTTACCGGTAGATGAATATGGATTTATTAATATTAAAGATCTAGAAAATGCAATTACTGACAAAACAATTTTGGTATCAGTAATGTTTGCTAATAATGAGATTGGCACAATAGAACCAATAAAAGAAATAGGAGCATTATGTAGAAGTAAAAAAATACTCTTCCATACAGATGCAGTTCAAGCTGTAGGGCATATACCAGTTGATGTAAAAGAGATGAATATAGATTTATTATCACTTGCTGGTCATAAATTTTACGGACCAAAAGGCATAGGAGCTTTATATATACGAAAAGGTATTAAAATAGAAAATTTAATACATGGTGGTGGACAAGAAAGAAATAAAAGAGCTGGTACTGAAAATGTAGCTAGCGTAGTTGGAATTGGTAAAGCTCTAGAACTAGCAGTTGAGAACATGGAAGAGAATAATAAAAAATTAGTTATTTTAAGAGATAAACTTATGAATGGATTATTAAAAGTACCGTTCACAAGGCTTAATGGACCAATAGGAGAAAAAAGACTTCCAGGAAACTCTAATATTAGTTTTAGATTTGTTGAAGGTGAATCCATATTGTTAATGCTCGATGCAAAGGGTATCGCAGCATCAAGTGGAAGTGCATGTACATCTGGGTCATTAGATCCATCTCATGTGCTCCTTGCAATTGGCCTTATTCATGAGATAGCTCATGGATCACTTAGATTAACAATAGGTGATGCTACCACTGAGGAAGAAGTAGATTATGTATTAGAAACGGTTCCAAAAGTTATACAAAGATTAAGAGATATGTCACCATTATATGATGACTACTTAAAGAAGGGGGAAAAATAATATGGATTACAGTGCAAAAGTTATGGACCATTTTACTAATCCAAGAAATGTAGGAGAAATTGAAAATGCTAGTGGTATAGGTGAAGTTGGTAACGCTAAATGTGGAGATATTATGAAAGTTTATTTAAAAGTTGAAGATAATATAGTAGTAGATGCAAAATTTAAAACCTTTGGTTGTGGATCAGCTATAGCTTCTTCAAGTATGGCAACAGAACTTATTAAAGGTAAATCTATAGATGATGCATGGACATTAACAAATAAAGCTGTAGCTGAAGCTCTAGATGGACTTCCAGCAATAAAAATGCATTGCTCGGTACTAGCTGAAGAAGCAATTCATATGGCAATAAATGATTATAGAAAAAAAGCTGGTCTAGAGGAATTTGATTATGAAGAACACGATGACATACATGGTGAAATACCAGAAGAATAGGTGATTTTAAATGAAGAAAAAAGTAGTTATTGGAATGAGTGGTGGAGTAGATAGCTCTGTAGCGGCGTATCTTTTGCAAGAGCAAGGCTATGAGGTTATAGGAATTATGATGAAGCTCTCACCAGATAATCCGGATTATGAGGAAAATGAAGGTGGATGTTGTTCTATATCAGCTGCAAATGATGCAAGGCGTGTTGCTGATGTGTTAGATATACCATTTTATGTTATGAATTTTAAAGATGTTTTTAAAAAAAATGTTATTGATAATTTTATTGATGAATATATGGAAGGTAGAACTCCCAACCCTTGTATTGTATGTAATAGGACTATTAAATTTGATGAATTTTTAAGAAAAGCGAGAGCACTTGGTGCTGATTATATAGCTACAGGACATTATGCTAAAGTTGAAAAACAAGACGATAGATACGTGCTTAAGAATGCAGAAGATAATAAGAAAGATCAGACATATGCTTTATATGGTTTAACGCAAGATCAACTAAGTCGTACTCTAATGCCTTGTGGAGAATATACTAAACCAGAAATACGAAAGATTGCGGAGAAAATTGGTCTTGAAGTTTTTAAAAAAAGGGATAGCCAAGAAATCTGTTTTATACCTGATAATGACCATGGAAATTATATTAAAAAATATAGTGGTAGAGTTATAAAACCAGGAGACTTTGTTGATAAGCAAGGAGTAGTTATAGGAAAACACAAGGGAATAGTGTATTATACTATAGGACAAAGAAAAGGATTGGGCATTGCTCTAGGAAAACCTGTATTTGTTAATGATATTAATCCTATTACTAATCAAGTAATAGTAGGTGATGAAGAAGATATCTTTAAAACTGGTCTCATAGCTAAAGATTTGAATTTTATTCTTTTCGACAAATTAACCTCAAATTTGAAAGTTACAGCTAAAATTAGATACTCGGCAATTCCACAATCGGCTACTTTAATTCCTATGGAAAATAATAGAGTAAAGGTTGTTTTTGATGAGAAACAAAGAGCTATAACCAAAGGTCAATCGGTAGTCTTCTATTTAGAAAACTTAGTAGTTGGTGGAGGGATAATAGAGAAAATTTTATAAATTCAATATAAATATTGCTACTTTAGTGGATGATTATAGCGGAGGGATATCTAGTTAAAAACTAGATATCCCTCTGCATTTATAAGAAATAATAGTTAATATTATAAAGTAGCGGTTAGGATATTATCAACAATTTATTGAGAGGAAAGGAGTAATACTATGGAATATAGTGATAAGGTTATGGAGCATTTTTATAGTCCAAGAAATATGGGTGTATTAGGTGATGCTAATGGTATTGGAGAAGCAGGAGATCCTAATTGTGGAGACATAATGAAAATCTATATTGAGGTAAAGGATAATATAATAAATAACGTTAAATTCAAGGCGTTTGGCTGTGGTTCAGCTATAGCATCATCCAGTATTGCGACAGAACTTATAAAAGGCAAAAGTTTAGAAGAGGCTTGGAAATTAACCAATAAGTCAGTTATTGAGGCTTTAGAGGGTTTGCCAGTTGTGAAAGAGCATTGCTCTGTACTCGCAGAGCAAACTATACATAATGCGATAAATAATTACAGAGAGTCACAAAATCTGAAGCTTTGGTAGTATAATTCTAAATAAAAGTGGAACTTCATTGAGGACTAATCAATGTAGTTCCACTTTTATTTAATTATTTGAGAAGGATTTTATTTTATCATTAATTTCATTGATTTTATTGGTATTTATGGTATTTAACGTATCATTATTGATTTTATACTTTTCTTTGAGTTTTAGTATACGGTACACACTCTCATTAAGTCTTTTTTCTGATATTGTTTTGTTCTGGACTGCAGTTTTTAGTGAATTAATTACTTTTAGCTCATTAGCATATTCATGGCATACTAAAATAATATCACTACCAGAATTAAAAGACTTAATTGCAGCATCACCAATGTCGTTATATTTTATTATGGCCGCCATGGTCATATCATCAGTAATAACCACTCCGTTAAATTTAAGCTTTTTTCTTAGTATATCCGTTATAACAACTTTTGACATGCTAGCAGGATTTACATTGTCTATTTTACTTAGCAAAATATGAGCCACCATAATAGCATCAGCATTATTTTTTATAGCGTTTTTAAAAGGTAATAGTTCAAAATTATTAAGTTCATTTATATCTTTATTTACTAATGGAAGACCTACATGGGAATCAACTGATGTGTCACCATGTCCAGGAAAGTGTTTTACAACCGGAATTACATTGTTATCACTCATGCCTTTCATGGTTTTGATTCCTAGTTTGCTCACAATATTTGAATTATTACCAAATGATCTATCTCCTATTATAGGATTATTTGGGTTACTATTTATATCTAGTACGGGAGCAAAATCCATATTAAATCCATAAATTTTAAGTTCATCTCCAATTATTTTTCCAATGTTGTAGCTTAAGTCAGAATCATTCAAATTACCTATTATTTGGTTTGATGGAAGCTTTTTTAGTTCATATGGCATCCTTGATACCCTTCCACCTTCCTCATCAACAGAGACAAATAGAGGTGCTTTATTTAAAGAATTATTGGTTTTAATTGAATTAATTAAGCTAACTAGTTGATTAGAATTCTCTACATTTTTACTAAATAAAATAACTCCAGAAACTTTATGTTGTTTAATTAAATTAGTTATATTATTGTTTATTGAATAACCATCCAGTCCAACGATTACCAACTGACCGATTTTTTCATCTAAATTCATAGAATCAACTTTTTTTTGGACTAAGTCAATAGGCTTTGTCTTCATAATAGTGACTTCATCCTTAGTTTTAACATTAGATAAAGAGCTATGATCAGAATTATTACAACCTGATAATAATAAACTACTAATTAATAAGATTCTTATAATTGATTTTTTCATTATTAAATTAAACCTCTTTTCTAAAAATAAACAAAATATTTAAAATTACTAAGTAACTATACTATTTAAAAGATATATAAGCAACAATAATAATTGCAATTTATAGGAAAAATTAAATGTGAATTTTAATTTTATAAGTCCAAATATCACTTTAATCATTTATCTTTATTTTATGTAATATTTTTTATACTAATTGGAAAAGATAAGTTTACCAAAAACAATTAAATTTTTTTAATATAGGAGATAATATGTTTAAAAGTAAAGATTTTATATTTATGAATGTTGTGAGTGTAGATGGTAAAAAAATTGGATTTATTAAGGACTTATTAATAGATTTTAATAAAGGTAAAGTAATTGGATTTCTAATATCTCCATACAACTTTTTTCAAAAAAATTTGAGTGTATTAAAAGAAGATATAATATACTTTAACAAAGATATGGTAGTTAAAAAAGTAGAAAAAAGTACGCATTTATGCTTACATAGTTTTATTAGTATGGATGTAATAGATATATGCAAAAATGTATTGGGCATGGTGGAGGATATTACCTTTACAGGCAACGATTTTATAATAAAAGGGGTTATAGTATCTTCAGGATTTATTACGAATTTGCTTCGTGGGAAAAGAATAATATTAATAAATGAATTAATACTTGGTGAAGAAAATATTCTTTATATTCCAAATCACGATCAATATTGTTTTAAAAGTATGCCTCATAATTTTTTTGTACAGGGGAAATCAAATGAAAAAAATTAATAAAAAGAGGTTAGTTATTTGCGTTTTAAGCATTGTTATATTAATTGCTATAATCGCTATAGCTATTAGAATACCAATTATTAAACAATTATTAAATTTAATATTTATATCGTTTATTATAGCGTATGGTCTAAAACCATTATATACGCTTCTGATTAGAAGAGGGGCAAACAAAAAGGCAGCATCTGCTTTAATAGTAGTTGGGCTATTAGTTTTAATATTACTAGTATTTATAGTGGTGATACCATCAATATTTAGAGAGAGTTTATCTATAAAAAGAGTAATAAACGATTTGGGGAATTATTTAATTAATGCGAAAACGAAAATAAAGGTATTAAGTACAAATAAAATTATGGATAGTATTATAAACACTATATATTATAAATCTAATGCACAAATTCTTTTAATACTCAATAAGTTACTTGATTTTATCATGGGACTGGGGGAGAATATATTAACTTATATGGTTTCGCCTTTAATAATATATTACTTTTTATGTGATAGTGAAAACATGATAAACAAGACACTTATAATTTTCCCACCAGAGAGCAGAAATGTAATAAAAAAAATTATAGATGATATTGATAAGGTTCTAGGTAGATATATAATGAGTCAGCTTATTTTATGTGGAATTATAACTGTTGCTACCTTTTTAATCTTAATGTTTATGAAAGTCGATTTTCCATTAATATTAGCTTTAATAAATGGTATTTTTAATATAATTCCTTATTTTGGTCCTATATTTGGACTAATCCCTATAATTTTGATTGCACTACTGGAATCTCCCAAAATAGCATTATACACAACTATATGGATATTTGCGCTTCAACAAATTGAAGGAAGTTTATTATCACCAAAAATAATTGGAGAAAGCATAAGTATGCATCCATTAACGGTAATATTATTATTAATGATAGGTGGAGCAGTTGGAGGAATATTAGGTATGATACTTGCAGTACCACTAGGAGTAGTAATTAAAGTTATATATGAGGACTTAAATTATTATTTATTTTAGATCTTGAAATTAATTCTTAAATATTGACAAGAAATAGATTATTACTTATAATTTATATATAATAAGACATTTAGTTAAAATACGTTTTAATGAATAAGTAAAGTTAATATTAGGTAATGATGAGAGTTAGTAAATATATGGAGTCATTTAGAGAGGAAGTGGGTGGTGAAAACTTCTTGACAGGTATATTGAAGCTATCTTTGAACCTGTTTTTATTGAGAGATATCGCTATATAGTTAATTTTATTAATTATACAGCGATATAATTAGGGTGGTAACGCGGAAAACTTTCGTCCCTTGTTTTAGGGAAGTGAAGGTTTTTTTGTATTATAAAAATTTATGAATTTTAAATAAACGGAGGAGATAATATGGAGAATTTAGGCTTGAATGAAATTAGGGAATCCTTTCTAACATTTTTTGAAGGTAAAGAACATCTTAGACTGGAGAGTTTCCCTCTAGTACCTAAGAATGATAATAGTTTATTACTTGTAAATGCAGGTATGCAACCACTTAAATCATATTTCACAGGAATTCAAACGCCACCTAGTGTTAGAATAACTGACTGTCAAAAGTGTATTAGAACGGGAGATATCGAGAATGTGGGTAAGACATCAAGGCATGGTACTTTCTTTGAAATGCTAGGGAATTTTTCTTTTGGTGATTATTTTAAGCAGGAGATTATTCCATGGGCTTGGGAATATGTGACTGAGGTTTTAAATATACCAAAAGAAATGTTATATGTTACTGTATATTTAGAGGATGATGAGGCTTTTAATGTATGGAATAAAAATACAAATATTGATCCATTACATATTTTTAAATTAGGAAAAGAAGAGAACTTCTGGGAGATAGGTCAGGGACCTTGTGGTCCAAGTTCAGAAATACATTTTGATAGAAATGTAAAATTAGGTAGAATAAAGACTAGTGAAGAGTTTATAGAAGCAGGAAATGAAGATAGAATAATAGAATTTTGGAATTTAGTATTTACTCAATTTGATAAGGATGAAAAAGGTAATTATAATAAATTAAAGAATCCTAATATAGATACAGGTATGGGACTTGAGAGAATATCTGCTATAATGCAAGGCACTGATAGTATATTTGAAGTGGATACTATAAAAAACATTTTAAATGAAGTATCGAGGGTTACAGGTGCTAAATGCGGAGAAAGCCCTGCAAGCGACGTATCATTAAAAATTATAACTGACCATGTTAGGAGTACAACTTTCATGATAAGTGATGGAATACTTCCGTCTAATGAGGGAAGAGGTTATGTTTTAAGACGTCTAATAAGACGTGCAGCAAGGCATGGTAGACTACTTGGAATTAAAAATACTTTTTTATATGAACTCTGTGATATGGTTATAAAAAATTCCTGCGTAGCATATCCCGAACTTAGCGAGAAATCCTCTTATATTAAGAAAGTTGTAAAAATTGAAGAGGAAAGATTTCTTGAAACTATAGATTCAGGCATGGATATATTAAAAGGATATATAGAGGAACTTGGAGTTAATAATGATAAAATATTAGGTGGAGATAAGGCTTTTAAATTATATGATACTTATGGATTTCCATATGAACTTACAGAAGAAATACTCGAAGATGTAGGCATAAAGATTGATTTGAAAGAATTTAATACTGAAATGCAAAATCAGAGGCAGATGGCAAGAGATGCCAGGGGACATTCAGATTACATGGGTAACGCAGACAATGTTTTGAATTTAATTCCTAAAGATATAGAAATAAAATTTGAAGGGTATGATAAAACTGAATTGTTTTCTAAAGTTAAAGTTTTAATTAGTGAAGGCGAGATTGTTACAGAACTTTCAAAAGGTTCAAAGGGAATAATTGTAACAGAAGTTACACCTTTTTATGCTGAAATGGGAGGTCAGATCGGAGACAAGGGAATAATCTTTAATGATAATTTTAAGGCAGAGGTTTATGATTGTAAAAAGAATATTTCTGGAAAAATTGTACATCTTGTCAAAATGATTGATGGAAAATTGCTAGCAGGTGAATTAGTAACTCTTAAGGTTAACGAGGATAGAAGAAATGAAATTTGTAGAAATCACTCAGCAACACATTTGCTTCAAGAGGCTTTGAAAAAGGTACTAGGCGATCATGTCCATCAATCAGGATCATATGTAAATGAAGATAGATTAAGGTTTGATTTCACCCATTTTTCAGCATTAACGGAAATGGAAGTTATTAAAGTCCAAAAGATAGTAAATGACAATATTTTAAAGGCATATACAGTTAATACGAGTGTCATGACTATAGAAAAGGCTAAAGAAAGTGGAGCCATAGCTTTGTTTGATGAAAAGTACAAAAATGATGTTAGAGTTGTTTCTATAGGCGAATTCAGTAAGGAATTATGTGGAGGTACTCATGTTAAAAACACAGGAGAAATAGGTCTTTTTAAAATTTTATCTGAATCAGGGGTAGCTGCTGGAGTTAGAAGAATTGAAGCTATAACAGGTATTAATTCTATTGAATTTTTAGAGGATAAAAATAATCAATTAAAAGATATTGCGAGTACATTAAAATGCTCCGAAAAGGACATAATTAATAAATTACAAATTCAATTAGTTGAATTAAAAGATAAAGAAAAGGAAATAATATTATTAAAAGGAAAACTAGCTAGTTCTTCAGTTGATGAAATGTTAAACAATGTTAAAGAAGTTAAAGGTGTTAAGGTAATCTGTGGTACTGTACGTAATATGGATTCAGATGCATTAAGGGATTTAGCTGACAAACTCCGCGATAAACTAGGTGACGGTTTAGTAGTACTTGGAAGTAGTGTAGGTGACAAAGTACAGTTTATTGCAATGGCATCTAAGTCCGCGATAGATAAAGGAATTCATTGTGGGAAAATAATTAAAGAAGTAGCTATGATTGCTGGCGGCGGCGGCGGCGGTAGACCGAATATGGCAGAGGCTGGCGGAAAACTTCCAGATAAATTAGATGAAGCAATAGAGAATGTATGCTCTATTATTGAAAGATTAGTAAAATAGTATACTTTTTGTAATAGTTGTTTTATAATATAATTAGTTAGAAATAATTTAATTAATGTTAGTATATAATTGTACAACTTTTTATAAAAAAATTATAAAATATTACGAAGTGATTTCCAAGTGTACTAAAATATGGTGAATTGCAGTATTTAGTGTATTATAAGGAAGGGGTGTATAGAATGGATAGTAATCAAAATACAGTCCAATTTGATTTTGTAAAAGATAAAAAGGATTTAACAAAAACTATTCTAACTGACGTATATAATTCGCTTATAAAAAAGGGATATAACCCAGTAAATCAAATGGTAGGATATTTAATTTCTGGTGATCCTACATATATAACGAACTATAATGGAGCAAGGGCGTTAGTAAGAAAGCTAGAAAGAGATGAAATATTAGAAGAAGTTTTAAAATCTTATCTAGACATAAAAAAATAAAATGCCCATATGGGCATTTTATTTTTTAAAATAATACTGTAATATAATAAGGCTAACGGTAAAGGAGGTTTACATGAGAATACTAGGATTAGATATTGGAGATAGAACAATAGGGATAGCTGTGTGCGATCCACTTGGGTTAACTGCACAAGGAATTACAACAATTAAAAGAAAAAGCATAGTATTAGACATAGAAGAAATTGACAAGATATGTAAAAAATATAATGTAGAAAGTTTTGTATCAGGACTTCCTAAAAATATGAATGGTACTATTGGACCTCAAGGAGAAAAGGTTCAACGGTTC
This sequence comes from Clostridium estertheticum subsp. estertheticum, assembly GCF_001877035.1. Lineage (NCBI taxonomy): Bacteria > Bacillati > Bacillota > Clostridia > Eubacteriales > Clostridiaceae > Clostridium > Clostridium estertheticum. The sequence goes on along the minus strand of NZ_CP015756.1, from coordinate 2,562,387 downwards.
TGTGAAAAGCTCCGAGAGACATTGAACTTAGAAGTGAAAATGTGGGATGAAAGATTAACTACAGTCGCTGCTAATAGAGTAATGCTTGAAGGTGATTTATCAAGGTCGAAAAGAAAAAAAATTGTTGATAAAATTGCAGCTACATTCATTTTGCAAGGATACTTAGACAGTTTAGGTACACGTTTATAAAATGAACTATAACAAAACAGGAGATTAAATCATATCCTGCGGAGCTGCAATATTATTTATTACATAATGTAAAAGGAGATAAAAAAATGGATAACAATGTAGAAACTGTACTATTATATGATGAAGAAGGTAAGGAAATAGAATTTGATGTGCTGACAAAACTGGACATTAAAGATAAGGAATATGTTATAGTTGCACCAACTGGAGAGGAAGACATTGATGCAATTGCACTAAGAATTGAAAAGGATGAAGATGGCAATGATATTTTAGTTACAATAGAAGACGATGAAGAGTTTGAAATGATTTCAGAAGCGTATGATGCGATTTCTTCTGATGAGATTTAATCCTATTATAGAAGAAAACCTCAATTAAATTGAAAAATTTTAAACAAATTATCCTGTTTTCTTAATACTAAATGATTATCAATTGACATTATTTAAAAAAAGTATTAAAATGAACCTATAGTAAAGAAATTTATACTTATAGGTCAAATGATGGTTATAAGAAAAGGGGTATATATATGTCAAAGGTATCTCCAGAGAGCGTTGAGAGTTTAAAAGAAACCTTAAAACAAGAGGGATATAAACTAACTCCACAGAGAAGAGCTATTTTAAATGGAATAATTAAAAGTGAAGGTAGCCATCTTACTGCGGAAGAACTGTATGACTTGGTTAAAATTGACTGCCCGGAAATAGGTCTTGCTACAATTTATAGAACCGTTCAACTTTTAGAAGATATGGGCGTAATTAGAAAATTTGATTTAGATGATGGATGTAGTAGATATGAGCTTAATCATCAAGATGAACGCCATCAGCATCATCACCTTATATGTAATCGGTGTGGTAAAGTGTTAGAAGTACAAGGGGATTTACTTGAAGAATTAGAATCAATTGTTGAAAAAGAATATAATTTCAAGATTGAAGACCATAGTTTGAAATTTTATGGTGTTTGTGAAAAATGTGCAGGCAAATAATTTTTGAATTGATAGATTATAAAGTAAATGTTTGGATTTATGTAGGATTATATAATAAAAAAACTAATTATATGATATAATTTAAGTGAATTTATCATTTTTTAATATTGAGTAACAGACATAGTTGACTTTTTTGCAAGATAATATTAGAATAAGTATAGTAAATGCGAAAATTGGATACTTCAAGGCGTATCCAATTTTCGTTTGTGTAAAATGTGTAAACACATGAAAAAAATTGGAGGATTAATATGAATTTATTTACAAGAAATGACGTTAGAAATATAGCAATTATTGCCCACGTAGATCACGGCAAGACAACATTAGTGGATTGTTTACTTAAACAAAGCAATGTTTTTAGAGCGAATGAAAAAGTACAAGAGAGAGTAATGGATTCAAATGACTTAGAAAAAGAAAGAGGAATAACAATTCTTTCTAAAAATACTGCAGTAATGCATAATGGAATTAAAATAAATATAGTTGATACTCCAGGACATGCTGATTTTGGTGGAGAAGTTGAACGTGTGCTTAAGATGGTTGATAGTGTACTTCTTGTAGTTGATGCATATGAAGGTCCAATGCCACAAACTAAATTTGTTTTAAAGAAAGCATTAGAATTAGACCTTAGACCTATTGTTGTTATAAATAAAATTGATAGAAAAGATGCTCGTCCAACTGAAGTTCTTGATGAAGTCTTTGACCTATTTGTTGAACTTGGAGCAGATGATGAACAATTAGATTTTGCAGTTGTATATGCTTCTGCTAGAGAAGGATTTGCAAAACTTGAAGTTGATGATGTAAGTGATAACATGGAACCATTATTTGATTCTATAGTAAAGAATGTAAAGGCACCAGAAGGATATTTAGATATGCCACTTCAAATGCTTATTTCTACTATTGATTATAATGAGTATGTTGGAAAAATTGGAATAGGAAAAGTCCAAAGAGGATCAATTAAAAGAAATGAACAAGTTGCACTTATAGCTAAAGATGGATCAATAAGCAACGTTAAAGTTTCAGCTCTTTTCGTTTATGATGGACTTAAGAGAGTAGAAACTGAAGAGGCAATTCTTGGTGATATCGTAGCAGTTTCTGGTATTCCAAACATTAACATTGGTGAAACAATAGCTAATGTGCTTGAGCCAGAAGCGCTTCCATTTGTTGAAATTGATGAGCCTACACTAACTATGAATTTCATGGTTAATAATTCTCCTTTTGCAGGTCAAGAAGGGACTTTTGTAACATCAAGACACATAAGAGATAGACTTATGAAAGAACTTGAAACAAATGTTAGTTTAAGAGTAGTAGAAGCTGAAGAAGCAGATGGTTTTGAAGTAAGCGGAAGAGGAGAACTTCATCTTTCAGTTCTAATTGAAACTATGAGACGTGAAGGATATGAATTCCAAGTGTCAAAAGCTAATGTTATATATAAAGAGGAAGATGGGCATAAAACAGAGCCAATCGAATTCCTTACAATTGACGTTCCAGAAGAATTTATGGGCGTTGTTATGGAGAAAATGGGACCTAGAAAAGCAGAGATGGTTAATATGACTTCTGCTATAAATGGATACACTAGATTGGAATTTAAAGTACCATCAAGAGGACTGATTGGATTTAGAAGTGAACTTATGACTGATACTAAGGGTAATGGTATAATGAATCACGTTCTAGATGGTTATGATAGATTTAAGGGCGAGATTCCAGATAGAAGTAGAGGTTCACTAATTGTATTTGAAGGTGGAGAAACTATAACTTACGGATTATTTAATGCTCAGGATCGTGGTACTCTTTTCTTAGAACCAGGAGTACCTGTATATGCTGGAATGATTGCTGGAGAATGTGCAAGAAGTGGAGACATGGAAATAAATGTTTGTAGAAAGAAACAATTAACAAACACTAGATCTTCAGGAGCAGATGAATCACCAAAACTTGTTCCAGTAAAACCTATGTCACTAGAGCAGTGCTTAGAATTTATAGCAATAGATGAGCTAGTTGAAATTACTCCTCTAAATATTAGGATGAGAAAAAGAATATTAGACTCAGGTGAAAGAAAAAGAGCCGGTGGCAAAAAGAAATAAATAAAACAAAAAGTAAATAATTTTATTAATAAAAAAGAAAACCGCATAATTAATTTATATGGTTTTCTTTTTTAATATAAAAGTTTTTTATATACATATTAATATTAATATAAAGATGAAGCACAAGGAATTTAGATAACTTGTGTTATTAATTTTGGAGGAAAGTAAATGAGTGGGGTAGCATATGATTATATGGAGCAATATTTAAGAGAACTTATACCAAGTAATAGTGGTATTTTAGATGATCTAGAAAAGTTTTCTATTAAAAACAGAGTTCCTATAGTTCAAAAGGAAACTGCAAAATTTTTAGAGTTAATGGTAAAAATGAATAAACCTAAAAAAATATTAGAACTTGGAACTGCTATAGGATATTCTGCTATTTTAATGAATATCGCATCATCAGGTTTAAGTGAAATTACAACTATTGAAAGAGATCAAAGAATGATAGAAATTGCAACTGCTAATATAGCTAAATGTGGACTGCAAAATAAAATTACTATTATAAAGGGAGATTGTTTAGAGCTTTTAGAAAGTCTCCAGGATGAATATGATATGATTTTTATGGATGCAGGTAAAGGACACTATAATCATTTTCTTCCTAATTGCTTAAGGCTTTTAAAAAAAGATGGAGTTCTTATTGCAGATAATGTACTATTTAGAGGAATGGTTGCATCAAAGGAACTTGCAACACATAGAAAAATCACTATAATAAAACGTATGAAAAGCTACTTAGAACTAGTATCTAGTAATGATGACCTTATAACTTCTGTAATACCAATGGGAGATGGAATATCAGTTACTGTAAGAAAGAATATAGGCAGCATATAGGGGGGAATAAAACTTATGAAACCAGAAATACTTGCACCAGCAGGTAATTTAGAAAAATTGAAAGCAGCTATAAATTTTGGCGCAGACGCGGTTTATTTAGGCGGAAGTAAATTAAATTTAAGGGCTTTTGCAGATAATTTTAGTAATGAAGATTTAAAAGAAGGAATAGAATTTGCACACTTAAGGGGTAAAAAGGTCTATGTTACTTTGAATGTGTTTCCTCATAATGATGATTTAGATGGCCTAGAAGATTATTTAAAGGAAGTATATGAGATAGGTGCGGATGCTATCATTGTATCTGACCCAGGGATTATTATGACAGCGAGGGAAGTAGTACCAAATTTAGAAATACATTTAAGCACTCAAGCTAATAATGTAAATTATAAGTCTGCTATTTTTTGGCATAAACAAGGAGTTAAAAGAATTGTTCTTGCAAGAGAATTGTCGTTAAAAGAAATTAAAGAAATTAGATCAAAATTACCTGATACTTGTGAACTTGAAGCATTTGTTCATGGCTCTATGTGTATGTCCTATTCAGGAAGATGTCTTATGTCAAATTACATGACTGGTCGCGATGCAAATCGTGGACAATGTGCTCAGCCATGCAGATATAAATATTTTTTAATGGAAGAAAAAAGAGATGGAGAATATTTTCCTGTAATTGAAGATGATAAAGGTTCTTATATAATGAATTCAAAGGACTTATGTATGATAGAACACATACCAGAACTTATGGAATCAGGTGTAATGTCCTTTAAAATAGAAGGAAGAATGAAAAGTTCATATTACGTCGCTTCTGTTTGTAAGTCCTATAGGGAAGCTTTGGATGCGTATGTAGCAGATGGAGCAAATTATAAATTTCAGCAAAAATGGTTGGATAATCTATTAAAACCTAGTCACAGACAATTCTATACTGGATTTTATTTTGGGGATCCGAGCAACCAAATATATGAATCTTCGTCATATATTAGAGATTATGATATAGTTGGAGTAGTAAGAAAATATGATGAAAAAAGCAATATTGCAACAATTGAGCAAAAAAATAAAACATATCTTTGCGATACTGTTGAAGTATTAAGGCCTGTAGGCGACAACATTTTAATTACGTTAGATGATATGAAAAATTCTAAGGGAGAAAGTATACCATCTGCCCCAAGTGCTCAAATGATATTTACTGTAAATGTTAAAGAAAAACTTTGCGAAAATGATATTCTTATTAAGGCTAAGGAAAAAAAGTGATGAATCATCCTATATTAATCGGAATAACTGGTGGGACAGGTTCTGGAAAGAGCACTATTGCTAGAGAAATATATAAACATTTTGATGAGTCATGTATTGCTATGATTGAGCAAGATTCTTATTATAAAGATCAAAGTAAACTCTCTCTTGAAGATAGAATTAAAACAAACTATGATCATCCTGATGCATTTGATGCAGAGCTTTTAGTGGAACATTTTAATCTTCTTTTAAAAGGTAAAGCTATTCAAAAACCTATATATGATTTTAAAATATTTAACAGAACAAAAGAAACAATTTGTGTAAAACCTAAGGATATAATTATATTTGAAGGAATACTTATATTGGATAATAAAATTCTTCGTGATATGTTAGATATTAAAATATATGTTGATACTGATGCAGATGTAAGGTTTATAAGAAGACTTACAAGGGATATTAAAGAAAGAGGAAGAACGATGGAGTCTGTTATAAAGCAATATCTAAATGTAGTTAAACCGATGCATGAGCAATTTATAGAACCTACTAAAAGATATGCAGATATTATAATACCAGAAGGTGGACATAACAAGGTAGCTATTGATATAATTACTGCAAATATAAGCCAGATACTACAAAGTCGATAAAAATAATGCATGAGCAGTATAAAACATCTCATTCTAGGCTAGAATTAGTCTAGGGGAGGTGTTTTTATGTCTAGTAGAAACAACATTTTTGGTTACTCGAATCAAAATAATGAAATTAGAAAAAGAACTTGGTTAGTGATGGTTTTATTTATGCTATTATTTTGTTTATTAATTTATCGAGTTTCAAGTTACATGTATTTTAACTCAAAGCCATTAAAAACAATGGCTGATGCTCAGTATACTATTGATGAAAAATACGGTGCTCTATATAAGGTATTTGATTGTAATGGAGAGGACCTTTTAACTTATAAAGAAAAGTATTATGCGATTATAGATCCAGTGGATTATACTAGATTTAATGAATACACCAGTAAATATGACTTAGAAACATTAACAATTACACTTAGAAATTACAATAAAACATATGATTTAGAAAAAATTAAAGGAACCGGTAATGGAGAAAAGTTAAGATATGAGATTGATAAAGTTACATATGAAAAGCTCAAAGATATTAAAAAGGTAAAAGGGTTTTATACTTATTGTTCTACTGATGTTGTAAAGGATGGGTATTGGAAAACAGAAAATATATTGACAAGTACAACTTACAATAAAGTAAGTGTTAACCCGGTATCTAAAAAAGAAGTTAGTAATACTGTATCTAAGAGCGCTGATTCTTTGGAAATGCAAATATGTAATAAAACTAAGAATAATGAATACACAAAAACTAGATTTGCTAAGGGAATTAATGGTGAAATGGGAGCAGCTACAACCATTAAGCCTAAAAACAACATAAATGTAAGACTTACAATAGATAAACAAATTCAAGATAAAGTTGAGGATATTCTTCACAATGAAAAATATAATAAAATTGGTGTTGTACTAATGGAGAGTAATAGTGGAAAGATAAGGGCTATGGCACAAAAAGATGATAATGCCTATAATGTAAATCTAGGATATCCGAGTACTAATGGTGCTTTGCCAGGATCAATTTTTAAGGTTATTGTTGATGAAGCTGGTATCGATATGAATAAAATAGATAACAGCGAGCAGTTTGCAATAAATCCTAAATTATTCACCCAAGAGAACTTTAAAGGAAATACATTTACTGTAGCAGAGGCTTTAGTCAAATCTTCAAATAACATATTCGCTCAGATAGGTTGGAAGGTTGGCGTTCAAAATATATATAATTATGCCCGAAAACAAGGCATGTTAAGTAAAGTATTAAATTTTCAGCAAGAGGATATTGGTAACTTTCAGGAGGATATATTAAATCCTACATATGCCCAAACCAGCCAAACAGCCATTGGTCAAAATGTTACAATAACCCCATTAGAAGCACTTAGCATTCCCAATACTATTATAAATAATGGAGTATATGTTAAGCCAAGTATAATAGATGCATATGTAAATGACAAGAAAGAGGTTTTAGAGAAAATTAAACCTAAAACAACTACTGTATTAAAAAAAGAAACGGCAGAAACGGTTAAATTTCATATGATTGATGTTGTGAATAGGGGAACTGGTGATGCGGCTTACATTAAAGGTATGGATATAGGTGGGAAAACAGGTACTACTACATATGAGAAAGGAAATAAATCTGATGGCTGGTTTGTAGGCTTTTTCACTTTAAACGAAAAAAATTATTCTATGGTTGTATATGTGAATGATATTAAGATGAATAGATTAGGTATTGCAGATGAAGAAGGTGGAGGTACAGCTGCTCCAATATTTAAAAAAGTAATTTATGCGCTTAAAAATATGCAGTAATAAATTTATATAAAACTTAAATAAATTTCTAAGTACAGGCACTTTTAATAAAACAATTCATATTATATTAATAAGCTCTATTAGGAGGAACAGCTGTGTTTTTCATGAATTGTTTATTAGATATGATTGGAAATGTTACATTTTTGACAGCTTATATAACTGGTAGTAGTTCATTCCCTCAACCATTAAGTGAAGAAGAAGAGAAATTTTATTTAATAAAGCTTGGGGAAGGCGATTTACTAGCTAAAGGAATACTTGTTGAACGAAATTTAAGACTAGTTGCACACATAGTAAAAAAATATTCATATCCTGGAAAAGATGTAGATGACCTCATATCTATTGGAACTGTAGGACTTATTAAAGCCATTGATTCTTTTGATATAAATAAGGGAACAAGGCTTGCTACCTATGCTGCAAGGTGCATAGAAAACGAAATACTTATGCTTATTCGAAATAATAAGAAAACAAAGGGTGAAGTGTATCTGCAAGACCCTATTGGCACAGATAAAGAGGGAAATGAGATATCCCTTATGGATGTACTTAGTAGTGATGAAGATTCTATAGTTGATATAGTAGAAAGTAAGATACAAATTAAAAAATTGTATAATAAGATAAACGTAGCTTTAATGGATAGAGAGAAGACAATAATTCAAATGCGTTATGGATTACTTGATGGTAACCCTAGAACTCAGAGAGAAATTGCATTGATACTCGGAATTTCCAGATCATATGTATCAAGAATTGAGAAAAGAGCATTGAAGAAACTTAATAAAGAATTAAATAGTACAAAGAAAATTGGTAAATAGTTCTAGAGAACTAGAACAACTATGGTATAATTATAGAATGTACAATTGTAAGTAAAACAAAAATCTTGAATAATCTAAGCTGAAAATTAACTATGCAAGATTAATATTATGAACTTCACGAAAAAACAGGAGGACAAAAGATGAAATCTCTTAGCGAGTTATTAAAATGGACAATAGAACAAAATGCATCAGATTTACATCTAACAGTTGGCTCAGTACCAGTTATTAGAGTTAATGGACATCTAATACAAGTTGGTGAAGATAAATTAACTCCAGCAGATACTGAAAAATACTCAAGAGAAATATTAGATGATTCATATGAAGAATATTATAATAATGGTGAGATTGATACTTCTTACTCTATTGGAGGACTTGGAAGATTTAGAGTTAATGTTTATAAGCAAAGAGGAAGCGATGCCATTGCTGTTAGAGTAGTTGCATTAAAGATACCTACACTTAAACAACTTGAACTTCCAGAGGTTGTTCGTGCACTTACCACAAAACAAAGGGGCTTAGTCTTAGTAACTGGACCTACAGGAAGTGGTAAGAGTACAACGCTCGCGGCTATGGTTAACGAAATTAATTCAACTAGAGCATGTAATATTATTACACTTGAGGATCCTATTGAGTATCTGCACAAACACAATAAATCAATTATCAATCAAAGAGAAATTGGAAAAGACAGTAAAAATTATCAAAATGCATTAAGAGCAATCCTTAGAGAAGATCCTGATGTTATATTAGTAGGTGAAATGAGAGATCTTGAAACAATTTCTATAGCTATTACTGCAGCTGAAACTGGACATCTGGTTTTTTCTACACTGCACACTATTGGCGCAGCAAAAACAGTAGATAGAATAGTGGATGTATTTCCTCCGTATCAACAACAACAAATTAAGGTCCAATTGGCTGCAGTGATGCAGGGAATAATTTCACAGCAATTAATACCTAAGATAACTGAAAAAGGAAGGGTCGCTGCTCTTGAGGTAATGATATCAACACCAGCAATTCAAAATCTTATTCGTGAGGGTAAAACACATCAATTACAGTCTTGTGTTCAAACTGGCGGGAAATATGGTATGAAAACTATGGATATGTCAATTTCAGATTTATATAAAAGATCGGTTATATCTAAAGATGATGCAATAACTTACTCTGTTGACAATGAAATGATGGTAAGAATGTTAGCACTTTAATAATTTTAAATAAGCTAAAAGCAAAGATAAATTATGGCTTTTAGCTTATTCTATTTCAATTTAAAATTATAAAATTATAAGAAAATATTAACTTGGGAATATTGCCATATAATATAACATTGCATTTTCTATATATTGATATTATACTTAGTATATGAAAATAAATTATCTATTAGTCATTATTAGTTTAAAATAGGTTACTAAATTGAAATTAAAGTTATAAATATTCAGTTATACAATAAAATGTAAAAAATTTTAACTGTATTTAAATTTAAAATAAATTTTTATTAAAAAAAATAAAAATAAAAGGAAATTTTATTTTCTTGTTGAATATATACACTTGAGGTTTCTCTTATAAGGGGGGATAAACTTAATGAATGAACAGATTGTAGGAATTGATTTAGGGTCATCAAAAATATGTGGAGCAGTTGGTAGAATTAACAGTAATGGAAAACTTCAGATTATAGGCATTACATCAGTTGTATGTAGTGGTTTAAATAAATCAGTTGTAATAGATATAGATAGTACAGCTGAAGCTATTAAGCAATGTGTTACTCAATTAGAACGTATGACAGATACGCAAATTAGTGAAGGATATATATCACTACCTGGAGGGATTTGCGAATTAGTGAGGAATACTGGAATGATTGCAATATCTTCTGAAGACAGGGAAATTAAACAAAGTGATGTAGATAGAGTAATTGAAGCAGCTAAACTTATTTCAGTTCCAGCCGATAAAGAAATAGTGGGTGTTGAGCCTGAACAATATATTGTTGATGGATATGACAATATTAAAGATCCTCGAGGGATGAGTGGAATAAGGCTCGAAGTTGAGGGACAAGTTGTCATGGCACAATCTACAGCAGTTAGTAATTTATTGAAAAGTGTTAAAAGAGCTGGAATTAAAGTAAATGGTATAGTGCTTCAACCATCAGCAATATCTGAGGCTGTACTTCGAAAAGAAGAGAAAGATATGGGAATAGCACTTGTTGATGTTGGAGCTCAGACTATTGATATATCAATTTATAAGAGTGGAAAATTAAAATATACATCTATTGTTCAATTGGGTGGAGATAACATAACTAATGATATATCAGTTTGTCTTAAAGTTCCTTTTAGCGAAGGTGAGAGATTAAAACTTAAATATGGAAGCCTTATCAAAGGTGCAGAAATTGATGATGAGAAGATAAGAGTTAAAGATTCTTATAACAATTTAATGGAGATTGATAACAATTTGTTAATTGATATAATTTGTGCTAGGGTAGAAGAATTATTACATTTAATTAAAAGAAATTTATTAAACAGTGGGTTTTATAAGGAAGTTTCAGGCGTAGTAATAGTTGGTGGAGGTATATCTTTGTTTAGAGGTATGAATGATTTAAGTAAAGATATACTTGAAAAATCAGTGAGAGTAGGATCTCCTGAATATGTAGGCGCAGCTAGCCCAATATATGTTACATCAGTAGGAATAGTGCTTCAGGCTGTTAATAATCTTAAAACTAATACTAGTTCATTTGAAGAGTCAGATGAACAATCACACGATAATAAATGGTCAAAAAAACAAAATACAAAAGGGAAGAATAAATTAGCGGAAAAAGTTAAAGGCTTTTTTGCGGATTTTTTCTAAAAAGGAGGTATTGTTGTGTTAGATTTTGATGTTGATGTTCAAGAGTTTGCTCAAATTAAAGTAATTGGGTGTGGAGGCGGAGGAAACAATGCTATAAACAGGATGATTATGGAAGGTCTTAAAAATGTAGAGTTCATAGCTATTAACACAGATAAGCAAGCTTTAATTCTTTCTCATGCTGTTCAAAAAATTCAGATTGGTGATAAACTTACTAAGGGACTTGGAGCAGGTGCTAATCCAGAAATTGGTATGAAAGCAGCAGAAGAAAGTAAAGAAGAAATATCCCAAGCAATAAAGGGTGCAGATATGGTGTTTATTACTGCAGGTATGGGTGGTGGTACTGGTACTGGGGCTGCACCTGTGGTGGCAGAAATTGCTAAATCTATGGGAATACTTACTGTAGGAGTTGTTACAAAACCATTTCCATTTGAAGGCAGAAAAAGAATGATTAATGCTGAAGTAGGAATAAAAACTCTTAAAGAAACAGTGGATACATTAGTAACAATACCAAATGAAAGATTATTAACTATGGTTGATAAGAAAACTACATTAATGGATTCTTTCAAAATGGCAGATGATGTTTTAAGACAAGGTATACAAGGTATATCCGATTTGATTACAATACCAGGCCTTGTAAATCTGGATTTTGCAGATGTAAGGACAATTATGCTTGCAAAAGGTCTTGCACATATGGGCGTTGGTAGAGCTTCTGGCGATAATAGAGCCCAAGAGGCAGCAAAACAAGCTATCTCAAGCCCATTACTTGAAACATCTATAGTTGGTGCTACAGGTGTGCTTTTAAATATTACTGGCGGAATGGATCTTGGATTACTTGAAATTAATGAAGCTGCAGAGATTGTACAAGGGGCTGCTGACCCAGATGCTAATATTATTTTTGGAGCAGTTATAGATGAAGAGCTAAAAGATGAAATAAGAATAACTGTTATTGCAACTGGTTTTGAAAGTGATAATGTTGTAAAACATAATAAAACTGTACAAAAACCTAAAGTGAAAGAGACGGTTGTTCCTAACGAAGAAGTTGCGTATACTAAAGATTATGAAGATTCTGATTTAGAAATTCCAGCTTTTTTAAGAAGACAAAACAAATAATAATACAAAATAATAGTATAAATTAAATCATAAAGTGCCCTTTGGGCACTTTATTTGCGTTTAGGGCATTTATAAATGGATTTACAATAATATGGAAATAAGTGACGTTTTATGAAAGAATAAAAATAATTATATGTGGTAAAAAATGACAAAATTCTGATGATAATAGTTATATAATAATCTTAAAGGAGGAAGAGAGGATGGTAGTATATGTAGATGTTCTTATATTAGTAAATTTTATAGTTAATCTATTCATATTACACATTACTGTTCAAACGTTAAGAAAGAGAGTAAAGCTTAAGTGGCTACTCATTTCAAGTCTAGTAGGCAGCTTATATGTTATAACGGTATTGTACCCTAGTCTTAAATGGCTTACATTTTTACCTTTTAAGATATTAATAGTAATTATTATGATAGTTATTGTATTTCATGAAAAAAGGCTTTTATTTAATATTAAAGCTTCATTAATCTTTTTGTTATACTCAATTCTTTTAGCTGGGATGTGTTTTTTTATTCAAATGAATAGTAAAAAGGATATGTCATTTGATGTAATTATAATAAATTTTCCTTATGAGAAGTTGCTACTTTCAGTAATGATCATTTATATGGTGATATATAGGGTCGTAATTTTTGTAGAGGATAGGAGAAAAATATCTACACTTATATATACAGTAGATATAGTAAATAAGAATTATATAAAAACTATTAAAGCATTTTTAGATACTGGAAATGAGCTTCGCGAGACTGCTTCTAATCTGCCGGTATTGATTGTTGAACGGAATATTTTAAGTGAAATTTCCTTAGAAAAAAACAATACATACTTCATTCCCTATACTGTAGTAAATGGAACTAGTGGTAGATTTATTGGATTTAAACCAGAGTATATTAATATTCATATTAATAAGAAAAATATGGAAAGAAAAGATGTAATTGTAGCATTTTGCGAGTATAAATTAAGCAAAGATAATGATTACAATGGGCTTATGTCTAGAGGAATACTCAGTTAATGAAGTTAAAATTAGTAATCGTTTTGTATAATAATATGGATAAGGAGGAAATTATGTTTAATTTTAAAGTAATGTTAAACAACTTATTTGCTAAATTTAAAATGTTTTCAAACAATTTGTTTTATATAGGAGGCAATGATGCATTACCACCTCCTTTGACTAAGGATGAAGAGGATGAATTGGTAGTTAGGCTTGATGAAGGAGATAAAAGCGTGAGAGCCACCTTGATTGAGAGAAATTTAAGGCTCGTAGTTTATATAGCAAGGAAGTTTGAAAATACAGGAGTGAATATTGAAGATTTGATTTCAGTAGGAACTATAGGACTCATTAAAGCGGTTAATACCTTTGATCCTGAAAAAAAAATTAAGCTTGCTACATATGGGTCACGATGTATTGAAAATGAAATTCTAATGTATCTTAGGAGAAATAGTAAAATAAAAACTGAAATTTCTCTTTATGAACCGCTAAATGTTGATTGGGATGGTAATGAATTATTGCTTTCTGATATAATTGGAACTGACAATGATGTGGTTTATAATATTATTGAAGAAGATGTAGATAAGCAACTACTTTTGCTTGCTATGCAACGGTTAAATTCACGAGAAAAAGAAATTGTACAACTAAGATTTGGATTAAATGGAACAACAGAAAAGACACAAAAAGAAGTTGCTGATATACTTGGAATATCACAATCTTATATATCAAGGCTTGAAAAAAGAATAATAAAAAGATTGCAAAAGGAAATTAATAAAATGGTGTAGGGTAATTCTAGATTGCTATAAGGCATATGAAAATAAATAACAAGTCAGTATTATTTTTGACTTATTATTTATTTTTATGTGCCTTATTTAAAAGGATCAAATAAAATTCTAATTATAAATATATTCTTAGTGTCTAATGAATATATTTATAATATAAAGTAGTAGGATCTAAAAGACATAGGTTAAGAATATATTAGCTACTTGAATAAGAAGTTTTAAAATACTCTAGGGGAGGAATAAAATGGAAAGCTTAATGTTTGCGATTAACAATTTAAGACAGATGGAAATTATAGATATAAATTCAGGGTCGAAAATGGGATATATTAAAGACTTAAAAGTGGATTGTGATGACTATAAAATTATTTCAATCTTAATGCCAACTCAGAAGTCATCTTGGTTTAATAAAAACGATAGTATTGAGATACCATGGGAAAAAGTTAAGAAAGTTGGCGTTGATGTAATTCTTGTAGATGGTAGTGATCTAATTATGGAAAACGAATAATAGACTATTTTAATTTATAAGATAAGTGTATAATGTTAGTATATTTGTTAACTATACTAGTAAAAGGGCGTGAAGACCATTGAAGTGTCCATATTGCAGCTGTGAAGAAAGTAAAGTGGTAGACTCTAGATCAACAGATGACAATATTGCAACTAGACGTCGACGTGAGTGCCTACGGTGCTTTAAACGATATACTACTTATGAAAAAGTGGAAGATGTGCCTATTTTAGTAATAAAGAAAGATTCTAATAGAGAATATTTTGATAGAACAAAGATATTAAATGGACTTATGAAGGCATGTCAAAAAAGACCAGTTTCAAGAAAACAAATTGAAGCCATTTGTGATGAAGTAGAAAAACAGTTAAATAATGAAATGCTTACAGAAGTAAAATCTGATTATATAGGAGAACTTATCATGAGCATATTAAAAAATGTAGATGAGGTTTCTTATGTGAGATTTGCTTCAGTTTACAGACAATTTAAGGATATTAATACATTTATGGAAGAGATAAGAAAATTGATGTCTAATGAGAAAAAATGCCCATAGGCATTTTTTTTCGTTTCTAAAAATTATGCAACTATAGGGGGTGAACTAATGGAAATAGAAACTCTTAATAACTATAAATTTATAAAATTTAAAATTGATAATGTCGTTATTTTGTTTTCAACAGCGAGTGGTGGACTTAACTTTAACTGCCATACTGATGAAGGATTGGTAAATTTAGAAAAAATAAAAACAGCTTATAACCTAGAATCTATTGGATATTTAAATCAAATCCATAGTGACTTAGTTTTTGATTTTGACGGTAATATAAAAGATGGAGATGCTTTAATAACAAATAAAAAAAATAGAGCTATAGGTGTTTTTACAGCAGATTGTGTTCCTGTAATTTTGGTAGATAGTAGTAGAAAGGTTATAGCTGCAATACATAGTGGATGGAAAGGTACAAATGATTTGATAGTAAGCAAAACTATTGAAAGAATGCAAGAAACTTATGGTTCATTAACTAAAAATATTAGCGCATATATTGGCCCTCATATTGGAGGGTGTTGTTATGAGGTTAGCAAGGAACTAATAGAGGAGTTTACTAGTAAAGATATTTATAGTAATATTAAAATAAGCATTAATAATAAATTAGATTTAGAAAAGTGCATTATAACTCAACTTAATGCAAAGGGTATAAAAAAAGATAATATTAAAATTACTAATATATGTACTTCTTGTAGTAAGAAGTATGAATTATATTCGTATAGAAATAGCGAAAATAAGCAAGGAAGAATGTTTTCATTTGTTTATTTAAAAGACATTTAAGAACAATATGTAGTAAATTAAGTGAAAAACGCATAAAAATATGGAGGGATTAACATGGCTGAAGAAAAAGTATTAGTGGTGGATGATGAAGAGCATATAAGGGAATTAATTAAATTTAATTTAGAGAAAAATGGATATAAAGTTATATGTGCTGACAATGGAATAGACGCTGTAAAGCTTGCTAAAGAACAAGCACCACAATTGATGTTATTAGATTTGATGTTGCCTGGAATGGACGGATTAGATGTATGTAAAGAAATCAGAAAAGATTCAAATATGTCTGGCATGCCGATAATTATGATAACAGCAAAAGGGGAAGAAATAGATAAGATAATAGGACTTGAGCTCGGTGCAGATGATTATATTACAAAACCATTTTCAGTAAGGGAACTTGTAGCGAGGGTTAAAGCCATTCTTAGAAGGACTACTATGAAGATAGTTGAAAAAACTTTTAAAATTGGTAATCTGGCCATTGACTTTGGTAAACATGAGGTTCTAAAAAGTGAAATAAGAATTGATTTGACTTTAAAGGAGTTTGAATTATTACAAATTTTAATAAAGAATAAAGGTAGGGTTATGACCAGAGATTTTTTACTCGACAAAATATGGGGTTATGAATATGTAGGAGAAACAAGAACTGTAGACGTCCACATAAGGCACTTAAGGCAAAAGATTGAAGAAGATGATAAAAATCCAGTATATATCCAGACTATTCGCGGTATAGGATATAGATTCAATTTTGGAGAATAAGAATGAAAAAGAAATTATTAATATATTTATTAAGTACTGTAATTTTTATATTTGTAGTAGTAACATTATTAATTGTATCTATCTTTAATTATGAATATGAAGAAAATTTAAAAGATAAACTTCAAGTAAATAATAATATGATAATTAGTTTATTACAAAGCAATAATTTAAAAGATCATCAAAAGTTTTTTACGCAGAACTTAAAGAGTTCTGAGCTGAGAGTTACATACATTGATAAAATGGGGAAGGTTCTTTATGATTCAACTGTAGATGCGAGCACTATGGATAATCACAATGTTAGACAAGAAATAGTAAAAGCAAGAAGGAATGGAACTGGATACTCAGTTAGATATAGTGCTTCGACTAAGAAACATATGATGTATTTTGCAACTGAATTTGGTGATGGTTTTATTATTAGAAGTTCTAATCCACTTAAAATTGTAAGTGGATTAGGAAGTAAATACTTTAAGCTTTATATTTTAGCTATAATTTTTTCTGCTATAATGTCAATTTGGTTTTCTTTAAAACTATCATATATTATAGTAAGGCCTATTACAGATTTAATTTTCATTACTTCAAGAATTAGTAAAGGTGAATTTCATAGGAGAGTTAGTATATTATCAAATGGTGAAATAGGACAATTAGCTAAAAATTTTAATGAGATGGCAGATAAACTAGAGTCTACATTAAATGAAGTTACTGATAAGCAAAACAGGCTAGAAGCAATTCTTCAAAGTATGGATAGTGGAGTCATTGCAGTTGATAGGAAAAATAGAGTTATAATAATTAATCCATATGCTAAAAAAATATTTGGTATAACAAAAGATATTATAGGGCAAAATCTTTTAGACAATATAAGGAATTTTGAATTAGAAAATATATTACATCAAAGTGATGATAATTACAAAGAAATAAGAATAGCTTGGCCAAAAGAAAGAGAACTTAGAATAAAGACTGCAGATATTATTAATGCAAATGATCATATTGGTACTGTTGCTGTTGTTCAAGATATTACTGAAGTAAAAAAACTAGAAAATATGAGAACACAATTTGTTGCTAATGTTTCTCATGAGCTTAAAACACCATTAACATCTATTAAAGGATTTGCTGAAACCTTAAAATACGTTGATGATGTAGAAACAAAAGAAAAGTTTTTAAATATAATCAACGAGGAAGCCGATAGATTAACTAGATTAATTACAGATATTCTAACACTTTCACATATAGAGCAACAAGAGGAAGTAAAAACAGAAAAAATTAATGTTAATAAAATTATAAAAGATGTGTACAATTTAATGAAAAACACAGCAGATTTAAAAGGAATTCAGTTATCAGTGAAGCAACAGAATGTTAAAATATTAATAGGTAATACCGATAGATTTAAACAAATGTTAATTAATTTAGTCGATAATGGTATAAACTATTCTGAATCAGGTAATAGTGTTTGTATAGGAACTGAGGGTAAAACTGATGGATTTATCTTATGGGTACAAGACACAGGGGTTGGAATAGCTAAAGATCAAATTCCACGCCTTTTTGAGAGGTTCTACAGAGTAGATAAGGCTCGTTCTAGATCAAAAGGTGGAACAGGTCTAGGCCTTGCCATCGTTAAGCATATAGTGCTAGAATTTAACGGAAAAATATATGTGGAGAGTCAATTAGAAGTTGGAAGTAAATTTATAATAGAAATTCCATATCAAGATTAAAAATAAAGCTACCACATTATTGCGGTAGCTTTATTTTTATTGAATGTAAAGTTTAATTAACATTAGCTAAACTAAAGTTAACTTTAACATAATATAAAGTTAACTTTATGGGTATATTATTATAAGAGTAATAAGTAGCTAAATATGAGTATAAATGAATGGGGGAAATATTAATGAAAAAAAAATATTTGAAATTGATGGTTGCTACACTAACAGTTGCAATGACAGCAGGTTTTTTAACTGGATGTGGAAGTAAAGCTGAAACAACACCTAAAACTACAACTAAAGCGGCGACTGCAACATCCGGTTCAATAACTGCAGCAGGATCAACTGCTCTTCAGCCTTTGGCAGAACTTGGTGCTAAAAATTTCAAACTTAAAAATACAGGTGCAACAGTAAATGTACAAGGTGGCGGAAGTGGTACTGGACTTAAGCAAGTAGGAGAAGGTAGTGTAGAAATAGGAAATTCAGATATATATGCAAAAGACAAAGCAGGAATTGATGCAGCTGCATTAACAGACACTAAGGTATGTGTTATAGGATTTGCTGCAGTAACAAATCCAAAAGTTAAGGTTGAATCATTAACAAAAAAACAATTAATAGATATATTTACAGGAAAGATAAAAAACTGGAAAGAAGTTGGCGGAGCTGACATCAAAGTTACTATTATAAATAGACCAAAATCTTCAGGTACTAGAGCAACATTTAAAGAATTTGGATTAGATAAAAAAGAAGAAGCAACTGGCTTAACTTCAGATTCAAGTGGAGCTGTTCTAAAAACAGTTAAACAAACTGACGGAGCAATAAGTTACTTAGCGTTATCAGCTTTTGCTGATGCAACAAACAAAGAAGGCTTAAACATATTAAAAATTGATGGTGTTGAAGCAACTGCAGCAAATATAAGCACAGATAAATATAAAATTTGGTCATACGAACATATGTATACCAAAGGTGTACCTACTGGAATAACAAAAGCATATTTAGATTATATGACAAGTTCTGAAATGCATGCATCAATAACAAAATTAGGATACATTCCAATGGCAGATATGAAAGCTAAAAGAGATTAATGCTGATTAGGGTTGGATAAAACCAACCTTTATTTTCATTAAAATAATTTTTGAGGTAAAACATTATGAAAAAAAATGATAAAAAATCAATGTTTCTAAAATTTAAGAATGAATATTTGGGACGTGGGTTTGCAACGTTTTGCGGCGCAGTTATAGTAATTCTTACTTTTTCAATAATAATATTTCTAACTAGTAAAGGCTTAAATACATTCATTAAACATGGATACTCAATATTTCATTTTATATTTTCTGGAAATTGGGACCCTGAGGGTAGCGGAGAATCCTCGATTCCTCAATTTGGAACTTTAATATTTATCTTTGGTTCTACAATGGTATCTTTTCTTGCGGTACTAGTAAGTGCACCAATAGGAGTAGCTCTCGCTGTATTTATGAATTTGATTTCACCAAAACTCGGAAAAAAAGTTCTCCAACCTGCCATAGAATTATTTGTTGGAATTCCATCTGTTGTTTATGGTTGGATAGGTGTAAGTGTATTGGTTCCTTTTATTAAAATTTTCTTTGGAGGAATAGGATTTAGTTTACTTGCAGGAGTACTAGTTATAAGTGTAATGATTTTACCAACAATAACAAGTATTTCATCTGATGCTATAAGAACCATACCAAAAGATTATATAGAAGCATCTTATGGGCTTGGTGCAACAAGGTGGCAAACTATAATTAAAGTGATTATACCTGCAGCTAAAAGTGGAATACTTACAAGTATTGTACTTGGAGTCTCAAGAGCATTTGGGGAGGCACTTGCGGTGCAAATGGTTATAGGAAACTCAGTTACTTTCCCTAAGGGGTTACTTGGAACAACAACTACATTAACAAGTATACTTACTATGGATACGGCAAATACAATGAATGGTACAGCTTGGAATGATGCATTATGGTCAATAGCATTGCTATTGCTAATAATATCATTTATATTTATAATTATTATTAGAAAAATAGGGAAAAGAGGTGAGCAGTAATGAGTGCTAAAGTTAAGGATAAAATTGCAACAATAGTTTTGTATATAGTTTCTGCTTTAGTAATTCTTTTGCTTGTAAGTCTCATTGGATATATAGTATATAATGGAAGGGCGTCATTAAATTTAAAGTTTTTATTTGGTGAACCAAAAATTGGTGAAGCCGGTGGAGGAATTGGGCCTCAATTGTATAATTCATTAAGTTTACTTGTAGTAACACTTATAATTACAGTGCCACTCGGAGTAGGAGCTGGAATATATTTAGCTGAATACGCAAAAAAAGGAAAAATACTAAATGTTATTAGATTGTGTATTGAAACTATGGCATCATTACCATCTATTGTCGTTGGTTTATTTGGACTTTTAGTTTTTGTTACAATGACGGGATGGGGATATTCTCTTTTTGCTGGAGCTTTAGCTATAACTATAATAAATTTACCCGGACTTACTAGAGTTTGTGAAAATGCTGTTAAAACCGCGTCAGAAGGCGTTAAAGAAGCTAGTTTAGGATTAGGCGCTACTAGGTGGCAAACTATTAAAAATGTCGTATTGCCATCTGCAATGCCTCAAATTTTAACTGGTGTTATACTAGCAGCCGGTAGAATTTTTGGAGAAGCAGCAGCTTTACTATATACTGCAGGTATGAGTGCACCAGCTGTGGATTTTACTAATTTTGCAGTGAACAATAAGGATTCAGCTTATAGTTTATTTAGGCCTGCTGAAACTTTAGCTGTTTATATATGGAAACTTAATTCTGAAGGAATGGTACCTGATGCTACTAAGATAGCTAATGGAGCCTCTGCCGTTTTAATAATAGCAGTGCTAATATTCAATGTATCTGCAAGAATAATCGGGAAAAAATTATATGAGTCTCATGCAGGTAGTAAATAAGGAGGTAACAATATGGGGATAATTACAGCAAAGAATTTAAATCTATATTATGGAAATACACAAGCGTTAAAGAATGTAAATATCGATATAGAGAAAAATTCGGTTACTGCACTTATAGGACCATCAGGGTGTGGTAAATCAACATTTTTACGTACTATTAATAGAATGAATGATTTAATAGATTCTGTTAAAATAGATGGAGAAATATTATATGAAAATGAAAATGTATACGGTCAAGACTATGATGTTATAGATTTAAGGAAAAAAGTTGGAATGGTATTTCAAAAGGCTAACCCATTTCCTATGTCAATATATGAAAACATTGCTTATGGTCCTAGAATTCATGGGATAAAGAATAAGAAATTGCTTGATGAAATTGTAGAGAAAAGTCTTAAGGGGGCTGTACTTTGGGATGAAGTAAAAGATAGACTCAAAAAGAGTGCACTTGGATTATCCGGTGGACAACAGCAGCGGCTATGCATTGCAAGAACTTTGGCTGTAGAACCAGAGGTCCTTCTTATGGATGAGCCAACTTCTGCATTAGATCCTATTTCAACTTTAAAAATTGAAGAGCTAATGGATGTTCTTAAGAAAAAGTATACAGTTATCATTGTTACACATAATATGCAACAAGCTGGTAGAATTTCTGACTTTACAGCATTTTTCTTGAATGGAGAAATTGTTGAAAGTGGAAAAACGGAAGAAATATTTTATAAACCTAAAGATAAAAGAACAGAGGATTATATTACAGGAAGATTCGGCTAAAATAAAGCGAGGAAGGTGATAATATGGCAAGAAAAGTATTCGAAGCAAATCTTCAAGAGCTCCATAATGATTTAATTAGAATGGGAAGCATTGTAGAAAAACAAATTTATGACTGTATTGATGCATTAGTTACCCATAACATTGAGAAAGCTCAAAAAATAATGGAAGATGATGATATCGTTGATGTTATGGAGAGAGAAATAGAAGATAAAGCAATAAGGTTAATTGCTATGCAACAACCTTTGGCAATAGATTTAAGAAATATTTTCACTACAACAAAAATAGTGACGGATCTTGAAAGAATGGCTGATTATGCTGTTGATGTTGCTAAAATTACAGTAAGATTGAAAGATGAAAAGTATATAAAACAACTTGTGGATATACCTAGAATGGCAGAAATTGTAGTTCTTATGATAAGAGATTCTTTGGATGCGTATGTATCAGGTGACATTGAAAAAGCCTATGCTGTATGCAAACGAGATGATGAAGTAGATGATATATATAAAGAAGTGTTTGGCGAACTTCTAAGAATAATGTTTGAAAATCAAAAGACTGTAAATCAAGCTACTCAATTTTTGTTTATTTGTAAATGGCTAGAAAGAATTGCTGATCATACAACAAACATATGTGAATGGACAATTTATTTAGTTACAGGTGAAAAAGTTAATTTAAATGAATAAATTTTAGAGAAATCACAAAAACTATAATATAAATGAATAGACTTATATTTAAAATATTATAGTGGAGTAGTGATTATGAAGAACAAAAAATTCAAATTTTTTTTTATGTTTTGTTGTATTAGTTTGATAATGGTAAGTATAGGATGTAAAAAAGATGTTGGAAACAAAACAAATGGATCAAAAAATATTAATATAATTTGTGAAGATACAGTTTTCCCAATGGTAAGTGACTTAGTACATGATTATAATTCAAATAATGAGACTACAATAACTGTGAAATCTGAGGATAGGGAAAGTGCTTTTAATAAGTTATATAATTCTGAGGCTGATGTATTAATAGGATATATTCAGCCCATTAGTGATAAAATCAAGGCTGAAATGTTAGCGTATGATGGTATAGGAATTATTGTTAATCCTAGTAATAATGTAAATGGTATTTCAATTCAGGAATTAAAAAAAATATATATTGGTAAAATAGCAAATTGGGTAGGACTAAATGGTCAATCAAATCCAATAATACCAGTAGCATTTAAAGATAAATTCAATTCAATGCAGCAAGAATTTAATTTGAAAATAAAAGACACTCCTATAAAAGAAGAAATGGGCAAAAGTACTCAGTACGTATCAAGTATGGAAGAAATGAAAACTTTTATTGCTCAAAACAAAAATTCTATAGGTTTTCTACCTGGACAATGGTATAATAAAGAAAGTAAGTTTTTAAAATTAAGTGGTGTTGAAATTACTATATCAAATTTGAAAAATAATCTTTATTTTTTAAGATTTCCAATAAAAATGTATTATTCGGATAAAAAAGAAGAGAGTTTAAAGGATCTTTTTCAGTATTTTAAAAGTGAAGACGGCAAGAAAATCATAAGAAAATATTGCATAGAAGCATTTTAATACCTCCTTCTTAGGAGGTATTTTTATTCTGTATTAAATTATATTATAATTTGAATTATTTACTTTGAAGTGTCGAAAATATCTGTAAATAAGCGAAATATGCTATTTATCTTCATTTAAAGACAAATGCCGTTGACTTAGGGATGTAATTCATGTAATATAACTTAATGGAATGCTATAATTTATTGTATAACTAATATATTAATTCTAATTCCTCATAAAACCTTTTATTTAAGAGGTTATTGTAAAACAGGAGGTTAAAATGAAAAACCAAATAGCGAAGATACTTCCAGGGAGTATTGCAGAAGAAATTGAGCTTGAAGTAGGAGATAGATTAATTAGTATAAATGGCAATAAAGTAATAGATATTATAGATTACAAATTTTTAATTACAGATGAACTTCTTATCATTGAAATTGAAAAGATAGATGGTGAGATTATTGAAATAGAATTTGAAAAAGACTATGATGAAGATTTGGGAATCCAATTCGTTGATGCCATTTTGGATAGGCCAAAGAGCTGTCATAATAAATGTATATTCTGTTTTATTGATCAATTACCTGATGGAATGAGAGATACTTTATATTTCAAAGATGATGATTCAAGATTATCGTTTTTTCAAGGTAATTTTGTAACATTAACTAATATGAAAGAAGAGGACATTGATAGGATTATTAGATATAAGATAAGCCCTATTAATGTGTCAGTTCATACTACGGATGTTGAGCTTAGAAAGATAATGCTAAACAATAAATTTGCTGGAAATGTTTATGATAGGTTGAAAAGACTGGCAAAAGCTGGTATTAAAATTAATTGTCAAGTGGTAGCATGCCCTGGCATCAATAATGGAGTAGAACTTATAAAAACTATTGAAGATTTGTATAAGCTTTATCCGAGCATTGAAAATCTAGCTGTTGTACCGGTTGGAGTAACAAAGTTTAGAGAAGGCCTGTTTAATTTGACATTGTATGATAAAAAGACTGCAGCAGAGGAAATAGAGAGTGTTAAAGAATTACAAGAAAAATACATTAGAGAAATAGATTCACCTTTTATAAGATTGTCTGATGAATTCTATGTTGTAGCAAATATTGATGTTCCTTGCGAGAAGTTCTACGACGGTTATTCTCAACTCGAAGATGGCATTGGTATGATAAGACTACTTAGAAGCGTTACTGACGAAGATATAGTAAAACTAAAGCTTAATAATGAAGGAAGTTTTACATTTATAACAGGTCATTCAGCTTATGCAGAAATATTAAAGGTAGCTGAGAAAATAACTGCATGTAATAACAAAATAAATATTGATGTAAAAGAGATAGCAAATGTTTTTTTTGGCGAAACTATTACAGTAGCAGGTCTTTTAACAGGAAATGACATAATAAAGCAACTGACAGGTGAAAAACTAGGTGAATATTTAATGCTTCCTAGCAATATGTTCAAAAGCGGATATGAACTAGGAAGTAACGAGCAACGAATTTTCTTGGATAATGTTACAGTAAGTGATCTAGAAAAAAGCTTAAATACAAAAGTTTTAATATGTGATTATTCAGGAGAAGATTTAATAAATATAATAAACCAAAATAGTCGGGAGGCAAAGTAATGGCAAAACCAATAGTAGCAATAGTAGGAAGACCTAATGTAGGTAAATCTACATTATTTAATAAATTAGCAGGTAAGAGAATATCAATAGTTGAAGATACACCAGGGGTAACAAGAGACAGGGTGTATGCGGATGCAGATTGGTTAAGACATAATTTTACAATAATTGACACAGGTGGTATAGAAGTTGAAAGTCAAGATATCATTTTAGCTCAAATGAGAAGGCAGGCACAAATAGCTATAGAAACAGCAGATGTTATAATTTTTATAGTAGATGGTAAACAAGGACTTACAGGTTCAGATTATGAAGTTGCACAAATGTTAAGAAAAAGTAAAAAGCCAATAGTACTTGTAGTAAACAAAATAGATCATCTAGAACTCGAAGCAAATGCTTTTGAATTCTATAATTTAGGAATAGGTACACCAGTAGCTATTTCAGCAACTCAAGGTCTTGGACTTGGAGATATGTTAGATGAAGTAGTAGTACATTTTGATAGTATTTATTCAAATACAGAAGATGCAGAATATATTCAAGTTGCAGTGGTAGGTAAGCCTAATGTTGGTAAATCATCCCTCATAAATAGAATGCTTGGAGAAGAAAGAAATATAGTAACTGATATAGCGGGTACTACAAGAGATGCTATAGATAGTAAATTAGAAACTGCAGAAGGAAAATTTGTTCTTATAGATACAGCAGGAATAAGAAGAAAAAGTAAAGTAGAAGAGGGTATTGAAAGGTATAGTGTTATTAGGTCACTAGCTGCTGTTGAGAGAGCTGATGTTGTTATACTTATGCTAACGGCTACTGAAGAATTAAGTGATCAAGATGAGAAAATTATAGGGTATGCTCATGAAATGAAAAAAGCAATTTTAGTTATAATAAATAAATGGGATTTAATAGAGAAGGATACTAAAACTATGCTTGAGTTTAAACAAAGAATTCAAGCTGGCTTAAACTTTATGGCTTATGCACCATATTTATTTATATCTGCAAAAACAGGTCAAAGAGTACATAAGGTATTATCATCAATAAAAGAATGTTATGATAATTATTCAAAAAGAATTGCTACAGGTATATTAAATGAGGTTATAAATAAAGCTGTACTAATGAACGAACCTCCAACAGTAGCAAACAAGAGATTGAAAATATTTTATGTTACTCAAGTAGACTCTAAACCACCAACATTTGTATTCTTTGTAAATAATCCTAATTTACTACATTTTTCTTATCAAAGATATTTAGAAAATCAATTGAGAAATAGTTTTGAGTTTAGTGGAACGGGTATAAAACTTATATTCAGAGAAAGGAAAGAATAAAATGTTAAAAGTTGCTTTTTTAGGTGGAGGTAGTTTTGGTACTGCATTATCAATAATGCTTGCGAAAAAAGGAACTAGCGTTAACATCTGGGATAGAAAACTAAGTGTTATTAATGATATTAACATAAAAAGGGAAAACATTAAATACTTACCAAATATCGCAGTGCCTTCAGGAATAACAGCATTCATTGATATAGAAGAGGTTATAAATGATACTGATATAATTGTGTTATCAGTTCCATCACATGTTATAAGAAATATATGTAAGATGATAACACCATATTTAAAACCAAACCAAATTATTGTTAGTATTGCAAAAGGAATTGAAGAGGGTTCATTAAAAAGAATTTCAGAGGTTATAGAAGAAGAAATCCAAGATAATCCAATTGTAATACTTTCAGGTCCCAGTCACGCAGAAGAAGTTGCTTTAGATATACCTACAACTGTAGTAGTCACATCTAAGCAAATGGAATATGCAATGATTGTTCAAGATGTTTTTATGACTAATAAATTTAGAGTTTATACTAATGAAGATATTATAGGAGTAGAAATTGGTGGAGCAGTTAAAAACATTATTGCATTAGCAGCTGGTATATCAGATGGTATAGGCTATGGAGATAATGCTAAGGCTGCACTTATGACAAGGGGCATGAATGAAATTATAAGAATAGGAACTAGGCTTGGCGGTAGAATTGAAACATTTTATGGATTAACAGGTATGGGTGATCTTATAGTAACTTGTACTAGTATGCATAGTCGAAATAGAAAAGCTGGTATTCTAATTGGAAAAGGTGTTCTAGTGGAGAAGGCGTGCAATGATATAGGAATGGTAGTTGAGGGTATAAAAGCTATACGAGCTTTTTATGAACTTAAAGAAAAAGAAAAAGTTTCGATGCCTATAACAGATGTATTATACAAAGTACTATTCGAAGGTAAAGATCCTAAATATGGGGTATATGAATTAATGTCTAGAGATAAAAAAAGTGAGTTTTAATTATATCAATTTACTAAATATAATTAACCTAAAAATCATTATAAAAAATCCGATTTTTATTAGAAATTAATAAAGATTGGATTTTTTTTATATTTTTTTAATCAATAGTAATAATTTGATGAAATCTAAAGTATATTTATATTGATAATAATAAGTAGTGGGAGGTATATATTGGATAATTTTGATATATATAAAGATATAGCAGAAAGAACACAAGGAGATATTTATGTAGGTGTTGTAGGTCCTGTAAGAACTGGCAAATCAACATTTATAAAAAGGTTTATGGAACTTATGGTAATTCCAAACATAGACAATCCGCATAAAAAAGAAAGAGCGAAAGATGAACTTCCTCAAAGTGGCTCAGGTAAATCAATTCATACTACGGAACCTAAATTTGTGCCAAACGAAGCGGTTGAAATTGAGTTTGAGGGTGGTACTAAATTTAAGGTTAGAATGGTTGATTGTGTTGGTTATATTGTTAAGGGAGCGCTTGGATATGCTGAAGGAGAAGTTCCTAAAATGGTCAATACTCCTTGGTATGATCATGAAATTCCATTTGAGGAAGCAGCAGAGATTGGAACAAAAAAAGTAATAAATGAACATTCAACTATTGGACTATTAATTACAACGGATGGTTCTATCACTGGAATAGAAAGAAATGAATACTTAGAAGCAGAAGGAAGGGTAGTTAATGAGCTTAAGTCAATCAATAAACCTTTTATAATGGTATTAAATTCTAGTAACGCAGCTGCACCTGAGACATCAGATTTAGCAAGAGAATTAGAAGAAAAATATGATGTTCCAGTTCAAGTTATGGATGTTATAAATATGAATGAAGAAGATATTTCTAATATATTTCAAAGAGTTCTTAAAGAATTCCCAGTTAAAGAAATTAACATAGATATGCCCGAATGGATTGAAAACCTGAGTTCTAAACATTGGGTTAAAGTAAATTTTATGAAAGTTTTAAAAGATATGTGCAAGGATATTTTTAAGGTTCGCGATATAACTAAATCTTTACTGAGTTTTAAAGAAGTTGATTTTTTAGAATCAGCAAACCTTGATGAAGTAAATATGGGTGAAGGGACTGCTAGAGTTAAAATAATTCCTAAACATGAACTGTTTTATAAAATACTCGGTGAAACCTGTGATTGTGAAATTAAAGGTGAAAATGATTTATTAACATTAATGGGAGAATTCTCGAGAGCGAAAGTTGAATATGATAAAATTGCAGAGGCATTAAAAGATGTTCGTGAAAAAGGTTATGGATTAGTAGCGCCACAGCTTTCAGAGATGACGTTAGAAGAACCTGAAATTGTTCAACATGGAGGTAGATACGGAGTAAAATTAAAGGCATCAGCACCATCACTTCATTTTATTAAGGCAGATATACAAACAGAAATATCTCCTATTATGGGTACTGAAAAGCAAAGTGAAGATTTCTATAAATCCATTTTAGATCAATTTGAAAATGATAAATCACAAATTTGGCAGAGCAATATGTTTGGCAAATCCTTAGAAGTATTGGTTAAAGAGGGCCTTCAAAATAAATTGTTTAAAATGCCTGATGATGTTCAAGTGAAAATTCAAAAGACGTTACAAAGAATTATAAATGAAGGTAATGGTAGCTTAATATGTATTATTTTATAAATTAATGTATAATATTAAAAGTCTGTATCCATTATGGTTGCAGACTTTTAATATTATACTTTAGGTAAGAAAACTTATCCATATATAATTACTATATATCTACTATGAATTTAGTGTACAATAAGGTAAAGACAATACTAATTCATTTTTAAATATGAATTATAAGTTAATCGGAGGTTTGGAAATGTTAAATGTAGAAGTTAAGGAAAGTTTGATTAGAGAAGGGATACATGGTGATGCAATAAAAGCATTAGATGAAAAGGGGAAATGTTTATTTGATATAAACAGTACAAGAGATGTTTGCTTTGAATTGATTGACGGTGGGGTTAAGTTTAGTTGTGAACAAAGTATTTTGGATGATGGATTGTATTTAATAAAAATAATATAATACATATGGAACTTGAAATTCCAACAAATAACTCTTTTAATTTAGAACAAAACATGATAGAATGAGAACAAATGTTTGTGGGGTGATATAATGGACGTAATGAGAAAACTTGAGATATTATCGAATTCAGCAAAGTATGACGCTTCTTGTTCTTCAAGTGGTTCTAATAGAAAGAATACAAAAGATGGAATAGGGAATGCAGCATCGTCTGGAATTTGTCATTCATGGTCACAAGACGGTAGATGTATTTCATTACTTAAAATTTTGTACAGTAATAAATGTATATATGATTGTAAATATTGTATTAATCGCTCTAGTAACGAATTAGAGCGGACAAGCTTCACTCCTAAAGAAATAGTAGATCTAACTATAAATTTTTACAGAAGAAATTATATTGAAGGACTATTCCTTAGTTCTGGTGTAGAAAGAAGCCCGGATTATACTATGGAAAACCTAGTTAAAATAATAAAAGAATTACGATTGGTCCACAAATTTAATGGCTATATTCATGTAAAAGCTATCCCAGGAGCTGATCCAAAACTTATTTATGAGGCAGGACTGTATGCTGATAGGATGAGTGTAAATATTGAGCTTCCTTCCGAGAAAAGCTTAAAGCTTTTAGCGCCGCAAAAAAATAAAGCAGACATATTAAAACCTATGAGTCTTATTAAACATAGTATAGTAGAGTCAACCGAATATAAGAAGAAAGGTTTTAACGTACCTAAATTTACACCAGGTGGACAGAGTACTCAGATAATGGTTGGAGCAACTAATGAAAGTGATTTGAGCGTCATTAGTCTCACAGAAGGGTTATATAACACTTTTGGGCTTAAGAGAGTATATTATTCTGCTTATGTGCCAGTTATGCAGCATGCAAACCTACCAGCAATTCAAACGACGCCTCCACTGCTTAAAGAGCATAGAATGTATCAGGCAGATTGGCTTTTAAGACACTATGGATTTAAAGCAAATGAATTATTAGATGATTTAAACCCTAACTTCGATACAGATTTAGATCCTAAAGCATTTTGGGCATTAAACAATCTTGATAAATTTCCAGTAGAGGTCAATAATGCTGCTTATGAGACTCTTCTTAGAGTACCTGGAATAGGAGTAACATCTGCTTTAAGAATTGTAAAATCAAGAAGGCTTTGTAATCTTTCTTATGATAATTTAAAAAAACTAGGAGTAGTACTTAAAAGAGCTAGGTTTTTTATGACATGTAGCGGTAAATTTTATGGTGACAAGAGTATGGAGAGATTGACTCTTAAGAATTACCTATTAGATCATGAGAGTTTTGATAAGCCACAACAAATAAGTTTATTTAATTTAAGGAGTGATTTATTTGCTTAGATACATTTATGATACTACCTTTGATGGATTCTTATCCGTTATATACAATTGTTATTATAATAAAATGCCTGATTGCATAGAAAGGGAAGATAGGTATACATTCGATTTGTTATTTGATGATAATATTATAATAAGTGATCTAGTTAAATCCAATAAAGTATCAAAAGCTATAGCTCAAAAAATATCAACAGATACATTAATTCATGTATATCAATCATTTTTATCTGAAGCCGAGGGCATAGAATTAAAATTACTTAAATATATACAATTAGGATTCAAGATGGGAAGTATTGTTAATAATTATATGGTAAATGAATTCGTAAATGAGATACAAAAATACTCTAGAAAGGTTGGGGCAGAAGCTCACAGATTTTTGGGATTAGTTAGATTTCAAGAATTTAATGGCATATTATATGCAGCGATAGAACCAACGTATAATATTTCAGAGTTAATTGCGAATCATTTTAAGAAAAGACTTGCCAACGAAAAGTGGATAATTCATGATATTAAAAGAAAATTTGGTATAGTTTATGAGAATAACGAATGGATACTTAGGGATCTTAAATTTGATAAATTAGAAAGTCACGAAGGGGAAGAGTTGTTTTATCAAAATTTATGGAAGGTATTCCATAAAAGTGTTTCAATAAAAGAAAGAAAGAATGAAATATTACAAATGAAGAATATGCCTAAAAAGTATTGGAACAATCTAATTGAGATGGAATAATACTTTGATAATATCATGACACCTTTCTTATATTTTACTGATTCTTTAAAAAATGCCCTAAATCGTGATATAATAGATATGAGTATATTTACTAAATTACTGTTAGTTAAAGGAAGGAACGATTATTATGAAGAAAACTGAAGAATACATACAAGTTGAAAGCCCTATTATAAGTATGGAAAAAAGAAAAAAAATGATGGAAACAATTTACAAAACACTAGAAGACTTAGGAGCTGTTAGTAAAGAAACAGCAAAAACTAGTAAGGAGATACACAATTGTATTCCTGATGAGCCGACTGTTAAAGACATAGATACTGGGAAAAAGATTAAGAAAGTTCAATTGAATACACCTTCATTTGTAGGTTCACTTTCAGGAGTTATGTCTAAAGCAAAAATAATAGGAAAAGTATATAGTGTAGAAAAACAAGAAACTACATGGTACATTAGAGGGAATAAAAAAAAGATTGAAGATATAGACCCTAGAGATATGTAATTTAAATAACTTATATAAATAAAAAATAAGTCTTATAATCTAAGACTTATTTTTTATTCGTTAAATTCATTAAAATTCTTCAGTTTCTAATTTAAATCCTTCTATAATAATGTCATCCTCAATCTCAATAAGTAGACATCTTCTGCCATCCTTGTTTCTTACCTGTTTAATCGAGTTAAGATCTTTTGGAGTTAAAGTGATATTTGCGATTTCACTAGTAATTTTAATTGATTTAGAATTAAATTCGGGTACAATGTTATTTATCTTAAAATCATATTTACTACCGCAAGTCTCTTCAAATGCCGTTTCTATATCAGATATGATCTCCGCACCACAATTACTAAGAATATTTTTTACATCTATAACTCCAAGGATTGGAGTTTCGCCATCGCAAGATTGCTCTGCTAATTCATGTATATTAGCATAGATATCCTGCATAAGTTCTGGTTTTATTTTATCTCCAATTATAGATTTTAAAATATCACCAAAGCAATTTTTTTCATCCTCGGCAGTAAACTTGAAACCACAATTAAGAACATTTTCTATAAAAGCTGAATTTAATTCCTTAGGCTTTGAAGCATAATATAAACACTTATTAAAATCTGAACAACCTCCGCTAAGACTAGGGAACATAAACCCTTCTAAAGGAGCATTAAGATTAATAACTGAATCAAGAACTGAATTTGCTTTAAATTCTTTATCAGTATAATCGAATTTTAGCGTTCTTTTTGGAATGTCTATTTTATTAACACTGGATAAAATAAAATTAAAAGCATTCATTGAATCTTGGATACTTTCATCTGCGTCCATATTCTTATGACTTGATCCTATGTAGTACTCAGCTTTTATAAATGTGACAACAACATCTGTTTCGTATTTATAGTTAGCTGCAATTTTATTAATGATTATATTAATATTACTTTCTATTTCATCTTTAGTATTTGATTTTAAGGCGCTTGTTAAAAATTTCTGAGAGTTATCTTCATCTTCAATGTTTTGAAAATCTAATTCGAATATTTTAGTATCAAGGGCGCCTGTAAGTACTTTCTTAAAATTTCCTAGAAATAGTTCCTTTTTATCCATATCCATTCTATCAAAGTAATCAAACTCTGAATGGACAATAGGTTCATAATCAATTTGTACATTATCCTTTTTTAGATAAACACTATAAATCTCCTCAATTTTTATCATACCATTTTCTAATTTAAATTCTTTTCTTATATCTGCCAATTCTTTTTTATTCATAATTAACCTCTTTTCGTTGTTAGTTTATATTAAAATTATACCACTCGTCCTGCTTAATTAATAATTCTTTACAAACCAATCAATTAATTTTTTAGCTATACTTATACTGTCTGGTGTTATAGGCATATCATTCGGACTATACCAGTGAGCCTCGCCTATTTCTTCTCCATCCACTTGTATTTCTCCACTTGCATATTCGGCAGTGAATCCAATCATTATAGAATTTGGAAAAGGCCAAGGTTGATTTCCAAAATAGCGAATGTTTTTTACAGTAATTCCGGTTTCTTCCTCTACCTCTCGAACAACACATTCCTCAAAAGTTTCTCCAACCTCTAAAAATCCAGAAACTACACTATATAAATCCTTGGGAAATTGAAGATTATGAGCAAGAAGTAATTTCCCTTCACGCACAACAGCTACAATTATTGCTGGTGATATTCTAGGATAATTTGAGAGCCCACATTTTGGACATTTTTTAGCCCTTTCTCCATTCACATTTTGGGTTAATGTGCCGCACCTTCCACAATATACATGATCATTATTCCAATTTACTACTTGAATCGCTCTACCTCCAATCCAAAACATATCTTCTGGTAGTTTGTGAGTTAAAGATTTAAGACTCATACAAAACATAAAAGTGGGAATAACAACGTCTTCACTTATTTCTCCGCAGTAACAATTTTTTCCGTTTTCAGAACCCAAAAATTGAATATTTTTCATTCCTAAATTTTCTAATTCATTAATAGTTGGTATACTTGCTATATTATTTTCTAATTTCACTAGTAATTCATCATTGCAAAACAGAAAATATAAATCCTTATTGGTTTTAGGTAAAACTTCAACTACTCCAGGTATATAATTTGTGTTATTTTCTTTGTTACACATTAATATCATATCTCCAATCTATAGCTATATCGTAGCTATTTAATAAGTACGATATATTATTCAATATTCATATAAATATCACGTAATTATAACATATATACATATGTTTTGATATTTAAAAAAGGAATATTATAGTAAAAGAGTTGATATAAATTAAAATTATATCATATATAAATAGTAAGTCTAATTTAAAACCATCTAAAAATAATATAATAATTAGACTGGTTTACATACATATAATTATGTAAACTAATTTAAAAATGTAAACCAAAATAAAAAAATATTAACTAATGAAAAACCGAAATAAAAAAATAAATATACAATATCAAAACATTCAATATTTTGGTATAATGTAAATAATACTAAAATACTATATATAAAATGAAAAACAATTATAAGGAGGTTCAATATGATACCTACACCACATATTGAAGTAAAGGAAAAGGGAATTATTGCAAAAACAGTATTAATGCCAGGGGATCCATTACGTGCAAAATTTATTGCAGAGACTTTTTTGGAAAATGTTATTAGATTTAATACTGTGCGAAATATATTCGGATACACTGGTACATATAAGGGACGTAAAATTTCTGTAATGGCTAGTGGCATGGGTATGCCGAGTATCGGTATCTACTCATATGAGCTATTTGATTTTTATGAGGTAGAAAATATTATACGTATTGGTTCTTGTGGTGCTTACACTACTGATTTGAAATTATATGATGTAATCTTATGTACGCAGGCTTGGAGTGAATCTACGTATGCAAAAGTTCAAAGTGGATATGATAAAGATACTATTGATGCATCCTCTTTACTTAATAATAAGTTAGAAAAAATTGCAGATGATTTAGGAATTATAGTACACAAAGAAAAAATACATTCTTCGGATGTATTTTATAGTAAAAATCTTGATAGTTATAAGGAGATTTATGAAAAGCACGGTTGTACTTGCGTAGAAATGGAATCCTTTGCTTTATTTAGTAATGCAAAAGTATTAAACAAGAAAGCAGCTTGTTTATTAACAGTATCAGACAATTTAGTAACTCATGAGTTAACCACTTCTAAAGAAAGACAACAATCATTCACGAATATGATAGAAATAGCTTTAGAGATGGCAGAATAATAGTATATAATAAAAAAATCCTCAATATAAAATTATTGAGGATTTCTTTAAAGTTTTATTGTATTATATACAAATCTATTGTATTACCTATAAAATACAAGTGCAATTACTGACGATATAAGGGCACTACACGGAATAGTTAAAACCCATGCAACAAGTATAGTTCTCGCAAGGCTCCATCTAACGGCAGAAAGCCGTTTACAGGACCCCACACCCATTATTGCACTAGTTATTACATGCGTTGTGCTCACCGGTGCACCTAATGCAGTAGCTGCTTGAATAGTAAGTGCAGCTGCAGTTTCTGCTGCAAATCCATCAATTGGCTCTAGCTTTATCATATTAACACCCATGGTTTTTATTATTTTCCAACCACCTACCATTGTACCGAGTGACATTGCTAAAGCACAAGAAACTTTTACCCACAATGGTATAGCAAAGTTAGTAGCATTTAAAAAGCCACCAGCAATTAGTGCCATAGTTATAACACCCATAGATTTTTGAGCATCATTTGAACCATGGCTATATGCCATTAAAGCAGCAGAACAAATTTGTAATTTTTTAAACACACCATTAACTTTTTTATGAGTTGCTTTATGGAATAACCATGTAAGCAAAAACATAAATAAAAATCCAAATACAAGTCCTATTATTGGTGAGGATATAAGTGGGATTATTATTTTATCAACAAACCCTTTCCAATTAACTACAGAAAAATCAAGTTTATGAGTAGTTATGGATGCACCTAAAAGTCCACCAACAAGTGCATGCGAAGAAGAACTAGGGATAGCATAATACCAAGTTATTAGGTTCCAAATAATAGCTCCTACTAATGCTATAGCTACAATTTGAGGAGTAGCTATACCATTATTTATTATTCCAGTTCCTATTGTTTTTGCAACTTCTGTATGTAACATAGCACCAACAAAATTCAGTACTGCAGCCATTCCCAATGCTTGCATAGGTGTAAGTACTTTAGTACCAATAGATGTAGCAATAGAATTAGCTGTATCATGAAATCCATTTATAAAATCAAAGATAAGAGCTAATATTATTACAACAACTATAATTGATGAACTAAGCATATTTCATACCAACTCCTCGGATTTCATTTGCAAGTGTTTCACAAGCATCAATGCTATCTTCTAGGTAATGGTATAAATCTTTCCATTTCATTACGAATAAAATATCTTCGGGATTTTCGAATAGTTTTCTCATCGCTTTTCTGTAAATTAAATCAGCTTCGTTTTCCAAAGTGTTTATATCGATGATTTTATCCACTAAGATAGTGCTTTTGCGAAGAGATTTTAATTCTAGAATCACTTTAACAAGGTCTGATGCGACAACTACAAGTTTATCAACAAGTTCAATAGCTTCTGGAGTAGCCGAGGTCACATTATACATATAGAACAAATGGGCTGTAGATTCAATACTATCAGTAATATTGTCTATTCCTTTTGTTATATTAAATATATCTTCTCTGTCTAATGGAGTTATAAACATTTTCTTAGTATATTCAATCAATTCATGGGTTACAAGGTCGCCTTCATGCTCAAGCTTTACTAGTTTCTCTAATCTTTCATTAGGATTATCGAGTTCATTCATTAACAATTTTAGCTCTTTTGCGGAACTATTAAATATTTCAGCTCCCTTCGAGAAAAGCTCAAAAAACAAATTGTCTTGTGGTTTAAAATTAAACATAGATTGTTCCTCCTTCGATAAATAAAAAACATGTTTTAAATTAAAATATGTACTGCTGAATTTAAAATTAAGATATATTTTAAACCGTACAAGCCTAATTATATGATATTACTTAACAAAGTACAATATTGTATTAATATATTTAACATAACTTAACGTAGGCTGTAATATTATGTGTTATAATGTAAAATTTTACTCTGTTTTTTTGTTATTTCGTCAATATTAATGAAAATAAGATAGCTTTCTTAAAAATATTATCTAAATTAAATAACCATACCTATATTTAAACTAAATATTTTATTACTAATATAAGATTATAATAAAAATCTGTGATATACTTTTAGTCGAGTTTAGGATTTTACTTAGGTATTATGTCAATAAAAACTAATTATAAATCAATGAGGAGTACAATATGAGAAAAATTTATAAGAACCCAAAAGAATTAGGAACATGTTTAAAAGATTTAGTAGATTTTTATTTAGATGATGTTATAGAATATGATAAGCTAAAAGAAAAAATAATTATATTAGCCAATGCTAACGAGGATAAACTTTCTAAGGAAGGCTTTATTCCTATAAAAATTTCTAATATACTAGGTGAATCTAGAGTAGCTATTATTAAGAAAATATTATCTGAAAAACAAAATTAATTTTTATAATTTCATCAAAAAAATAGGATATGTATCACAGAATAACAAACCGCTTGTATATATCTTACGTAAATTATATAATGTATTAAGGTGAAAATGTTTAAATAGCAAGAAGCGGTATAAATGACTAAAAATAAATGATAAGAATACACAATAAATTATTATCATTAATGGAATTCGTTGAGGGCTATTTGATTTTAAAAAGGTATCAAATTGCAGGCTTTTAGTCAGCTATCTGTGCCTTAATATTTTAATCATTAGCCCTATTTATTTTAAACGATATATTACTTCTATAAGTGCAACGTTAATTAGTATATTGCTAAAACTTAACAAAATAATGATTTCATTTAGTTGATTGTTGTAAAATATTTCAATATAATATATACTGAATTTATTCATAATTATTATATAAGGTATAAGTAAATCAAAAAAATATAGACTATAATTTTATTTTTAGGAGAGAAATTTATGAACTTTTGGAACAGGAATAACAAAAGAAATACTTTAATTATTTTTATTACAACTGTTTTAGTTACGACAGGATTTCTTTTTATATTGACAAATATCCACACCTTTGCACAGAGTGATAAAACAAAGATAATTATTCATTATGCTAGAAATGCAGACAATAATTCAAAATGGAAGATGTGGTTGTGGCCCGATAAAAAAGATGGAAATAAGTTTGATTTCACTAGTAAAGATTCATTTGGCCAGATTGGTGAAACTGAGTTTGGTGGAGACCTTAATAAAGTAGGTTTTATAATTTACACAAATGAGTGGAAAAAAGATACAGACGATGATAGATTTATTGAAAAATTCAAGAATGGTGTAGGGGAAGTTTGGATTAATGGTGGAGACCCTAAAATATACTATTCTTTAGCTGAAGCAACCAAATTAAAAGTTAAGATTATACCTGGTAAGACTATAAATAAACCCAATAAATTTGTAAGTGCAAAATTAGATGATTTGAAAACAATAAACATAGAAACTAATGTATCATTTCCATTTGTCTCAGCTGACGCTCAAGGCTTTATAGTTAAATCAAATGGAAAAACTCTAAAAATAAATAAAATAACAAGTTCAAAAGTAATTGGTGGTTTTACAACAGTTGCTAATATAGAACTTAGTGAAAATGTAAATTTAAATCAAACTATTACAATCTCAAAGACGGCTTTTCCAGAAAAGGAAATAGCATTTGGTAATGTAATGCAAAGTGCTAGTTTTGAAAAAATGTTTTCTTATGAAGGAAATGATTTGGGTAACACTTATTCTACTAGCAAAACGAGCTTTAAAGTCTGGGCACCGACTGCAACTGAGGTCAAGCTAGTAACCTATGAACATTGGAATGATAAAACTGGAACTGAAATCAAAATGAAGAAGAGTGAAAAGGGAACATGGTCTTTTGATCTAAATGGAAATCAAAGTGGTATATTTTATACTTATAAAGTTAATATTAAAGGCGTTTGGAATGAGGCTGTGGATCCTTATGCACGTTCTGTATCTGCAAATGGTGATAAGGGTGCTGTGGTAGATCTTAAGAAAACAGACCCTACTATATGGAAACCAAATGAAAAACCTGATTTTTCAAATTTAACTGATGCAATTATATACGAACTGCATGTTAGAGATTTTTCCATAGACACTAACAGTGGTATAAAAAATAAAGGAAAATTCCTAGCATTTACTGAAATGGGCACAAAGGGAATTGATGGTAACTCGACAGGAATTGATTACATAAAAGCCTTAGGCGTAACACATGTGGAGCTTATGCCCATATTCGATTACTCTACTATAAATGAAACTTCAAATAAAGCACAATTTAATTGGGGTTACAATCCAAAAAATTACAATGCACCTGAAGGAAGTTATTCAACTAACCCATATAACCCAACCACACGAGTTAAAGAATTAAAACAAGCAGTACAAGCCCTTCATGATAATGGATTAAGGGTAAACGTGGATGTAGCTTATGACCACATGTACAGCGGTATTAATTCTAATTTCAATAAAATAGTACCTGGGTACTATTTTAGAACTAATTCAAATGAAAGTGGTTATGGAAATACAATAGCTTCTGAAAATGTTATGGCAAGAAAATTCATTGTTGATTCAGTTATCTATTGGGCAAAAGAATATAATTTAGATGGATTTAAATTTGATCAGATGGGTCTTATTGATCTAAAGACGATGAATGAAATTAGAAAAAAACTAAGCAGTATAAATCCTTCTATTCTCGTTTTAGGAGATGGATCAGATAAGGGAACTACCGTTTCACCAGATGTAAAAGCAAATAAACAAAATGCAAGTAAACTTACTGAAATAACACAATTCAATGATGAAATAAGAGATGGCCTAAGTGGAAGTGTTTTTTTACCAAAAGCAAAAGGTTTCATTAATGGTGCACTTCAAAAAGAGACAGCTATAAAAAAAGGAATGGTTGGAGGCATAGATTACTCTAATATTATAGAGACTTATGGTAATATAGAACCTGTACAAATTGCTAATTATACTGAATCTCACGCTAATAATACCTTATGGGATAAGCTCCTTTTAACAAATCCCAAGGATAGTGATGAAATAAGAACAAAAATGCACAAAATGGCAGATTCTATGATTCTTACTTCACAAGGTATTCCATTCTTCCAAGCCGGTCAAGAATTTTTAAGAACTAAAGCGGGTGTTAAAAATTCTTATAAGGCAACTGATAATGTAAATAAAATTGATTGGACAAGAGAATCTAAAAACATTGAAACTGTTGATTATTTCAAAGGCTTAATTGAATTAAGAAAAGCACATCCTGCCTTTAGAATGACCTCTGCGGATATGATTAAGAAAAATTTAAAATTTTTAGTAGTTCCTGA
Organism: Clostridium estertheticum subsp. estertheticum; assembly: GCF_001877035.1. Lineage (NCBI taxonomy): Bacteria > Bacillati > Bacillota > Clostridia > Eubacteriales > Clostridiaceae > Clostridium > Clostridium estertheticum. The sequence goes on along the minus strand of NZ_CP015756.1, from coordinate 2,521,658 downwards.
AAATGTGGTAGCATATGAAATGAATTACAATGCAAACATGGATAGTTGGGCGCACATCGTAGTTGCATATAATGCAAATAGGGAGGAGAAGACTATAAAATTATCAAATAATGGCACATGGAATATCGTAGTAGATGGCGATAAAGCAGGAGTTAAAACTATAAAACAATTTAATGGAGAATATTTAGTTGTTCCTGCACTAAGCTCTATTGTGGCTTATTATGAATCAGAAAATATATTTACATCACTAACTTTTAGAACTTATATTATATTAGCGCTAGGTGTAGTTGCTTGCATAATGTTTTTTTTGAAAAAGAGAAAAAAAATCTAGAATGCATTGATTTGCGTATTTTATGGGTCCTATATTAAAAAAAGGGCCCTTTTTTGCTTCATAATCAATAAATTTATATGGATTTAAATTTTAAATATAGTCAAAAGAGGTGTTAACATGTTAATTATAATATCTTTTATAGTAATATTAATTATTATTACTAGTATCATTTTATTTGTAGGTTGGCATTTTTGTAGTATAGTCATTTATCCTGAGGTTATAAATTATACTTGTACATATGACACTGGAGTTAAAGAAGGAAAAATAGAAAAAGAAAAATTTGACAATTTGGAAAAACAGGAGATATATATAGATTCAGAATATAATTATAAAATTCATGGATTTTTCTTCCCGAATAATAATTCAAAAAAAGTTATTATATTGTGTCATGGAATAACTTGTAGTTTATATTCTTCTGTTAAATACATGGATATGTTTTTAAAAAAAGACTTTGCTATTTTTATCTATGATCATAGAAATCATGGTTTAAGTGGGGGATGTAACACTTCATTTGGTTATTACGAAAAGTTTGATTTAAAAAAATGTACTGATTGGTTATTTGATAAATTAGGAAAGGATATTATAATTGGTCTACATGGGGAATCAATGGGTGCTGGCGTAGCTCTTCAAAATATTGCAATCGACAATAGAATTAATTTCTGCATAGAAGACTGCGGTTACTCTGATGCGCAAGATCTATTTAGTCGCAGATTAAAGAAAGATTACAATATAAACAATTTTGCTCTAATAAAATTAGCAAGTAAAATCAGTAAAATCCGAACAGGATGGGATTTTAAAGATGTGTCACCTATAACAACTCTACCTAAAGTAAAAGTTCCAATTTTGTTCATTCACGGAGAAGATGACGATTATGTACCTACTTATATGTGTAAACAAATGTACGCAGTGACGAATAGCTACAAGGATATGTATATTGCTCAAAAGGCTGGTCATGCGCAATCATACTGGAATAACAAAGATGAATATACAAAACGAGTTTACAAATTTTTAATGGATATTAATATAATTTAAACAATAAATGCATGTAACTAATATAAAATAGAATGTTCTATATAGAAAGGTTGTGTTTTAATGTTTCATCTATTACAAAATGAAAAGAAGTATTTATACATTACTAATTATTCCAGTGACGAAGAAAGTTTATGTAAAATGGAAATCAAATGTCTTTTCAATAAATCTCTTAATGATAAATATCTATTTTCTAGTATACACATAGACCCATCTAGAAGTCCTTTTATAAAAAAATGTATTTCAGTAATGTATACGGGAGAAACAATGGAGATAATTATAGAGCAAATTAATAATGACGAATTAACTAGCAAAAAATATAAAGTTGCTTATATTAATGCACCTCATGAAGATGTAGGTTTTCATGAGAGTCGTAGAATTGAATTTGAAATAGGATTTAGTATACTCGGAGAATGTGAAATGAAAAAACCAGAAACTATTTTTGGTATAACAAAAATAGCAAACACATGGATATTTGGTAAATGTGAAAGCAATACTTCTGAATGGTTACAACGGAACAAAAAACCTTTTTCTTACTCTAATGCATTAAAGGTTAACGTTTGTAGAGCCATTGTTAACATAGCCGTAGGTAATAATCTAAACTGTAGTGTTGTAGATCCCTGTTGTGGCATTGGAACAGTACTAATTGAAGCCATTTCAATGCATATTAACATTAAAGGTTATGAAATAAATCCTTTAATTGGTAAAAATGCTAAGACAAATCTCCGGTATTTTGGATATGAAGATGTGATAACTATTGGTGATATGAATGATATTCAAGATAAATATGATGTAGCTATCGTTGATCTCCCCTATGGGATATTTACTCAAATTACGACAGCCCAGCAGTTAGCTATTATGAATAGTACACGTAGGATAGCAGCTAAAATGGTAATCGTTACTTTTGATGATATGGAAGAACAAATTAAATCTGTTGGCTTTCACATAGATGACAAGTGCAGTGTATCAAAAGGAACCTTTCAAAGACACATATACATATGTAGTTAATAAAAAGGAGGTGCATAAATATATATACACCTCCTTTTTAGGGTTGGATTTAAACTATGTAATTAAAATTTTTCTATAGAAATATCATATTTTGGAATTCTACTTTGAAAATACTTTCTTAAGTCAGGTACAGATATATAAATTTGATTTTCTAGTACTTCTAAATAAGCACAAGCTGTAATAAACTCTTTTTCATTTTTATTTGGTTTTCTGTCTTTTCCTAATACAAAATCAATATATTGATTTCTTAATATATTAGAAATACATATCTGCTCATTTTTTTTTAGTTGGCACCATTTCTTGTTATTTTGGGCAAGCGGTTCTTTAGATTTTATATCATTACCAATTTGTTGTTTTATCATTATTTTACCTCACAATTTTATTCTTTTACAATCTATATTATACGTTAAAATAATAATTTATTACAATATTAATCTGACACCACAAATAAGTATATCTGCATAAAAGCAAATATACTTATTTATGTTAGTTAGAATTAAATTTTACTATAATTTCGCGAAAAATGTGAATATTGGTTAAAAAAATTATCAGGATAATAGGTTTTCAGACCTTTTTTCTACCTGAAATCATGTCTACTATAAATACTATTGCGGCTATTACAAGTAATAGATGGATCATACCACCACCAATTTTAAATATAAGTCCTAAAACCCAAAAGAGTACTATTATTCCGCCTAACCAACGTAAAAATCCCATATAAAACACTACCTTTCATATATATATTTATTGTCATTAGTTATTATAATTACCCAAAGTCACCTAAATTATACGATATAAATTTGTCACTAATTTTTATAAAATAATTAGATTTATCAATGACCCTATTTTTAATAATTTATTGTATAATATAATTAATATAAAAGATAGGGTGATAAAATGTTTTTTAATAGTAAAAAGACAAAAGCAAAAAAAGAAAATGAAGCAAGACTTAAAAGAATCAATAACTTTGAAGTAAGATATGTCACAACTAGAGATCCAAATCAATATGGTGAATCTATAATAGGGAAGGGCTGTGTAATAAATATCTTGAATAACCAATTTATTATTCAAAGTGATAGTAATGTTATTTTTACACATTCTATTGAGAGTTTACAGTGTTCTGAACTAATGAGCCAAAATGGAATAATTCTAAGTTATACTGATGATAAAACAGGTGAATATGTAGAAGTTATTGCATATTATAAGTACCATAGAAAATAAATGTATAAATAATTTGGCGATTTTTAAAATTTACAAAGCATGAATACGTATATATGATATAATTTAACGATACATAAAATTATCTAATGTTATTAAAAACATAATTATAAATAAAATATTTTTACCCAAAATAAATGGTAGCAGAAGCTATGGAAGGAAGCAGTGTATGTATATAGGGATTGATTTAGGAGGTACTAATATTGCTATTGGTATCGTTGATGAGAATGGAAAAATAATACACGAAGAATCATGTGAAACAAGGTCAGAAAGAGAGCCACAAGAACTAATAGATGATATGATAGGTCTAGTTCTAAAGGTTCTAGACGAATACCATATGCAACTTAACGAAATAACAGCTATAGGAGTCGGTATTCCAGGTCTGGCCGATAAGGATGGTAATGTGATATTTTGTGTTAATCTTGGTTGGAGAAATGTACCATTGCGAAAGATGTTAGAAGATGCACTTCATACACCGGTTTACATAGATAATGATGCAACAGTGGCTGCACTTGCTGAATATGAGAGTGGTTCTATGCAAAATTGTAAAAGTGGTCTAATGCTAACTTTAGGTACAGGTATTGGTGGTGGAATTATAATAAACGGTGAAATATATAGCGGGTTTAACGGTGTAGGCTCAGAACTTGGACATACAGTTATTGGTGAAAATTTTTATAATTGTAATTGTGGGAGAAACGGCTGTTTAGAGACTTTTGCATCATCTACTGCTATAATAAAATATACTAAAAAACTAATTATGGAAATGAATGAACCTACTACAATAACGGAAAATGTGGAGGGGAATATAGATAATCTAAATGCAAAAATAATCTTTGATTGTGCTAAAAAAGGGGATAAAATAGCTGCCTTAGCAGTTAATAGATTAATAAAATATTTAGGTATAGGTATAATTAATATAGTTAATTTTATCGATCCAGAAATAATTGTATTGGGTGGTGGAATTGCAGGGGCAGGTCAATATCTTTTGGATTTGATTACAAAAGAAGTATTGGCAAATAAGTATTATAAGGATTTACCTATTGCTAAAATTGTTTTAGCGCAGTTAGGTAATAAAGCAGGTGTAATTGGTGCCGCAATGGTTGCAAAACATGGAGATGTATAACATTAATATAAAATAATAATGTTATAATTTATTAAGGAGTGGTTATGATGGAAATTCAAGATATAATGTCAGGCAATTTTTCTCAGTACCCTGAAGAAACACAAATTTTTATGAAAGAATACACAGAAAAGCTTCGAGAAAATATAAAAGAAGAATTAATAAAAGATATATCTTCAAAGATGCTTAATAATATAGATAAAAGTAAAGACTATTTTATGAATGTTTTAACTGATATTTTAGATAATGGATATAAAGGTCTTAATAAATTGTCTACTCAGTCACTTATAGATATGTATTTGGAAAGAAAAAACCAGGACGACTTTTTAATATTGCTTGAAAAAGTAAATGAACAAATCTAATTCCTATTTAGGTTTATTAAATTTTAGAAAGAACAATTTAATAAACCTAAATAGGATTAGAAATATGAGGACTAGTAATTAATAGATATTTCTCCACATAGAGTTGTATCTTTAGTTTGCGTCCAAGTAGCTTCAATTATAAGGTTTACTTTTAATCCTGTTTTATATTTAAATGATATCTCTTTATCATGTACCACGTTATGATTTTCGTAAACTACTAAATTTCTTTTTGATTTGTCTCTAATTACAATATCCCAAACTCCATTTTGAGGTTGGAATATTTTAGCGGTAATAATCAAGCTTGACCAAAAGGAATTATTAGTTCCAGTTTCATAAAAACCTTTTCCATTATGAATATTTATTTTAAAATCTTGTTGAATATTGTTAGTAGTGTTTGTTATTGCTTCCTCACTATATCCTATGTTTTCATTTTTTACGTTATTTATTGAACGATGCATACATTTCCCCCTTATTATAAACTGTTAAATTATAGTTTATATATATGAACTTCACAACGTGAAGTCATTATATTATATGCAAACATATAAAAATGGTGTTACTAAAATTACAAGAAGTTGTTATTTTTAAAGAATTAATTTATAAAGCATGCTATAATTGTATTTCACATTATATATTAAAACTTACGATTAAATCAAAAGAAGGTGGACTTAATTAAAGATAATAAATATTTACCTATTAGCAAACAAGATATTGCAGATAGAGGTTGGACTGAATTAGATTTCATTATAGTTACAGGTGATGCATATGTAGATCATCATAGTTTTGGAACTGCAATCATTTCAAGGGTTTTAGAAAATGAAGGTTATAAAGTAGGGATAATAGCCCAACCTGATTGGAAAAATATAGATGACTTTAAAAAACTAGGCAAACCAAGACTTGGATTTTTAGTTAATTCTGGCAATATGGATTCTATGGTTAACCATTATACCGTAAGTAAGAAAATAAGAGAAAAAGATTTATATTCTCCAGGTGCAAAAATGGGACTAAGACCTGATAGAGCTACGATAGTTTATTGCAATAGAATTAAGGAAGCCTATAAAAATGTTCCTCTTATTATTGGTGGCATAGAAGCAAGTTTAAGGCGCTTTGCACATTATGATTATTGGAGTGATAAGGTAAGAAAATCAATGCTTATAGATAGCGGAGCAGATTTATTAATCTATGGCATGGGTGAAAAACAAGTCGTTAATATTGCGTCAAAGTTAAATGCAGGCATAGATATAAAAGATATTACAAAAGTACTTGGCACCTGTTATGTTACTGACGATATAGAAAATATAGAAGGCTATATTGAAATAGCATCTTATAAAGAAGTATGTAGAGATTTACATAAATATTCAGAGGCCTTTAAAATACAATATGATGAGCAAGATCCTATTCGCGGAATTGGTATTGTGCAAAAACATGCCAACAAGTATCTTGTACAAAACAAACCAGAAATGCCCCTTACGAGAGAAGAATTAGATATAGTTTATGGCTTGCCATATCAGAAAAATTATCACCCTAGTTATGAAGCAATGGGCGGAATACCTGCTATAGAGGAAGTTCAGTTTAGTCTAGTAAGTTCAAGAGGGTGTTTTGGGAGTTGTGCTTTTTGTGCCATAACTTTTCATCAAGGAAGAATTGTGCAAAGCAGAAGTGAAAATTCACTAATTGAGGAAGCAATCCAAATTACAAAACTTAAAGATTTCAAAGGATATATTCATGATGTAGGAGGCCCTACAGCTAATTTTAGAAGACCAGCATGTGATAAACAGTTAAAGGTAGGTGCTTGCAAGGATAGACAATGTCTACATCCTAGCCCATGCAAAAATTTAGACGTTGATCATATGGAGTATTTAAAACTCCTAAGAAAATTAAGAGAACTTCCAAATATAAAAAAAGTTTTTGTACGTTCAGGACTGCGTTATGATTATATTATGGCAGACAAAGATGATACTTTTTTAAATGAGCTTATAAAACATCATGTTAGTGGACAGCTTAAGGTAGCACCAGAACATGTCGCCCATAAAGTTCTAAAATATATGGGTAAGCCAGCAGGAAAAACCTATAATAAATTTTTAGAAAAATTCTATGAGTCTACTGAGAAAATAGGTAAGAAGCAATACGTTATTCCTTATTTTATGTCTAGTCATCCTGGATGCACATTAGAATCATCAATAGAACTAGCAGAATACCTTAGAGATATTAATTATCAACCAGAACAAGTACAAGATTTTTATCCAACACCTGGTACTTTATCAACTACTATGTTTTATACAGGATTTGATCCAATAACTCTTGAAGAAGTACATATACCTAAGACAAAAAATGAAAAAGCTATGCAAAGGGCACTTCTTCAATATAAAGACCCTATGAAATACGATTTAGTATTATCAGCTTTAACACAAGCTGGAAGAGAAGACCTTATTGGTTATGGACCTAAGTGCCTAGTAAAACCTAGAGGAAAAAAGAATAAAGAGCAATTCAATAATCAGATTGGAAAGCAAAAAGAATTAAAGGGTGGAAATAGAGGTAAAATCAATAACATAAAGAGTAAAACAAATGATGCGCCAATCAGCAAAAGACTTAAAGATAAAAGTAAACCTACAGTAACCCAAGGTAGGCCAAGTCAGGGAACTAAAAGTACTAACAAAAAGAAATCAAAACTTAAGAAAAGACAATAGTAGTTATAATAATACCTACATTCAATTAAAGGATGTAGGTATTATTATTATTATTATTATTATTATTATTATTATTATTATTAAGCTATTGTAACTATTTTGTTTATACTTTCTTGTTCTACAAGTTCACTTTTACTGAAACCCTTTCTAAAATATCTGATTTGCTTATATTTTACTTTGTCCATTTCAAAATCTAAAACATCAATTCTGTCACCACTATAAATAACAGCTTTTTTGCTGCCTTTTAAAAATACATGTACTTCCATAGTTTCATCTATTAGCTGCGTATCAGCTACTCCTTTCTTTATATTCTCACTTTAATAATATTAATTAAACATATCTTAGTAATATATAAGTTTGTTTAATTATATAATATTATCTAAAGTATAATGGTAATATATACATTTATCAAGGTAAAAAAAGATAAATAATAGTCAACCATTTAGATAATAATGAATATAATATTAAAAAAATAGAAATATAAGCATCTTGAAATCCTATTATAGATTTACTTCTAAAGGAGATAAGATATATGATATGTAAAGAGTATTTATTGGATACTAATATAGTAATAAAGGTGTGGAATAAATATCCTACCCTACTTGATACTATTGAAAATATAAAATCTGTTGATTTTAAAATTTCAAAGGACATAGCAGGGGAATTATCAGTAAAAGAATATGTAAAATTCAATGAAGATTTTGTACTCTCAAATAAATTTTTGAAATTGTTAGGACATATCATTACTAATAATGAGACATCTTCTAATTTTATAAACGATAGTTTACCAAGTGATTTTATTAAATATCAGCAAGACAAAAATATATATTTAGTTAATGGGGATAAAATTTCAATAAATGATTATAGTTTAATTGATATTTGTAAAAAAAATAAAGAATATATCCTTGTAACTGAGGATAAAAAGTTAATTCGAAGTGCAAGAATTATATTAAATTCTTCAAGAGCACTAAACTTTCAAGAATTTCTGGATGATTTAAGAGATTTAGATGTGCTGCAATAAAATATTATTGTAAGAGACTGTATCTTTATAGATTACAGTCTCTTATGTTTTTTTTAACAATTAATTAGTAATGTACATAGGTATTAGAACTTTTATTATAAGAATTTATAATACCTACTTAATATTTTTCTCCAAATATTGGTTGAATTTAAAACTCCATAACTTATAAGTTTTTGGACGTTTTTCACTAACTACTGATAAAAATTCATCTATTACTCCTAAGTTATTCAGACCTTTCATTAAATGCCTTGGATAATTTACATTTTTAGAGTAATTATTTTTAGGATCAATTACATTAATAGAAAAATCATCCATCAAGTATAGATCTTTACACCTAATGTCTAGTCTGTTAAATTTAAGTTTAGTAAACTCTTCAATAAGTTTAATTATGTTAAGCGATATTACTTCATTAATACCATGTTTTTTTATATATTTATCAAGACGTTGTCCACCTGCATAATCTCTTACAATATAGTATTCTCCATGCTCATAAACATTAGGAAAATATTTGCTTTTTCTAGTTTTAACAAAAATATTATATTCTCCCGAACAAACTTTTTTATCTTTAAAAATTTTAATTACTCTTTTGTTAGGAAGCAAATAAACTATTCCATTATGGCCAGCCCCTAAAAATTCTGATGTTCTAAGCATTTTTTCAACTTTGCTGTTTAATTGAATATAGTAACTTTTGTCCTCATTCATATTATCATCTTCTTTTCAATAGATATCACTATATTATATGACAAAGGCTTGTAAGTATTTCCTATATATATAAATGTTATCTTGATTAATATTATAATTAATAATATAATGTTAAGGAATATATATACAATTAATTGAATCACTTTAGTGGATTCTTAAGGAGAAAGATTTGATAATGACAAAAATATTAGATGCTCAGGAATTCATATATAATGGAAATGATTTAGGTGCTGTTTATTCTAAAGAAAATACAATATTTAAAGTATGGGCACCTACCATAGATAAAATATCAGTAATAATTTATGAATCATTCGATGATTACTTAGGAAAAAAACATGAGATGATTAAGGGAGAAAAAGGAGTTTGGGAACTTGAACTTATTGGGAATCACAAAAATAAATATTATAATTATTTAGTATTAAATGATGGGATAGAAAGGGAAACGCCAGATATATATACTAAAGGTGCAAGTGCTAATGGTGAAAAGGGCATGATTATTGATTTTCCTTCTATAAATCCATATAATTGGGAAAATCACAAACGACCTGCAGCAATTAATAGAACTGAATCAATTATATACGAAATTCATATTAGAGATTTTTCATCATCAGAATATTCAGGAATGAAAAATAAAGGTAAGTATTTAGCTTTTACTGAGGAAAATACTAAAACGCCTATAGATGTTATTACAGGACTCGACCATCTCAAAGACTTAGGAATAACCCATGTTCATTTATTACCTGTCTTTGATTTTGCAAGCGTAGATGAAAACACAGAAGAATATAATTGGGGATACGATCCATATTTATATAATGTTCCTGAAGGTTCATATGCTACAGATGCTCATGATGGTACCGTACGAATTAGAGAATTCAAAACTATGGTTCAAGCCTTGCATGAAAATGGTATTAATGTAATTATGGATGTTGTATATAATCACACTTTTACTAAAATAAATTCTCCGATGGATATCTTAGTTCCCAAATATTATTATAGAACAGATGATTATGGCAACTATACAAATGGTTCTGGTTGTGGAAATGAAATTGCATCCGAAAAACCAATGGTTAGAAAATTTATAGTTGATAGTATTAAGTTCTGGGCTCAGGAATACAAAATAGATGGTTTCAGATTTGATTTGATGGCACTTGAAGATATTAGTACTATGAAAGAGATTGAAAATCAAGCTAAAAGTATTAATTCAAACATTATTATTTATGGCGAACCATGGACAGGAGGGTCATCTTCATTACCACAGAATATGCAGATGAAAAAGGGTACTCAAAAGGGCACGCAAGTATCTGTATTTAATGATGATTTAAGAAATGCTTTAAAGGGGGATAGTGATGGGGCCAGTTTAGGGTTTGTTAACGGTGGAAAAGGATTTGAGTTAGAGATCAAGAAAGGTATTGTAGGTGGAATCCAATATAATAATGATATATGCAATTTCACACAAAATCCTGGAGAATCCATAAACTATGTAAGTGCTCATGATAACTTATGCTTGTATGATAAATTTGAGAAAAGCAATCCTCATAATACTCCATTTGAAAGAGAAAAAATGAATAGGTTAGCATTGTCCATAGTGCTTACATCACAAGGAGTTCCTTTTATCCAAGGTGGAACAGAAATATTAATGACTAAACAAGGAAACTATAACAGTTATAATGCTGGAGACATGATTAATAAAATAAGTTGGAATAGAAAATCTGTATTTTCAGAAACTTATGAATATATTAAGGGACTTATTGCTTTAAGGAAAAGTCAAAAGGTTTTGACTTTAGACAATGATAATGATGTAAGAAAATCGTTGAAATTTCTAGACTCGCCTTATAACAGCGTTGCATATGAATTAACTTCAACTTTTGCAGGTAATTATGATAATTTACTTATAATTCATAATGCTAACAATAATGAGATTAAATTTATTATACCAGATACTGATGAATGGATAATTATAGCAAATGAATTCGAAGTAAATGTGAGTGGTGTATGTAAAGGTGATAAAACATGCCAAAGTGAGATAATTGTACCAGCTATTTCTAGCATTATATTATGTAAATAGCAAAAATGTTATTTGTGGAACATACAAAGAAGCTACATTTTTTAAGATGCAGCTTCTTTGATTTTATCAAATTATATCACAAAATGTTTAATGATTTAAAAAAGTACTAAAATCTAGGGTTCTATCTCAATATAAGCTATTGCTTTCTTATTAAACAAATATTTTTTACCCATAGTGTTAACTTCATGAGGCCTGGTGTTTTCAAAATTATAAAACCAGTTTTTAAATAAATCACTTTCAGATTGTTTCAAATCCAATATTTCACTTTCACCACTAATAAAAGAAATCGTTAACATTTTAGTCACTCCTTTTCAAGTAAATAGTCTCTTAAAGTATATATTCTATACTGAAAAGGAATTTCCTCTTTTTTCAACACTTTTTATTTCAAAATATTATGATAATATATACTATAGAAATAATCTCCAGTATTCATTTTAAATTCAAAATTAAATATATATTTACAAAAAAAAGAAACCTTCACTAGAGCCGCAGTAGTGATAGATTTGATTTTTTTTTATTAGTCTAGACATTCCAAACATTCATTTATTACATCTTCTGTAATTTCAAATACGTATTCTGTTCTCATATAGGCACCTCCTTAATAGTATATGGGTACACAAAAAATATTAATTGTAACTCATATAATGCGATTTAAATTCATGTTATAACAAACGATATGTTATAAGTGTTATCAGTACGTTATTCAATAAAATTTTAATAAGGGATTCATTAAGAAATTTTCGAATGAAAAGGGTAAGAATTTAAGCGTGGGTTTATAAAATTCGTGTCTTCTCTTTTGTTAAGTGATTTAATGATCCGATTTTTAATACGTTAGTACGTATTAGGTAGTTTTGTAAAGATTTCATTGTTACTAGGTAACTTTCTAAGTATATAACAGTTTAAGAGAAAGTGCAAGGGAAACTTTGAATTAAAATAAAAATCCAATTTATTAATAATAAATTGGATTTTTACTATTAAATTCTACTTTGAAATAATGGCTTGCACTCTGCCAACTTGCCCATCTTCTAACATAACTTTTATTCCTCTATGATGTACCGCTGAGTTTGTTAGTATTCTTTGAACTACACCCCTAGTTAATTTAGTTGTTCTCTGGTCCTTTTTTAATACAACATCTACTGTAGTACCAACTGGTACGTTACTTCTTGTTTGTCCTCTGTTATCATTTTGCGTAATCATGAAATTGTAGTCTCCTTTAATAAAATTACTTAAAAGCATATATGTACTCTTTAATATAATCTTTATTTATATAAGCTTATATAAAACAATACTCCATATACCCTTGTTTTGTCAAAATAATTTTCATTTAGATAATTATTTTCTAATAACTAATCTAGAATAAAATAAATTAGTATGGAGACCATATTATAGAAAACAATTTTTGGAAAGGAGATATTGTGATGATAGAATCATTATTATTCATACCTGATAATCTTTTAAACCCCATTATATCATCTACCTCTATAATAATTGGTACCATTTTAGGGGGCATTTTTAGTTGGTTTATAAATAAAAATTCTACCGCTCTATCAATTAAGACCCAGAGTAAAATCGAAAAGGCCAATAGAGAATACGCGGAGCAAAATAAAGCTTTAAAACTCAATGAGTATGCGACAATTATTCAATTAGATATATGTACAACATTATTTCAAAGCTTAAGAATGTTAAAAGAATTTGATGATCAAAATAAGATCAGCATCTATCCTATACCTATGAATTTTAATTATGCGCAGGCAATTGTAGCTTTAGCAAAAGATTTTAATCTGAAAGATATTAGTTATATTTATCAATTATATGGAATTATAGAAAAATTATATAATGATACAAAAGGCTATCATTATGATGAAAAACATTATACCTTAATAAAAGAGGATTATGAGATGTTTATTAAGAAGATTTATGGAAATAATTTCTTAAGGGTTTTAGAATTTGATATCGACATAGTTACGTATGAAGATTTATATAACAACGAGATTATAAAACTAGGATATAAGAATGTACTTATTAAATTAGATAATATTACTCATTAGGTTCTATAATTATGTAAATTAATATTTATTATAATGTTAAATAATAATTTTTATCAAATTCTCTGTTATTTTATAATATTATATTGAAATTATCGAAGAACTAAGATAAACTGATTAGTAGAGAACACAACAAGTTGAGTTTGAATATATATAATGAAAATGTGGAAATTATAAATTGGAACATAAATTCTATATTATCTACCATTCTTGATTTGCTGCCGAAGGAGGAAGAATTTATGTCAAGTAATAATATTGAAATGATGAAAAAGATTATTGAAGAAAAGAAAAAGAGAAGTTCTGAACAGAGCGGACTTTCAAGAGCTACTAAGGTGATTGGTAAAAAGAGTAAAGCAGCAAGAAGCACTAAAAAAACTGGTGGTTTATTCGATAAATAAAAAGTTGTTTTTAATAGTAACTTTGCTACATAAACTATTTTTAAGGTAATATCCAACTTAATTAATATTAATTTAGAAATGAGCTCCTATTTTAGGGGTTTTATTTTTTTGTATTTCTATTAAAATTACTAGTGTAAATTACAATATCAAACTATGGTTAAAGGCTAGTGACAAATTAGAAAGAAAAAAGTTAATATTATTTTAAGCATAATTTTAAGCATATCAAAATATTTATATTATATAAACAATAAAATTCTATAAACAAAATAGGAGGGTTTTATGATATATCTTGATAATGCTGCCACAAGTTTCCCTAAACCAGTGGGGGTCTATTCCGAAGTATTAAAGTGCATGGAAAATTATGCTGCAAATCCAGGGAGAGGTTCTTATGATATGGTAATTGAGGCATCCTCTAAAATTATGGATACAAGGCAAGAGTTAAGTGAACTTTTCAACATTCCTAACCTATTAAATATTGTTTTTACTTGTAATGCTACTGAATCTTTAAATATAGGCATAAAAGGAATACTAAAACCAGGAGATCATGTTATTAGTACAGTAATTGAACATAACTCGGTTTTAAGACCATTAAATTACCTAAGTAAAAAAGGAATAACATTTACTCTTTTAGGTGTTGATGAAAAGGGGTATTTAAACATTAATAATCTAAAAAAGAAGATACGTAAAAAGACTAAAGCAATCATAATAAACCATACTTCCAATGTATTAGGAACTGTGCAAGATATAAGAAGTATAGGCCAAATCGCAAAAGAATCAGGAATAATATTTATGGTCGATGCATCTCAAAGTGCAGGAGTTATACCAATAGATGTAGTACTTGATAATATTGATTTATTAGCTTTTCCTGGTCATAAAGGATTATATGGGCCACAAGGTACTGGAGGCCTTTATATAAAAGAAGGTGTCAATCTGGATTCGTTTATTCAAGGAGGAACTGGAAGTGATTCACTGTCTATGAAGCAACCTGACTTTCTGCCTGATAAATTTGAAAGTGGAACCTTGAATACACCAGGAATAGCAGGATTGTATGAAGGTTTAAGGTTTATTAAAAAAATAGGGATAGAAAATATAAGAAAACATGAAATTATGTTAGTAGAATGTTTAATAAAAGAATTAAAAAAATTATCTTATATTAAAATTTATGGAGGAACTGAATATGAAAACAGAGGAGCGGTAGTTTCTTTAAACATAGACAATGTAGATGCATCTGAAGTAGGAGATTTTCTTAATAAAAAAGGAATATCAGTTAGAACAGGGTTTCACTGTGCATCACTAATACACAATATAATTGGTACAAGTCAAAGAGGCACAGTTAGGATAAGTCCAGGATATTTTAATTGCTTAGACGATATTGAAAAACTTATTAAAGCTTTAATAGATATACATGAAAAAAGGCCCTTTTTATAGGGCCTTTTTCTTTAATATGGTACCATTAACAATGGTTATTTTGTTCTACTACTAAAGCTGAAAGTATTGGATTGGTGATATTTGCCAAAGCTGAAGGAACTGCAGCTCTAGATGTTACAACTACAGAATAGGTGCAACAATCATCTATACCACAGTCACAATCACAATCGCAATCACAAACTAAAAAAGAAAAAGTATCAGTCGTAATAGCAACTACAGTCGATGGTCCTCTAGAAAAGGTCCATATAGGTCCAATTGGGGTTGACACGCGTTCACCTCTACATAGTCTAAACACTTGGAAATCAAGAATTATACTTTCGCCTACGCCAGTTGAAGAATTTATATTGGCTGCAAATTCAAGCTTAATACATGGATTTTTAAAATGTGAAGTATTTAAAGTAAGAGTGGCGATTGTATTTGGAGTACCAGTAGTAGTGGTAGATCTCAATGATATTGGAGTTCCACTTTTACATTTCAATAAAACTTTAGTTCCTTCTTCTTCTCTTTTTTCTTTTTTACAGCCACATCCTTTTTCTTCTTGCCAATTACCTTTTGACATTGAATTCATATATTTATTCCTCCTAAATTTTAATTCGTTATATAGAGTAAAAGAATTCTAAATGTACTGTTTATAAGGGTGGATATATTAGAATTCTTATACTATAATGTATGAGTTTTACATGCAAATGTTCTAGATATTTTAAACTTTCCTAAAATTTACTCACTCATCATCTTCTTCACATTCATCATCAAACAAAGGCCTAAGTTTTTGATCAGGGAAGAACTTTGGAACTGGTGACCTATCAAATTTTTCACAAGGATTTTCTTCGCATTCCTCTTCACATTGGCAAGGTACTGGGCAATATCCATATGCAGGAATTAATAATTGAACAATTAGTTCACATTTTACAATAAGATGAAATCCTAAGGTTATATCTAAAACACTATCACAATCATCTTTGCAAAAGATTCCATCTAAACATTCTGCTACTAATTCAAGTTTTATAATATCAGAATCAAGATCACTGGCTTTACCAGTTGGCACAGTTGTAGCAGAGATTTGTGCTATTGAATCTGGACAATATAGTTTTGGTATAACTTCTGTACGATTAATTTCATAAAATTCACATTTTGTTTCTCCATCACAATTTATAAATTCTGCATAAAATGAAATTACAAAGCAAACTATTACTTTCTTATAACTAGGATTTTTCTTTAATGGGATCTTCTCTACTGAAATTAGCTTTAAATTAAAATCTCTGCACCCTGTAAATACTCTTGGATCGTCAAGAGGGTCACTTCTTAATTCTGCATCTGTATCTACGGTATCTGGTCCGCACCCATAAACTAAACACCTTTTAATTAGGCATTGGTCAAATACTTTTGGAATTTCAACACATACCAACTCGGCTGGATCAGGAAGGTGTCCTTGTTTGTTAACAACACCAGGTCTTGCAATAAAGTCATTATGAGTAATAGACATATATTATCCTCCTTTTATGTTAAGTGATACACTCTAATTCGTGTTCTCTGTTTTATAATATGCAGTTGCCTATAACTTGTGATTAATATATTGGGTGATTAAATTAAATAGTTTTTAAATGTCAATTTTAAATTAGACAATTAGATTTTTTTTAAAAAGACCCTTTTTTTAGAGCCTTTTTATCTATTCAAGTACTAATAAAAATGGTAACAAATGTAATAAAAGTAGTTATGAGATACAATATAAATGTAACTTATTCATCAAACAAGGGTTCAAGCTTTTGATCCGGGAAAAATTTTGGAACCGGAGCCCGATCAAATTCTTCACAAGGATCTTCTTCACAATCTTCTTCGCATTGACAAGGTATAGGACAATATCCATATGAAGGAATTAATAGTTGAACAACTAACTCACATTTTACAATAAGATGAAATCCTAAGGTTATATCTAAGAAACTTTCACCACAATCGTCTTTGCAAAAAAAACCACCTAGACATTCTGGTACCAACTCAAGTTTTATAATTTCAGAATCAATATCACTTGATTTACCAGTAGGCACAGAAGTGGTAGATATTTGTGCCATTGAATCTGGGCAATATAGTTTTGGTATAATTTCTGTACGATTAATTTCATAAAAATCGTAGCTTGGTTCTCCTTTACAATCTATAAAATCCGCATAAAATGAGATTACAAAACAAAGTACTATTTTTTTATAACTAGAATTTTTTTTTAATGGAATTTTCTCCACCGAAATAAGCTTTAAATGGAAATTTCTACATCCTGTAAATGTTTTTGGGCCATTAAGGGAGTTGCTTCTTAACTCCGCATCTGTATCAACTGTATCTGGTCCGCAACCATAAATTAAGCATCTTTTAATTAGACACTGGTCAAAAACTTTTGGGATTTCAATGCAAACTAATTCAGATGGATCAGGGAGGTATCCTTGTTTATTAACGATACCGGGTCTTGGAATAAAATCATCATGTGTAATAGCCATTAATTTTCCTCCTTTTATGTCAAGTGACACACTTTTTAATCCGTGTCCCTTAGGGTATATTATGCAAGTGGTTATTAGTTGTGAGTAATATACCTTTTTACTAAAATTATCAAATATTTTATTATGAATTCAACTATATATAGTTTTTAATATCCACTATTAGGTTATATAATGCTTTGTATTAAAATATAATTTCTATAGGGAGATGAATAATATGATAATATGTAGTCCATGTTTATTATACGATGATGAAGATCATATATGGAAATTTTATGTAAATGATAATAGAGAACTAGTATATAGTATAATGTACAATGAAGATAAGTGGACTAAAGAAAAAAAAATTGACAATGAAGTTATAGATTTTGTGGTAAGCTTAGACATAAATAGAGAAATTTGCATTGTATACAGTGTTAAACTCGGAGAGCTTAAGTACTGTGTATGGGAGGTTAATAATTGGCTTGGAAAAACTATTTATACTTTTGAAAATAAACACTATGAGATGTCAGAATTAACTGTTATTACAATTCATAAATCAATAAATATATTTTTCATTGCAAAAAACAACATAAACAAAATAAACTGTTCTTTAATTCATTTATGCTTAAATAAGGATGATAGTATATTTAATACAATAGATACCATACCATTTCAAAAAGATATTTTTTTTCATTATGAAGTGCAAAGGTTAGAAAATGATAATTTATCTTTAGTATTTATTAAAGGCGAAAAAGATGAAGTAGTACTAAATTTCATAGAATACAGAAATAATAAATGGAGTAATCCAAAAAGATTATATGGCATTATCGGTAGTAATGTTAACTTTTATACATTATTGCATTTAGATAATATAAATATAATGAATTTGTCTAAAGAAGGTTCTTTATATCTGTTAGAACATGTACTAATTGAACCCGATGGGAAAATGAAAAATTATAAAGTACATGAAACGTCTTATAAACCAACTAACTTTTGTCTGGTTGAAATTAAAGGCATCCTTTGGTCAATTTGGTCTGAAGGTGAAAATGTTTTTGTGTCTTCATTTAAAGACAAATGGAGTGAACCCTTCGAATATTATACGGAAACAACTGATGAATTTTTAATATACAAATATTTATCTTTAATCGATAAAAATAATGATATAAAGTGTAGATATATACTAGGAACAAATTCTTTTGAAATAAAGTTAGTATTACCTAACTATACAAATAATGACCATGATAGCGATCTTTCCAAAATCAATAAAGTAGATAATAAAGTAGATAAAGAAGTAATATTAGATTCTACTGTTGAAAAAGCAAAAAAAAATTTACAAGAAGAAGTCTTAATTTTAAAAAAAGAAAACAGAGATTTGAAAAAAGAACTTATAGATTTGCAAATAAAATATCAACAAAAACTAAGAGTTATAGAGGAATCAGAAGATAATTTCTTTAGACTTACAACTGCAAAGAAAAAGGCTGAAGAAAAACTTTCTATAATAGCTGAAATTCAAAAAACTTCTATGGAAAAGTTAAAGAGGATGGAAGTTGAAAAAATATCTAGTACTATACTACTAGATGAATTAACAAATAAATCACAGCAAATTGCTAATGAATATGAGAGATTAAAAAAGCAGAAAATATCTAAATCTAATGTTATAAGCGAATTGAAAAATAAATTGCAACAATTAACTAATGAAAAGGAATCGTTAAGGCGAGATTTAGATTTCGAAAAAAGCATAGGTATTGTAGATAGAATTTTTAAAAAAAGAACTGAAAAATAAATATCATATTATATAAGAAACTCAAGATAAAATATTTCACTTTAAATAAGTAAGATGAATTTAGTTAGCACAATAGTAATATGTTTTCATATTATACAATATCCACTTATTTTATTTAATATAAAATCATTTATAAACTTGATTAGCAACAAGGGGGATGTACAAGACTATGCAAGTAGAAGAAACCGAGTATTTAGTTGTCTACCCAGGTCATAATACTACAACACTTCTGTACCAAAGACTTTTAAAGAAGTCTTGCAATGTTGAATTAGTATCAACACCAATAAAAATATCTTATGGTTGCAGTCTATCCATTAAATTTAAAGAAATATATATTGATATTGTTAATGCTCAAATTCTAAAAATCAGTATAAAACCTAAAGGGGTATACAGAATTGTTAAAAAACCAAAGTATAATAACTACGAAATGATTTAGTTTGCGTTTGTATTATTTTGGATTTGGGTTTTCCGAATCCTTTTTTAGTTTGTGCATATTTAATGAAGTTAAAGCATATTTTCTATTAATAAGGCAAAGGGTGTGATTAGAATGGATACAATAACAAGAAAAAATTTTTATTTTGTTTCAAATATTAAAACTGGAACTTTAACTATAATTGACGGTCTTTGCAATACAATATTAAAAGAAATAACAGTAGGAAAAAGGCCAAATAAATTAGTAATAAAAGATAATAATACCATTGGAATTGCATGTGATGTAAGTAATACAATTTCTTTTGTTAATTGTAAAAGTTGCGAAATAAAGGAACACTTTATTTCTAATAATGGTAATTTACTAATAGATAAAACAAATCAAAAAATATATGTTTCAGACACCTCAGAAGTAACTATATATGAGGTGAATTTAGATAAAATAATAAACCGAATTAGAGGATTTTCAGCTATCATCGATATAAAGCTTAATTCTGATGGCACTAAACTCTATGTATTAGATACGTTATTAAAAGAGTTAAGAATTTATAGTACTGATACTTACACACTTATAAATTCAATTGAAAATGTAGGTGTTAATCCAATATGCCTTTTAATTTCAAAAGACGATAAAACAGCATATGTTTCAACGAAGATTGATATATTAAAAATAGATATTGATTCAAACATTATCACTAAACTAATTCTTCCAAAAGGGTCTTTGATTAATGGAATGATATTAAAAGGAAATATCTTATTTGCATCAAACACAGGATTAAATAGAATTGAATTAATTAATATTCATACTAATAAATCATATAAGCATATCCTTACCTCAAGGGCTGAACCAACGGGACTTTTTATAACTGATGACAATACTAAACTACTAATTACTAATAGAAGTAGCGATGATTATGGTGGAATTGATATAATAGATTTAAAATCAAATTGTTTGATTACTTCGATTCTCATGAATACAATTAATAGTCAACCCTATGATGTTATTTCAGTTAACCTTCCTTTTACATATGATCAACCGGTTGCAATTACTAATTTAAATCCAGATAGTAAACAAATAACAATATTAGCAAAAAGAATATTTGCATCATACAATGAAAATATAAGATTTCCCATTATAAGTTATAATTTACCTAAAGAAATAAATTCAGCTTATATTTATAAATGTACAAAATTCGAACAAGGGGTAATAGTGCCATCCTCAGAAAGCAGGAGATATATACCCTCAGCATCTGAATTCTCAAGTATTAAATTTATTGCAAGAGTTAACTATATAATTTATTATCTTAAAAATAATATAAATAAATGTATAAATGGATTTTTTGAAAAACCTATAGATGTTCTTTTGGATATTCCCAAAGACCTTAATTTAAATGAGTTTGAGCTTAATATTAAGACGACTACCAAATTTATAAATAATCCAGAATTTTCGAATAATGTACTTAGCTTTGGCGTTAGTAGTTTAATGGAGTTAAAAGTAATAGGTGAAGCTGAAATATATCTTAATAATTTAAAAGAAACTGATAACTTCGAAGAATTTACTATATTTGATGGCTCAATTTTTCCTGATGATACAATAATTCCTTTTTAAATATCATTAAATTAAAGATTTCTAGGTTTTTATGATAAAAAGAAAAGCGAGTAGGTAGCAATAGAACTTAATTAAGTTTCTATTGCTCCTTTTCGCTTGGTTTTAATTCTTCTATTATAAATTTATCAAAATAAATTTCCTCGATAAAATTATTTTCATCAAAACTTGTTTTACGTCTTTTATTATATTCAGTAACATTGGGTTTCAGCCAATAAGGTGTTGAAACATCAAATTTGTAACATAAGTCTGTTATACATAGTTTTAGATTTTCCTGGTAACTATCTTCTATTTCTGATATTGTAACTTCATCTCTTATAATTCTATTATCCTTTATTAATTTGCCCCAAATCTTTAACATCTCTGCCTCCTTACTTGTCTTTTTTATAAAAAATATTAATTATAATCTAATATTTTTTGCTAGTCCTAAGTTTATCATAATTATTAGATAAAGTCATGTTTTATATTAGGCATATATTATTAGTTTTTCATCTTTTATGAACCAGTATAAGTCGGTTATTTTTGCGAAATATTGCACATACTTAATTTAATATATCTTATAAATATAATTTATATATTAGGTTTAAGTATAAGACATAGGAGGTTTAAAAATACATGGTAAATTTAGGTGTAATACATTATGCATATATCATTATCATTCTAATAATTACTATTATAATTTCCATGAAGAAAGATGTAATACTTCCATGTATTTTGGGAATTGTAGTAATTGGTTATATATTTACAGGAAGTATCCTAATCGCTGTTCAAATTATATATAAGGCTATAGTGGTATCAGGAAAAGAATTCATTGAAATAGTTGTAGTTATTGCGCTAGTTAATGCAATGTCTAGTGCTTTAAATGATTTGGGTGCAGATGAAATAATTATAAAACCTATAAGAAAATTAATGATAAACAAAACTATATCATTCTTTGTTCTAGGTATTACTGTAACTTTGACTTCATGGTTTATTTGGCCAACACCAGCCATAGTTTTTATAGGGGCGCTAATGGTTCCTGCAGCAATACAATCTGGATTACCACCAGCATGGGCAGCAGTAGTTTTATGTCTATTCGGTAATGGGGTAGCATTATCAAGTGATTTTGTTCTTCAAGCAGCACCGTCAATAACTTCGAAAACTGCAAACTTGCCTAATGCATTGGGAATAATTAGAAAATGTCTGCCGTTTTGGGGCGTAATGAGTATAGTCACTATTACTATAGCATTTATACTCATGAGAAGAAATAAACCTACAGACGTAAAAGTAGATGAAGCTATAATTGAACCCAAGAAGTCAACACAAAGCAATTTAACAGGCAAAAAAATAATGGCAATAGCTACTCCTTGTGCATTTATATTAGATATAGTTTTTATAAAAAAACTTGACTTTATAGGATCTGAGTCAACAGCTCTAATAGGTGGAACAGCATCAATAATAATGATTATTTGCTCTATACTTAATACTAATTTTAAAACGTCATTAAGTGAAGTTACTAAATATGTTAAAAATGGTTTTACTTTTGGTATAAATATTTTTGCTCCAATTATAATTATCGGTGCTTTCTTTTTTCTAGGAAGTGCAGGTAGTGCAGTTGATATATTGGGTAATGGAGCCACTGGGATTCTAAGCGATATCGGGGTATATGCCGCAAGCAAGATACCTTTATCTAAATATTCAGTTGTAGGTATACAAACTGCAGTAAGTACTCTACTTGGGCTTAGCGGCTCAGGTTTCGCTGGCCTTCCGTTAGTTGGAACTTTAGCTAATACCTTTTCGACCACAATTAATATAGATAAAGAACAGATTGCAGCATTTGGTCAAATAATTACCATCTGGATTGGTGGAGGAACCATAATTCCTTGGAGCGTGGTCGCCGCGGCTGGAATATGTAAGGTTGAACCTTTTGACGTTGCAAAGAAGAACATTATTCCTGTAACTTGTGGAATAGTTGCTACAGTAATATTAGCACTAATAATTTTATAATTATTAGTGCTAATATTTTAATTAATAGTGACCTGTGCTTTAATTAATGGTAGCATGATAGATATACTAATACACTTAAGGAGAGTTTACATAAATGAATATTCAATTTTTCGGAACAAAAAAATGTTTTGATACAAAAAAAACTGAACGATATTTTAAGGAAAGAAATATAAAGTATCAATTTATTGATATAAATATTAAAGGGCTTAGTAAAGGTGAATTACAAAGTGTTAAAAGATCTGTAGGCTTAAATAATTTAATTAACACAAATGCAAAAGACTATAAAAAATCAAACATAAACCAAATTAGGGGAGAGGAACTTAAAGAAGAAATTTTATTAAAAAATCCTCAACTTCTTAAAACTCCTATAGTTCGTAATGGGAAAGATGCCACTGTTGGTTATGTCCCAGAAATATGGACAACCTGGGAATAGTGATACAGGACCTAGACTTACGAAAGACTGGTTGGAGAGATTAGAAGTTGATGATGTTACTATTAATAAGAACTATGTCAGTTAAGGTGGATTAACTTTTATAGTTAATCCACCTATTAAAGTTACTTAAATCATTCTAAGTTCATCTATATTAACACATAGAATAGTTGCTATTGTTTCTATTATATTAAAAGATGGATTTTTTTTACTTCCTCGTTCCAGTTCTTCTAAATAAGTTTGTGATACATGTACACTCAAATTCTTAGATAAAGTTGATATATCTTTGCTTGTTAAAGATTTATTAAGTCTTAATTCTCTAATTTTAGCGCCATTAAGCATATAAAAACCTCCCTATATAGATATATAATACATATAAGCTTATATCTTTAGTATACTAAGTTGTACAAGTTAATTATACTATGAATATAAGAAATTGCTATGTTATTATTATGTTTTTTTTATTAAGATTAGAAGCAAATTATAAAAAATTACTAGTTATATAGTAGTTCATTAACAAAGAGTTTAGTAGTTGCAAAGCTCGTTCACGTTTTGTTAACATATTCGCCATTCATGTGCCATAATATATCTTTATTATATAATTAGGGCTAAAAATAATAGCATTAAAAAGAAAATAAGGTAGGATTATATTGTAAATACCAACCAATTTTGTTTATATTAAATTTGTTTATATTAAATTTGTAATTAAGGAGAATTATATATGATGGAAACTATTTTAATAGTTGATGATGAAGAAAGAATCAGAAATCTTGTATCCATTTACTTAAGGAAGGAGCAATATAATATTCTGCAAGCTGAAAATGGCAGAGAAGCTATAAATGTCTTTAATAAAAATGCAGTAGATTTGGTTATTCTAGATGTAATGATGCCAATTATGGATGGCTGGGATGTATGTAAGGAAATAAGAAAGACTTCTAACATTCCAGTTATAATGCTTACTGCTAAATCCGAGGAAGACGACGAATTATTAGGCTTTGAATTAGGCACGGATCATTATATTACAAAGCCTTTTGTTCCAAAACTGCTAGTAGCTAAAGTTAAAGCAATCATAAGACGAACTTATAGCACTGAGAGTGTTGCAAAAGAAGAAGACAATTTTGATGGGCTTGTTGTTGATAATTTAAGCCATGAGGTTACTGTAGACAATGTCGAAATAAATCTATCGCCAAAAGAATTTGAACTATTAAATTATTTTATACTTAATAAAAGAATTGTATTAAGTAGGGAAAAAATATTAGATGCTTTATGGGGTATTGACTATTTTGGAGATCTAAGAACAGTCGATACAGTTATAAAAAGATTAAGAGAAAAGTTAGGTGAAAAATCTTACCTTATAGCAACAGTAAGAGGTACTGGATACAAATTCGAGGTGAGAAATGAAAAGTAAAAGGAGCATTACAAGAAAACTTTTCTTTATAACCTCTATAGTTTTTGTAGTTTTTATAACTACTAATTTAATAGTTCAATCAGCATTTTTCGGGCAATTTTATATAAAATGGAAAAGTGACACCTTGTCACATGATCTCGTTAAATTTAAAGATAAATATAGTTTACTTAAAACAAATGATGAGGAGACTAGCTTAATTAGTGCTTTTGAAGATAAGAATAGTTATAAAATAATTATAAGAGATAAAGCAGGTAATTTGAAATATCTTACAAAAACGGTTGACGCAAGAAAGGACTCTATAAAGGCAAGAATTATGGATCAATTAATGTCAACTCAAATAGAAACTATAGGTGGAGTTGCTAAATTCAAAAAAGATAAAAAACCTTTGATCTTCCTTACCGATAATAACCTAGATTTGGAAGTAAGTGCAACTGCTATTTCCTATAATAGTGTAGCCGGTATTTCATATGATGAAAAAAAAGATGAATTTATATACTTATATACTTCATTACAACCAGTAAATGAAGCAGTTCAAGTTATTAAGGAATTTTACTATTATTTTTATATAGGAGCCATAGTAATAATTTTATTTCTTTCTTTAATCTATTCAAATATGATTGCAAAACCATTAATAAAAATAACTAAAACAGCAGGTAAAATGGCAAAACTTGACTTTACAGAAAAGTGTGTAGTAAAAAGTAATGATGAAATCGGAGCTTTAGCGACTTCACTTAACCTTCTTTCAGAAAATTTAAATGAATCATTAACATCACTTAAAGATGCTAATTCAAAGTTAGAAAAGGATATTGAAAAAGAAAAGAAATTAACAGAAATGAGAAAAGACTTTGTTGCAGCAGTCTCTCATGAACTTAAAACACCTATAACCCTTATAGAAGGGTATACTCAAGCATTAAATGATGATATTTTAGAAGGCGAAGAAAAACAATATTTTATTGATGTAATAATGGATGAATCAAGAAAAATGAACAACTTAGTATCTGATATGCTAAATCTATCTCAACTAGAGTCAGGAAATTTTAATTTGGTTCAAGAAGATTTTTATATTGATGAATTAGTAAAACCGCTTGCTAAGAAATTTTCATCCATGCTTAATGAAAAAGACATTAAACTTAGTGTTAATTTAGTTCAAAACATAAAAGTAACTGCTGATTGGAACAGAATAGAACAAGTCCTAACGAATTATATGACTAATGCAATAAGGCATGTTAATAATGGTGGAACAATAGCTGTAACAATGCTCGATAGAGAAGATAGTATCTGCGTAGAAGTTGAAAATAGCGGAAGTAAAATTGATGAAGCTGAATCGGACAAAATATGGGATACTTTCTATAAAGTAGATAAATCAAGGACTAGAAAACTTGGAGGTACTGGACTAGGGCTTTCAATAGTAAAAAACATAATATTACTTCACGGTGGTAGTTGTGGAGTGGCGAACACAGAAATGGGAGTTAAATTCTATTTTATTTTAACAAAGCAATAATGATTTATATATTTTATATTTGTAGGGTAGCACCTGGTTCCATTACCTTTGCACTAATTCAAACAGGTAACTGCTCTACAAAATATAAGGTACAAGTGGTTTTTTACCTAGATCGTCATAAGGTTAAAGGAGAAATTATTTAATTTAATTGCATGCTGTATAAAAACTATGATTTTCATAGGACTATTTTTAGAAAATGTATGTGATTAGCCGGCCATGAATTTTTATAAAATATATCTAGTGCCTGAAATGAATGTTGGGAAATTAAAGGCTGTGAATATCTAAAAGAGGTGATAATGGCAGAGTGAAAAATTTTTCCATTATCATCTTCAAAAAACATTAAGTCACCTAATTCAAGCAATCTAATATCGTTTACTTCAAAACCCTTTATTCCTGAAGCCTTAGATTGGTAGTTATTTTTCAAAAGCCAATAAAGAGAATGTGCCACCGTCCATGAAATAGACCATGTGTCATCCTTAGTACTTATGTTATTAGCTTTATGATACCACCAAGGATGTGATACATTATATAACATAGGGGCTCCACCTGCTAGTAGACATTGAGATAAAAAGTTCGCACAATCTCCACTAGTCTCATTATTAATAAGCGGGAAGTACCTAAAGCTCTGGTTTGGAAATAATGCATAGGTTCTTGCATATTTAACAGCATTTACTCTGGAATACTGATTTGTTCTAAAAAACTCCATGTTACTCTCCATAAAATTACTATAGTTAAATACTATGATGAAAATAGCCTGGAGGTTCATAAAAAAAAGAAATTTTATTGAATTTCTTTTCAGCTATTACTATAATGCATTTCTTATCTTGTTGTACTATCAAACATTATCCACCTTAATTTTACAAGTGATTTCCCTTCTGAAATAAAAAGCCCTGTTAATGTAAGCATGATTCCTAGTATTGCGATTTATGTAACATTCAATTTATTAATTATATAAAATACTCAAGATAAAGGCTGCTTCCTCTTTTTGATAATTAACTTTCCTTAATAAACAACATTTAATATCTATGCATCCTGCATTTTTATGTATTGAATTATTTATATTATCTATAAATTTCAGTTTTTATTTCAATTAAAACCATTCAATATAATAAAAGTTATATTGAATGGTTTTGTTTTTGCTTTAATTTTCACTTTTTCACTCATTTTATATGTGATTTTTCTTATTTTATGGTATACTTGTATTGTAAACAATATGTTTACGTGTATAAAGTGTTTGATAACAATAGTATACATAAGTATACAAATTAATATTTATAACTGTTTAAATCTAAATTTATAAAAAAATCAATAATAAATGGACCCAGATAAGTATTTTACATGATATTATTAATATTGAGATGACCCAGGAGATGATTCATTAGGCAGTATCAATGTCTAGGTTATAAATGGGTTTAAATGTAAAAAAAATAAATTAATTCTATAAAATACTGGTTTAAGAGAGGAAGAATAAGATGGATGCAATATTAAGCGTAAGAATAAGTGATGAGATAAAGCAAAAGTTTAATGAATTAGCTCAAAGTGAGGGCATAAATAACAAAGAATTTATGGAGCAAGTGGTTAAATACTATGAATTAAATAAAGCTAGAGAAGAAGACAGTAATATGTCATCGGATATAAATGAATTACAAACAATAACAAATAGGATATCCGATATATATATAAATATAGTAGAAAGAAATAATATAAAAACCTTAGAGGTGAAAAATGTTCATAAAAATGAGTTAGTAGATAAAGAGAAAGAAGTTCAAAAGCTATACGAAAATATCATTTCATTAAAAGAAGAGAAAAAAGAAGAGAATAAGAGGATTACTTTATTTGAGAAAGACCAATCAGATAATAAACATATTGTTAAGGAATTACAGGAAAATGCTAAGAGTTTAAAAACTCTAAATAACATGCAGGGTGAAAAAATATTAAAACTAAATGAAACCAATGAAAAATATATTAAATATAAAGATGAAATCTTAGTCTTAAAAACAGAACTTGAAAAGCTAACAAATGAGAATATACAA
This sequence comes from Clostridium estertheticum subsp. estertheticum, assembly GCF_001877035.1. NCBI lineage: Bacteria > Bacillati > Bacillota > Clostridia > Eubacteriales > Clostridiaceae > Clostridium > Clostridium estertheticum. The sequence goes on along the minus strand of NZ_CP015756.1, from coordinate 2,492,609 downwards.
TTAAAGCAGGATTTATCAAATAAAAATGAGGAAGCAAGAAGATTAACAAAGCAAGTAGATGAATCAAATAAAATAAACGAGAAGAAGATAGATGAACTAGAGACAAAAGCTAAACAAGATATTGAAGTGCAAAAGGAAAGAGGCATCTTTCAAATGGATAAAGAACTTTTAAAATTGAAAGAGGAGCAACAATTAAAGATTCAAGAATTACAAGAAAGTTTTAATGAGCGAATTAATGGATTACTAAAAGAAAAAGAGGAAGCTGCCGAGAAATTTAATAATATGGTTTCAGAAATAAATGAAGTTCGAACAAAGCAGACCAGTATCAAATCATCTACGGGGTTGCTGTAACAGTTGGGTGTTTAAACACTGCCATCTTTTTTAGTAGTTTTATCGCATAGATGCTTATAGAGTCTAGTGAAAGCTCTTGCTCATATAGATTACGGAATTCTTCTTGCTTTTTCGGTGAATGAACATACCATGAGCGGAGTTCCGTACTAGGGGCTACTTCTTTTAACCACATATCCAATTGAGCGTTTGCTTAGATATCTCTCTTGGCCATATGCGATTTATTAATGCTCTCTTTCCATCACCTTTAGATGGCATATCATAAATCCTCTTAATTCTACTAGTCATAGATATATGGTGTTGCCTGTAGACATTTTATTTCCACCTCTGCATTTATGCTAGATTTAAATGATAATTGATTTATAATTACTTATATAAATAAGATTACATGTTATACGCCTACTTATTTTTATTATAGTTATTATTTTATTGTATATTTAAGTTATAAAAGTGCAAACTAATATATAGAATATATCATAAAAGTAGGAGAATGGCATTACTACCAGCTTTCTTAAGCCCAAATGTATTACAATTTCTTGCTGACAATTTTGACCTTAGATCAATAAGTAAACCAGAAGATGACTTATTAAAAATATTAGGATAATAAAATTAAATTAAATTGAAAATAATAAAGCTTAGAATTGTGAAATCAGTTTAAAGCTTTATTAGTTTTTAGTTTTGTATCGTAAATTATTAAGTTTTTTTAAATGAAAAACGTTATATAGTAATAGAACAAGGGAAAGTTGTAAAGATAATGGAAATAAAATTTTGTGAAAATAATTTTACTTTTGGAATAGAGGAAACTATGAAAAAGTTAAAAAATAATTATCCAGAGTTAACTAAACGTCGGAAGACTGGCTAGGTTACTATCGAGACTGTGCAGTAGGACCGCATGATCTAAATTAGAAACGAGCTACTATCAAAAAATTCATTCTTATACATTGCACGTAAAAATATAGAATTGAAGGAGTGGGTCTTATGACATTTAAAATTAGTAATAAAGTAGCATGGGTTGGGAAAATAGATTGGGAGATAAGGGATTACCATGGTAAAGAGTATTCTACTCATAAAGGTACCTCTTATAATTCATATTTAGTTAGAGATGAAAAAACGGTACTTATAGATACTGTATGGCAGCCATTTGGCAAAGAGTTTGTTTCTAATTTAAAAAAGGAAATAGATTTAAATAAAATTGATTATATTATTGCCAATCATTCAGAAGTAGACCATAGTGGAGCATTACCAGAACTCATGAGGGAAATACCGAATACCCCTATTTATTGTACTAAAAATGGAGCAAAATTTTTGAAGGCACACTATCATAAAAATTGGAACTTTATTGAAGTTAAAACTGGAGATACATTAGATTTAGGAGAAAACAAATTAGTATTTTTGGAAGCAAGAATGCTTCATTGGCCGGATAGTATGTTTACTTATTTAACAGGAGAAAATATATTATTTAGTAATGATGCCTTTGGACAACATTATGCATCTGAACTAATGTATAACGATAAGGTTGATAATGCGGAACTATATCAAGAATCAATAAAGTATTATGCTAACATTTTGACTCCTTTCAATCCTTTGGTAGTAAAGAAGATTGACGAAATCTTGAGTATGAATCTTCCATTAGAAATGATTTGTCCAAGTCACGGAATTATTTGGAGGAATAATCCACTTCAAATTGCCGATAAATACTTAGAGTGGGCAAAAAATTATAAAGAAAATCAGGTTACAATTATTTATGATACTATGTGGAACGCAACTAGAACAATGGCAGAAGCAATATCTAACGGAATTAAGGAAGTTAATAAGGATGTTACAATCAAAATTTATAATTCTTCTAATAATGACAAAAATGATATTGTTACAGAAGTATTTAAATCAAAGATGGTACTAGTTGGTTCTTCAACAATAAATAAAGGAGTTCTCTCGTCCACTGCAGCGATACTTGAAATGATAAAAGGGCTTGGATTTAAGGGCAAAAAAGGTGCAGCATTTGGAAGTTATGGTTGGAGTGGAGAGTCAGTTAAGTTAATAACAGAAGAATTAAAAAAGGCAGGGTTTGAAACAATAAACGATGGTATAAGAGAAATGTGGAACCCGGATGATGATGCAATAGTTAGATGTAAAGATTTTGGTAAGAGTGTAGGGGAGATTATAGGATATACTATACAATAACTTATAATATTAAGTAAACTTAAAGGAGATGTTTTCATGGATAAATATGTTTGTTTAGTGTGCGGATACATTTATGATCCAACTGTAGGAGATCCCGATGGCGAAATAAAACCAGGTACTAAATTTGAGGATATTCAAGAAGATTGGGTTTGCCCATTATGTGGAGTTCCAAAATCAGATTTTGAAAAAGTGGAGTAAAATTTCTTCTTGCAGAAGAACAATGTCCAGTGGCAGCCATAACTGTGGAGCAACAATATTGATTTAGATACATAACAAAATAAGGAGGCAATATTATGAAAATAGAGAAAATATTAGATAAAATAGTATATAACGAAGAAAAATTCACTAAAAGGATTATATTTAAAGAAGATAGAGTGCTAAACTTCGTTTTGAATTTTAAACCAGGGCAAGGGGTTCCCGCTCATAATCACGAACAAAGTGATCTTATTATTCATGTGCTTGTAGGTCAAGGAGATATGGGTGTGGACGGAATAAATTATAAAATCACTCAAGGTGATATTATACACTGCAAGGGTACTGAAATTTTTAGCTTAACTAATACTAGTGACAAAGATATGTCATGTTATGTTATACTTGCCCCAAATCCATCCCCAATGTATTCAAAAGAAGTTATGTGAAAAATTGAAATTATAAATGGAACTCTGGGGCATACCTTGGAGTTCTTTATTTTAATTCACAAATGAAATACTAATCTTTCATAATCCACCCTTTAGGCTATAAGTGTAGTTTATCTGACAATATTGTAATATCCTCTACAATTAATTATATATAATAAAGCTTAGAATTGTGAAAATAGTTTTAAGTTTTATTATTTAATGCCCCAATACTTTTTAAGCGATCAGGGCATACCTATGTGTTATCTTGGGTTATTGCCCACTATAAGGAGTATAGACTATGGAGTATATCATGATACAATATATATGATAACTTAAATTAACATAGATGATTTTATGTATTGAAAATATAAAGGTTGTTTAAATACCTATGAAGTTACGTGACTATGAAAATAGCTGGTAATTACTTATGTAGATTGCAGATAGGTGTTTGTAAACATCACGTATGGAGGAGATTACAAGGAAGACGTAAGCTCAATTACATTAGTATGGTTTGGAATTTATACAAGAATATAAAGGAGAGATTACTATGGAAGTTGGATTAATTAGGTGTATGAAGACTGAGGATATATGCGCTGCCACAAAGGACTTTATGGTTATAAGGAACAAAAAAGGTGCGTTTAAAGGTATAAAGGAAGAAATCAAAGTAATAGGAGTTAATAACTGTGGTGGCTGCCCCGGTGACAAAGTGGTAAAAAGGGCACAGAAAATGGTAAAGGTGGGGGCAGACACAATTGCTTTGACATCCTGTATTACAAAAGGGAGGCCTATTGGATCTGTTTGCCCATATGTAGAGAAAATGAAGGAAGCAATTGAGAATAAATTAGGCAATACAATTAAGCTTATTGATTATACCCATTAATAAAACAATGGCTATTATCTTGTAGAATATTTACAAATAACTACCCTTTACTTTTAGACTATATTTTATATCCTTTTGTTCTATTTGTTGTGAAACTATTGTATCATATGATTTTTTTTAGTAAAATATAAAGAGGAATATTAAAAATATTATACAAAGGTAGATTTATGAGAAAAATAATTATTCTATTGTTTATAACACTTGATGATGTGATGCAGGCCCCTAAAAGACACAAAGAAGATTCATTTCTTTATGGAGGTTGGTCTGCCTAGTGGAATGATGTTTTGTAAACGCTCTGTTGCTCAGATTAATATATGAGCAGTTATAGAACATAACATAATTAATAAGACAAATATTAAAGGGGTATAACATATGGTTAGATCAATTATGAAAGACATATTCTTTCTTAATCAAAAATCAGAACCTGCTACAAAAGAAGATGTTCAAGTGATACAGGATTTGCTTGATACGCTTAAAGCAAATAAAGAAGGTTGTGTAGGAATGGCAGCTAATATGATTGGTGTCAAAAAAAGAATTATTCATCAGCATGGGCGATATGAACGCTGCGATGATTAACCCTGTGATAGTGAATAAATCGGGTCAATATGAAACAGAAGAAGGATGTCTTTCACTTATAGGTGTTAGAAAAACTAATAGATTCAAAGATATTGAAGTAGAGTATTTTGATTCGGGATTTAAGAAGCAAAGGGGAAAATACTCAGGATGGATTGCTCAAATTATTCAACATGAAGTAGACCATTGTGATGGGATAGTCATATAGAAAAGGTAAGCGAGCTGTTTTTTAGTTTGGAATGATTTATATAACAGGAAATTTATTTATCATATCTCTGTATAGAGATTCAAATGATGATTGCTCTCATTATCATCCATCAGTCAAAATTCAAATATAAAATTAGCTCAGTAAAATTGAAATAAATGCACAAACAAAATTGACTAAATTGTTGCTATATGATATTCTATCGAAGAATATATATACAGTTTTTATAAATATTAAAGCAAAAAAGGAGTTATAATGAAATACGAATATAAAACACTTGCTAGTATTAGACACAAAGTTTTTACGGCCGTAAGTAAGATGGCTTTTGAAGACAATTTAAAAGAAATGGGAAATATTCCATATGAGATTATTACTGGAGATGTGGGTAAGTATAGAGAAAGTACATTTCTTGAAAGAGCAATAGTTAGTGAGCGAATCCGTTTGGCAATGGGATTAAATCTAAGATTAAATGATAAATCAAGAGCAATTACAGAGGGGTTAGAGGAGGCAACAAAACCTTCAAAATATTATGAACCGCCACTTGTAAATATTATAAAATTTGCTTGTAATTCTTGCCCAACAAACAGTTATGAAGTTACAAATATGTGCCGCGGCTGCCTAGCACATCCTTGTGTAGAAGTCTGTCCTAAAGGTGCAGTTAGTATAGCTAATGGGAAAAGTGTTATTGATCAGGAAAAATGTATAAAGTGTGGTTTGTGTGCTAAAGCGTGTCCATATTCAGCAATAATAAAACATGAGCGACCTTGTGCCAAGGCATGTGGAGTGGATGCAATATATACGGATGAGTATGGCAGAGCATCAATAGATTATGATAAATGTGTTAGTTGCGGAATGTGTTTGGTAAATTGTCCTTTTGGAGCAATATCTGATAAAAGTCAAATATTTCAACTGATTCAGGCGATTAATCAAAAGAAAGAAGTAATTGCAATTGTAGCTCCATCATATGTGGGGCAGTTTGGTAGGAATGTTGGATTTAATGATTTTAAAAAAGCAATGGTTACAATTGGATTTAAAGATGTTGTTGAAGTTGCGATTGGTGCAGATATTTGTACGATTGAGGAGGCAAACGATTTTATAGAAAATGTACCTGAAAAACTATCATTTATGGGTACTTCATGCTGCCCTGCTTGGTCTGTTATGGCTAAAAATTTATATCCGCAGCTTGCCCAAAATATTTCAATGACTTTGACTCCAATGGTTTTTGCTGCTCGATTTGTGAGAGAAAAGCATAAAGATGCAAAAATTGTTTTTGTTGGACCATGTAGCGCTAAAAAACTAGAAGCTTCAAGAAAAAGCGTAAAAAGTGAAGTGGATTTTGTAATTACATATGAGGAATTATCTGGAATGTTAGAAGCCAAAGAAGTAGGAATAATTGGTACAGATATGAGCTTGAGTAATGAAGCAACTGGTTCAGGAAGAGGCTTTGCGGTTGCAGGTGGAGTTGCTAAGGCTGTAGCTGATTTGATAACAAAAGAACATCCAGGGCGAGAAGTGAAGATTAAAGCTGCGAATGGGCTGAGAGAATGCAGAGAGATGTGTAATGATGCCGCAAAAGGAAAATATGATGGATATCTCCTTGAAGGAATGGCGTGTCCGGGTGGCTGTGTGGCTGGAGCTGGGTGTATTGTCAAACCTAACATAGCTGGTGGTCAGGTTAAACAAGCGACTAAAAATTCTGAGCTGAAGATTTCAGATGAGTCTAAATATGCTGATAAGATTTACTTGTTAGATGAAAAAAATCTAGAGTAAGAATATAGAATATTGTTATTTATTTATTTATTTTTGTGCCATTGAGAATAAACATTTGTAGCAGCAATTGATGGAATAAAGGCATATTTAAGAAAAATTCTTAGATATGCCTTTTTATTTGCGTTGTCTCGCATAGAAAAAAATTTTTCATTTAATAATAATAGCAGTTGCATTTTAATTAAACTTTGCTTCAACTTTTACTATAAGTATGTCATTATTCAATTATATAGAATATTAATATAGATTTCAGATATTTAACATAAGAATATTATGTAAAAAAATATTCAATTAAAGCATAAAATATGTTCTTTTTTCTATTTAAAGACTATTTTAATTGTAAATGCTGTCTAGATAGAATACAATTTTATTATATTAGCTACATATTTAAGTCTTTCTTATTAGTCTATGTTAAACTTATTAAAAGCTATATAAATAGAATTGATGTTAGATATCCTATAAGCGAAGAAGTTCAACGTGGTTTATTTGCCACAAGTCATATACAGAATATGAAAAATACTCAATCACTTGCTAAACATCTGAATACTATGAAAGTGATGAAAAGTAGCTTTAGAAAAAATAGAAAGTTTAAAAGGTAGTGTAAATTTAAAAGGATGGTGTAGTAAATGTTAAATAAACGTAGTATAGCAATAAAACCGCAGCAAAAAGAGGCAGTTTACGGAAATATAACATCAGAAGAAACAAGGATAACAATAACACCAAAAATGATAAAAGGACTATTAGATCAGTCTATAATAGGCCAAGAAGGGGCTAAAATAGAGTTATCTATAGAATTACATAATCATATGATAAGAATTGCAACTGGTATAGATTTAGAAAAGCATAATATATTACTAACTGGACCAACAGGTACTGGAAAAACTTTACTAGCCAAAAAATTATCAGATATTGCCCAAGTGCCATTTGTTATTGGTGATGCCACAAGTTTGACCGAGGCTGGATATGTTGGTGATGATATTGAGAGTATGATATACTCACTTTTAGTAAGGGCAGAGGGCGATATTGAACTTGCCCAGAAAGGAATTATATTTATTGATGAACTTGATAAGATAGCCAAAAAGGGTGAGACAATGACTATTACAAGAGATGTATCAGGTGAAGGAGTTCAGCAAGGTTTACTTAAGATGGTTGAGGGTAGTATTGTTAGAGTACCAGAAGGTGGAGGTCGTAAAAATCCCACAAGTAAAATGATTGAAATAAATACAACTAATATTTTATTTATTGCAGGTGGATCTTTTGATGGTATTGAAACTATTGTGGAAAATCGCCTTAAATTTAGTCCAAATAATAGGTTAAAGCAGTTTACTAAGCCAGGAATTGTAAGAAAATTAGGTTTTAATGTGACAGACAATGTAGAATCAACTGTAAAGAATTATGAAAAAGATTATGAATATACAAAGTATCTTAGATCAAACATAATAAAAAAAGATTTGCAAGAGTTTGGATTAATTCCAGAGTTACTTGGTAGATTTCAAGTATTATCAAATTTAGATCCATTATCAAGAGATAATCTTATTGAAGTACTTAAACTTGATACTAGCGTATTTGAACAGTATAGAAGGATATTTGCTTATTTGGGCAAAAATCTTGAGTTTAACAATAATTGTTTTGAAGCAATTGCAGATATTGCTATTGAAGAAAAGATGGGCGCTAGAGGATTAGTTAGTATTGTTTCAAGAGTTTTAAGGGATTTAAGATATGATGCACCTTCAGAAGACACTAAAGATTACTATGTAGACAAAGACTATATACTTAGTGTTTATGCTAAGATAAATAAAGATTTACCTATAATAGCTGATATAGAAGTTAAAGTAGAATCAGAAGTAGCAGGTGAGGTATTATAAGCTCCAAAGTAATATATTAAATACTTGTTTAGGATAGATGCTCAATAAAATAAGTTTACAATCATTAAATTAAAATGATTGTAAACTTATTTTCTTATAGATATATTTACGTCTCTTTGTAAATTGTAGAATGCAAATCTATGGTATATAATGTATTTATAGGTTGCTAGATCTTATTTAATACTTTTAGAGGGGTGGATTTTATGTCTAATGTTCAAAATATATATGATAACGAAATTTTCTTTGAAGGATACAAGAAGCTTCGAGATAACAAAATTAATTACAATAATATTCAGGAAAAACCTGCAATGCAAAGTTCGCTCCCTGATATGGTCGGAAAAACTGTACTTGATTTAGGTTGTGGTTTTGGAGAGAACTGTGTTAATTTATTAAATAGGGGCGCTGCAAGGGTTGTAGGTGTTGATATCTCAGAAAAAATGCTATCAATTGCAAAAGTTGATAATGCCTTTGAAAGTATTGAATATATTCATCTTGATATGAATGATATAAGCACAATAGAGGAGAAGTTTGATATAGTTTATAGTTCCCTTGCTTTTCATTATGTTAAATCTTTTAGCAAATTACTTAGAGACATAAATTATTTACTAAAAGATAATGGCTTGCTTATTTATTCACAAGAGCATCCGCTTACCACAGCTCCAAAACAAGGGCCAGTATGGACATTAGATGAAAATAAAAAACCTTTGTTTTATAATCTTTCTGACTATATGGAAAGTGGTGAACGTAGTGTGAAATGGTTTATTGAAGGTGTAATAAAATATCATAGACCATTTTCTGAAATTATAAACACTCTAATTGAAACGGGCTTTAAAATTGAAAAAATGCTTGAACCATTACCAGACGAGGAAGCTTTAGAGCTTATACCCAACATGAAAAAAGATATCCATAAACCAAATTTTTTATTAATTAGAGCTGTAAAAATGCAATAATAAGGATATAAAAAGTTATAAAAAATTATAAGTAATCAGGAGGAATAAATTGGAGTATAAATTTATAAAAACTTCATTTAACGAAAATAAAGCTATGTTTTTTAAATATTTTAATAGTTTAAGTGGAATTTATGATAATTTCCTAGAATCTCATATTTTAAAATCAGATTTATATTCAATATATATTGATAATAATAACAAAGGATATTTTGCAATTTATGAAGACAGACTTCTTACACAATTTTATGTAGATATTAGTGCGATGAAATATGCTCAAAGTATTTTCAAAGATATATTAGAGCAATATCATGTTAAAGGTGCTTTCGTACCAACTTGCGATGAACTTTTATTATCCTTATCACTGGATTTTCATAAAAAAGTAAATATGCAGGCCTATTTTTTTGAAGAAAACAAAAATTTGATGTATGAAATAAAACCACCAATGTATAATAGGAATCTTTTAAGAGTAGCTACAGAAATAGATACACCTGCTATAAAAGAACAATCAGATAATTTTTTTGATACATTTCAATATAGTTCTTTACAAAATAAAATTTATATATTAGAAAAAAATGATGAAATTTTAGGCTTTGGTATAATAGAAGATTGCAATATTTTTACGGAGTATAAAGCTACGGGTATGTTTACAGTTGCAAAGTATCGCCAAAAGGGAGTTGGAAGAAGTATCATTTTGCATTTAAGGGATATTTGTCATGAAAATGGATTTAAGCCACTAACAGGATGCTGGTACCATAATTATAATTCTAAAAATACATTGGAAAGTTGCGGATATATTAGTAACACTAGACTTTTGAACGTTGAATTTTAGAATTACTGCATAAACTGGGTTATATTACCAAGGAGGTCTGAATTATGGAACATATAAAAATTAATGGTAAAAAGTATAAATTTATTATCGGAACTGGTGAAGAGGATAAATTTAGAATAAGTTTTAATGCTTTAACTAAGAAGACATTTGGATTTGATTTTGAACAGTGGTATCAATACGGATACTGGAAAAATCAATTTTTACCTTATTCACTCATGGATGGAAACGTTGTTGTTTCTAATGTGTCAGTAAACATAATGGACTTTGAGGTTTTTGGGAAATCAAAACGTTATATTCAATTAGGAACAGTGATGACTGATGTTGCTTATAGAAATAAGGGACTCAGTAGAGTAATCATGGAAAAGATCATTGAAGAATGGAAAGATAAATGTGATTTACTTTATTTATTTGCGAATGACTCAGTACTCAATTTTTACCCGAAATTTGGGTTTACAACATTAAACCAATGTCAGTGTACAAAATTTATAAGTAAACATGATAAAAATGGACTTGTAAAAAAATTAGATATGACTAATAAATGTGACAGAGCATTAGTGTATGATAAAGCAAATGTTCCTTCTTCATTAGCTAAAATTTCTATGTGTGGTAATGCGGAATTGATTATGTTTTATTGTACTTTGGATATGACTGACAGTGTTTATTATATTCAAGATTATGATGCAGTTATAATTGCAAATTTTGAGGGAGATGCAATAGAGATACTAAATGTCTTTTGCAAAGAAGATATTTTGTTAGATAAAATGATTGATTATTTGGTAGATGAAAACATAAAAAGGGAAAAACTTTATTTTACACCAAAAGAAACTGATTCTTATTTAATTAAGCCAATAGAAGGAGAGGGTACTTTATTTGCTCTAGGTGAAGATACACTGTTACTTGCGAATAATCAATTTATGTTTCCAAAGTTATCACACACTTAAACAGATAAACAGTAATCATAATATAGATTTCAATTGTGGCATTAGCCTAAGCTTTAGCTAATGCCACTTCATTTTCTATTTAAAGATATAATTTATTTATAGGGATTATCTTTAAAGTGTTTATAAGTTAAATACACAAAGGGAAACAGCACACATAATGTTATTGCTATGGGTTGTAAATCTTGCATAGGTATGACTCCTTTCTCAAAATGAATAGGTTATAACAATTCTTTCTTTGAGTAAATTTTTATAGATACATTCATAGAAATATAGATAATAGCAATTATAGCCACAATCGATATCAGGTACTGAACAAATATAGTCATTGCAGACAATCCTGTAAAATTGAGTTTAATATTGGCTTTTATTAATAAAACCATTAAGGATGGGGCTCCCATAATCACTAAGACGAAGAAATACTTTGTTTTTTCAAAACCTAATTTATATTGTATGGGTGTATATATACCAAATAGAATTACTGAAATCAGCATAGCAATAAGGTAAGTGGATGGTGTAAGGTATTCAATTTTGGAAAATAGTAGTGCTAGTACATTGTATGCCACAGAGCAATAAGCAAATGGTAACAATAGAAACACATATCTTGCTTTTACAAGAAGACTGCGAGAGTAAGGCGTAGCACATAGCAAAGTCTCCGCCTTAGGGTATTTCATTTCTGCCATCAAAACATATTGATACAACATAAACACCGTAAAAATCACTGACATAACAAAAGAACTTAAACCCAAAAGCTGGGACGATTGTATCATCATAAGAATTGGTATGGCAATTGGTATAAGTATCATAAGTAGCAAATATTTTTTTATAAGTAAAAAGTCTTTTTTAACAAGATGAAACAACATTATTTTCCCCCTCCTTCTACATAACCAAGCATAATATCTTCTATAGTAGGTCTTTCAATCAATATGTCTTTCATGCTATTTTGAACTTGAGATAATTTATTGGTTATACCAGTAAATCCAAAGCTTGATTCTTGAATATTTAAGAATAGTTTTCTTCTGTCAACAGTCAAATCTTTGTTATCACCTTTTACTAATCTATGGGTATCCATTAATGCATCCTTCTCTTCATCAAACAAAATCTTGCCATTATTAATAAGAATTATCATATCAGCAATTTTATCTAGATCTGAGGTTATGTGCGTTGAAAAGAAAACGCTTTTACCACCTTGTTTCATATAATCCGTCAAGATATTCATAAGCTGGCTACGGATTAAAGGATCAAGGCCACTTGTAGGTTCGTCCATAATAAGTAAGTCCGCCTGATGAGAAAGTGCCAAGGTCAATGCGAATTTCATACTCATACCTTTTGAGAGTGTTGAAATCTTTTGGCGTGGATTTAGCGAAAAACGGTCCATGTAGGTTTTGTAATCCCGTTCATTCCAACTAGAATATGCAGGTGCAATAATGCTTTTCATTTCTTTCATTGACAATTCGTCATAAAAGCAATTTCCATCCAGTACAACTCCAATACGGTTTTTTAACTCGTGCTCGTGCTTATCCATAACTTTCCAAAGAATTTGACAGTACCAGTATCTTTCATTACAAGACTAAGAATGCTCTTTATAGTGGTTGTTTTACCAGCCCCATTGATACCTATAAAACCTGTAATACACTCTTCCTGTAAAGAGAAACTAACATCATTAAGGGCAAAATCACCATAAGATTTATTTAAGCCTGATACTTCTAATACATTGCTCATTGTTAATCCTCCTCATATAGAATATCCATCATTGCGTTTAATTCCCCTTTAGAAATTTTTAACGTCTTTGCTGCTAAAATTAAGTCCTGCATTTTTTGTTCAACAATACGCCGTTTAGAGTCCCGAAGTAGTTCTAAATTACCAGCAGAAATAAAAGTGCCAATGCCCACCTGACTTGTAATAAAACCCTCTTGTTCTAATTCATTGTATACACGACGAATAGTAAGAACGCTTACTTTCAAATCAGTGGCAAAATTTCTGATAGATGGAAGCGCATCACCCTCAGACATCTCACCTTTAAAAATAATATCTTTTAGTTGATCTTTTATTTGTTGGTATAGGGGTATATTAGATATATTAGAAATTAGGATCTTCATGTCAGCTTATCACCTTCCCAAAAATTAGTGTGTATCTATTCAATACACACTATACACTTAAGACACTGTCTTTGTCAAGATGTAATTGCAGCTTTAAAAGTTAAGGATGACAATAAAGGCACATTTTTGTTTAATCCATCGATATTTAATTGAAACAGGATCATTATTAGTAGGCCCAATTACTTGAATTACATCGAAGTCAATGTCATGAAGTTTAAACTGTTGCTCCGTAAGCATATATGATATATCCCTATGAGCAATGAAAAATTGACTTTAAAATGTATTCATAGTTTATTTAGAACAACGAGAGATACATTAAAAAGAAATTTGCTATGAAAGGATGGGAGAAATGGAACTTTTTAAAAAGGATTACAAATGAGTAAAATTAAGGTATATATTATGATATAATGGAAGGCATAATATGTTTTATTTTGGGGAACTAGTTATAAATTAGAAGATATGAGTGCTTATAAATTTTACATGTACCTAAAAACATTTATGAAATAGGCAAAGCTTAATTTTTATATAAGAATAGGAGGTAGAAAATATGGATAAAAGAATTGACGAGAAAATTTTAGATTTTATAAATGAATCAGAAAAAAAACAAGCAAAAAAAGATATTTGTAGTGGACCTATAAAAATTGGAAATAGATATTACGAATTTGAAGAAAAAGAATTTTTTGATGAAAAATTAAAAATATATATTCCAAAGGATTTTGAAGATATGCCACTTGATGTAAGAAAATTTAAATATCCATCGGAAAGCCGTCCAGAAATAATTAAGAGCAATGAAGAAGGAAGTATAGCTATAACACTCAACATTATTGATAGTCCATTAGATGAAGAACGTGTTGAAGAACTTAAAGATGGAATGAAGATGATTATTAAGAAAAGTAATCCATCTAATGTATTTTATGAAGAGGGAGTTTTAGAAGTTGAGTCTAAGAACATAGGATTCTTTGAATTTAAGAGCTCAGTAATAGATGATTTCTTATATAATTTAATGTTCTTTTTGGAATTTAAGGAAAAGACTTTAATGGGAACTTTCAGTTGTCCCTATAAAAAATATAATGATTGGAGAGATGTCGCTTTTCAAGTAATAAATAATTTAAAGGTAGTAGAAGGGGAGAAGGGAGATGAGAATTAATGATTGAGGAATACATGTATACACAGGGAGATATCTTAATTGCACCCTATGAATTCCAAAAAATATTAAAACTAAAGGTAACTAGAGATCTAAATGAGCATGCAAAACTTTATATAAGTGGAATTATTGATGAAGAAAATATTGATAAATATGTTGAAACATCAGATGAAAAGTCTAGTATTACAATATCACTTAAGGATGATAAAGATTCTGTTATTGATGTGTTCCAAGGGGTAGTTACGAATATTCAAGTTAATGCAAATAAAGATGTAAGAACCTTAGAAATAGAGGCGTTAAGCAGAACTTTTTTGATGGATATCAAGAAAAAAAGTAGAACATTTCAAGATAAAAACTCTAGTTATGGAGAAATCTTTAATATTGTGAACGGTGAATATACTAACATTAACATATTAGACAGTATTACGAATGGGACTAAAATAGATAAGTTAATAGTTCAATATAAAGAAACAGATTGGGAATTTATAAAAAGGTTATCTTCACATTTTAATGTGCCAGTAGTATCAGAATGTCAATTAAAAGATATAAAGTATTCAATAGGAAATTCAGGATGTTGCACAACATATGAAGTTGATAAATACAATTATTCAATAAAAAAAGCATTACAAGAATATAGGCTTAAGTCAGAAAACGGAATTGATGGCTTAAATGACATTAATTTAATAAGTTATGAGGTAATAACGTATAAAGTAATGTATTTATACAATTTAGTAAACTTTAAAGGTAAAAGTTTATATATATACAGTTCAGAAATGGAACTTCTAGATGGTATGATTTCTAACAAATATATATTAAGGGATAATAAGGGCATTAAAATACGTAGAGATTACAATGATAAGGTAGTAGGCGTTTCGCTTAAAGGAAATGTTTTAGATACAAAAAATGACACGGTTAAAATTAATTTAGAAATAGATGGAAATCAAGATATAGGTAAAGCAAGATGGTTTTCATATTCAACGGTCTATTCATCGCCAGATGGTACAGGTTGGTACTGTATGCCAGAGGTTGGGGATGTAATAAGACTATATTTTCCAGACAATGAAGAGAAAAATGCATATGCAATAAGCTCAGCAAATCTTAAATCAAGTAATAGTGAGAAGCGTAGTGATCCAGCAGTGAAAAGTATAGGAACAAAGTACGGAAAACAAGTGGTAATGAAACCAGGTGCTGTAGAAATTATAGGAAATGGAAATTTACTGATGAGATTAACAGATGATGGTGGAATAGAAATTAATAGTGATAAAAAAATAGTTTTGGATGCTAAAGAAGATATAGAAATAACCGGTGGTGGCAAGATATCGATTCAAGGTGGTAATGGGGTAGATTTAACTCAAGGTGGAGCAAAAATTAACATACAAGATAATGTAACTATGAGTGGTGGAAAGGTTAAGATTGAATAGGTACATGTCAAATGAGGAGGTGTACAAGCAAGCGTGATAATACAAGAAAATAAAGAGGAACTCTTAGCAGAATTTTATGAAAAGTATGTAGCTAATAGATGGATTAATGATTTCCTTAAAATTGATGAAATATATAAAAGTGATAATGATGTTATAGATGGGAACTTAGTTTCAGCATTTAATGAAGTATGTAAGCAGGCTATATGTCTTCAACAGAAACAATTAAAAGGGGAAATAAGGTATATATATTTTTCTCTTCTTAGAACTAGTCTTCTTGAAAATAAAGGAGAATATAGAATTGATCTATATGATGAAAATTGGTTTTTAGATAAGCAGGAATGTTTTATTAATATAGATTTAAATTTTATTTTCGCCTCAATTTTTAAGTATATGGAAGAACTCAAGGAAAAGAAAAAAGAGTGTGGAAGAAGTATAACTGATATGGATATAGAAAATATGATGCTGGAGGAAACTGATAAATATCATGTTTTAGCAGTGGAATTTTTAAAAGGACTTATAGAAAAATTTATAGGAACACCTTCTTATGAAAAGATGAAAAAAGCAGAAGATATCAGGATATTTGTTGGAGAATATATGGATGAGGCAGAGATGATATATCCTGAAGAAAAATAATTTAAAAGGAGAAAGCATGGATTATTTTTTATTAAAACAAGATGAAAGATATACAAATACGCCAAGGCTTATAGATGTATTTAAGAAAATTAACATGAAAAATCTTAATCTTTTAAATGCCCATAAAATTGAAGACATTATAATATTTAATGTAAATGCAGATGATAATTGTGAATTTTTAGATGTTTTAGATAGTCAATTATTTTTAATATCAGATGAGCTTAAAAAAATTATTGAAAAATATGATAGGGATATTTTGTTTATTAGTTTACCACTTATTGATGGATTACATGATAGACAAGAAAATTATTCTTTATCTATATTTGAAGAAATAGAAGCCTTAAGTGACAAAACAGAACTAGGTTTAGACAAAAGAGTAATTAAAAACATAATTCTAAGTAAAGAGAAGATTCAAGGCAAAAAGATATTTAGAATAAAAGAAAGTACAAAACCATTAATAGTAGTAAGACTTGATGTGGCAGAGAGTCTTTTAAGACGCGATTTTAAAGGAATAAAACTTGAGAGATTACAAGTGGAAGAGAGTTAAAAGAGGGGGTGTATGTATATGAGCGATAATTATTATATAGTAAGAGGCGCAAAAATGAGATGTGACAAAGGTACCCATGCAAGAAAAATAAACCTACCTGAAAGTCATGGAGCATATGCAACAGAAAAACCTATGATGAATAAAAGTGATAATGTGGTAAATAAAAACATTAGTTACTTTGGAATTTGCAGAGAATGCAAGGAAGGCAAAGACATTTATTTAATAGGGGAAGATGGAGTTCAATTACCTCCGGGTAAAAAGTGTCTCGTGAAAATATCAGGAGATTGGATGAAGGTAAAAGAGGATACATTGGTTGATGGAAAACCAGCACTTACAGCAGAATCTGTGCTTATATGTTCTTTACATCAAGGAAAAATAAAATTCGTGACAACCGGCCAAGAGCAAGAGTAGTTAAAATAGAAAAAAGCAGAGAAAATAGTAAAGAAGTAGTAATGAAAGGGGAAAGTAAATGGGGGCAGTTCATACACTAAGGGTTAAATCACCTTATCAATTGCTAAATATAGAGAATATAAAAATTGAAAACAAACCTAATGAACATGGATATTTATATTTAAAATGTTTGATAGATGACTCGATAAATTTTCAGTCTACTATAAATGCTTCCAATGATGATAAAATATGTGTTTATGAAGAATTAGAAGATGAAAATTCTAATAATGAAAGCAAGATAATATTTAATGGAATAGTGCAAAATATTAGGACAAGCAATATAAACGGAAATTATTATTTAGAAATACAAGCACTTACATCAAGTTTTGAATTGGATGTAAAAGAAAAAAGCAGATCATTTCAAGATGCGAATATGACGTATGATGAACTTATCGGGATAATTATAAAAGATTATCCAGGCTATAGCTATGCTCAATGTATAGGAGAAGGGAAGAAGATAGGAAAACCTTTATTCCAATATAAAGAAACAGACTGGAGTTTTTTAAAGAGAATATCAAGTGAGTTAAAATCAGAACTATCTTGTGATATAATAGAAACACTTAATATGTTTTATTTTGGGAGGCCAAGTAAAACAAGTTATAAATTAGAAGATACTATTGATTATAAAGCTTGCAAGGATTTAAAACAATATCACGAATCAGGTGGAAGTGAAGCAGGGCATGATACTGACTATTTCTATTATGAAATAGAAACAAGAGAAAAGTATGAAGTAGGGGCTGACATTAGCTTTAAAAATAAGGACTTTTATGTAAATCAATATAAAGCACGTGCTTTAAGTGATGAGGTTATATACAAATACCGTTTATGTAGGAAAAACGGAGTATGGAAAACAAAAGTTATAAATTCACTTATTGGTGGGGCATCTATTGAAGGGAAAGTTCTTGAAGTTAAGGGTGAAAAGATAAAACTTCATTTAAATATAGACAAAAGCCAAAATAAAGACAAAGCCTCCTGGTTTCCATATGCACCACCAACTGGAAACGTAATGTATTCAATGCCTATAGTTGGAACAAGTGCAAGTTTGTATTTCCCTAGTGAAACTAGCGAAGAGCCAATTGTTACTGGATGCGTAAGAACAAATGGAAGTGGTTGTGCTAAAACAGCAGATACAACAAAAAGATATTTTGGCACAGAACATGGTAGTGAAATAGAAATGGTGCCAGGTGCTTTGAATATAAAAGGTGGAAGCAAAGAGCCACTTAGTATAAGTTTTGATGATGCGGTTGGAGTAACAATTAAAAGTCATAAAAAACTAAGCTTAAATGCAGCTGGTGGAATAACAATGAAAACACCACAAAGCGTTAAATTTAAGGCACAAAGTCAAATACTTGTAGCAAAGACAGGAACTAAAAGTGGATTTTCAATGGAAACTGATTTGCACTTCTTATCCAATAATGTAATAAAAAATGGAAGTGATAGGGAAGCTTTTGCTGCATTTGATGATGAACCTACGGTAGGTAAAAAACCAGAACCTAAGCCGATTAAAAAGGCAGTTGTAGCAAAACCACCTGAGAAAGAAAAGAAGGGTTTTAGTTGGGGTAAGCTATTTAAAGCAGCAGTTGCGGTAGTGGCAGTGGTAGCGGTAGTCGCTCTAGTAGTTGTATCGGTGGCTACATTCGGTGCAGGAGCTGTAATTGGAGCTGCGCTAATAGGAGCCGCTCTTGGAGCAGCATGTAATGTTGGCGGAACAATAGCCTCGGATATTAAAAACAATAAAATGAGTAGCCCACTTGATTATTTAATAAGTGCGGCAAAAGGAGCTCTTGTAGGTGCACTATGTGGTGCAATGTTTGGACCGGCTATGGCAGGCACATCTTTATTTGCAGCAGAAACTACAGGCCAGTTAGCTCTAAATTTTGTTAAAACATTGTTCATAGGTGGAGCAGAAAACTCTACATATTATGCACTTAATGAACTTGCTAATTTTCGTATGCCTAATTTAGGAGAACAGTTAAATCAATTTAAAAATGGAGTTTTATTTACTGGACTATTTATGGGAGGAGCTAAAGTTCTAGAGACTGCAGCACCGTGGATTAAAAAAGGTGCAAGTAAAGTCATGGATAACATTGAAAAAAATGTTAATAAGTTTGGGAAATATATAGATGATTTAGTACCAGCAAAAGCGGTTACACCAGATGGGCAAATTGTTTATATTAAAAATGATCCAATAAAATCAGGTGGGGGCGGAAAGAAAGTTGAACTAAATAAACAGCAGAAGGATTATAATAAAGCTGTTGAAGAGAGTAAGAATGATAAGGGGGTAAGTGAAGCTAGTAATAATAAAATTTTTACATCTGAAAAGATAGAATGGACAGCAACTAGACCAAAAGGAACCCAACAGACGTATGAAATATATCAGAGAAATGATATAGAGTGGGATATGATTAGAACTAGTGGTGATAAAAATTTTATTGGAAAGACAAATGCAGAAGCAGCAGGTAAAGGTCTCCCACCACAACTATCTGATGGAAATTTTTCAACGTTACATCATACAGGACAAGATTCAAGAGGCGCAATAGCAGAAGCGAGTACTAGGTATCATGGGGTTGGAAAGTATGGTCAGGACATACTACACAGTCAGTATGGAAGAAGTACTCCTAATCCTAATTTTCCGATTGATAGGAAGAAATTTGGCGTTGATACACGTGAATATTGGAAGTGGCGTGTAAATAATAAATAAAAATGTTGGAGGAATTTAATATGGGAAAAATAAAAGAATTAAAGGAACGTTATTTAAACTTACAACCAAGTGATGGAGTTGATAATGAAGTATTAGCTAATATACAGAAAACACTTAATGTAAAATTGCCAGAAGATTTTTATGAAATTGCATCATTTTATAGTGGAGGATATTTAGGGGGAATTAGTAATTATTCTTTTTCAAGTAATGATGATGAAACTAATATAATTAATGAAACTATTAGGTTAAGAAATACTGTAAATCTACCATTAAGATATATAGTATTATCAGAACCACCAGAAAGTATTATTGTTATGGATACTGAAAATATACCTTCAATAATGTGGTGTGATGCTATAGAGGTTACAAAACTAAATGATAAATCTTTTATATCAAAACCGGATGAATGGGATAATTATAGTGATTATTTTGCTCAATTAATAGAAGATGAAGAAGAAGATTTTTAATAAGTGAATACAAAATTATCAAGTAGCTAGTTTCATAAAATAGTATATAGATATAAAGCAAGTAAATGGAATAAAATATATGTTATAGTTTACTGCATAATTCAAATTCTGTAGTAAGGTTGATAACTACAACATGAAAAGCATACCCTAAAAATTGCAAACAGGTATCAAAAGTAGAATCTAATTAATGTTAGCAAACAGAAAATGTTTACTACATTAACAATTTTTGTAATTTGGGCGGACTGACCACACATAGCCATCAACCTAACAAGGCCAATAAATGTAAACTCAATTATTAATAGCATTTCCTAACCTTTATATTGACATTGTATTACCTTTGAACCATTTTAAGTCTTTAAGTGAATAAAATAGTAGTTAATAGTTTATGGGGAGAGTTAAATAGTTAAATATGATGTTTAGTGATTCAAATAAGAATATAAAATTAAATATGTATAAAACAAGTATTGGACAGTATACACTGTATATGCTAAAAATAACTTCAAAATCAGCACTAGGTTCACTTATATTTAATACGTCAGGATTAACTGTTGATAATTGGATTAGAATCGTTGGTTATGAAAATAAAGAAAATATAGGAATAATTTCATACAATAAAATAAATGAACATGGATTATCCAATAGTATTGATAAAATGTTAATTGTTGGAGATGACGTTATTGGCGGCATTTTTGCATTAAATGTTGGAAAATTTGCAGATAAAATAGGAGATGTGTCGAACTTTGCTCCTAATACATTGCAATGGGAAGCACTGGAGATGAAATACTATGAATTTATTACTTGGATTGTACTGGGAAATACAGACGAATTTTATAGCACTTTAAGATGGAGCAAATGGCAGAAAAAAAGTTAGTACTTGTTGAAGAACTTTTAAATATTAACTCAGAATATAGTAGGAAATTTAATTTAAGTTAAATAGCAACTTATACTGATGAAGCAAACTTAGTCATTTAAATCTATTTCTAACAAAATGAATATAACTGGTAATTTCATATTGTTATTGTGTGGTAGAAAGGGTCTATTATCAATTGGTTGATAGTTTAAAAGCATTTTTAGGCATATTAACAAAATAGGCAACTTAATTTATGATAGGCTAGAAAAAATCTCAATATGTTGTCAGACATATTGTAGTGATCTATGTTAAAAAAGATTAAATTGAAAAAAAGTAGAGTACAGTGGAAAAATAGGAAAATATAACTAGAGGCTAACATTAGAAGAATTCTTGTGTTAGTCTTTTAAATATTAATGTAATACTAAAAGAAAAAAAGTTGTACTTGAAGGAGTTAAGACAAAGAAAACAAACTATATTAAGAGAACACTAGATGAAACGTCAAAACTCCGTATAGTAGTTAATAGTACAGAGCGAAAAAAATATGGATAATTTAATAAGGAATGATTCTTATCATAAAGTAATTACAAATGAACAAGCTGCTAGGTCATAGGAGGACAAGTATATGGATGATAAAGATAATATAATGTGTCGAGGAATATGGTATGGGGATACACCAAATGATATTAGTAAAGAAGAACTATGGTATAAAATTAATAATGAAAAGGAT
The DNA here is from genome assembly GCF_001877035.1 of Clostridium estertheticum subsp. estertheticum. Lineage (NCBI taxonomy): Bacteria > Bacillati > Bacillota > Clostridia > Eubacteriales > Clostridiaceae > Clostridium > Clostridium estertheticum. The sequence continues at coordinate 2,470,417 of NZ_CP015756.1, read as the reverse complement.
GAGAGAAAGAAGCTTTTAATAATAATAGATTTATTAAAGCTTGGAGATTTTTCGGCAAAACAGTTATTAATTGAAATAATGAATACAAGTAATGATGACGGTGTAATAAATCTTTGCATAAGAGTATTTTGTTCAATTGCAGAGCATAATGATATTTTAAAAAATGATAATTTGAAAATGCTATCTGAATCTGATGATGATGCAGTTAATGTATTTGCAACATATTCGAAGCAAGCATTATCATATGAAGTTGTTCCTTACTTACTTGTACTATTAGAAGAATGGGAAGATACTAATGTTGAGACTACTATAAGAGATGCACTATATTATATTTTAGATTATCAAGAATCAACTTCAGAAAGTGCATCAGTTGATGAAATTGGAGAATTTTACATCAATAAAAGAGATGAACTAGATATAGAAAAGTATTACTATAAAGGAGAGTTAGCATTTCCAGGAGTATTAACAAAAATATTATTAGATGCAAGTATTATTTCAAGAAAATACGGAAAAGAATTAAAAGAAATTACAATTCCAACAATGCTTTCAATTTGGAGTGGTATTGAATGCCCTGTACAATATTATACAATAGTAGACGATGAAATCATGAGAAAAGTTTTTGATTATGTTAAACAACTTTCAAAAATGAATTGGGAAAAAGGCTGCAAGTACTTTTATGGACATAAGATATAAATAATATACAATTAATATGTGATGAAGTATGGCAGAGAAATTTAAAAACGGAGTATATCTTAAATATATTCCATTATTTTATGATATATATTTCAAAAAAAGTCTAAGAATAGAATACATTTCAAATGTGGTTTCTTAGATTATAAAAGATTATATTGGGAAAGTAGCAGAGTACGTTACAAAAGATGTCGCTAAGATGGTTATAGTTGGAGTAACAAATGGCGTTGAAAGTTTAGAAAGAAAACATTAGAAGGTAGAGGGATAAATTTTAAAACTCGATCATTGGATGTAGGAATTGGAGCAGCAACGGCGGGAAGTTTCCATGATGCATGAAAAATATTTGAGAAAGCATCATCATTTGTTAAAAATGCATTTAATAAGATAGCATCTAATATATCAGAGAATACTAGGATAGCTAAAATAGCATTTAACAATATGGATATGCCAAAAGGTGTAAGATTAGAGTGTGGTTTAGGTGGCGGAGATTCTAAGGTAGCGAAAGAATTCGTTAAACAATTTTAAAAAGCTAAGGACAATATTAAGGGGGCAGGTAAAGCTGTTTCATATGATAGATCATTCCACCTTAGAAAAGGTGTAAGAGATAAAGTGTGGGAAAATGCCAAAAATAATAACGGTGATGTAATAGATTCTATAATATAAAAAGGTATAGTTAAATCGCAAGCATGGGATATGGGACATAACCCTGGACTTTAATTTAGAAAACATAAAAAAAGTGCTAAGGAACGAAGTATATCAAGAAAACAATTTTTGGATGAATATAATAAGCCAGAGCATTACAGACCTGAATTACCAAGTTCTAATAGAGGTCACAAAGGTGAAGATTTAACAGATAATTATTTCGGTGATTGAGAAGGAGTGAAATATGGATATTAACAAGATAATAGCAAAAAAAGAATTAGAAGTTATAGGAGGAAAACCAAAGGTTTTTCGTTATTGGGATGAAAAAAAGAAAAAAAGTGTAGATATTATGTCGTGTATAGATAGACCATCTATTGGAGTAATATCTTTTGCAACTATCGGTCTATCAGAGTATGATATAGGAATGTTGAGTGACACAATAAAAAATTAAGAGTTGAATTATTAGGTGCATGCGATGTAAATGAGGAGTTATTTCCTAACATTGTATCTACCACTGCATTTGAAATAATGAAAAGAGATAATTACGGATATGGACATATTATTTCAGATGTGATAAACAGTATATTTATGATTGTGAAATGAAGCATGTTTATCTAATGAATCCTTTTTTATGGGATGGATTTAAATCTATTGAATTTGAAGATAGAAAAGTAGCTTGGTTACTAATTATTCCAATCTCAAATGAAGAAAAAGATTATGCTGTAGCTAATGGTGCTAGTGCATTGGAAATGAAACTTTAGGAATCTGATATAGATATTTTTAATTTAAGAAGGAAATCGATAATATAGATTTTAATATTTATTATATTCAAATTTAACTACAGATTGATATATTTATAATCCTTAATATAAATAATTAAAAGGGATATAAAAATATAAAGTATAATATAAATAATGTAGTCAGATAAATAAGTGAAGTAATTGGATATATACTAATACAAAAATAGGGGACTGATGGGCTTAATAGAAATTATATTTATAAAGGGAAATAAATATATATTATAACAATGGTAGGAGCTAATGTTTCAAGCAAGAAACATTAGCTCTTTTTCTGATGTAAAGAAATTGAAAGGGGTAAAGGTAATGAGTGAAATAATTGAAAATTTAGAGTTAAGTATAATTGAAGATGGTAAAAGTCCTAAAACAATTGAAAGTTATGTTGGTGACATTAAGACTTTTATAGATTTTCTAAGTAGAAAAGCGGTTGAATTTAATGGTATTTAAATTTAAAATGTTTGATAGATGACACAATAAATTTTCAGTCTACTATAAATGCTTCCACCGATGATAAAATATGTGTTTATGAAGAAAAAGAAGATGAAAATTCTAATAAGGACAGGAGATAGGAAAACCTCTATTTCAATAAAAAGAAACAGAGTGGAGTTTTTTAAAGAGAATATCAAGTGAGTTAAAATCAGAACTATCTTGTGATATAATAGAAACACTTAATATGTTTTATTTTGGGAGGCCAAGTAAAACAAGTTATAAATTAGAAGACACTAGTGATTATAAAGCTTGCAAGGATTTAAAACAATATCATGAATCAGGTGGAAGCGAAGCTGGGCATGATACTGACTATTTCTATTATGAAATAGAAACAAGAGAAAAGTATGAAATAGGGACTAATATTAGCTTTAAAAATAAGGACTTTTATGTAAATCAATATAAAGCTCGTGCTTTAAGTGATGAAGTTATTTACAAATACCGTTTATGTAGAAAAAATGGAGTATGGCAAACAAAAGTTATAAATTCACTTATTGGTGGAGCATCTATTGAGGGGAAAGTTCTTGAAGTTAAAGGTGAAAAGATAAAACTTCATTTAAATATAGACAAAAGCCAAAATAAAGACAAAGCCTCCTGGTTTCCATATGCACCACCAACAGGAAATGTAATGTATTCAATGCCTATAGTTGGAACAAGCGCAAGTTTATATTTCCCCAGTGAAACTAGCGAAGAGCCAATTGTTACTGGATGCGTAAGAAAAAATGGAAGCAGTTGTGCTAAAACAGCAGATACAACTAAAAGGTATTTTGGCACAGAACACGGTAGTGAAATAGAAATGGTGCCAGGTGCTTTGAATATAAAAGGTGGAAGCAAGGAACCACTTAGTATAAGTTTTGACGATGCGGTTGGAGTAACAATTAAAAGCCATAAAAAACTAAGTTTAAATTCAGCTGGTGGTATAATAATGAAAACACCACAAAGCGTTAAACTTAAGGCTCAAAGTCAAATACTTGTAGCAAAGACAGGAACTAAAAGTGGTTTTTCAATGGAAACTGATCTGCACTTCTTATCCAATAATGTAATAAAAAATGGGAGTGATAGAGAAGCTTTTGCTGCATTTGATGATGAACCTACGGTAGGTAAAAAACCAGAACCTAAGCCGGTTAAAAAAGCAGTTGTAGCAAAACCACCTGAGAAAGAAAAGAAGGGCTTTAGGTGGGGTAAGCTATTTAAAGCAGCAGCAGCAGTTGCGGTAGTGGCAGTGGTAGCGGTAGTCGCTCTAGTAAGTTGTATCGGTGGCTACATTCGGTGCAGGAGCTGTAATTGGAGCTGCGCTAATAGGAGCCGCTCTTGGAGCAGCATGTAATGTTGGCGGAACAATAGCCTCGGATATTAAAAACAATAAAATGAGTAGCCCACTTGATTATTTAATAAGTGCGGCAAAAGGAGCTCTTGTAGGTGCACTATGTGGTGCAATGTTTGGACCGGCTATGGCAGGAACATCTTTATTTGCAGCAGAAACTACAGGCCAGTTAGCTCTAAATTTTGTTAAAACATTGTTCATAGGTGGAGCAGAAAACTCTACATATTATGCACTTAATGAACTTGCTAATTTTCGTATGCCTAATTTAGGAGAACAGTTAAATCAATTTAAAAATGGAGTTTTATTTACTGGACTATTTACGGGAGGAGCTAAAGCTCTAGAGACTGCAGTACCGTGGATTAAAAAAGGTGCAAGTACAGTCATGGATAACATTGAAAAAAATGTTAATAAGTTTGGAAAATATATAGATGATTTAGTACCAGCAAAAGCGGTTACACCAGATGGGCAAATTGTTTATATTAAAAATGATCCAATAAAATCAGGTGGGGGCGGAAAGAAAGTTGAACTAAATAAACAGCAGAAGGATTATAATAAAGCTGTTGAAGAGAATAAAAATAGTGATAAGGGGGCGGGTAAAGATCCAGATTACGTAAAAGATAATCGTGTACCATTAGATAAAGAGACAGTATTAGGTGGTAAGGACTATAATAAGACCAGTATCAAAGTTAAAGGTGCTCAAGTTTATAAAAAAGGAGAATATTATTATTATCGTGATACTTTCCATACAGGGGAGGCATCACATTTAGAGGTATTTGATAAGAGGGGAAAACATGTAGGTGAAGCTAATCCACAAACGGGCGGGTTAATATCAGGAACAGCAGACCCGATAAAAAAAATCAATGTGAAATAATATCTTCAGTAGAAGATAGTGATATTTACAAACTATTCTATTAAATATTTACTTCGGAGGTGAGTTCATATGTTTATAAAGACAAAAGAATTTAAGCAGAACGATAACGATATATATTTTATCGGAAATTTAGCAGATAAAATAATAATTAATGATAATTATAATGGTATACTAATACTTGATAACAATCTTGAATTAATAAAAAAATTAGAAATTTTCGATGATATAACAGTATATTCCCATTTTATTAATAATGTTGATGAAGAAATTTTGCTATTCTGTCCAGATAACGAGTGTATGGTATATATTAATGTTGAAACGTATGAATATAAAGTGATTTATCTTAAGAATGGATTAGAGAATTTAATTTTTTCGAATTTATATGAATGGAGTGTCAATGGCTTAGTTTTATCAACATATAATGGTGAATTCTATAGCATTTGTATAGATGAAAAAATAATAGAAAAAATTGATTATAAGGAAGTTGAAAGATTATATCCTAAGCTATATAAATTTTATAAAGAGTCAACAAAACAAAAAGTTATAAAATTGTTTCCAGATGAATATATAGCGATTATAGAGGAGGAAAAGCGTAATATAAATGCATTCAACTATAAGGAGCAAACTAAACATGTACTTAATAATGCTTCAATTAATTTTATTGATATCGAATTTAAAGATGGAATATTTGTTTTAGTTGATGAAAATATAATAGAAATAATTACAATTCGTGATAAAGAAATATTGCATCCAGATGAAAATTATATATTTTTGAAGGCAAAGTTTGTTAGTAAATTAGATTGTATTTGTCTTGTCACATTGAGTAGTAGTAATTCGAATGCTGGTTACTCTAAAATTGATATGTTTCAGATTTCGACTTTGTAGGTAGCTGAGCAAGTGGGGCGATGTGTGCCCCGCTAAGATGATCATTACTTGGTAAAAAATAGTAAATAGCAAATAGTAAATAGTAATTTGGAATTTAGAGTGAGCATAAAAAACTTTTTATAAGTGGAATCATTGATAAAAAAATATTGAAAAATATAGTTAAAAGGCACATTTTGGAAAAATTATTTAATAAATTGTCTGACAACAGTGATGCATTATGTTAACATGGTTCGTTAGAATTTTATAATAAAACACCTTACAAGTTAGGTGTTTTAAACCAGTGGAAAAGATGTATAATACGGTGCTATATTTAAAAATAGAAATAAAGGCTAATATGAGAAAAAATTCTTGTGTTAGTCTTTTAAATATTAATGTAGTAGATAAAAGCAAAAGTAAGATAATATTTAATGGAATAGTACAAAATATTAGGACAAGCAATATAAACGGAAATTACTACTTAGAAATACAAGCACTTACATCAAGTTTTGAATTGGACGTAAAAGAAAAAAGCAGATCATTTCAAGATATGAATATGACGTATGATGAACTTATTGGGATAATTTTAAAAGATTATCCAGGCTACAGCTATGAACAATGTATAGGCGAAGGGCAGAAGATAGGAAACCCTTTATTCCAATATAAAGAAACAGACTGGAGTTTTTTAAAGAGAATATCAAGTGAGTTAAAATCAGAACTATCTTGTGATATAATAGAAACACTTAATATGTTTTATTTTGGGAGGCCAAGTAAAACAAGCTATAAATTAGAAGATACTAGTGATTATAAAGCTTGTAAGGATTTAAAACAATATCATGAATCAGGTGGAACCGAAGCTGGGCATGATACTGACTATTTTTATTATGAAATAGAAACAAGAGAAAAGTATGAAGTAGGGGCTAACATTAGCTTCAAAAACAAGGACTTTTATGTAAATCAATATAAGGCTCGTGCTTTAAGTGATGAGGTCATTTACAAATACCGTTTATGTAGGAAAAATGGAGTATGGCAAACTAAAGTTATAAATTCACTTATCGGTGGAGCATCTATTGAAGGGAAAGTTCTTGAAGTTAAGGGTGAAAAGATAAAACTTCATTTAAATATAGACAAAAGCCAAAATAAAGACAAAGCTTCCTGGTTCCCGTATGCACCACCAACTGGAAACGTAATGTATTCAATGCCTATAGTTGGAACAAGCGCAAGTTTATATTTCCCCAGTGAAACTAGCGAAGAGCCAATTGTCACTGGATGTGTAAGAACAAATGGAAGCAGTTGTGCTAAAACAGCAGATACAACAAAAAGGTATTTTGGCACAGAACACGGCAGTGAAATAGAAATGGTACCTGGTGCTTTGAACATAAAAGGTGGAAGCAAAGAGCCACTTAGTATAAGTTTTGAGGATGCAGTTGGAGTAACAATTAAAAGCCATAAAAAACTAAGTTTAAATGCAGCTGGTGGAATAACAATGAAAACACCACAAAGCGTTAAACTTAAGGCTCAAAGTCAAATACTTGTAGCAAAATCAGGAACTAAAAGTGGATTTTCAATGGAAACTGATTTGCACTTCTTATCCAATAATGTAATAAAAAATGGGAGTGATAGAGAAGCTTTTGCTGCATTTGATGATGAACCTACGGTAGGTAAAAAACCAGAACCTAAGCCGATTAAAAGGGCAGTTGTAGTTAAAGCAAAAAAGAAAGAAACGAAAAAAGATGTAAAGAAAGAAGAGAAGAAAAAAGGATTTAACTGGGGTAAATTAGCTGGAAATGTTCTTGCAGCAGTAGCGGTGGTTGCAGTAGTTGCAGCGGTCGTAGCAGTCGTAGTAGTCGTAGTGTTTACTGGAGGAACAGCAATACCAGCCGTAGCGGGAGCATTAGCAGCAGTGGGCACAACCGCAACAGCAGCAGCCGGAATGGCTTTTGCTGGCGGAATGATAATGGGTGGTATAGGTGTCGCAGGTAAAGCAATATCGGATTATGCTAGTGGAGTAGTTAGTGATTTGTCTTCGTACACGTCGATTGGAGCTCGAGAATCATTTGTAGGAGCACTCTCAGGAGCTATCTTTGGTCCGTATGGTGCATTTAAAAGTTACAAAGGCATGATGGCGTTAGGTGGATTAACAAACGGCGTTGAAAGTCTAATAAGACAAACATTGGAAGGCAAAGGTATAAACTTTAAAACTTTATTACTTGATGCAGGATTTGGAGCGGCAACAGCTGGAATGTTCCATGGTGCAGGAAAATTATTTCAGAAAGCATCCCCATTTGTTAAAAAGGCATTTAATAAGATAGCATCTAATATATCAGATAATATGAAAGCGGCAAAAATAGCATTTAATAATATGGATATGCCAAAAGATGTGAAATTAGCATGTGGTTTAGGTGGCGGAGATTCTAAGGTAGCGAAAGAATTCGTTAAACAATTTAAAAAGGCTAAGAGTGGTATTCCTAAAACCTCTGAAGTTGAGGTAAACTTCAATAGAAATCTTAAGCATGATGCAGTGGAATTTGAGAGACAATTAAAGGATCAAGAAAAAGGATTAAATTCATTAAGTGTAGATGAATTCATAAAGAATAGGAATAGATATTTGATAGAGGGAAGGTCTTTAGAAGGAAATGCAGCACAAAAACTTGCTAGAAAAGAATCATTGAAAGAAAAAGCCTTAGAATTACGTAAGCAAGGGATTGATAGAAAAGAAGCAGTTAAGAAAGCAGAAGAATGGATTAAAAGCAAGGCAGCATTGCATGATCCAGATCAAATTGCAGGTGGAAATCCATCGAAAATAAATGGTATGGGAGACAAAAGAATTAATTCATCACTTGGGTCACAATGGAAAAGCAGGGTAAAATCTATGGATAAACAAATAAGAACAATCGCAGAACAGATGGGGGAAGAAGAAAGAAAATCAACCTATTTAAATATTAAATTAACACATTAAGTTAGGAGTGACAAATATGTCAAAAGATATTTTTGATGATTTTATATTAGAAAAAAAAGCTTCAGAGGATATTATTGCTAAATATACTGGTAAGGTGCCGAAAGAATTATTATATGTGTGGAATAAATATGGTTTTGGTACTATTTTGAATGGTTATTTAAAAATAATTAACCCAGAAGAAATACAAGAAATTTTAGAAGAGGTATATACACGAAATCAGCAAGCTATTCCGTTATTTACTACAGCAATGGGAGACATAATCGTTTGGGAAAAAGAGAGATATTTAAATTTACTGAACTTTAGAAAAAAAGTGGTAAGTGTTATTTCAGCAGGATTTGATTTTTTCTTGGATGATTTAGGGGATGTTAGTTTTTTAGATGAAGAGCTGAATTGGAAGCCTTATTCAGAAGCTGTTATTAAATATGGAAAGCCTGCTTTTGATGAATGTTTTGGATATGTACCCCTTTTAGGATTGGGAGGACCAGAAAAAGTTAAAAATTTAGAAATGGTTAAATTTATAGAACATATTTATTTAATAACGCAATTTATGGGGCAAATAGAATAGCAAGCTTAAATTAATGATAAATAATAGCAAATGTAAACTTCCAGTTTTTGTTATGACCTTGGAGGTCGTAGTAGAAATTGGAAATTTTTACTTTATAAAAGCTAAGCTTAAATGCAGACGGTGAAATAATAATGAAAACACCACAAGATGGTGGGTTTTCTATGGAAATAGACATGCACTTTCTTAGCAATAATGTAATAAAAAATGGAAGTGATAGAGAAGTTTTTGCTGCATTTGATGATGAACCCACGATAAGTAAAAAGCCAGATCCAGTTAAAGCAAAAAAGAAAGAAGTAAAGAAAGAAGAGAAGAAAAAAGGATTTAATTGGGGTAAATTAGCTGGAAATGTTCTTGCAGCAGTAGCAGTGGTGGCAGTAGTTGCAGCAGTTGTAGCAGTAGTAGTGTTTACTGGAGGAACAGCAATACCAGCCGTAGCGGGAGCATTAGCAGCAGTGGGCACAACGGCAGGAGCAGCAGCCGGAATGGCTTTTGCGGCGGAATGATAATGGGTGGTATAGGTGTCGCAGGTAAAGCAATATCGGATTATGCTAGTGGAGCAGTTAGTAATATGTCTTCGTACATGTCGGTTGGAGCTCGAGAATCATTTGTAGGAGCACTCTCAGGAGCTATCTTTGGTCCGTATGGTGCATTTAAAAGTTACAAAGGCATGATGGCGTTCGGTGGATTAACAAATGGCGTTGAAAGTGTAATACGACAAACATTAGAAGGAAAAGGTATAAACTTCAAAACTCTAATGTTGGATGCAGGAATTGGGGCTTTAACAGCAGGAGCATTCCATGGTGCAGGGAAATTATTTCAGAAAGCATCACCATTTGTTAAAAAGACATTTAATAAGGTATCATCTAATATATCAGAGAATATGAAAGCGGCAAAAATAGCATTAAGTAACATGGAGAAGGGACCGAAATCAGTAGTGCTTGGTAGTAATTTGGGGAATGTTGATGAGGCCTTAGGCAGGTTTACAAAGGAGTTTAAGAAGGTGAAGAGTATAATACAGCAAGAAAAGCAGCTAATAATGCAAATGCTATGATACACAAAGAAGATCCTTTACTAAAAGGTATGCAAATTCATGGGGTTCATCCCGTGAAATTTGGGGGAAGTCCAACAGAAGTTTCTAATAAGATACCGTTAACTCCTAAAGAACATGCTCAATATACTACTTGGTGGAATAGATTACTTAAAGAGTTAAAAAATAAATAATATGGAGAGATTTATATGGATGAAAGTACAAAAAAGTATTTAACTAAAATAAACTTAAATTCATCAACAACTAGGGAGGTATTACAACGTACAGAACAAGGGTTAAATATAGAATTTCCATTGGATTATAGGTTATTCATAGAGGAATTTAATGGTGCAGAAGGAGAAATTGGACCAAACTCATATGTGGTGTTTTGGTCTTTAATCGATATTATAGAATTAAATGAGGCGTGTGGAGTGAATGAGTTTGCCCCGGGATTAGTTTTAATTGGTTCTGATGGTGGTGCAGCATATGCATTTGATAACAGAGATGATTCAAAAGCAATTGTTGAGGTCCCATTCATAGGTATGGAGTTGGATGAAGTAAAAACATGTGCTAACACGTTTTTAGAGTTTTTGGAGTTTCTATATAAACTATAAATGAAGAATATTAATTTATATAAAATGGACTGCTTTATGATTTTAGGCAGTTTATTTTATGCTTGAAATTGAAAAAATTATTATATATTATATCTCAGGAATTTAATTAATGTTAGGAGTGATATTAATAACAAAAGGCATTCATTATGAATAAAAAGGACATTTCATAGATTAATAGAAAATAAAGGCGAGTATTGGTATTTTCTTGAGGATAGTTTTAATTCTATTGGGGGATGCTTATGATAATATTAGGTAGGTGAAATTCTATAAAAACACTCTTGGTTTAAATGCAGAAGTGTTTTTTTGATATTATGAAGGAACAACAATTAAATTACATATAGAAATAGTTTGAATTAATTTTTGATAAAGAGGCTTATTTATAAAGGAATTTATTAAACAATAGACAAATTTAATTTTGTTAATCTCTTACTAAAGGCGATCATGATTAAGTGTTGTGAGTGGAATGACGAGTACAACAATATCTGATGGCATAAGTTGATTTCCAATGGAAATTGATCTGTATTTCTTATCCAATAATGTAACAAAAAATGGAAGTTATAGAGAAGCTTTTGCTGTATTTGATGAACCTACTGTAGGTAAAAAGCCAGAACCTAAGCAAGTAAAAAAGGCAGTTGTAGTTAAAGCAAAAAAGAAAGAAATTAAAAAAGAAGAGAAGAAAAAAGGATTCAACTGGGGTAAATTAGCTGGTAATCTTCTTGCTGGTTTGGTAGTGGTGGCAGTTGTGGCAATTGCCGCCGTTGCAATAGCGGTAACTTTGGGAGCAGCAACAGCGGTGGTAGCAGTAGTTGCAAGTCAAGCAATATCAGATGTTCAAAGTGGAGAAGTAAGTGATATAACTGCTTATCTGAAGGCTGAGGGTAGAGAAGCACTTGTAGGAGCACTCTCAGGAGCTATATTGGGTCCATTTGGTATGGGAGAAGCATTAGGTGCTAAAATGATAATAGGTGGATTAACAAATGGCATTGAAAGTTTAGTAAGACAAACATTAGAAGGCAAAGGTATAAACTTTAAAACTTTATTACTGGATGCAGGAATTGGAGCAGCAACAGCAGGAGTTCCATGGTGCAGGAAAATTATTTCAGAAAACATCACCGTTTGTTAAAAATGCATTTAATAAGATATCATCAAATATATCGGATAATATGAAAGCGGCAAAAATAGCATTTAATAATATGGAAATATAATAGTCAAGGAAACAAATGAATGGGAATAAAAATTAAGAAGAGCTAACTATAGCTCTTCTTAATTTTATAAAATCTAATTTTACTTAGGCACACCCAAAACTGCGTCTGAAACAAAAGGTATTAGCCAAATAATCCATCATCTCAATATAATCTTATCCTATAAAAAAGCAAAATGGTTTTTATGGAAAAGACTTTGGTAGTATACTAGTGAGAGAAAAGATTATTTCTATAAATAAAAAAAACTTATAAATATAATAAATACTAAAAATAGTGATTTAAAAAAAGGTAATCGAAGAATAAATAAAATTTAAGGAGAAAAAATTTATGATAGATTTAGAAACTCTAAGTATAGAAGAAATGACTGGTCTTAATTATATGTGCTCATGTGGCAAAAATCATAGTGTAGGGATAGAAACTATAAAGGTTGGAAGTGGTGTTATAAGTCAGTTGCCAATTGTAATCAAACGTTATGAAGGCAAGAAAGTGTTTATTATAGAAGATTCCCATACTTATGATGTTGCAGGTGAAAAAGTAGAAGAATTATTAAAAAACAAGTTTAAAATAAGTAAATATATATTTAAAGAAGAACATTTACATCCTGATGAATTATCTTTTGGTAAATTGATATTAGAAATTCCAAAAGATACGTCAATTATAATTGCAGTAGGATCTGGCACTATTAATGACATTTCAAGGTTCCTTAGTTATAAGATTGGTATTCCATATGTAATTGTAGGGACAGCACCATCAATGGATGGTTATGCCTCAGTGGTTTCCCCACTTATTCGTGATGGTGTAAAAGTCACTTATGATGCAGCCTATCCACTCGCAATTGTTTGTGATATTGATATTATGAAGAGGGCTCCTATGCAGATGCTTCAGGCAGGCCTTGGAGATATCTTAGGTAAATATACAGCCTTAGCTGATTGGCATGTCGCAAACATTTTAAATGGTGAATATTTCTGCCCTGAGGTTGAAAAACTAGTCCTTAGTACTTTGAAAAAGTGCGAGCAGGCTTCAGGTGGAGTTACAAGTAGAGATCCTAAAACTGTAGAAAATATAACAGAAGCATTAATTTTGTCAGGGATTGCTATCGGTATGGTTGGAGCTTCAAGACCAGCCTCGGGTGGAGAACACTATATGTCACATTGTTTTGAGATGATGTTTATGAATAGTGGGAATAATACAAACTGGCTTCACGGTAATACTGTAGGGGTTGGTGTTGGAATTGTAGCTTATGCATATAAATATACAAAGGATATAGATATTAATGAAATACTTAGAAAGGGTGACTATTTACATCTCGATAAAAACAAGTGGATGCAAAATATAACAGATGTATTTACTATAAGTGGGGGAAACATTATTGAATTTAAGCAAGATAATATTAATTTTAATGAGAGTGAAAGAGAAGTTACTATGCAAAAGATAGTGTCTAAATGGAATTCTATAAAAAAAATTTGTGATGTATTTGTACCAGAACCTGGGCAAATAATTAAAACTTTGAAAAAAGCAGGTGCAGTGTGGAATCCTGAAGATTTGGGCTTTGATAAAGAAATATTCAGGAAAAGTTTTATTGCTGCAAAAGATATGCGTAATAGATATGGCATTCTTCAACTTCTTGAAGATATAGGAATGCTTGATGATGTAGCCGATTATATAACAAATATTTATTATAAATAAATAAATAAATAAATATAGCTCTATTTAAGGTAATCATGTTGAAATGTATTCGACATGATTACCTTTTTCTTTGTTTATATGTTTGTTTGAGGTATATTACAAATCAACAGAGGATAAATTAGTTAAAACTGTTTGTTTGTAATTATATGTAAATAACCAAACAATTGTCCTTTACGGTATACTTTAAACGGAAAATATGTTAATATATAGTAAAATATAAGGCGAATATAGAGTTAATATAATAAAAGGGGTTGTTTATATGAATATTGCTTATACCAGGGTAAGTTCAGATCAGCAAAGTGACGACAGACAATTTTCAGAGCTTAAAACTTACAACATAGAAAAATGGTTCAATGAAAAATTAACTACAGTCGAAATACGCCCGCAGTTAACTGCAATGATTGACTTTATAAGGCCCGGAGATACAATTTATGTATGGGATTTTAGTAGGCTCGCAAGGTCAACTAATGAACTAATTGACATAGGTAAACAGTTAGAAAGTAAAGGAATTAATTTAAGATGTGTTAATGAAAATTTAGATACAAGTACTGCAGCAGGTAAACTTATGTTTACTATGATTGAATCAATTGTCAAGTTTCAAAAGGTTACTTTATTAGAACGTCAAAAGAAAGGCATTGATGTTGCAAAGGCTAATGGAAAATATAAAGGACGTAAAAAAATAACTTATCCATTGAATTGGGAAGAGATTTATAATAAGTATAAGGATAGAGAATTAACAGGGACTAGCGCAATGGAGTTATTGAAACTTAAAAGAAATACTTTTTATAAATTGGTTGATGAATATAAAAAGACAAAATAATTAATATAAGAAAATAGTAAGGTCATTGTATAGAATAATTATACCTTTAGTAACCCAAGGGAACTTTAATGACCATATTTATTCTTTTTATGTGTATAAATGTATCTTTTATGCACATACTCTTTACTTAATTATAAATTCATGCTATTTTATAAGTATAAATAATCTATAAAAGGTAAATATTAAATGAAAGGTAAGTATTAAATGATAAATAAATTTGCAGTTAAACTTACAGGTTATATAGAAAGCAATAGCAAGCTTAATAAGCTTGAAGAATTAGAGCAAATACAATACGCAATAACAACTATTTTAAATGAATTTTTTAAGATTATGATTTTAATTATTTTATTTAGCATAATTGGTAAGTTAAACTATCTATTATTTTCAATGATAATTTTATTATCAATAAGACTTTTTTCAGGTGGACCACATGCCAGAACTTTATTGAGTTGCCTGTTATGGACAATATTGTTTTTTATTTTAACATCAATAATAGCGCCATTATTACCTAGATTAAATCAATCTATTTATTACGGTTTAGGCTTATTAAGTCTTGTAGTAATAATTGTACAAGCCCCTTATCCAAATCCAATTCGTCCAATAAAAAAGAAAAAAAGAAAGCAGTATTTAAAAATACTAGCCATCTCTTTTTCAATCTTTTGGACATATATTATACTATTCCATATCAATAATTCATCATATTTAAACTGTGGTATATCAACTATTTTACTACACTCATCACAATTGATTTATACGAAAAAGGAGGTGTGAATATGAAAAAATTAAAGAAAACCAACCTATTAACCATAATAGGTGTATGTTTAATAGCTTTGGCTGGTATTATTACTAATTCTGCTAGTTCAGCTTTCTTTGGAGAAGTAGAACCACCCAAAAGCTTATTGAATAAATAATTTAAAAATAGTAAACCCATTTTCTAAAGATAGTTGAATTTTGCCACCGGTGCGTTCAGCTATCTTTTTTGCGTTATAAAGACCATACCCTCTGTTATTACCATCTTTTGTTGAGAATCCTCTCTCAAATATTCTTTTAATATTCTCTGGTTTTAAAGTTATTCCACTATTCATTATTTCAATAATATTTGATTCACCTTGTAAATATGCCTTAATAGACACTGATTTTTCACCTATTTGGCCATCTAAAGCATCAAATGCATTATCTATAATATTATTTAATATTTCTGATAGTTCATAATCCTTTAAATTTCTAATAAGTAAATTGTTAATATTGTATAAAAACTTTATATTTTTTTTATTAGCTTCGTTAAGTTTACTATAAACTATAGCTCTAAGTATTGGATTTTTTATATATACAATGTTTTCCATTATCATCATAGACTTGTTTAATGAAGCTATATACTCTTTTAAATTATATTCTAATTCAATTCCTTTTGTGCTTTCAATTAACCCATACATAACATTTAAATGATTTTTAAAATCATGTTGCCTTGCACGAATATCTTCAGTTATATTATTTAGAATTTCACTGTACTCATTTTGTACTTTGGATTCCTTTTTTTCTAGTTCAACTTTTATTAGATAAAAATACAAAAATATATTAACCGCTAATACAGAAATTATCGTTAATGTTAACTCTAGTATATTATCAATGACTACCCTCATATCGTAATTCCACATAACCTTTAAAATTGCTACATAACCTAATAAATTTATTACAAAACAAAATAAAAGTTTCATATTTTCATCATAATTTAAATGCTTTTTTATAATAGGAGTAAAATAACATATTACAAATATAAAAATTAGCATTGATAATAATAAAATTACAATAGTTGAAAAATCGCCTTGATATTTGTTCACACATTTATTATATATAAATATAGAGATGAGTTCCATTATCATCAAAAAAGCTAATAATGCAAAATATTCTACAGTGGTTCTAATAAATCCTTTTTTATGAAATAAATGGACTAAAAATATAACAGTCGAATAACTAATAATCATATTGAAATATACATCAAATGCAGTAAATGATGTTACTAGCGATCCAATTATTATTATAAATAAATTTTTAATCAAAATGTTTTTACCCCTTAAACTAAACTTAGACCATAAAACGAAAATACAAATGTCCTCAAGCATAGTACATATAAAGTTCTGAGTTATAGTTATTGTTTTCACCACCTTATGTATTAAATACGATATGTAGGATTTTTTGTTTTAAATTTTTCTATAATTAAACTTTTACATTTATAGCTTAAGAGAGCCTTTTTTTCATAATCTTCAAAAAACAGCTCATAAGATTTTATATTTAATTTTACAATTTTAGTTATGAAATTGATATTAACAGCAAAGGATTTATGAGATTGAAGTATAGCCGTATTATTAATTAATTCTAAGGCGCGCTTTAATGAAATCCCTTTTATTTCATAGATACCATTTTTAGTATGTATAGTGCATGTCCTACTATTAACTTCAATAAAAATTATTTCATCTACATATATTTTTATAAAAATACCTTCTTTTAAATCAAAGATAGCATATTTTCTTTCAATTATTGTTTTGCTACATGAATGTAATATTATACGATTACTTATAGCTAATAATTTATCTTTATCATACGGCTTTAAAATGTAATCGTAGCAATGAACTTCTTTAAATGCTTGAGTTATATATTCTGCATGAGTTGTTAAAAATATAATCCAGCTAAATTCATATTTATCTATTTTCCTAAGATCTATCGCTAAATCCAGTCCCGAAGAATTTTTCAGGAAAATATCTATGTAAAAAATATCTATTGAATTTTCATTTGAAAGTTTTAAAGCATCAGCTTTATCTTCTGCCTCATATATTGTTAAGTTCTCTTTTATTCCTTGCATCATTTTTATGAAATTTTGCTTTTGTATGTTATCATCTTCAACTATTAGTATATTCATTTATACATACTCCCTTTAAGTATTATAAACCTGATTAGACACAGGAATTTTAATAGTAAATTTTATCCCTAATAAATATCACTTTCTATTTTCCTTTTTATTGCTAATATAACATATTAATATAAAATTTTCAATCTAATCATAAATAATAAATAATTATTTATGATTTATGAATATTATACATTATTTTACTTAATGACTTATGCATAAAATCAAGTTCCATTTATGTTTAAAAAATGCTATTTTATGCTTTTTGCCTTGGAATGTTGCTTTTTATGGTATAAAATACAATTAAAATAACAGTTTATTTTACAGAAACTTTATAGTACAAGGGGACATGAGTTTGCGAAAACTAAATATATGGAAGGAGAATACAAAATGTATATTAATGAGAAGAATGGAGCAGATATTAAGACACAAGTATATGAGCTTATATCAAATATAACTGGACATAAAACTTTAGATCTTGATTGTGAGATGTTTCTTGAAAGTGACTTAGGCATTGATTCAATTAAAATGGTAACACTTATGAATGGATTAATGAAGAGTGTTCCTGCTGAGGAACTAGAGAATTTTACATCTAAGTATCCTATAACATATTTAATGTCTCTCCAAACAATAGGTGAAATTGTTCTTATGTTTGAGGGTTTTTACAATGTGGAATCATTAAGTCAAGATGAAACAGATGAGTTAATAATTTTGAATTCTCAATATCCATTTTTAGTATCCTATTGGTCAGTAGGAACCTTAACTATTTGTTCAGGGGTGAAAATTGAGGGACCACTACATTTAGAAATTTTGAAAGAAAGTTGGCTTGAATTAGTAAAAAGACATCCTAGTTTATGCTCAGAGTTTAAAGCATGCGATGAAGCAAAAAACTTTAAAGACTACAAACTCAAAGTATATATAAATCCTATATTACCTAAAATTGAAGTACGAGACATGAGAGATTTAACTGAGGAAGTTAGAAATGAGACAATAAAGAAAACTATAGAAGAACTTATAAACAAGCCTTTCGATATTTTTAAATATCCACTTCACAAATTTATGATTATTCAAATAAATAATACCCAATATGAGTTAATACTCGCAAACAATCACTTGGTCTCGGATGGATTGGGAAATCAGCAAATACTTAGAGAGATACTGGAGATCTATTCAGCAAGGTTGCAGGGTGTCAATTCAAATTTACCAGGAATATTAAATGTATCAGACTATAATAAAGTGGTTTCCGAAATTAACAACTTCAATGATTCTAAAGAAAATAAAAACCTAGAAAATTATATTCAAACTTATGGGAAGACAAAGTATAGATTTAATCCATTTAGCAAGAATAATATTGAAAATGAGTTTGCGCAAATAAAAATACAAAAATACTGGATAAGCGAAACTGTCACCAACCTTCTTTTAGATAAATCAAAAGCATGGAGAGTTTCTTTGTTTTCACTTATAGTAACTTCTTATTTAAAATCCATAGCTCAGTTGAATGAAGGAAGTAATCAAACAATATTAAATTTACCTACGGGTGGGAAAGTATATCCGAATATTGATGCAACAGGACTTATAGGGTGTTTTGCACAGAATATGTCACTAAGCTTCGATTTAAAAGATAGTGATGATAATTGGGAAACATTAGTGATGAAGGTAGATGAAGAAATAAAAGATAATATATCTTCAGGAATAGATAGAGCTCAAACATTTATAACAGCACAAATGGCAAAAGAGCAGGATATGCTTGAACATGGAAAGATGCCTAAAACAACGGCGGCTATTGTGCGCTCAACTTTAAAATCCAACTTATATCTTTCTTTTGTTGGCAATACTAAGATTAAAGAAAGATATGGAGATTTAAAAATAATTGATTATGAAGCATATACATCAACTAATGTAGAAACTATAGACAATCTTATCGAGTTATTCCAAAATCAAATTTTAATTACATCCAATTATGATAGCTTACATTTTAGTGAAGATAACATTAATATACTAATCAACAAATTCATAGATAATCTCAATTCTCTTGCAGAATGTAAAATAGTAGTTAAAGATAAAATATTAAGTTCAAAAATTTCGCAAGATAAAATTTTACTTGAAGAACTTGAGACAATAGCACAAGAAGTTTGTTGTACAAATATTTGCAGTGATGATATACATAAAGATCTAGAGGCAGATTTTGGGGTTGATTCATTGCAGCTTATTCGGATAATAACAAAAATTAGTAAGAAACATGTAGGTGTTGATAAAAACTCTCTTTTTGGATGCAGAAATTTAAGTGAAATGGCTTTAATAATTGAAAGAGATGTGAGAGTTAATGAGACAAAGGAAGATTTAAAAGAAAACTATTCAGAGGATAAAGAACAGATTCCTTATATTCAAATTGTGAAACAGTGTAAGCTTACGCCAGATGCTGCAGCAATTATGTATAATAATGAAACAATGACCTATAGGGAGCTAGATACTATATCAAACAAGGTTGCTAACTATTTGCAAACCCAAAAGATAAAAAGTGGTTCTTTTGTTGGAATAATGGCATTTCCAGGGCCCATAATGCTAATTGGAATGATTGGTATTATGAAAGCCGGTGCAGCTTATGTGCCAGTGGATCCTGCGTATCCAACCGATCGTGTTCAATTTATACTTAATAGTGCAGGTATAGAGGTTTTACTTACTGAAAATTCCTTAAAAGATCAGCTAAGTAAATTAATAAAGGATGATTCTTCAATAAAAACTCTTGTGTACTTGGACTATGCAGATACCATAAGCACAACTTATAAGTACAATCAGGTTTTAAAAGAACAATGGATAAATGGTTCAGGCAACGCTCCTAAATTTGAAAGTATGCCAGATGATTTAATGACAGTTTTATATACTTCGGGCTCAACTGGAAATCCTAAGGGAGTTATGCTTGCTCATAGGGGTTACATGAATAGGTTAAAGTGGCATCAAGATACTTTTAAACTTAAAATAGGAGAACGTGTTGCTCAAAAAACATCTTGTTGTTTTGATATATCTGTTTGGGAGCTTTTCTGGCCTTTAATGTATGGAGGAACAGTATGTCCTATTAGATCAGAAACTGTAAAAAATCCATGGGGTCTTGCGAAGTGGTTAATAGATACAAAGATAAATATAATGCATTTTGTACCATCATTATTTGGTGAATTCGTAAACGCAATACATGATGATGATTATAATTTCAATGATTTAAGATGGCTTATTTTTAGTGGCGAAGCTCTCCCAATGCCAATATTACAAAAATGGATAGACAAGCGAGGCATGTCTATAGGCCTTGCAAACCTTTACGGACCTACTGAGGCATCTATTGATGTTACATGTCATATAATAGACAAAAGACCTGGGAGTAACGGAGAAAATAGTATTCCAATAGGTAAACCAATTACGAATGTATTTATAAAAAATTTAGATAAAAATATGAAGGAACTCCCTGATGGAGAAATAGGGGAACTTTGGATTGGTGGTATTCAAATTGCAAAAGGCTATAAGAATAATAAACATAAAACAGAGGAAGCTTTTAAACCTAATCCTTTTAAGGACGTTCCAGGAGAATATTTATATCGAACGGGAGATTTAACCTCAAGGGGTGCAGATGGAAGCTATGACTATCTTGGTAGAATAGACAATCAAGTAAAAATAAGAGGATTTAGAGTTGAATTAGGAGAAATTGAATCAGTACTTGGAGGTCACTCCTGCGTAGATGAAGCCGCTGTAATCGCGATGGACTATATCGATGGTCAGAAACAGTTGATTGCTTGGTTATGCGGAAATGAAGTTACTGATAGCGAGTTAAAAGAATGTATATCAAAAAAGCTTCCATATTATATGATTCCTCACCATTTTGAGTGGATAAATGTTTTACCAAAGACACCTAATGGGAAGCTAGATAGAAAAGCTTTAATTGAATTATCTCAAAGAAAGCTAAAAGGGAAGGATACTAATGAATTAGCAGTTAATGAAATATCCCTATCACCGGCACAAAACTGGTTAATGAGCTATTTTGATTATCCATACCAGTGGACTGGTTATACAAGATTCTTATATAAACAGCCTCTAGATTATACACTTTTTAATAGAGCTCTTTCTATAGTAACTAATAGTCGCGATGCTTTAAGAAGTGTATTAGTTGATAAAGATGGAAAGTGGTTGCAGAAATTTTTGCCACAAGATCAAATGGTAGAAGCAGATTTTTATGACGGATCTCATATGAATAATGAGGAAAGAAATAATGAGGTCAAGAATTTAATTGACATAATTATATTAGGGCTAAAAGTAGACAAATGGCCTCTGTGGAAAGTGGTTGTTATAAAGGTAAATGATTCTCTTTATGATATTTCTGTGATAGGGCATCACCTTATTTCTGATGTTACAACGAATCAGCTTTTGTTTAAGGATATATGGAAAATCTATGAGCAACTTATTTTAGGAAATAAAAAGGTTAAACTTGAAAATTCAAAATCATACAAGGATTTTGTTCTTCAGGTTAATGAAGAAAAAAGAAATAAATGCATGGAATTTGTGGATTATTATAAAAAACAATTTCCATCAGAAGCATATTCTTTTAAAATTCCTACAGATTTTAATTTAGGTAACAATACTGAGGAATCTACTATAACAAAAAAATTCAAGTTAGATAAGGCGGAAACTAAGATACTTTTGACAACAGCAAAACAATGTTTTGAAGCGAATGTATATCCAATTATACTTGCTTCTCTTTATAGAATGCTTCAAAAGTTATATAACAAATCATGGATAGTAGTTAGTCATAGGATGAATGGGAGGGATTTAGGAAATAATAATACTTTCTTTGAGACGGCAGGAAATTTTGCAATAAACTACCCACTGGGAATTAGTATAGGAGACAATGAAGATTGGTATGAAACAGTCCAAAAAATAAAAAATGGAATGGAGAGTGTTCCGCTTAAAGGTATAAGCTATGATTTAGTTTCGGATAGTTTACCAGCGCATTTGTACCCGGACTTAAAATTAACATCTCTAAGGGCAAATTATTTGGGAAATAGAGATATTCCAGAGTATAATGTTTTTGAGTTTTCGACGGATGGGGTCGATAGAAGATATTCACATCCTAAGCAAAAAAGAATTTCATCAATTGAGTTTTTCTTTTCTATAGTGGGCGGTGAATTAAATCTAGAAATAGAATATTCTAAGAACATGTATAGTGCATCAACTATAATGCAACTTGGGAATCAATATATTAAAGCTACCAATGAAATGTTTTCCTATACTAATAATAGAGAAAGTTTACAAGAACATAAGACTTTAAAACCTCTTTCGTTAATAAAAGAGAATAAAAAACATGGTAGTCTATTTGGAAAAGTTGCAATTATAACCGGTGGTGGTAGAGGGATTGGAAGAACTATTGCTATTGAAATGGCTAAAGAAGATGCTCAAATAGCTATTATCTCAAGGACAAGCAGTGAACTAGAAGAAACAACACTAGAGATTCAGACAATTGGCGGTAAAGTTATATCTATAAGAGCGGACATCAGTGATTATAATGCAGTAAGTGATGCTGTAAATAAAGTTATATCTGTCTTTGGAAAGATAGATATCCTTGTAAATAATGCAGGAATAACAAAAATGGATTCGTTTACTGATACTAAAGAGGATGAGTGGAAGCGAATAGTGGAAGTTAATTTGTTTGGCAGCTTTAATTTGTGCCATTTAGTTATTCCTCATTTTGTAAAACAAAAGTCAGGTAAAATTATCAATTTGGGTTCTGATTCATCATTTATTGGCTATCCTCTAATGAGTGCTTACACAGCATCAAAACATGCAATCCTAGGGCTTACCAGATCCTTGGCTGAAGAATTTAAGATGAGTAATATTCAGGTAAACTCAATTTGCCCGGCTTTTGTGGATACAGATATGGCTCCAGGTGCATTTAGAAAGAATGCTATGCCACCCGAAAAAATCTCTGATTTAGCTATATTCTTAGCATCAAACAAGTCGGATTATATTACTGGAGAAGCAATAAAAATATTTGGGAAGCAAGATATGTATTGGTTTGGATCACAGCAAACACCAGCTGTAAAGGCTGCACTAAATAAAAAATAAGGGGGTAATACAGAGTATTATGGGCTTAAAAGGAAAAATATATTTGTTGTTTGGAAAAAATAAATGGATTCTCTATATAATAGGCTTATTTATTGGAATTGCAATGGGGATTATTAATCCCCTTGCGTCCACTCACCTTGAGCAAATCAATGTGGGAAGCTTTTGGATTGGAATAGTTTCTTCTTCTTTTTTTCTTTTTATGTCAATAGGTTCAGCTTATTTAGATAAAAATATGAGAAACAAAAATATTAAAGGAATTATATTAGTAGGATCATTAGTTTCTGCAACAGCTTGTGGTATCTTTCCATTTGTTTCAAGTTTATATGTTTTATTTTTGCTAATGGTGATTATGGGTTTTGGGATAAGTTTTAATATAGTTGGAGTTCAGACAATGCTTCAGAATTTAACAGAAGATGATACAAGAGGGATGGTAAGTGGTTTGTATTCATTCTATTTTGCTATAGGTTTTGTACTAAGTTCTATTATAGGTCCAAAGCTTTATATGTATAAATCGTGGGTTCCTTTTATGATTCCTATAGCTTCACTTTTATTGTGTCCAATAATTTTAAAACTTAATTTTAAAGAAAAACTTATATTTCCTGCAAAACTAAAAGAAAATGTATTTAAAAAAATAACTATTGGGCTTCAAGGTGCGTTTCTATATGGTTTTACAGAAACAACTTTAATTACCCTTTATCCTATTTTTCTTCTTCATAAGCATTATAGTTTAACAAACCTTGGATATGCTTTGGCGATATTTGTAGTTGGAAGCATTGTAGGAACTATGCCTATGACTTATATTTCAGATAAGTTTGGTCATAACAAAACTTTGATAATAATTATCTTTATCTCTATATTTACGGTTTTAGGCATTATAGTTTCCAATAGTTTTGAGTTACGATTAATTTTTTCTTTCTTATCTGGGTTTGTGATTGGACCTATATACCCATTATCTTTGGCAGTTACAGTTCAGAATCTTGGTAGTAAAGAAATATCTTCTGGAACTTCATTGTTTACTTCATCTTATGGGATTGGGTCAACTATAGGTCCAATTGTTTCATCCACAGCTATGAGTTTGTTTGGAGATGGTTATATTTTTAGCGTATGTTTATTAATTTTTGTTATATTTCTTTTTACAACCTTTGTTAAAAGAAGTAATGATGATTCAAAGACAGTTGTTTAAATAAAGTTATGACTTGAAAAACTATGATTAAGGAGATGCACATATGAACAATAAAAAAGTAACTAAGGCTGCTATAGATATAAAAATGTCAATTTCATCTGGAAAACCTATAACTGGTAAATACTCAGGCAAAATGAATATTGGTAACTTATTAATAGAGGCTTCAGAAAACCAAAAGGATAAGGGAATATTGTTCATTCAAAATAATGATGAAATTTTCTTAACATATGAACAATTACTTGAAAAAGCCATTTACAGTTTAGGTAAACTTCAAAAAAGTGGTTTAAAACGAGATGATTTTGCAATACTTTCTTTCGAAAATAACATTGATTTTGCTGTTAGCTTCTGGGCTTGTATCCTTGGTGGAATTATACCTGCACCAATTACTCCTCCATCATCATTTAAAGAAAAAAATGCTTCTTTAGAAAAGCTTATAAATGTGTGGAATACACTTAAAAAACCTGTAATAATAAGTGATGATACCATGATTTGCGGTATAGAAAATAATGATTCATATTCAGATTGCAAAGATATGCTAATGTTAAATATATCAGTTTTAAGGCAAAGTACAGTTAAAGGTTCAATTGACATGTCTACATCAGATAAGCCTGCTTTAATACAATTTAGTTCAGGAAGTACAAACACCCCCAAGGGAGTGATTCTGACACATAAAAACTTGTTAACTAATATAGAAGGCATTATTGATGCTGCTGGTTTTACATCAGAGGATAGATTTCTTTCATGGATGCCTTATTATCATGATATGGGTTTAATTGGTTGTCATCTTACATTAATTGCTTTAGGTATGTTTCAGATAAACATGCATCCAGTGGATTTTGTAAAGAGGCCAACAAGGTGGTTTGATTTGATTGTTCAGCATAAGATTAGTTTAACTTCTAGTCCTAATTTTGGATATAGATTATTACTTAAAAAAATAACAGATAAGCACCTTGCAACTTGGGATTTGAGTCGTTTAAGATTGATATTTAATGGAGCAGAACCTATTTCAATACCACTTATAAGAGAATTTATGGATAAATTAGCTATTTGTAAATTACCAGCAACGAGCATGTTCTTGGTCTATGGAATGGCCGAAGCATGCCTCGCAGTTACTTTTCCAACTACAAACACAAGACCTGAAAGCCATTGTATTAGCAGAAATAGCCTTATAACCAATAAGGTAGCAAAAGAAGTTAGTGAAAATGATGTTGATTCATTTTATGTGGCAAGTGAGGGATACCCAGTTCCTGGTATGGAAGTGCGTATAGTAGATGAGAATGGGGAAATAGTTGTAGAAAAGCAATTAGGAGAAATTCAAATAAAAGGGGACAATGTTACCTCAGGTTACATTTATAACCCTGAAGCAACAAGCAAATTTTTTCAAGATGATTGGTTAAAAACAGGAGATACTGGTTTTATGATTGAGGGTAAGTTATGTGTAACAGGTCGTATTAAAGATATAATTTTTGTTAATGGACAAAATTTCTTTGCTCATGACATCGAGTTTAAATTAGAAGAATTTGAGGGAGTAGAGCCTGGAAAAATTGTGGTATGTGGTTGGCATGATGAGGTTGAGGGAAGAGAAAAAGTAGCAATATTCTCTGCACTTCGTGTACATAAGGATAAAGTACGCGAATTCTATGCAAATATTCTACGACAAATAAATGAGTCTTTTGGTATCGCCATTGAGTATGTTGTCTTAACTAAAATTATTCCTAAAACTACTAGTGGTAAAGTGCAAAGGTTTGTTTTAATAAAGTCATTTTTAAATAATGAATATGATGGAAAAATATTTACTTCAGATGAATTATTGTTTAATATGGTGGCTAAATCTGAGAAAGTTGAACCAGATAATATTTTAACGATAGGAAAAAATGCAGATAAAATACGTGAAATTTGGGGACAAGTATTAGATAAACCTATAGAAAGCTTAGGATATAATCAAACATTTTTATCATTAGGTGGAACTTCAATAAAGGCAGTCCAAGTGTTAGGAATGCTAGAAGATGATTTCAAATTGACTTTAAGCCATGATATTCTTATTAATTGCAAAACTATAAATGATATGGCGGAATATATTAGAGTTTTACCTAAAGTAAATACATCGGAGATTAATGCAGCAAAAACAACACCATCTTCAATGAATGAGGATGATGATATAGCAGTAATTGAGATGTCTTGTCGTTTTCCTGATGCATCAAGTCCAGAAGAGTTTTGGGATAACCTTGCAACTGGGAAATGTAGTATTAATGAAATACCTGAAGATAGATGGGATATAAATCAATACTATAGTCCAAGTGATGATAAAGCAAAAACAAATTGTCGCACAGGTGCCTTTATAGATAATGTATTTGATTTTGATGCCAAGTTATTTAATATATCAGACGAAGAGGCCTCTGTTATGGATCCTCAGCAGAGGATTATCTTGGAATTAGTTTTTGAAATATTGGAGAGAGCGGGATATTCTAAGAAAAAGATAAGTGGAAGAAGCTTAGCACTATTTATTGGTGCAAGTACAAATGCCTATTATGAATATCATCTAAATACTTTAAAAATGCTTAATCTCAAGAGTTTTGATAGTGTTACATCACTTACATCGGAGCAACAAGAGTCAATTCTTAAAGAATGGAAAAACAAGTTTGGTGTAACTGATTTCCACCCTAATTTACTTGTGGATAATATCTTGAATATGATTGCAGCTAGGGCCTCTCAGGAATTCAATTTAAAAGGGCCTAGTATAGTAGTAGATACTGCCTGCTCATCTTCAATAGTAACTATTCACATGGCTTGTGAGTCTCTTAAACGAGGGGAATGTGACATTGCTATAGCAGGAGGGATTAATCTTTTGCTTACTCCTACGCCGTATATTTACCTTAGTAATGCAGGTGCTTTATCAACAAGTGGAGTGTCGAGTGTTTTTGACGCTAAGGCTGATGGCCTTGTTCCTGGGGAAGGTGCAGGTCTAGTTCTGCTAAAACCTTTGAAGAAAGCAATAGCAGACAAAGATAAGGTTCTTGCTATTATTAAAGCGAGTGCAATAAATAATGATGGACATTCTATAGGAGTTATGGCACCTAATCCTGATGGGCAACGTTCTGTAATTGAATCTTTATATGCCAAAAATGATTTTAATCCTAAAGATATACAATATGTAGAAGCTCATGGAACGGGTACAAAAATTGGAGATCCGAGTGAAGTTAGAGCCCTGGATAGTGCTTTTAAAAGGTGGAGTCCTAAACCGAATTCTATAGCTATAGGATCGGTTAAAGCAAATATTGGACATCTTTTAAATAGTGCTGGTATAGCTAGTTTTATTAAGGTAGTTTTGGCATTAAACAATAAGATAATGCCACCCAACGTTAATTTAACGCAGCTTAATCCTTCTATTAAGTTCAATAAAACTCCTTTTTATACTATTTCTAAGGCAAAGGAATGGACTGTGGATCAAGGAATATCAAGGCGAGCATCTATTAACTCTTTTGGGTTTGGTGGTACTAATTGTCATATGGTTGTTGAAGAGGCTCCCAAATTAGCTAAAACAATATCTGAAAAAAAATATGAGAGGTCGAATAACCTTATATGTCTTTCTGCGAACACAAAAGGATCATTAGAACAAAAAATTGATGATCTAGTAGGATATCTTAAAACTAGTAATGGAAATTGCTTAGGAGATGTATGTTACACAGAAAATGTATCAAGAACATTATTCAAATATAGATGTAGTGTGGTTTCAGAATCTTGCTCTGATTTATTAAATAAACTTAAAGAAATTAAATTAGATAATGAAGATGTTGATAAATCTCACAAAATAGCATTAATGTTCACGGGGCAAGGTTCGCAGTATGTTGGAATAGCAAGAGAACTATATGAGCACTTGCCTATTTTTAGAGGTTATATTGAGGAATGTTCCCAGGCTTTTTATCCATATCTTAACGAAAAGTTAACTGACTTAATTTATAGTGATAAAGCAGATAAAATGATTCTTGCACAAACTAATATTACGCAGCCAGTAGTCTTTGCTATTGACTATGCATTTGGAAAGCTTCTTATAGATTTGGGTGTTAAGCCGGATTATATGATTGGCCATAGTATTGGTGAATGGTCGGCAGCTTGTCTTTCAGGTGTAGTAAGTTTGCAAGATGCAGCGAAGATAGTAGCCTCTAGAGGTAAGCTGATGCATGAATTACAATCATCAGGTGGTATGTGTGCAGTATTTACTTCGGGAGATAAATTAGAACAATTACTAAAGGCTTTTGATGGTAGTGTTTGGATAGCTGCATACAATGGGACTCATCAGGTGATATCAGGGGAATTAACTGCAATAGAAAAATTTACTGAATTACTATTTAGCAAAGAAATAGGATTTAAGATATTAGATGTTTCGCAAGCTTTCCATACACCACTTATGAATCCAATTCTAGATGAATTTAGGGGAGTACTTGAGGGAGTGACTTTTAATTCTCCTAAAATACCGATAGTGTCAAATGTAACAGGAGAATTAATGACTAAGTCTTTTGATACCGAGTATTGGATTCAACATATTTTATCACCTGTAAAGTTTGAGCAGAGTTTAAAATATTTATCAGACAACTTAGTAGATGTTTTAATTGAGTGTGGTCCGGATAGAGTACTCGCAGGAATTGCAAATGGTATTCAGATTTGTAATACAGAAACTGTATTGTTTTGTGCAAATCGCAAAAAAAATTCCTTTGAGACATGTTTAGAAGCCTTGGGTTCATTATTTTCTTTAGGACTTAACATAGACTTTGAAAAGTTTGAAGAAGGTATTTATTATGATAAAGTTCAATTACCATTATATCCATTTCAAAGGAATACTTATAAACCTGATTTCGGGATGGAGAATATTAAGGTTCCTAGCAATTGGTTTTATAATTGGAGCTGGATTCCTGAACCACCGAAGCTTTTTACCTCTTTTGAAGCAGGAAATATAATAATATTTGACGATGGAAATGGTCTTAGTGAAGAATTTGAATCAATGTTTGATTCAAATAAAAATAGAGTTTATGTTGTTAGTTCTGGAACTGAATATAGTTATGATTCTAATAAAAAATTTATTATTAATCCATTAATAGAAACTGACTATATTAAACTCTTTAAAGAGATACAAGGGCCTATAACGGCAGTAATACATCTTTGGAATTTTAAAGGGGAGCATTTTAAGTCAGAATTTGTATTCGATGAT
The DNA here is from genome assembly GCF_001877035.1 of Clostridium estertheticum subsp. estertheticum. Classification (NCBI taxonomy): domain Bacteria; kingdom Bacillati; phylum Bacillota; class Clostridia; order Eubacteriales; family Clostridiaceae; genus Clostridium; species Clostridium estertheticum. Next base: position 2,440,483 of record NZ_CP015756.1, on the reverse strand, counting down.
AAAGTGCTTTACGATGACATTTATAGCATATTGTTAATTGGAAAGGCGATAGAAAAAATTGATTCACAAAATGTTAAATTATTAATAGCTACAAATGGTGCCATAGCTGTTGATGATAGTTATAAAATTTTAAATCCACACCAAGGTATTGCTGTAACTTTAGCATTGGCTCTAGATCAGGAAAATGATTTTATAAATTCATATTGTATTGATATAGATAAAAAAGAATATAAATCTAATAAGGAACTTGCTCAAACCTTATTCAATGAAATGAGAAGAGAATTAAACACTGAAGGAATAGTTGCGATTAGAGATGGAGCGAGGTATGTAAGGGATTTAGTAAACACACATGAATTAAATGAATCCTCTAAAATTGTATTTAATGAGGGTGAAACTTATTTAATTACAGGTGGACTGAGTCCTGTAGGTGGCGAAATTGCTAAAGCATTCGCAAAAAAAGCTAAAATCAATCTAGTATTAACAGGACGCTCAAAATTGCCACTAAGAGTGGAATGGAACAAAGAGATAAGTGATAAACACGCAAATAAAATTAAATTAATTCTAAACCTTGAAGAACTTGGTGCAAATGTAACTTATGAGACTGTAGATGTTACAAAGATTGGTGAAATGAAAAATCTTATAAAAAAAGTAAATGATGTATATGGTCCTATTCATGGAATTATTCATGCAGCTGGTAGCTGGGATTCCTCTACATTTAAGTTAATAGATAAAGAAATTGATACAATAAATAAAGTTATACAACCTAAAGTTCAAGGGGCGGTAATAACTGATTTTGTTACAAGAAAAGAGCCACTTAAGTTCTTTGTTATGATATCATCTGTATCTTGTTCACAAAAAGCTTGGTCAGCAGGTATTGGTGATTATGCTGCAGCAAATTCATTTTTACCAGCATACAGTTACTACAGAGACTCTGTTAATGCACCTGGAAAAACTATTTCATTAAATTATTCTTTATGGTCTAAAACTGGAATGGGTTCTGATTTGGGTGATATTGCTTTAAATGCAATAAAGGCTCAAGGGTTAAATCCTCTCCCAAAAGGCAAAGCAGTTGAAGCTCTTATGAGGGTTTTGTCAGACGGAAATCAAAGAGTAATACACATTATAGACAAAATTCAATTGGCACAAGAAAAGAGCTCTTCTCAAATTAAAGTTAGTAGTTCGGATTTTAAAAAGTCAAAAAATACTAGAGAGACGGTTTACGGAGTAATTGCTGAGCAGTTGAAAGTAGACATGGAGAACCTTGATAAAGGACAGAATTTTGTTGACTTAGGACTGGATTCACTTGGAGCAGTAAAAGTTATGGAAAGTCTAAGACAAAATCTTGGAATTGAATTATATCCTACATTAATATTTGAATATCAGACGCCAGATTCATTAGCACAATATATAGAAAAACTTTATTCCACAGGTTCAGATGAGGTAGCATCAGCAAAAATGGATGTCTCTTATAAAAACAATAATCAAAATGAAAATATAAAGGATATAGCAATAATTGGTGCAAGTGTTCGGATACCAGGAGCAAACACCTTAGATGAATATTGGAATATTCTAGAGACTGGAAAATGTGAAATAAGAGAAGTTCCAAAAGGACGATGGACATCAAAGGATTATTTTAGTACTGATGTAAATTCTTCACATACATCGTATACTAAGCATGGTGGATTTATAGATAAGCCATATGACTTTGATCCTTTATTCTTTGGTATGTCTCCGAGTGAGGCCACAGTTACTGATCCACAGCAGAGGATTTTTCTAGAGGTTGCATGGGAAGCATTAGAGCAAGCAGGCTATGGTGGAAGATATAAATCAAAAAGTATTGGAGTTTTTGTAGGCTGTGAACAAAGTACCTATGAAGAGCATTTTGCTAATTATAGAACTTATATGGAACTAAAAAATGACTTATTAAATAATAAAATATTTAATAATATAAATGACATGGAAAGAAAGGGCATAATGGCAAGTATTTTAAATGTTCTACAACCTGCAAAGATGGTGCCAGATGCGGTTGCAGGAAATAGTTTAAATGAGGTTGCTGCAAGAGTAAGTCACTGCCTTGATCTCACAGGACCAAGTTTAACAATTAATTCAGCTTGTTCGTCATCACTCTCAGCACTACATTTGGCATGTGAAAGTATTAGAACAGGCGATAGCCAAATGGCTATCGCTGGGGGTGTAAATTTGAATCTTAGTCCAACTCCATATGTAGGCCTAAGTAGAATATCAGCCTTGTCTAAAACTGGAATCTGTTATCCATTTGATGGTAGAGCTGACGGCATGGTACTTTCGGAAGGGTCAAGTGCAATATTATTAAAGCCACTCGTTGATGCTATTTTAGATAAAGATAACATAATGGCTGTAATTAAGGGCTCTGCAATTGATAATGATGGACATTCACAGGGTATAACGGCGCCTAGACCTGAGGGCCAAGCAGAAGCAATAAGAAAGGCTTATCAATCTTCAAATGTTAATCCAGAAACAGTATCATATGTTGAAACTCATGGTACTGGAACACCACTCGGTGATCCTATTGAAATTGAAGGTCTGACTCATGCTTTCCAATCTTTTACATCGAAAAAAGGGTTCTGTGCTGTTGGGTCAGTTAAATCTTCTGTTGGGCATATGTTATCGGCATCTGGAATAACGAGTTTAATAAAAGTAGTCCTTGCACTTGAAAATAAGACGATACCGTACACTATTAACTATAATAAGTTAAACACTAATCCTAATATAGACTTTGATAATTCACCATTCTATGTTGCAAGTGAAAAGCCTATAGAGTGGAAATGTAATAACTTAAATCCTTTAAGGGCAGGTGTAAATGCCTTTGGATTCGGTGGAACCAATGTTCATGTGGTGTTGGAGGAAGCTCCAGTTCAAATGGAGTATGAAGAGGAAAAACCTCCATATTTATTACAGTTAACAGGTAGAAATAAAAATGTTATGAAACGTATAGCAACTAATTTAAAAAATCATATAAAAGAAAATCAAGATTTAAGTGTAGCTTCGATTTGCTTTACAATGAATAATGCACAAAAAGAATTAAGTACTAAAAGTGCATCAATAGTTAGATCCAGAGAGCATTTGTTAGAAGTTCTTACTTCATTTGAAAATGGTGAGAGCATTGAAGGAACATTTGACGGACGATCTAATCCAAATCGCGAAACACAAGCTTATCTTATACTGGATGGCAACTTAGAAATTACTAAGGATAACAAACATGAATTATGTATGCGTTTTGTTGCCTTTAACACCGCATACAAACAATGCACAGATAGATATGAAATATACAAAAATCACAGTAATTTTGAGGATAAGCGTATTGAAGCATTTGCAACTGAGTATGCTCTTGGTGTTCTTTTAAGTAGTTTTGATTTGAAAATTTATGGTATGATTGCACAAGGTACAGGTATTGCTGCCGCAGCAGTTTTAACTGGATTAATAACATTAGATCAAGCTATTAAGGAGCTTACGGGCAATAGCATTTTAGAAAATACTATTGACAAAGGAGACAATAATGCAGTCTATCTAAATTGTCCTATATTAACACCAACGGGTGTTGTTGAAGATGTGCTTGATATTTCTATAAATGTAGAAAAAAATATTAAAGACTTAAACGAATTTGTAATCAAAAACCAGGTAGTTATTTATCCTGGTAATATTAATGAAATCAAAAACAGTGAATTTTATGATGCTAAACTGTTCAATTGGGTTGATATGAATATAAATGATAACCCAGTAGAATCTATTATTACAGTATTTGCTAAACTTTATACACTTGGGAGCAGGTATAACCCTAGTAAGTTATTTTCTGTTATGGAGAAAAAAGTTCCATTACCTACTTACCCTTTCGAAAATGAAACCTATAAAGTAACTCTTCAAGAAGAGTATATTGCAAGTGAGTGCACTGCAAAAGAGGTAGTAAGCAAAGGATTAGTTTTAGATAATATAGAAAAAAAGGGTTTACTAAAGATTGATACGAATTATACCCTTTCAGATATTGAAAAAGAATCAAATTGCAAAGACTTAGCTAATGACTTAAAAAAATAAAGGAGAATTAATTATGCTGAATTTAAAAAAAATTATTTTAGGTGCAATTTGTGTTGTTGTGTTTACCGGTGCAATTTTTGGTGTAAAGTATTTAATTTCTATTCAGAAGTATAAGGAAATAATTAAGGAAATCAAAATTAGTTCTGTAGATTTATCAAAAGTTTCTAACGGAACATATACAGGATCTTGTGATGCTTTAGCTGTGGCAGCTACTGTTTCAGTTACAGTCAAGGATAACAAAATTGTTAAGATAACTATACTAAAACATAAGAATGAAAAAGGAAAACCAGCAGAAATTATTACAGGAAAGGTAATAAAGGCTCAAAGCTTGCAAGTAGACACTGTTACAGGAGCAACAAACAGCAGTAAGGTAATTCTAAAATCCATTGAAAATGCATTAAACTCCGGTAAATCATAAAAATAATTATTGAAAATCACAGTGAGGTATTTTATGGAAATTTATGCTGTTGAAGTTTTAAGTATTACCCAAGAAAATTTAGATAATCTATGTTTATTAATTAGTGAAGAGAAACGATGTAAAATTAAAAAATTCGTTAATAAGGAAGATAAAATTAGAAGCCTAGTTGGTGAAATATTGATAAGATCTATAGTTGTTAAAGAACTAAATATTGCAAATGAATATATAACATTCCATAAAAATAAATATGGAAAGCCATGTTTTAAAGGATATCCAACAATCAAATTCAACATATCACATTCTGGAAATTTTGTAATATGTGCAATTGATGATAAACCTATTGGTATTGACATTGAAGAAATAAAACATATTGAATATGAGAGCATAGCTAAAAATTTTTTCACTAAAAGTGAATTAGACTATATTATTAGACAGAATCCAGATAGAAAACTAAGCAAATTTTATGAAATATGGACACTTAAAGAAAGCTATATAAAATGCTGTGGTCAAGGGCTAACAAGATCATTAAAATCATTTTCTATTGATATAGACAAGTGTCATAATATTAAAGTAATTCCTGACGAATATAATGAATATGAATTTAAAACATTTGACACAATGCCCGGTTACAAAGTAGCTGTGTGTTCGGTAAGTAAACAGATTTCAAATAATGTAATAATGATAAATCAGAATAGTTTAATTAATAATTATTCAAAGTTTAATCAAAAATAGAAGGAGTTATATTAATGATATTATTTTGTTTACCATATGCAGGCGGATCAGAAACAATATATTATAAATGGAAGTTTTTTTTAGATCCATCTATTGAATTAGTTCGATTGGCGCTAAAAGGGAGGGGGAAAAGATATAGTGAGAATTTTTATAAAAATATAGATGAAGCAGTTGATGATATATTTGAGAATATTAAAGATAGAATAGCCGATGAGGATTATGCTATTTATGGACATAGCATGGGAAGTCTTTTGGCATATGAGCTATATTATAAAATAAGCAGGTTTAAGCTTAGAAAACCAATGCATATATTTCTTTCTGGATATAAACCACCAAGTATTATAAAAAAATCAGAGAATATATATGCATTATCGGACAATGATTTCATCCAAAAACTAAGGGAGCTTGGTGGAACACCAGTAGAACTACTAAATAATCAAGTATTACTTCAGATATTTTTGCCTATAATTCGGAGTGATTTTGAGATGTTAGAATCATATAAATATGTAAAAAGAGAAAACAAGATTAAATGCGATGTTTCAATCCTGAATGGCAAGCAAGATTCTATTAGTTTAAAAGAAATATTAGCTTGGAAAAATCATGTTTGTAGTGGATTATATATATATAACTTTGATGGAAATCATTTTTATTTAAATAGCAATGTTGAAAATATAACTGATATTATAAATGATACTTTAGAAAATAAAACTCACAATAAAGTATATATTCACAAATAGAATGGACAATTAATAAATAAAATTTTAGGAGGAATTAGTAATGGTATTTGAAAAAGTTAAAAGTGTAATAGTTGAACAATTGGGAATAGATGAGGCTGATGTTAAAATGGAGGCAAAACTCACAGATGATTTAGGTGTAGATTCTCTTGAAATATTTGAAATCGTAATGTCACTTGAAGAAGCCTTTGAAATTGAAATACCAAATGAGGATATAGAAAATATTAAAGATATTAAGGGAATCGTTAGATATATAGAAGGAAAATTAAAATAATAGAAACTAAATCACTTAAGAAACAAGGAGGGGTAAAATGTTTAATTCTGTATTTTTTAAAGACTTAGGTGTTAAATGTCCAATAATACAAGGTGGAATGGCTTGGGTTTCGGATAGTAGTTTAGCATCTGCGGTGTCTAATGCAGGTGGCCTAGGTATTATAGCCGCAGCCAATGCACCAACTGATTATATAAGGGCTGAAATTAAAAAAACAAAGCAATTAACAGACAAACCTTTTGGTGTGAATATAATGCTTTTAAGTGATAATGCAGAAGAAATCGCACATCTTGTATGTGAAGAAGGTGTTAAAGTCGTTACTACAGGCGCTGGAAACCCAGGTAAATACATGACTCTTTGGAAGTCACACGGAATTAAAGTAATACCAGTGGTGGCTTCTGTAGCCATGGCTAAGCGTATGGAAAGAGCAGGAGCAGATGCGGTTATTGCAGAAGGTTGCGAATCTGGAGGACATATTGGTGAGCTTACAACCATGTCGCTCGTCCCTCAAGTTGTTGATGGGGTTAGTATACCAGTAATTGCAGCAGGTGGCATAGGTGACGGTCGTGGTGTCGCAGCAGCTTTTATGCTAGGAGTACAGGGAGTTCAGGTAGGAACACGATTTTTAGTAGCAAATGAATGTACAATACACGAAAACTACAAAAAAAAGATATTAGCCGCAAAGGATATAGATTCAGTGGTTACAGGAAGATCTACAGGGCACCCTATTAGAGTTTTAAAAAATAAGTTATCAAGACAATTTCAAAAGCTTGAAAAAGAAAATGCATCTGTAAAGGCTTTAAAGGAACTCGGAAGAGGATGTTTACCAAAAGCTGCAAAAGAGGGTGATATAGATATGGGATCTGTTATGGCGGGACAAATCGCAGGTCTAATAAAGAAAGAACAATGTTGCAAGGAAATTATAGAAGAAATGTTTAAAGAGGCAGAAAATACGATTGTTAAATTCAAATAAAAAATATCATTACTTAATATGGATTGCTTAACAATAATAAATTTGAAACAAGAGTCAGGATACTACTATATTATTAAAAAAATGGGATGGTAGATAAATATGGATTATAAAAACATTCAAGAATTGATAAAAATCGTTAGTGATACCCAAATTACCTGTTTTGAAATTGAGACAGATGATATTAGAATAAGGATGGAGAAAAAAGAAGCACAGGTGGTAGTAGAAAGAGTTCCTGAAAATGTTAGACATATAGAGACAGTTACTCATGAACCATTAATTAAAGAAACCATAGAAATGCAGCAAGTGTATACAAAAAATAAAGAAAATGCTGTCTCTGAAAATGCAGTGAAGACAATACCTGATGAAAACATATTTATAGTTAAATCACCTATTGTTGGAACTATGTATACCTCTCCAAGTGCCGAATCAAAGAATTTTGTAAAAGTTGGATCTATTGTTAAAGTAGGAGATACACTTTGTATACTAGAGGCTATGAAACTTATGAATGAAATTGAAAGCGAAGTAAATGGGGAAGTTTTAGAAGTATTAGTTTCTAATGAAGATATGGTAGAGTACGGTCAACCATTATTTAAAATAATTAAGAAATAGTGGATAGAAATATTCATTAACTAAAAACACTTTAGTTAATAATTTCAAGTGTGGGGATGATAAATAATATGTTTAAGAAGATATTAATTGCTAATAGAGGCGAGATAGCGGTAAGAATAATTCGGGCATGTAATGAAATGGGTATCCAAACTGTTGCAGTATATTCCGAGGTTGATAAGGAAGCTCTTCATACCCAAATGGCAGATGAGGCTATATGTATTGGACCTGCTAAATCTAAGGATAGTTATCTAAATATGCAAAATATATTAAGTGCTACAGTTCTTACAGGTGCGGAAGCGATCCATCCTGGTTATGGATTTTTATCTGAAAATAGTAAATTTGCACAAATGTGTGAGGAATGTAATATAAAATATATAGGCCCTAATTCACAAAATATTGATAACATGGGCAACAAATTAAAGGCAAGAGAAATTATGATAAAAGCAGGAGTGCCTGTTGTTCCTGGATCCGATGGAGAAATTGCATCTGAAACAGATGCTTTAGCATCAGCTGAGAAAATAGGATACCCTGTCATGATCAAGGCTTCAGCTGGAGGCGGGGGAAGAGGTATAAGAGTTGTTAGCAAAGTAGAAGATCTCGCAACTGCATTTAATACTGCAAAAACCGAGGCGGAGACTAATTTTGGTGATGGAACAATGTATATGGAAAAATTCATAGAAGAACCAAGGCATATAGAGTTTCAAATACTCGCAGATGAGCATGGGAATGTGATTCATCTTAATGAGCGAGATTGTTCTATTCAAAGACGTAACCAAAAGGTAATAGAAGAGGCCCCTGGAGCTGGAATGACGCAGGAACTTAGGAAACAGATGGGCGAGGTTGCAATTAAAGCAGCTAAATCTATTAATTATAAAAATGCGGGAACTATAGAATTTTTGCTTGATAAATATGGTAAATACTATTTCATGGAGATGAATACTCGTATACAAGTGGAGCATCCAATAACAGAAATGATTACTGGGATAGATTTGGTTAAATCACAAATAATAATTGCAGCAGGTCAAGTGCTTCCATATAAGCAAGAAGATATAAAAATTATGGGTCATGCTATTGAATGTAGAATAAATGCAGAAAATCCTGCTAAAAATTTCAGACCCTGTCCGGGGGTCATTAAATCACTTCATATTCCTGGTGGATATGGAGTAAGGGTAGACAGCGCAGCGTATCAGGGATATAAAATTCCACCGACTTATGACTCTATGATAGGAAAGCTCATTGTTCACGGAGAAGACAGAGATGAAGCAATATGTAAAATGCGAAGAACTCTTGGTGAATTTATAATAGAAGGAGTCGATACTAATATAGACTTCCAATTTAAGATAGTAAATAATAAAGATTTTATAAAAGGTAAATTTGATACTGGTTTTATTGGTAAAGAATTTAAAAATATTTAAAAATTTTATGCAATTAACAGTATTTATTCTATATGCTATAAATTGAAGTGGGTATATTTTTAGAAAGGGGTAGTTATATGTTTGAGTTTAAACGTATATTTAAAAAGAGTAAATATATTGAGGTTAAAAATTTAGAAAATGAAGATGGCGATAAAAAACCTAATATCCCTTCAGGAATGTGGGTTAAATGCGAAACCTGTGGTAAAATTCTTTATAAAAAGGATTTGGAGAGTAGCATAATGACCTGTGATAATTGTAGAACCCATTTCAGAATAGGGTGTCGCGAAAGAATAGATTATACCATAGATAAAGGTACTTTTAAAGAATATGATGAATTTATGATATCAGGTAACCCTATAGATTTTAAGGGATATACGGAGAAACTTCAAACTATACGTGATAAAACTTTATTAAACGAAGCAGTAATAACCGGAGAAGGAAAGATAAACGGGCAAGATACGCTAATTGCAGTAATGGATAGTAATTTTATGATGGGAAGTATGGGATCTGTAGTTGGAGAGAAAATTACGAGGGTTATTGAAAAAGCAACAGAGAGTAAAAAACCAATTATTATATTTACAGCATCAGGGGGAGCTAGGATGCAGGAGGGCATATTTTCTCTAATGCAAATGGCTAAAACAAGTGCTGCTATTGCAAGACATAATGAAAGTGGTAATCTTTATATAACTGTTCTTACAGATCCAACCACAGGCGGAGTTACAGCAAGTTTCGCAACTCTTGGAGATATAATCCTCGCAGAGCCTAATGCACTAATAGGTTTCGCAGGAAAAAGAGTTATAGAGCAGACATTAAAGCAGCAATTGCCTGAGGGGTTTCAAAGGGCCGAATTTTTGCTTGAGAAGGGTTTTATAGACAAAATAGTGGATAGAAAAGTTATGAAGGAAACTTTAGCGCAGATATTGAAACTTCATTTATAGCACCGACAGAAAGACAAAAGTAATACATAAGGAGTGAAATTTTATGGTAACTTTACCTTTTGAAAAGAACATGTATGAACTTAAAAGTAAAATAGATGAGCTAAAAAATTTAGCAAAAGATCAAAATATGGATTTAGATAAAGAGATAAGACAGATGCAAATAAAGCTCTATAATATGCAAAAGGAAGCCTATAAAAATTTAACTGCTTGGGATAAAGTAAGTATTGCAAGGCTAGTGGAACGTCCGACTGCTCTTGATTATATAAATAAAATTTTTGATTCATTTATTGAGTTACATGGCGATAGGTATTATGGAGACGATGCTTCAATTGTGGGTGGAATCGCAGAGTTTAATGGTATACCTGTAACTGTTATAGCGCAGCAAAAGGGAAATAACACAAAGGAAAATATAAAGAGAAATTTTGGTATGCCAAATCCAGAAGGATATAGAAAAGCTTTAAGACTTATGAAACAGGCAGAAAAATTTAAAAGACCTGTTATTTGTTTTGTTGATACTCCGGGGGCATATTGTGGATTAGGTGCAGAAGAAAGAGGTCAAGGTGAAGCAATAGCTAGAAATCTTATGTATATGTCAACTTTAAAAACACCAATAATTTCAATAGTCATTGGTGAAGGTGGAAGTGGTGGAGCTTTAGCAATGGCTGTAGCGGATGAAGTTTGGATGCTCGAACATGCAATTTACTCTATTTTATCACCAGAAGGTTTTGCTAGTATATTATATAAAGATGCAAGTCTTGCGGGTGAAGCAGCGAGTGCCATGAAAATAACAGCTCAGGATTTGATAAATTACGAAATAATAGATAGAATTATAAAAGAACCTCTAGGCGGAGCACATACTAATATAGATGAGATGTCAATTAGTATTAAACGCAATTTAGAGGAAGCAATTGGTAGATTAAAATGTGAATCAATAGAATCCCTTCTTACCAAGAGATATTATAAATTTAGAAAAATTGGCAAGATTGCAGAATATTAAAAAGGTGATTGTTTTATTGCATAATTAAGATATATACCTGGCTGCTTTAGAAGTAATGATTTTAGTTTGCTGCTTGACTCCCAAATTGACTATTATAGAGTTTTTCATAGAAACCACTCCTTTTCATTAATTCATTATGGGTTCCTTGCTCTATAATATTTCCTTGATCTATAACCAATATTAAATCTGCGTTACGAATAGTTGAAAGTCTATGTGCAATAACAAAGCTAGTTCTTCCTTTCATTATATTCCTCATAGCTTTTTGAAGTAATATTTCTAATCTAGTGTCAACTGAACTAGTTGCTTCATCTAATATTAATATTGCTGGATTTGATATTATAGCTCTTGCTATAGTCAAAAGTTGTTTTTCTCCCTGGGATATGTTAGAAGCCTCTTCATTTAGGAACATGTCGTACCCATCTGGAAGGGTTTTAATAAAGTGATGTACGTTAGCTATTTTAGCTGCTTCAATAATTTCTTCATTGCTAGCTCCAAATCTACCATACTCAATATTATCATGAATTGTTCCATTATATAACCAAGTATCCTGAAGAACCATACCGAATATAGAACGTAAATCTTCACGTTTCATATCTCTAGTATCAACTTCATCTATTTTTATAGATCCACCTTGAATATCGTAAAATCTCATTAATAAATTCACTAATGTGGTTTTACCTGCTCCTGTTGGACCAACTATAGCAACCATCTGACCACTTTTTATCTCTGCATTTAAGTCCTCAATTAGAACCTCATCTTTATTATATCCAAATTTCACATGCTCAAAAGTTACATTGCCACGTGGATTCTCAAGTTTTATAAAATCTACTTTATCTGGAATTTCTTCCTTTTCATCTAGTATTTCAAATACACGTTCAATTGCTGCAAAGGCTGATTGTATTGCAGAAGATAATTGCGTCACCTCAGAAATTGGTTGATTTATTTGCCAAATATACCGCATAAGAGCTTGAAGATTACCAACTGTCATTATTCCACTTATAACATATATCGAACCAATAATTCCAATGACTGCAATTGCCAAATAAGTTACTAATGAAACTAAGGGAGACATTATACTTGATATGAATTGTGCCTTGAATCCAGTATTAAAAAGTTCATCATTAATATTTTCAAAATCTTTTATAGCATCTTCTTGTTTCCCATATAATTTTATTTCATTAAATCCAGTATATATTTCTTGCACCTTACCGTTCAATTTCCCTAAAACATTTTGCTGTTTATTAAATAGGTTTTGAGATTTACTAACTATAAATTTTGATATTAAATAGCTTATTGGCACTATAAGTATAACTAACAATGCAAGTTTTACATTAATTGTAAACATCATAACACTGGCTAAAGTTAGTGCCAATATTGTATTTATAACTTGACTAAAACTCTGCTGTAGTGCATTAGAAATAGTATCTATATCATTTGTTATACGGCTAAGTACATTACCATAGCTATTTTTATCAAAATAACTTATAGGTAATTTTCTGATTTTACCTTGAACGGCATTTCTTAAATCTTTCATAGTATTTTGAATAGCATTAGCTAATAATAGACTTGCTAAATAAGTGGATAATGCTCCAAATACATAGATAAAAGCTAATCTTATTAAGACCCTTAAAATATAATTAAAATTAACGAAAGTTCCATTTGTACCTTTCACTATATTCATAACATCTTTGGCAAGACTAGTTGTAATTAATCCTTCTATTCTTGGAGCAATAGTAGTGAAAATGGCAGCTATTACTATAAATAAAATTGCAGCAATAAATGGTTTCCTATATGGTTTTAAGAAGGGCGAAATTTTTCTTATCGAATACTTTAACTTTTTCATTGTGCAAGTTCCTCCTTTGTAAGTTGAGATGATGCAATTTCATGGTAGATTCCGCAGGTTTTTAATAATTCTTTATGAGTCCCGATGCCTACTATTTCTCCTTCATTTAATACTATTATTTTATTAGCATCAAGTATAGATCCCATCCTCTGTGCAACTATTAAAACTATGGAATCTCTAGTTTCGTCCTTTAATCTTTTTCTAAGCAGTGCATCTGTTTTAAAATCTAGGGCAGAAAAACTATCATCAAAAATATAAATTTCAGGTTTTCTAACTAATGCTCTTGCAATAGACAATCTTTGCTTTTGACCTCCCGACACATTAGATCCACTTTCACTTATTAGTTCCTCAAATTTTTTAGGTTTACTATTAATAAAATCATAAGCCTGAGCTACCTTTGCAGAATGTTCAACTTCTTCTTTATCTGCATCATTTTTGCCAAATTTAATGTTAGTGTCAATACTGCCAGCAAATAGCAATGTCTTTTGAGGTATAAATCCCATTTTTTCACGTAATGCCTTTAAATCATAATCTCTCACATCTACTCCATCTATCTTTATGTTACCTTTTGTAACATCATAAAATCTTGGAATTAAATTAATTAACGTACTTTTACCACTGCCTGTACTTCCTATAAATGCTACTGTTTCTCCTTTTACTGCTGTAAAGGAAATATCTCTTAATACTGGAATTTCTCCATCTGGATACGTAAAGGTAACATTATTAAATTCTACAATACCCTTAATATCGGTATCTTTAATACCATCTATAGGATTTTTAATAATAGGTTCTTCATCTAATATTTCTTGAATTCTATTGGCTGAAATTTGTGCTTTGGGATACATGATAAACACCATTGAAAAAAGAATAATAGAGAACATTGCATGGAACAAATACTCTATAAACGCTACCAATTGTCCAACTTGCAATGTTCCTAAATTTATCATTTTACTAGAGACCCAAAAAATAACTAACACAGCGAAATTTAACAAGATAAAGAAAGCTGGTTGAGGGATTGCCATAAGCTTATATAACTTTTTAGATACACTGGCATAATCATTATTTATCTTTTCAAATCTTTGGTTTTCATGATCATCGTTCCCGAACGCCCTGATTACTCTAGTTCCAGTTAAATTTTCTCTTGAAATTCTATTTAATCCATCTAATTTTTTCTGTTGTTTTTCTGAAAGTGGATAAGATTTTTTAGCTATAATAACTACTCCACCAACTATGAATGGTACAGTTATCGCTAATACTGCGGATAACTGTAAGCTGGTTCTAAGAATCATCACTAAACTTACAATAAACATAACAGGTGTAAGTAATGCTGTTCTTAACAGAGTATTTGTAAATTGTTGCAATTGAAAAACATCATTGGTTGTTCGAGTTATCATTGATGATATTCCAAACTTATCATATTCACTATGTGAAAATTCCTGAGATTTTCTAAAAATAGCATTTCTTATATCTCTAATCATACTAGTAGAAATTTTTGAAGAACAATACCCTAATAATATTGAACCCATAGACCCAACTACAGATATTACAACAATTACAATCCCCATATGCCTTATATATGCTATATCTTTATTAGCTATCCCTATGTCAATAACTTTAGCCATTATTGTTGGAATTCCGAGTTCCACTAATGCAAATCCAAAAATTGATATTATATTAAGCACTAGAAGCAGTTTATATTTCTTTATATATTTTAATATTAGTTTCATTCCTTATGTTCACTCCTTTTTAAGTACCCTTGAAATATTATTGCAATAATATTATAATAAAGTATATAGTTACCGTATAGTCAAGAGGAGAAACAATCTATGAATGAAAAGTTTAATAAATATTTTACTACTGGAGATTTTGCAAAGTTATGTAATGTAAAGAAACAAACTCTTTTCCATTACGATGATATAGGCATTTTTTCACCAGAAATAAGAGATGATAATGGATATAGATATTATTCTCAACAACAATTTGATCTTTTTGATGTTATTACTAATTTAAAAGAGATAAATATGCCTTTAAAGGAGATTAAATCTTATCTCGATAATAGGAGCCCAAATGCATTAATTAAGTTATTTAAAAATAAAATACTAGATATTGATATTGAGATAGAAAACTTAAAAAGAATACGTAAACTCATGGAAACAAAAATTTCCATAACAGAATATGCGTGTATAATAGATTATTCTAAAATCCATTTAGAATTTTTTGATGAGGAATATCTTCTTCTAAGCAATTCAATAGAAAATGTGAGCGATAATGAATATTTTAAAACATTGTCCGAGCATATGAACTATTGCACTTTAAACCATATTAACTCTGGATATTCTAGTTGCATCATGATAAGTAAGGATAATATATTAAAGGGAGTAGCTAAAAATTATTCATATTTATATACAAAGTTAAATTCTAAAGATGATGTTCCTTTTACTTTTACTAAACCAAAGGGCATCTATTGTGTAGCGTATCACAAAGGGGACTATAACAATATCGACAAAACATATAATAAAATACTTCAATTTTTAAAAGCCTCTAATTTTGATATAAAAAAATATTCTTATGAAGAATTTCTTTTAGATGAAATAACAGTAAAAGGATATGAAAATTATTTAACTCAAATTTCAGTTGAGGTTGAAAGCTTAATAGAAGGGGAGAACAGTATAAATATTTGACTAAAACAACAAAAAATACTCCATAATAGATATGGAGTATTTTTACTACCAATAATATTAGTATTCTTTTTTATTTCTGAATATAAACACGATAATATTAACAGCAGATAGTCCTACTAAGATGTATATAAATCTAGCAAGAAATGGAATAGCTCCAAAGATGGCGTTAACTAGATTAAAATTTAATAACCCCAAAAGTCCCCAGTTTAATGCGCCCACCAATACTAATATAAATGATAGTTTGTCTATATTATTAAGCTTATACATAATTACCCCCACACTATTATAATTATTTCTAGTTGTTTAAATTATATTAGAAATATAATATTTTAGAACTATTTAATGACTTCTTTAGAGTATTATTAATATGAGGGGAGATGAATTTATAATTTCAAAGGTTATTTAGATTTTATAGTTAGTATATACGAACATTTACATTACTTTTTACAATATTGTATGTTATAATATGAATGATAATCGGTTTATATCTTAATACGTACGTGTGGAGGCAAAATATGAGAAATACTTATAATACACCATTAAATAGTAGATACGCATCAAAAGAAATGAGTTTTTTATTCTCAGATGATATGAAATTTAAAACTTGGAGAAAGCTTTGGGTAGCATTAGCTGAAGGTGAAAAATTATTAGGACTTAATATAACGCAGGATCAAATTGATGAGCTTAAAGCCAATGTTGATAATGTAAATTATGAAGTGGCTGAGGAAAAAGAAAAAGAAATAAGACATGATGTAATGAGCCATGTATATGCATACGGCGTACAATGTCCAACTGCAAAGGGGATAATCCATTTAGGAGCTACTAGCTGTTATGTAGGTGATAACACAGACCTTATCATCATGAAAAAGGCTTTATTATTAATTAAGAAGAAATTAGTTAATGTAATTAGTAAATCTTCAACATTTGCATTAAAATATAAAGATATTCCTACTTTAGGTTACACGCATCTGCAACCAGCACAATTAACTACAGTAGGTAAAAGAGCAACACTATGGATTCAAGATTTAGTAATGGATCTAGAAAATTTGGACTTCGTAATTGATAATATTAAGTTACTTGGAGTAAAGGGAACTACCGGAACTCAAGCTAGCTTTATGAACTTATTTGAAAATGATGAGAAGAAGGTTAAAGACTTAGATAAATATGTAGCAAATAAAATGGGATTTGTTGATACATATCCAGTTACTGGTCAAACTTATTCTAGAAAAGTAGATTCTATAATACTAAATACACTTTCAGAAATAGCTCAAAGTGCTTATAAATTTAGTAATGATTTAAGAATACTTCAAAGTA
Source organism: Clostridium estertheticum subsp. estertheticum (assembly GCF_001877035.1). NCBI lineage: Bacteria > Bacillati > Bacillota > Clostridia > Eubacteriales > Clostridiaceae > Clostridium > Clostridium estertheticum. Next base: position 2,423,490 of record NZ_CP015756.1, on the reverse strand, counting down.
TGAAAGAAGTAGAGGAGCCATTTGAGAAAAAACAAATCGGATCTTCGGCAATGGCATACAAAAGAAATCCTATGCGTTCTGAGCGAATTAGTTCTTTAGCTAGATATATTATAGTAGATTCATTAAATCCTGCTATAACAGCTGCCACGCAGTGGTTTGAGAGAACACTAGATGACTCAGCTAATAAGAGAATATCTGTGGCTGAAGCTTTTCTTGCACTTGATGGAGTTTTAAATTTATATATGAATATAGCAGGGAACATGGTTGTATATGAAAAGGTAATTACTTCTCATGTAAACCACGAGCTACCATTTATGGCTACAGAAAATATCCTTATGGAAGCAGTTAAAAAGGGCGGAGACAGACAAGATCTTCATGAACACATTAGAGTTCATTCTATGGATGCAGCTAAACGTGTTAAAGAAGAAGGTCTAAATAATGATCTTATAGAGAGAATTATAAATGATCCAATCTTTAAGATGTCAAAAGAAGAGATTATAGCTGTAATTGATCCAATTAAATTTGTTGGAAGAGCTCCAAGTCAAGTAGTAGACTTTATAGGTGAATATGTAAATCCAATACTCGCAGCTAATAAAGATGCAATTGGCGTTGAAACTTCAATAAACGTATAATTTGATTGTAAAAAGCTATCAGGAATTAATGTGTACCCCTTGTCAAGGACAATTTTAAAAAAAGTCTATGCTGATTTGAGAAGATGATTTCTGTATTGAACAGGAGTCATCTTTCTTAGACCCCATTGATATCTAAATTTATTATAGTAGATCATATATTGCTTAATCTCTTGCTTTAGTTGTTCTAATGTTTCACATGATTTTATGTATGCCTCATCTTTGAAATGGCCAAAGAATGATTCTTGTGGAGCATTATCCCAGCAGTTTCCACGTCTTGACATTGATTGTCCTAAACCAGATTTTTTTACTAGCTTTTGAAATGTCGGATTCGTATAATGAAATCCTTGATCTGAGTGTATAAATGCATCTTTAGGCAATTTAATTTTTCTATTCTTTTTCAGATTATGTATAGTGTCTGTTACGATATCTAATCTCAAATTATCAGTCACATTGTATGCCAAAATCTCATTTGTAGATCCATCCTTAATCGTAGATAAATATGCCTTCTTACTTTTTCCGTAAAATAGATAAGTTATATCTGTAAGCAATACTTTTCCAGGTATATTCTGTTTGAAATTTCTATTTAATAGATTTTTTAAAACAGTATGCTCCTTTGTAGCTTTCATCATACGTTTATATGGATTCGCTTTTCTAATGGGGCAAATGATACCATACTTTTTCATTATTCTTCTAATACGTTTTAAATTGTATACGATTCCAAATTCGCCTTCTAATGTCATTTTTATTTGTCTAGCTCCTTTTTTACGATTTTTAAAGTTATATGCATTTAGTACAATTTCACCTACTGCTTCATCCAACCTATCGCGTTGGCGCCTACGGCTGAGAGCTTTAGTAGAGAAATAATTGTAATATCCAGAACGAGATACACCCGTAATTTTGCATAAATGGGTAAGCATATTTTTGAGCTTATATTTTTCGATTTGTGAATTTATAAGAATAAATTTTTCCTGTGCTACTAAGATTATTTCTTGCTTATCAGCCTTCTTTCTAGGATGTCGATTTTTTTTAACAATTCATTCTCAGCTTTCAGCAAGTTAATTTGGGCTTTAAGGCGCTCGCATCTTTCGTCTGCGGAAAGTTCTCTCACTCTTGGTCTTCCAGTATTCGCATTTCTTGCATCATTTAGTCCACATATACCTTCATTTCTATATGCAGCTCTCCAGCGAGATCCTGATGATTTAGCACGTTTAATCCCAACTATATCTATATCAAACCCATTTTCTTCAAATATCTCCCTTGGAAATTTTCCTTTTTCGTTCTCTATTATAAAAATGCGTTTAAATTCATCTGTATATGTAATTCCCTTCATACTTACTGCTTTAACATTTTTGTTTTTAGCTAGTATTGCTACATCTTTTTCTGTAAATGTTTTGTTGCTCATTTAAATTTCCACCATCCTTGTATATATCTAATTTAAATTATTATACTTTTCTTTATTATACATAAAAATACCCTACCGGGTAGACTTTTTTAAATCCGTCTGCCCTATAGGGTACATTATAAATATAAAACTGATAGCTTTTTATTTTATAAAATTAAAAGTAAATCACTATTAATACACTAGTAAAAAACATAGATAAAAAATAAATATAATTATATTTTAAAATAAACATGATTTTACCCCCTCTTTTGTAGTATAATAATGTCGTGAAATGTAAGTTTCACGACATTATTATGTATTTTGGAGGTTACTATGAAATCTGATCTAAATGGTATTTATAAAAATGAACTACCACCGTTTCTAAATGATTATTTTAATTATTTATCTACTATTAAAGGCTGTTCTATTAATACTATAATTGCTTATACTGCCGATTTGTCATTACTTTTAAAGTTTCTAAAAATGTATAAAGATTTAATTCCTTCAGATAAGAACATAAAGCTTGAAGACATTGTAATTAGCGACTTTACCTTAGATACATTAAAAACTCTTAAATTACAGGATTTATACGCCTTTATCTCTTATCTTGGTAAATATAGGGCTAATGGCAATTATGCTAAGGCTAGAAAAATTGCATCCATAAAGTCCCTATTTAAATATTTAACTACTAAGGCTAAAGTACTAACTGTAGACCCAACTATAGATTTAGAGTCCCCTAAGATTGGAAAAAGAAGCCCAGTTTTTTTAACATTAAATGAAAGTAAGGACCTACTCGAAGCTACAATCTCTCGAGATAAACATTCTATTCGAGATCATAGTATTATTACATTATTCCTAAATTGTGGTCTCAGATTGTCAGAACTTTGTAGTATAAATTTGTCCGATATGAAAGAAGATACATTATCTGTAATTGGGAAAGGAAATAAAGAGCGAACAATTTATTTAAATAAAGCATCACTTAGAGCAATCTATAAATATTTACCTATTAGAAATATGAACATAGATAAAATTCATGCTGAGGATAAGGATGCCCTCTTTATCAGTGGCAAGTTTGGAAGAATTAATAAAAGAACGGTAGAAAGAATTGTTAAAAAGCATATAGGAGATGCTGGGCTCAACAAAAATAAATATACTCCTCATAAATTAAGACATACTTCAGCTACCCTTATGTATAAGTATGGAAACGTAGATATTAGAAGTTTACAAGACATATTAGGACATGAAAATATTTCTACCACTCAGATATATACTCATGCTGACGATGAAAAACTAAGAAATGCTGTTAAGTCGAATCCCCTATCTGATGAATAATAAAAAGGAGTATATACTATCACATCCGTGATAATATATACTCCTGTGCCCTCTTACTCTATACTTTTTATACCTTCTTTAGTCTTATAAGTCCTGGAAATTCCTCTTGAAGAAATTCTGAGTTATCTTCTTCGTCTTCAAGTAACTCTTTTGCTCCATCTATATCATCTATAAATTCCCAAACTTCATTATTTTCAGGTATGTATTTATCTTTATTTAGCTTCTCTTGCTTTTCCTCAGCTAAAAACGCTTCGTATGCTTCAATTTTTGATGCTTCATCATCTTTAGATGTTTCTTCATCTTTATTTTCTATGGTCTCTTCTAAAGCAGATTCATCAATTTCATCCACGTTATAAATATCATCATCTAACTTTCCAGTTCCAGCATCTTCAAAGACTTCATCAATTTTTATAGCTTTAACATCAAAACCTTCAAGTTCTAAACATTTTCCGCAATTATCACATTTCTTATTTGAATTTAATTCGCAGACTTCACAATCACCACAGTCATTACAAATTTTCTTATTATTAAATATACAGTTTTTAGACATACAACACCCCACTACATTTATTTCTAATACTATTATAATGAACTATTATAACAAATAAGGTATCATTAATCAAATACTTATTAATTTTTATTCTTATACCCTGAAATAGAACATTTGTTTGATGTTTTTGAACTTATATGGTATAATTATACCATGAATGAGAGGTGTTTACATGTTAACTCAAAAAAAAGATAAACAGAGTGAAATATATAACTTTATAAAAGATCAAGTTCAATTAAAAGGATATCCACCCTCAGTGAGAGAAATATGTGTAGCTGTAGGATTGAAATCCACCTCAACTGTTCATGGTCATTTAGAAAGATTAGAAAAAAAAGGATATATACGTAGGGACCCTGCTAAACCTCGTGCAATAGAATTATTAAAGGATGCTGTTATAAGAAAAGAACTTATAGATATACCTATTATAGGGAAAATTACAGCTGGGGTACCAATCCTTGCGGTTGAGAATGTTGAAGATACATTTACTATACCTTTAAATTTTACTAAAACTAATAATGAGTTATTTATGCTTAAAGTTTCTGGTAGTAGCATGATAGAAGCCGGAATATTAGATGGTGATCTTGCTATAATCGAGAAAGTTAATTCAGCTAAAAATGGTGATATAGTTGTAGCACTTATTGAGAATGAAGCAACTATTAAAAGATTTTTTAGAGAAAAAGGACATATAAGGCTTCAGCCTGAGAATTCATCAATGTCCCCTATCATATTAGATGACTGTTCAATTTTAGGTATACTCGTCGGCATTTATAGAAAGTATTAATTATTTCTTTAAAGGAAACAAAAGAGACTACAATAATTTTAATTGTAGTCTCTTTTTCTATCCTATATTGAAGTATTTACTCGAAATTTATATAACTTTTGAAAGAGCTATTAATATTCCAATTTTAGCATGATCAAATGTTAATCCGCCCTGTAAATATGCTATATAAGGTTCCCTTATTGGAGCATCTGCAGATAATTCTATAGATGCTCCTTGAATAAAGGCCCCTGCTGCCATTATTACCTTATCTTCATATCCTGGCATATCCCATGGTTCACACTGAGCAAATGAATCAATTGGAGAACCTGCTTGTATCCCTTTAATGAAATTAATTAGCATTTCCTTATTTCCAAATTTAATAGCTTGAATTATATCACTTCTTTTATCAGTATATTTAGGAAGAACATCAAACCCTGCAAGTTCCATAATCCTTGCACAGAAAATAGCACCCTTCAACGCTTCCATAGTTACGTGTGGAGCTAGAAACAATCCTTGAAATAAAGAACGCATTACTCCAAATGTAGAACCACATTCTCCACCTATGCCTGGAATTGTTAGTCTATATGAAGCTTGCACTACATATTCTTCTTTACCTGCAATGTATCCACCTGTTGGTGCAATTCCGCCACCAATATTTTTTATTAAAGAACCTGCAACTAAGTCTGCACCAACATCTGTTGGCTCTGTAGTTTCAATAAATTCTCCATAACAATTATCCACAAAACAAATTACATTCGGATTTATAGATTTTGCTGCTTTTATAATTTCTTCTATCTCAGAAATCAACAAAGCTTTTCTCCATCCATATCCAGTAGATCTTTGAATATGAACGAGCTTTATTGATTTATCTGATATCATTGTTTTTTTCATTAGATCTATATCAACCTTAGAATTATTTAATTCTAGTTGTTTATATTTTACGCCAAAATCTTTTAATGATCCTATATCTTTCTTATTAGTTATACCAATTATATTATGTAGTGTATCATAAGGCGTTCCACATACAGATAGCATTGTATCATTAGGTCTTAAATTGCCAAACAATGCTGCCCCAATTGCGTGTGTTCCATTAACAAAATGTGGCCTAACTAGTGCGCTCTCGCAATTGAAAATTCTTGCATATACTTTATCTAATGAATCTCGTCCTATATCACCATAACCGTATCCAGAAGAGTTTGTAAAATGAGATTCGCTAATTCTCTCATCTTGAAGTGCAGTCAAAACCTTAAGTTGGTTATACTCCCTTACTTCATCAAGCTTTTCAAACTCACTTTGCACATCTTTTATTGCTATATCATAGAGTCCTATCGTTTTTGAATTTATTTTATACTTTTTTTGTAGGTATTCTTTTGTTATATCTAACATGATCCATGTCCCCTTTGTATTATGTATTTTAATTTACATCATTAATAATAACATACATCTACACTATTTTATTCATATTGTGCCCTTTATTTGAATTACCTCAGAATTAAAAGCTTCTATTCCTGATTTTTCTTCTATTGCAACTTTATACATAGCTTTTGCCACAGTATTTCCGTATACAGGTTTATATTTTTTTAAAGCACCGTTAAATATAAATGGTATGCATTTTGAAACAACTTCCGCTGCTTTTTCACCAAATCTAAATTCAGTTCTATCTCCTAAAAGTAAAGACGGTCTAAAAATTTTAAGGCCTCTTAACCCTAAGTTGCTAAGTTCATTTTCCATTTGACCTTTAACTTTGTTATAGAAAACGGCGGACTTTACATCAGATCCCATTGCTGAAATTACAAGAAATTGTGATACATCATTTTCCTTCGCTTTCATTGCTAAAGAAACTATATATTCCAAATCAACTTTTTTAAAAACTTCCTTACTCTTAGCCTTTTTTATAGTTGTTCCAAGGCAACAAAATATATGATTAACCGTGTCTTCAAGCTTATAGGTGTCAAGCAATTCAAAATTGATTATTTTTTCTTCAAGCTTTTTATTATTTATTCCCGTAGATTTTCTAACCCAAACTATTACCATTTCATACTCAGGGGCTTCTAATAACATATTAACTAAATTGCCCCCAACAAGTCCTGTAGCTCCAACTACCAAAGCGGTTTTCTTTTCCATACTTATTCTCCTTATTTAGTTTTTATTCTTCATTCTTCTTAACTTCTTCAATAATTTCTTCAACAGTTTCCTTTAATTCCTCCCCCACTTTTTTATATTCAATTTCAAATTTTTCATTTTGATTTTTTATAAAGTACATTAAAGCATAATAAGTAGGCTTAAACTTATCCTTTAGCATAAATTTCTTTTCATTAAATAGATTTAATAATGAGTTATATTGTTTTTTAGCCATTAGTAATATAAAATACTCATTAATAAATCTATTATATTTATCTGTATTATTAGCTACTTGTAAAAACAAGGGAGACTTTTTAACGGATTCTTCTATTTTATCATTCAAAAGTAAGGTTTTTGATAATTCATAGATACTGCTAAAATTGTTACGATTTTTATCATAATTTAAATCTTGTTCTTTGTTTTTACTTTTATTAATTAAAGTTTCCCTACTACACCAGCTTTCTAAAAAATTTACAAGCCATAACACCTGCTGTTTTTCTTTTTCTCCTCCAAATCTTATTAGATACCATATGTTAAAGAATCGATCCTTAATTTGATACATATAATTTTTCTTGTTCAGAGGTATTTTATTTATTACACCATTCTTTTCTAATTGATTTAGCTGAGCTGACACTTCTTTGCTTTGCATTCTTATTTTGTCTGCAATTTCTTTTGTAGTTATGGCCTCCCAGCTTAAAGATATAACATCTACAATTTCTTGCTGCACTGGAGATAAATTATCCATTACGTGCTTATAAAGAGGTGTTACTTTATCCGATAATGTATCTATGTCTTTAAAGGCTAGTCCTCTATCAGAACATACACTACTGAAATGTAATGACATTATTCTAGGTACCCCACCAGTTAACCGCCTTATGGCTTCTATTTTACCTTTATTGATTTTGATTAGTTCATTCATACCTTTCTTATTAGAAATTTCTCCTAATTTTTCAAAATATTCATTAGTTTCTTCTGTAGTTAATCCTTTTAATTTTATTAACTTAAAGAAGTCATAGAAGGGTTTTTCATAATTAAAAGTGAATTCTAAAACCTCTGAAGATGCTCCTATAAAACGAATTTCAGAAGAGGTTAATAAAATTTCTCTAAGTTTTTGCTGCTCAATAAGTTTAAACTTCTTCAAAATATCTTCAGTATTATCTATTAGAAGTATTAACTTTTTATTTTGCTCTTTAAGTCTTTGTTCGACTATTTTAAAACATATATCTTCGTAGTTTTCTTCATTTGCATCTTTATCCATTTGATTATAAAGTCCTATAAATTCAGTACTTTCTAGTTCAAGATTTTGTGCTACGACTTCCCAAAGCTTAAATAATCTACGTATATTATATTGTTCCTCTGGTAATATAACAGGAATAAGTCTTTCTTTTAATTCTGTATCTCTTTTAATTTCAAAGTATAATCTTTTAAGTAAAGTTGTTTTACCATATCCTCTTTGAGCCTCTATCATATAATGCTGCTCTGGATATTTCATATCTGAACTTTTTATATCATTTATAATTTTTTGAAATTCTTTTTTTCTTATTACAAAACTATCAATTAGTTCTTTCTCTGTTAAATTGTTGGGGTTATAAAAACTTACACTACTAGTTTGCATTCTTTTTACACCACCACATTCTTAATATTGGAGAAGTAAATGTATAAAATTTTCCTTCATCATCATTATTTATATATCCATCATCTATAAGAGTATTCAAGAGATCTTTATATGTTTCGCAAAGATTATATTTCACGGCTAAATTGTGTATTTCATTATAAGTTATCTTTTTAGCTTCTGATATAGATATTAGATCTAATGCTTCTATAATGAACTTATAATCATTATTTTTGTACACCACAAGTCTCTCATGCCAACTACTAAACTTATTGTTTTCTTCTATCATACGTTTTATTGCAACATCTACTGATTTATTATGTATAACGCATAAATTATCTTCGTCATAAATATCCTGAATTTTATCCATAGCAAGTTGAATATAAAAAGGAATTAACCACTTAATCTCATTAAGCATATGATTTATAGTACTCTCGTCCATAGTAAAATCCAGTCCTTTAAGTAGCTCATTTATAAGATTTTTACCTTCTGATTCACTTAGTGGAGTAACTTTTACTATATCTAGGTCATTTATAAACTTTGAAGAATCCATTCGTCTTGCAATGCCCTCAAGGCTTATGGAACCTGTATATATAAATTGAAATTTATTATTTATATCACTATTTTGCCTTAAAACTCTATTACTTTGAAGAAGATGAACTGCAGATGCAGTGCCTTCTTTTTGTTGAATATTTTCTATTGTTTGAGCAAATTCATCTATCATTATAATTAATTTGTGCCCTTCTAAATCAATAGTTTTCATGATTTCTATAAATTTATCATAATAATTATATTCAATATTTTTGCTAAACTTAACGGAATCTATACCAACCTCATCTATACTTTTAAAAACATTTTTAGCTATGTCCTTTATTGAATTTATTACTTTATCTCTTTTTCTTATTGAATCACAATTTAAAATGGCCTTTACAATTTCCTTATAATACTTATTCTCGTTATATACAGACTCTGTAATTACATAAACTACATAGTACTTCTCCCTTGGGTTATCTTCTATATACCTCATTAAAGAAGTCTTCCCTACTCTTCTTGGAGCTGAAATTATAATGCTACTATCTGAATCAATTTTTCTCCATAATTTATTTATTAAAATAGGCCTTTTAAAAAAATTGTCCCCTCGTGCAGCTTGCCCAGTTGTAATTTTCATAATTAACGCCTCCTGTGTATCCTTATATTTACAATTATACTTAACAAAAAATATCTTGTCAAGTATTTTGACAAGATATTTTTTGTTAAGTTAACCAAGGATATAAATAATAAATGTTTCTTATATAACCTTATTCATTTTTTTATAACCAAAGCAATAAAATAAGAAGCTACCTATTGAAAATAATATTAAATCATACAATATAATTCCTATGCCTGTAATTTTAGTGTATATATCAATTTGAAATAATGCCATAACATTTAACTGCTCAACTAAACCAGTGTTTGGTAATATAACAGCTGTAACTACAACAAAAAACAAAGGTAATAATATAAGCAAAAATTTACTTTTTGTTAACGTTGATATTCCTAAAATAAATGTTGAAAACGCAGCTGAACTAACAAAGGTTATAAGGAGTGAAATAATAATATAAGCAATTTTAGACTTATAATAAATAGGACTAAATGCCCCCACAACATCTGTATGAGTATTATTAATGCCATTAGCACCGATTAAGAATATAAGTAATATAGTTTTAGTTATTAAAAATACAAACCCACTAACTAAGGCATTTACTATCAAATGACTAGTGAAATACACTTTTGGGTCTATTATTGTAAAAAGTTTGCTAAAAACATCCTTTTCCTTATCTATAATATAAGAATTAGAAAATGGAATACTAGCAAGTAATGGTGCAATAAAGGGAAGATAAGTAAACCCACCTATTCTTATAAAATAATTAATGCCGTCTAATCCAGGATGTGGAAAATTAATTTCACTATAATACGGTATTAATAGTAATGCTAAAATTATTAGACTTGAAATTAAAGTTTTCTTAGAAAAAAAAGCTCTCTTAAAATCAAATTTAAAAAACATTTTCATTTTTTTACTCCTCTCAATTATAAATTATACAAGCAGTTGACATTTATAATTAGTATTTATCACCCACTGCTCCAAGGCTAGAAGCCTTAATAAAAGATTTATTTTTAAGGAGTTTTAAAGAATCTTTATCACCTGTAACTACAACTCCTAAAATTTTTATGTTATCTTTCGTAATTTTCACTTTATCTTTACTTAACTTACTAAATAACGTTTCATAGAGTTGTTGATTTTTTCCTTTATTTGTTTTTCCAGAAGAAATTGTATCAATAAAGTCTTTTTCAGGTGTTTCTTTATTTTTTCCTGCCTCATCTATTGATTTAATACCATATACCTCATCCTCATATAGTATAATATTAGGACTTATGTGTTTTTCCCTTTTATTTACGGGGATCTCCTCTTCATTTCCTATTTTTTCAATATGAGAACCTAATTCAGTAACTTTACTTTTCGTATACGTATCCACCCAATACCAATTCAATGTTATGTTTTGTGGTATCATACTTTTCACCTGAGAAATACTATAAGATTTATCAAATGATAACGACATTTCCATAACTTTATCTTCTTCAATTTTATTAATCATTGATAAATCATCTCTATATTTAGTATATTTTACACTAGGATGGTAAAATTGCATTACATTTTTGCCAACCTTGCTATATCTTTTAGATTGTTCTGAGTCACCACTAGCCTCATATAACAGTCCGCTAATATCACCATAAAGACCATTTATTAACGGTAGATAAGTATAAGATTCTTTGTTGTTACCATCAACAATAGGTTTGTTCCCTAAAAATCTATAAGTAACATAATCAAGCTCACCAGTCAATAAGCCATCATCCATTTGATCACTTCCAATATATGAATTAGGATGGGCTATTCTGTAATAATTTTCTAGCTCAATCTTTTTCTCATTTCCTAATTCGTTTAAAGTTGTAGCATTAAAGATTAAACCGACGAAACCCACTACTGTAAATACTAATATACTAGTTATAACCCCTCTTATGATAGAGAAAAGTTTTGCCTTTTTTATAACCTTATCAAAATTAGACGGACCTTTATCTTCAAACAATTCTTTTAATTTTTCTTCATCATTCATTATACATAACACCCCACTTATTTTTAAATTGCGCTCTTGCTCTAAATAAATATGTTTTCACTGTACTTTCATTTATATCTAAGATATTAGATATTTCTTTATAGGATAAGTCCATATTATATTTTAGAATTAATAAATTTTTTTGAATATTATTTAATGAATTAAGTATTTTTAGTACATCCCCTTTTCTCTCTAGATCTATAATATAATCTTCACATAAATTGTTATCAGATTTAAATATTTCTTCATTTATAATTACCTGTACATGTCTTTTTTTTGTTCTACATAGATCATAATATCTATTAATTGCAACTCTAAAAAGCCATGATGATATTTGGGAAACATCTATTCCATCAATATATTTTAATGCTTTATAAAAGGTATCTTGTGTTATATCCTCTGCATCCTCCTGATTGCAACCTAGCTTTATTAAATAACAATGTATAATATTCATCTTATCCATAAATATTTTGCTTATTAAATCGTTTTTCATTTTATCCCCCTAACCTAAAGCAAAATATATGTTGAAATAACCATTTCAGAAGCCCCTCTATTACTAAAACGATTATAGGGCTAAAAAGTATACAATTAATTCATATTTTGTTTTAATAATATAATTTAGGTGTTTTTTAGAACACTTAAAAAACTATAAGAATTTATTATAAACTCTTATAGTTTTTATAGGTAGGAATTATAAATTAAGCAAACACCAAATTACAGTTTAAGCTTAATTATTTTCTTTTTCAACATTAGCTTTTCCATTTCTCAAACTTAATTCTTTATAAATCATAAAGCCAGCGAAAACGATAGCTGAATACCCTGCCAAAGGATATAGAATATTTACCAATTTATCAAAAGGAAGTACACCTCCAAAGAACATACCAATAACAGTTAGCACTGTCGCAATGATATTAAACTTTTTAGTTTTGTCAGTAGCAAACTTTCTAACTACCATTAAAAGGAATGAGGCCACTGCTGAATAGATACTTAGTACTATTAATACTGAAAAGATCAATCCTAAGATAGGAGATATGTGCTTAGCAATTGCTAATGTTGGAACTTGTTGTCCTACAATCAATTTATAATAAACAAGTTCACCTATTACAAGTGCAATAATAGCAGCGGTCATAGCAACTGTTCCAACAAAAGCGGCAGTTCGTGCTTCTTTTAAACTACCTGCAGACGCTCCACAATTAACCTGAAATGGTATGCTAACCATAAGAGCAAGAAAGGCATATAGCGCTCCTGACCATGCCCAATTAGAAGAAGCGGATTTAAACCCTAACGTTGGCAAAAGCTTGGTGACATCTGACAATAAAGTCGGCTGTCCAAAGAGAGTAATAATTCCACAAATACCTATTATTGCTACAAATACAATTTTAATAGGCCCGATAACACCTATTATGTCGACAAGCTTTTCTGCTCCTAACAATGTTGTTCCTAATGCAAGAATAGCTATAGCCCCAGTACCTATATATGTTGGTAATCCATAATATTGATTAATTGTTGCGCCTCCGCCTGCGAGCATAACTACAAATATCGCATACACTAATACAACACTATACCATACATAAACTTTACCTATAACTGTGCCACAATAATATTCAAAAACATCATATGGATTAGGGAATTTCTGCTTTTGGCCTACTCCATATAAAATGTACGTTAATGGAATCATTAAAAACAGAAAAACAAAAGCTGCTATAATACCTTTTGTTCCATGCGCTGCGAAAAATTGCAAGACCTCCTGTCCTGTTGCAAACCCAGATCCAATCCAATATGCACACAATGCCCCCGCAAGAATTATCACTCTTTTTATACTAATTGGTTTTTTATCCACTTTTATTCACTCCTTGTATTTAAATTAGTTATAGCAAGGCTTCTTACATTATTTTTTCATTAATAATTTTAGAAAGGGTGTAAGAACTAAGTTTTTAAATATTAACCCACTTTATAAATAAGTTTGTTTATTTTTATAAATCTCAAGTTTTAAATTACCATGTACTAATATAAGAAATGTTAATGATCAAACTACCGGCTAAGCCAGTAGTTTGATATGTAAATTACTTTCCTATCATAATATTAAGGATTTCCACATCGGTGGATTTCATGCCCTCACGGCCCATACGACCGATGTTCTGGATTGTCTTTTCGTAATCTTTTTCTACGAGACCTTCTCCAAATGGAAATACCCGATCGTATTTTGCCATTTCATAACCCATGATGCCTGCGTCTACTGCACTGGAAATTTTTGCTGCACAGGAAGCCTTAGCGCCATCACACACAATGCCACCCACATTACCTAGAGTATTGATGATTGTCTTTCCAATGACATCATAATCAGCACCATTTAGATAGGCAATGCCACAAGCTGCAGATGCTCCAGCTGATACGGCTCCACAGTAAGCAGATAGGTTTCCAATATAATACTTCTGATGCATAGACAGAAGGTTGCTCAAGATAAGAGCTCTGTAGAGGGTATCCTCATCTGCTTTCATATCTTGTGCATAAACGACAACCGGCATGGTACAGGTGATCCCCTGGTTGCCACTTCCTGAATTGATAACTACCGGGAGAGCACAGCCATTCATTCTAGCATCGGAACCTGCTGCCGCTGCTGCTCTCGCCATGATTCGGACATCGTTATTGCCAGATTTTAGAAGAGTTCGTCCCACCTGAGCACTCCATTTATGATTCAATCCTTCTTCTGATATGGCAGAATTGTACTTAATCTGTCTGCTGATAATTTTTCTTACATCATCCAAGTTTACCTCATTGGCAAATTCAAGTATGTCCCTTATATTAAGCTTTGACTTATCTCCAGACTCTTGAGTTGTAATATCAGATTGTGCAAATATCACCTCACCATTTTTTTCAATTCTGGCAATGTGATTATGCTTGATTCTGACCTCCACAGCTGCTGTTTTCTGTCCAGCTGTCAATTCCGCGCGAATGAAAAGATTTTCTTCGCTTTCTTCCAGCTCACAACTACAGAATCCCTCACTGTATAACACTCTGGTCTTATCGATATCTTGCTGTTTTACTTTGCTGATGACCTGAAGCTCTAGGTCTGCATTCCCTGCGACAACACCTAATATGGCTGCAACTTCCACGCCTTTTTGGCCGCCAGAATTAGGTACAACAACGCCTTTTGCATTTTTAATAATATTACCGCTGCAACGGATAACCATCCGTTCCGGCATCTGCCCAAGGACCTCTCTTGCCTTTGCGGCTGTAAACGCAATTGCAATCGGTTCTGTGCATCCCATAGCTGGAATCAGTTCTATTTTTAATATTTTAACATAATTATCATATTGAATTTTATCCATTTACGAATTCTCCTTTTGGTACTGCTTAATTATTTATTTTTTAAAATATGTTATCTGACAGGTTTTGCATCCGTCAGCGATAGTATCTTCCAATTTAAATTCAAATCCCATGGTCTCTGCAATTGTTCTGTCACCGTCCATAGCCATGTCGCATAATTTCTCACAGGTTGCATCATCAAAGCCTAAATCCTGCCATGCTTTTAGCAGTGGACAGTGATGAAATTCCAAATACACTCTATCTTCTGTTTTGGTCCTGTATTCAACTTCATAAGTCTTTAAGTTAGTTGGAGTTAGAAAGGTTTCTATAAAACATGTAACGTTTTCTGGATCCTGGCATTTGGCTTTAATTTCAGCGCCCTGGATCTTACCAGTTTCTACGATTGCTTCACGTATTATTTTTTCTGCTTCTTCTGCCTTTCCTGCATCTCTAGCCTTTGTGTATGTTAAACCGGTCCAGGTTGAACGATGTCCGATTGCACTTCTCTGAATGTCTACTACTGGGTCACCTATTATACTAATTTTATTGTCAATCATAATTTTTTCTCCTTTTTTTCTTCTTAAATTTTAACGTTTATTGACTAATGTTCATCATTTCTTAATTTCTTTCGCTATGAGCCTATCATATGTGAATATTGAGTTTAGCAACATGTTACAATAAAACTTTTCATGACATAGGAACACGCATAGGGCTTGTACAATATCACCTGCAATGGTATTTATCAGATTGTTTATAGCGAATTTCAGTAGTCTAGACTATTGAAATTATCATGTACGTGATCCGTAAATTTGTAAACGTCTTCACAACGGACAACGTCAATTATTTCATAATATATTTTGCCATAACAACTACTCCAATAAATATTGGAGGCATGTTCACTCCTGATATGACCACTAGCATGCTTAGCATATTTGTAATATCAGTAATTAGCATCTTATACTGTATACTCAAGTACTTATTGTAATCATATCACGAAAGCTTGTGTGAATCAATAGAATATTCAATGTTTTTGCAATACTTTTGTTTTATATTGGATATGCAATATGGACGTTATAATTTATTCCTAAATATAACAACATCTACTGCTTTGTGATATGACCAGTTGCACTAATTTTCCACAATATTTATAGGCTCCTCTTCTTTTCATATTGACTTTCCTTCTTTTTCACTCTATAATAATTTGACAACAACATTAGGAGGTGGGTTTATGGTTGAAAAAAACTTCAATACATTAAAGAAACAAGTTTATGATGCTTTGTTTTCTGATATTATCAATGGAGTGTCTCCTGCCGATACTATCTTAACCGAAAAATTCTTGATGCAAAAATATAATGTCAGTCGTGCACCAATACGAGAAGCACTTACACAATTAGCTGGAATCCATATTGTGTCAAGTATTCCAAGACAAGGGTATAAAATTCTTCAGCCGAATAGACAACAGTTATTGGAAATCACTAAATTCCGTTCTGCTCTGGAATGTTCTTTTCTAGAAAGTTATTGTATCTATATCGATGAATCATGGATTAAAGAACTGCGAACAATCTGTATGGACTATGTCAACTGTCCAGCAAATGATTTCATGACCCACTGGCACCACAACTGCCAATTTCATCTGAAATTGTTTTCTATTTACGGCAACCATTATGCCTATAAACTCTTAGAAGACGCTCTGAATATTCAGACTATCTTTTTCGTACAGAAAAAGTATTCCACTACAATGGATTTGCACCTTGCTTTAATTGACTATCTGGGAAAAGGAGAGATTGCAACAGCTGTTACCATTTTAAAGGCAGATATTGAAAACCTTCTTCTCCCGGCAATTGCTCCTACACCCATTGACAAGGACAGAAAGGTTCTCAATTTATAATAGCTACTCATTTGTCTATAATAATGTCTTATTAGAAATAATATTTCATTCTTTTAATGTATACGAAAAGAGACCTACTCATGAATTTTATCCATGAGTAGGTCTCAAATTTATGTTTTTTTATATTTTTAAGAGATCTGCGCTAAGCTGATTGGCAAGATAGACCTTTAGAAAGGCTATCTATAAGATATAACGATATGATTGTATCATCAGACTATGTCCCAGCTTTCTGGTTATAGGTGCCAAATGATCACATGTCAATTATGAGATTCAGTTACAGATACTTAAATAAATATAGTACATATTTTGCGTTGTAGGCTTAGGGATATTACTTTCACAAGGTACCCCTGTCTGACATTTTCCACACCCATATCTTGGTTTGTGTTTTTCATATGTTGTGTCTACAAAATTAGAGCATATAATGTGATTTCTTAGTTTTTCATTCTTGTCATAGATACTTTACATACTCCCAGCCTATATCCCTCTCCACTACATCTAGTTCACATTTCCTCAGCTAATAGGTAAAAACATAGAAAATTTTGACCCCTCTTTATTTGAACTCACCTTAATATATCCTCCATGCAACATTATGATTTCTCTACTTAAATAAAGTCCAATTCCTATACCTTCAGCATCTCCTATATTTCTACCTCTATAAAATCTTGAAAATATCTTAGGAAACTCATCTTCACTTATTCCTATTCCATTATCTTGTATATCAACCCTACAAAAGACCTCATAGGCTTTAATCGTAATATCAATTCTTCCACCATCTTTTGTATATTTAACTCCATTTTCTAAGATATTGAATATTGCTTCTGCTAACCAATTTTTATCATGATTAATAATACTATTATCTACTTCATTTAATCCAAGAAGTATATTTTTGTTTCTAGCTTTTTTTTGTACTTGGCATAAAGCTAATAAAACTGTTTCGTTTAATGAATCTCTTTCTAATTTCAAGCCTATAACTCCACTTTCTAATCTAGACATTTTTATCATACTTTCTACTAAAAATGTTAGCTTATTTAATGAAAATAAAACTATATTATTAAACTCTTTTCTTTCATCTTCTTTTAAATTATCATCCTGTAAAAACTCACTATATATTTTTATATTGCTTAATGGAGTTTTTAGTTGATGGGCAATATCTGAAATCAAAGATTTTATTTCATTTTTTTCTTCTTCTATTTCTTTATTTTGGGATATTAATAAATTAGTTAATTTCGTAGTTTGGCTTTGTAGTTTTGAAAAAATTGTATCTTCCGTTGTTGAAAAAACTTCTTCACTTTTCATATGACTAATTATTTCTAGCATATCTGAAAGCTCTTCTAAAATAGATGTCATGTAGTTTTTAAATAATATATCATAAAGAAAAATAAAGCTTATTATTCCTAAGGAAAATATTGTTGTTATAATTGTTATTTGTATATTTAATGTTTTAAAATAAATTGTTGTATTAAATAAGAAGCAAAATAATATAATAGAAGTTTTATAAATTAACATTTTCAAGTTATAGTTTGTCTTCATCACTATTCCCCAAAGGTATATCCAATACCAAACACTGTAATTATATATTCTGGCTTTTTAGAATCCTTTTCTATCTTTTTTCTAAGTCTTCTTATATTAACACTTAAAGTATTTTCGTCTACAAAATTACCGTTACTATCCCACACCTTATCTAAAAGCCTATCCTTTGTAATTACCTTACCTTTATTTTTAGCTAGTATTTCTAATAACTTATATTCAGTAACTGTTAGGTTAACTTCTTTGCCTTCTATTGTTACTAATATTCTATCAAAGTCTATTATTAAATTATTGTATTCAAACGTATTTTTATTAGCTGGCTTACTTCTCTTTAAAATAGCATTTATTTTATACTTTAAAACTTCAATAGAAAATGGTTTTGCTATATAATCATCTGCTCCAACTTCAAAACCCTTTACCATATCCTCTTCTGTATCATTTGCTGTAAAGAAAACTATAGGAAAGTCTATTTCGCCCATAATTTCTTTGCAAAAATCTAGTCCATTTCCATCAGGAAGATTAATATCCAAAAGAAGAAAATCTATTTTACTGTTTAACATTTCTCTCTTGCCTTCTAGTTTTGAATATGCTGATATAACCTCATACCCTTCTTTTTTAAGAGCAAATGCAACTCCATTATTAAGATTTTTATCATCTTCAACAATTAATATCCTACTCACTTTACCACCCCTGTATTTATTATACCCAAAAGTGGCATATTTTCAATAACATGCCACTAAGTAAGGTTATTCTATTCCTCTAATTCTTTCCGTTACACTCTTCTTTGTAGAATTAGTAAATAAAATAGCTGGAGTAATTAAACATACTATAAAAATAACTATTATTACTGATATTATTTCTATTGCTGGGACGGTAAATACAGCATAGTCTGCAATTTTTATGGTTAAAGTCCCAACTCCATAAATAACAGCCATTCCTACTGTTAATATTAAGATAGTAGTTATTCCTGCATAATAAAGCCCCTCAAAGGTAAGCATCTTCTTGATTTGCTTTTTAGTCATTCCAATGCTCTCCATAATTGCAAGCTCTTTTAATCTTACATTTACTCCTGTTATCATTATATTTATGAAATTGAGTATTCCAATTAATATTAGTATTATGGAAATACCTCCACCTAAAACACTCATTACTATTTGAGATTTATTGAACTCTTCTGTTTTTTCACTTTTTGATTCAAACCAGAGGCCACGTTCACTACTCATTCTCTTTAATTCCATATTTATTTTAGGTTCATACTTTTCCTCTCCATCAATATATAAAATATAATTATTTGTAGCCTCATCAAGCTTTTCTAAAGCTGATGTACTCATATAAATAGTTGGAAGTCCAAGAGATGCTGGTAATCCTGGAGGTAAGAACTCTGTGTTATCTTTGAAAATTTGAACTGGATAGGTTTCTTCTTTTCCAGTCTTAGTATTTTTAATAGTTAAGTCACCCTTAATATTTTTATAGTTATCTCCATACGACCAAGATTCGATTAATATTAGTTCTCCTTTTTTAAAAGCTTCAATATCAAATTTTTCTTTAGCTTCCTTATGAATTCTTTCTATTAAATTATCATCTATTCCAATAATAGAACTAGAAAATAAGCTTTTATTCTTTTTAGCAGATTCTAAGAATTCCTTTAATTGTGCTTGTGATTGACCAAGTCTTTTATACATTTCATTAAATGCTGGTAATAATACGTCATCATTCATTTCTAATTGTAAAAAGGATGTTTTTGTTCCATAGACTGTATTTACACCTTTAATAGATTTTATTTTTTCTATAAAAATATCATCTATCTTCCCTTTTTCAGCCTTTATATTTTGTATTGTAAAATCCTGTTTAACATATTTGTTTATATAATTTTCTACCTTCACACTACCTAAAAAGGTACTTACACTTAGAAATGTTATAATCCCCATAAATAATGATAAGAACACTATTATAGCCCTTTTCTTTTCTCTAAAAATGTTATACCAAGCCATTTTATATAGTTTCCCACCATTAGTAGTCTTTCTCTCCTTCTTCTTTTTAATATTAGCTCCTGTGTATCTAAGTGCCTCTGCTTCCGATATATTACCTGCTATTTTAGCTGGTTTTCTACAGCTTAATATAACTGTTAATAAAGAAAATAAAGCTGCTGCTAAAAATATAAAAGGACTAAAAGAAACATCGGTTGGCATTGCTCCTGCCTCTGCTCCTGAAAATAATATTCTCATTGCCATTGGAACAATTCCAAAGGAAACTATTGCTCCTAAAATAAGACCTATTGGAATTCCCATTAAAGAAAGCCTTAAAGCTTGCCCTTTCACTATTTTTTTAATTTGTTTAGGTGATGTTCCTATAGTTTTTAGTAAGCCATAGAAATTTATGTCCTTATTAACAGCTATATATAAAACGTTGTAAATAAGAAGATATCCACTAAGAACTATAAATAATACAATCATTATAGCAACTCCAGCTGTTGCAATTGCTGTGTCCGATAAACTATCTGTTATATCATAATTAAAAGAAAACTCCTGCTGACCAATTAATTTAACTTCTTTTTTT
Source organism: Clostridium estertheticum subsp. estertheticum (assembly GCF_001877035.1). Classification (NCBI taxonomy): domain Bacteria; kingdom Bacillati; phylum Bacillota; class Clostridia; order Eubacteriales; family Clostridiaceae; genus Clostridium; species Clostridium estertheticum. Next base: position 2,402,676 of record NZ_CP015756.1, on the reverse strand, counting down.
AATATTTTTGGTGCTGCATCTTTACTGCTTTCTTTTAAAGTAATAAGCAGGTTTCCATCTTTTTCTAAAGATAGTCCATTTTCCTTTATAAACTTTTCTGAAACCAATAAATAACCAGTATCTTGAACTATGTCATAAGTTGTATATATTCCACTTAATATAAATGCTTTATTTACAACTTTTCCATCTATTCGGGCTGGAAATTCTATTTTATCCCCTATCTTAGCATCACTTTTTCCTAAAAACTCTAAGGCCCTTCTTGATGCCATAACCTCACTTTCTTCTGTTGGATATTTACCTTTAATATTGCTTATAGCTGGTTTGCTTTGCTTTTCAAAATTATCTAAACTGCTATTCTTTATAATAATCTTTGTTCTGTTTTTAGTTAAACTATCTAAGTCAACTCTTCCAGCACTAATTTCATAGCCAATATCTGTAGCTAAATTTAAATCTTTAATTTTATTTATTTGAGTCTCAGTTGGTTTTCCTAAAGCTACACTGGCTGTGGTTCCTTGGATTCTTAAATTCATAGTTTTATAATTCTTAATAAAACTAATACCTATACTAAATACAGAGGAAATCATAAATGTTGTTAGAATAATTGCAAGTATTGCAAATATATTTCTAATTTTATTAGTTTTTAAAGAACGGTTAGTTATTCTTTTAATAACTTCCTTATTATTATTTTCAAACTTCATTATTTTTCACCACCTATAACTGTAACCTTTCCATCTTCGATTCTTATTATCTTATCTGCAAGCTGAGCTATTTCTTCATTATGAGTAATCATAACCATAGTTTGATTGAATTTTTTACTAGTTGTTTTTAATAAACCTATTACATCCATACTAGTTCTACTATCTAGATTTCCTGTTGGTTCATCTGCTAAAATCAAACTAGGTTTTGTAGCTAATGCCCTTGCTATTGCTACTCTTTGTTGTTGACCTCCTGAAAGATTATTAGGCATACTATTTAGCTTTTCTTTTAAGCCTAAAGTGTTAATTACTGAATCAACATACTCTTTATCTACCTTGACTCCATCTAGCTCTATTGGTAAAACTATATTTTCATAAACATTTAATATAGGAACAAGGTTATAGTTTTGAAATATAAATCCTATATTTCTTCTTCTAAAAATAGTTAGTTCTTCATCATTCATATTGCCAATATTTTTATTTGATATAATTGTTTCTCCACTAGTTGGCTTGTCAAGTCCACCTAACATATTTAATAGAGTTGATTTTCCACTTCCTGAAGTTCCTATTATCGCAACAAACTCCCCTTCATTTACTTCAATGCTAACATCATTTAAAGCCTTAATTATAGTAGGTTCTTGACCGTATATTTTTACTAGATTTTCCGTCTTTAATACATTCATATCTTCACCCCAAAATTTATTTTATTTGCTATACTTTATATCTTACCAATAACTTCTTACAATCTTCTGACATAACTTAGCAAACAAAATTTCCTAAAAACAAAACTTCCTAAAATTTATAGGAAGTTTTGTTTTTACATTCATTATTCTAAACTTTACTTAGAATTTAAGGTCTTTCTTTTAGTTACATCAACTGCCAATTATAGATATAACCTGTCCAGTTTATCTGATTTTTTTATTAATTCTCAAACTTTATTATTACGGAGTTTACGAAAATTACCTACTAGCTTTTATAAAATAGTTATTATAATAATCCATTAGCTTTTCGGCTTCGTTACCATAAAAACAAAAATTTTCAACATCCGATTTATCAACCCATCGAATTTGTTCTATTTCAGAATTATATTGTATTTTTTCGTTTATCTTACCAGTATATACAATTAGAACATACCTATTATCTTGGTTAATAATATAAACTTTAAATAGTTCCAAATTATCTATATTACAATTAAGTTCCTCCATTGTTTCCCTACGAATACACTCTTCTGGTGTTTCATCATTCTCTAATGCCCCTCCGACAGTTTCCCACAAAAGCGGAAATCTCTTTTTAGACTTGCCTCTTTGAGCAATTAAAACCTTATTATCATTATCGTGAATTATTACTGAACAACCTATGTATGTATCCATTCCAATCCTCCTTTTAATTCGCATTTTTCTACAAATGTGAATTACCTTTTATACTTATATAGGTAAACATCACTAACTGCGCGAGAAAATTCCAGGTCTTGCACTTATATATAGCGTTTAAAACCCACTAATCCATTTATGATTTAATTTCTAATATATGAATTATGCAACTTAATCGCAATCATAGATTACATTAGTTTGTGATATAAAGTGAGTACCTATTACGCAAGTACTCCCTCTCTCTAAACACTTCATAAATTGAACCAGATAAAATAAAACCAAGGTTCTCTGCAAGATGGATTGAACTTTGATTCTCAATATAAATACATACATTTGCATCTTTTATGTTCATAGAGCCCATAGCGATTGCGATGATTTCTTTCATTGCTTCTTTCATATAACCATTTCCACATAATATATCTTTATGGTGGCTCATGTTTTTCTCAAATCGGTCTTTTAATGCTTTGAGTAGTTCTTCACGTTGTTCTTGTGACAACTCCCTTTTTCGTGTTGCATAATGAAACCTCCTCATAATTAAGTTTTTATACCATCTGATTCCCGCATGGTCAAAGGCAAGCTTCAAATGATATGGATTCGATTCTTGTACTTTTATCTAATATCCTTCATTTTTAAGGTTTGATACAATCTCTACATACTTTTCTATTACATCAAATCCCTTATAATCATCTCTTCTTAAATCAATAATGTCTCCATGAGAGATTCCACGCCTATTCTTACTTTTAAGCACACCTTTAAATTCTCCCCATTTAGCAGAATTAATAGATACTAAGCCATCATTTTCTCCTTCTGTTATCTTTACTAAAATATAAGGGATAGTCACTACATAATCACTAAACATATTCTTTACTACTGTCGCATAGCTTTGATAATACACACCATCTACGTCTTTTACCTCTTCATTAAACTTTTTACTATGATGAGTTGTAAATTGACTACTTGCAGTATAAAAGTCAGGGTTTTTATCACCCAAGACCCTATAGTATTTATCAAATATTTTTGCAATACCCTTATAAAGCTTATCAGGCATATTACAGGCAACATCAACGAACTTACATCCTCTATGAGGGGATGACACCATTGTTAGAGAAGCAACATAGTTTCCCATATCTAACTTACTAATCATGTAACGTGCATCGAGTCCTCCTTTCGAATGTGCAATAATATTTACCTTTTCGGCTCCTGTCACTTTAATGATTTCAAGTATCTTTTCTTTAATATCCAAAGCATTATACTCCACTGTTCCCCAAGCTTCCTGATTTCCGTAATAAACTGTTGATCCATTACGAATCAATTCCTTAGGTATTCTTCCCCAATAATTAATGTATTTTAAATCTCTAAATCCAACACCGTGAACTAGTACAAGAGGATATTTTGTTTTACATACCTCTGAATCAACACGTGCCTCATTATTAATTACCTTATAACACTCATGATCATATTCTATTTTTGCAATATGGCAAGCATACAACATTATAAAAATATTTATAATTGGAATAAAGACCATAACGGCTACAATGTAACGTTTTACTATGCTTAATCTTCGTGAAGTGCATAGGATTCGTAACATTCCATTTGTAAGTAAAGTAATAGTAGTCAACACCATAATAATAGTGTCTATTACAAATATGTTTTTAGGAATAACAATGCCTCGCATTATTTTAAACCCAATTAAGTAAATTAAGACTTGAATAAATGCTACATACAGACCATAGAGAACAAGACGTTTGCCACCTATCATTACCTTTAGTCTAATGTTAACAATTTGCTTTTTAGTATTTGGAGCTATGTTTACTTTTAACCAAATATAAAAAACAAAAAGAATTATTTGGATTAAAATAATCCATTTGCATATAACTTGATCTTGTCCAAATTTAGTGTGCTCGATAAAAAAATACCCTAATAAAAAAACATGAGGTGCAAAAATTAAATATATGCTCATGAACTTTTTATTGAGTATGTGTACCTTATTACTAATATCTAAGCATATAATGCTAATTATTAGTATTGCTAAGACAAATATCGTTATAAATAATACCATTTAAGCCACCTTTAGTCCATTATTTTGTTAATTAATAACTTTATTTACTATATATTTATATTATACCATTAAACTAACAGTCTAATTTCTCAATCAAGCAAAATATTGAACTAAAAGGTGTTCACTTTATTGTAAGATTCATTTTCTTTCATTATATCTGTTGAACTCACTTGTACTTATTAAAGCTAAGGTTGAGTTTCTAGCAGTTACGGGAACAAGAACTGTCTTAGCTAAATTTAATTTTGGGGTATATTGAATTTTTGTTAATTAATAAAAATGTATTTTTTTATGTATTTGTTTTTGTTTTTACAAAAAATAGGGCTTATTTATATAATAAGCATTATAAATGTGTATTATATAAATAAGTCCATGGAACTAGTAATAAATCTTATACTATTTTCTGCTTATTTCTTTGTATTTTTCTTGCTTTTCTGCAATCTGGGCATCTTTTAGGTTCATTTTCGAATCCTTTTTCTTTATAAAATTCTTGTTCACCCTCTGTAAATATGAATTCTTTACCGCAATTACTACAAACTAAAGTCTTATCTGCCATTATAAAATTGCCTCCAATTTAATTATGTTAACCCTGTTATATATTATGTCATACGGCAACATTTCGTACCATAAACAACCACAAAAGTTATTAACATTCTATACAATCTGATGCATGATATTTAAGCTTCTAACCAGGTATAATAGATCATAGGTATATTACTTGTAATATTGTCAAGACTAAAGTCCAATTCTCATAAAGCCTACTGTGAAAGGTAAATGTTTATACTTTCTTGTACCTGTATGTATAAAGCCTAAACTGCTGTACCAATTCCTTAATTTTATGTTTTCTTCAATTAATCCAATAGTCATTTTATTACTTCCCATTTCCCTGGCTTTATGCAATGCAAAAATGATCATTTCTTTGCCATAACCTTTATGACGATATTCTACCAATATAGCAAGATTATTCAGTTCAAAACTCCCACCATTATTCTTGCTAAGCGAAAAATAACCTACTATTACACAATTATCAAGATAAGCAAACATTAATCGACCTCCATCATACTGCTTATATAATTTTTCGGCCTTCATAAAACTTGCATTTCCAGGGCAATTCTCTTTTGTAAGATTAAATTGTTGTGCTATAGTTTCAAAACTTTTTCTAATTACTTCTACACACACTTTAATCTCACCTCTTTCTATCTGCCTTATCATTTTTATCGGCTCCTTAAAACACATTACTTGTTATAAAACGTTATCTCTACATAATTCAACAAACATTCACAAGTTTCCTTTATATTTTATAGAAAAAAATCAGAAACTTCCCTATATATTACTAAGAGATTTCGCCTTAAATGATATGTAATAAAACACTCTAATTATAAATTTAATAGATATTTTTTTACACATATTTTAATATTATAGGTCATAGTAATATGTTTATTCATATATTAATCATGATGGGGTGGTATTATATGAATATTTATAGCAGTATAAAATTCGCTGATATTGTATTTGAGGGTGGTGGTGTAAAGGGTATTGGTCTTGTCGGGGCATTAAAACCATTTGAACAAAAAGGATATCACTGGAAAAATATTTGCGGGAATTCTGCGGGGTCCATTGTAGCTGCATTAGTTGCAGTCGGCTACTCAAGTGATGAGATAAAAAAATTAATGATAGATCTAGATTATACAAAAATTGCCGATAAAAATGATTCTATCATGCCTTTTTTCTCTAATGCTCACAATTTGCTTTTTAAAAAGGGTCTTTTTAAAGGAGATTATATAAAAAACTGGATTGATGATGCTCTTTCAAATAAACTTAAACTACACAGTAAAAAAAAAGTAACTTTTGGAGATTTGATAATTCCAGATGAGAAAGGTATTCTTTTAAACAATATAAAGTATAAAAGAAAATATAAACTGCACATTATAGCAACGGACATAAGCCGCGGAAAGATGATAATATTACCTGAAGATATTGCTGAATACGGAATAAATCCTGATGAGTTTGAGGTAGGTTTGGCAATTAGAATGAGCATATCTATTCCATACTTTTTCCAGCCTGTAAAGTTATTTAAAAAAAATTCTAATAGAAAATCTCTAATTGTTGATGGTGGAGTTTTAAGCAATTATCCAGTTTGGATTTTTGATGTAAATGGTATACCAGACTGGCCGACCATTGGTTTTAAACTTGGAGGGAATAAAGAAATACGAGAACATAAAATTACAAATATTTTAAACTTCACTAGCTCAATAATTGAGACTATGCTAGAAGCACAAGATGATATTCATATAAGCGAGATGGATTTTTTACGAACAGTAAAAATCGATACCCTTGATATTAAAACTACAGATTTTAATATAGAAAGTAAAAAAATAATTGATTTATATAATTCCGGTGAAGCTTGTGCTAGGAGTTTTCTCCAGAACTTCGAAAGCGACTTTAAAAAGCATAGAATTATGAGAGTTAATTCTCTTAATAATAGAACTTTTAAACGTATTTGTGATAGTTTTACATCAAATGGCATTTGTTAAATTTCTCTCTTAAGATTTTTAGAATTTAATTTGTAACAAAACCCATTTACTTTTAAAAATATCATAAAAAAACGTAACAAGCAAAAATTCACTTGGTACGTTTTTTATTTTAAATCCCTATTGTTAAATGTATAAATCAAATTTTACATTTCTTTTTTTATACCGCGACTTATTGTGTTTTCATAATCTATAAATTCATATACATCTTCTTCAAATAAATCACTAAAACTTTTAAGTTCATCTAAATTTAATTCTTCAATTGCCTTATTTTTTTTCTCACATGTAATAACAATATTTCCTATAACAGAGTGAGCATCTCTAAATGCCATCCCCTTATTAACAAGATAATCTGCAGCTTCCGTAGCATTTAAAAAACCTCTTTTAACTGCATTATGCATATTATCTTTTTTAATTTTTAAAGTTCCTAACATTTCATTCATAATTTTTATACATTTTAATACTGTATCAACAGCATCAAAGAAAGGTTCTTTATCTTCTTGCATATCTTTATTATAGGCAAGTGGGATTCCCTTCATAGTTGTAAGGAGACTCATTAAATCGCCGTACACTCTTCCAGTTTTTCCTCTTATTAATTCTGCTGCATCTGGGTTTCTTTTTTGAGGCATTATGCTACTACCTGTGGAGAACTCATCACTAATTTCAATGAAATTAAATTCTTTAGTACTCCATAAAATCAATTCCTCACTAAGTCTACTAAAATGCATCATTATTATAGAAAATGCAGATAGAAGTTCTAATAAATAATCTCTATCACTTACTCCATCCATAAAATTATCTACAGGCTTTTTAAACTCTAACTCTTTTGTTGTAAATTCTCTGTCAGTATCATACGTTGTTCCAGCAAGAGCACAACATCCAAGAGGATTTTCATCCATAATTTCAATAGCACTAGTAAGCCTTTTCTTATCTCGACTAAGCATACTGTAATATGCCATTATATGTTGCTTAAATGTTACTACCTGGGCTCTTTGCATATGTGTATACCCTGGCATTATAACAGCATTTTCATTTCCTAATATTTTAATTGTTCCTAAAATTATATCTAAATTATCAATAACATCCAAAGCCTTATATTTTGAATATAACCTCATATCTACTGCAACTTGGTCATTTCTGCTTCTTGCTGTATGGAGTTTCTTACCTACTTCACCTACGGTTTTAATAAGGTTTATTTCCATAAAGCTATGAATATCTTCATAATCGCCTTCGATTTTTAATTTACCTTCTTTAATGTCAGACATTATAGAATTTAAACCGTTAACTATAGTTTTACTTTCCTCATTTGTTAAAATGTTGCATTTTGCAAGCATTTTAACATGAGCAATACTTCCAATAATATCTTCATAATACAATTTTTTATCAAAGCTAAGAGAACTATTAAAGTCCTCCATAAGCTTACTTTCTTTACTCAAAAATCTTCCGCCCCAAAGTTTCATATTGTCACCCACTTTACCTTTTGTATATTTTGTAATTTTTATTTACAATTATTTAAAATTATTTAAAATTATTTAAATGTTTATATGCTTTTATTTTACTTGGTAATGAGAATAAGTTAATAAATCCTTCTGCATCTTTATGATCATATAATACGCTAGCTCCAAATGAAGAGATACTTGCATCGTATAGTGCATTAGGAGATTCTTTACTTGCTACCATAATATTTCCTTTATAAAGCTTCAATGTAACAGATCCTGTTACAGTTTCTTGAGTTTTATCTACAAAGGCATCAAGAGCTTCTCTCATTGTAGTAAACCAAAGCCCATCATAAACAAGTTCTCCGTATTTTTGTGATACTTGGTATTTATAGTGAAGAGTATCTTTATCTATAGTTATTTCCTCTAGTTCCTTATGAGCTGCATAAAGAACAGTACCACCTGGTGTTTCATATATTCCTCTTGATTTCATTCCAACAAGTCTATTCTCTACTAAATCTACAATTCCTATTCCATTTTCTCCACCAATTTTATTTAATATCTTAACGATATCTATTGGTTCAAGCTCAACTCCATTAACTTTTGTAGCAATTCCCTTTTCAAAATATATTTCTACAAGAGTAGGTTCATCTGGAGCTTGTTCTGGAGGCGTAACCATAAGGTACATTTCTCTTTTGTGATCATTTTTAAAATCTTCAATATCTCCGCCTTCGTGACTTGCATGCCATAAATTTTGATCAACTGAATATATTTTTTCCTTACTAACATTTATTTCTATACCTCTAGCATTAGCATAATCTATAGCATCTTCTCTTGAAGTTATATCCCAAATTCTCCAAGGCGCAATAATCTTAATAGACGGATCTATAGCTGCTATTGCAACTTCAAATCTAACTTGATCATTTCCCTTACCAGTACATCCGTGACATATATATTTTGCCCCTTCTTTATGTGCAATTTCTACAAGCTTTTTAGCTATTAATGGTCTTGCATAAGCTGTACCTAATAAATACTTTCCTTCATAGGTAGCATTTGCTTTAACACCTTTAAATACGTACTCTTTGATGAACTGCGCTGTTAAGTTCTCAATATATATTTTCACAGCTCCTGAACTCATAGCCTTTTTCTCAATTGCTTTCATATCATCCTCTTGTCCAACGTTAATACATGCTGCTACAACATCCATATCATAGTTTTCTTTAAGCCAAGCTATTATTATAGAAGTATCTAATCCTCCTGAATATGCTAAAACAACTTTTTCTTTCATTTTAATTTCCCCTTTCAATTTTGTTTTGTACTAATATCAACCTATTAATTACTTTGAATAATCATGCTTACTAATTTGTAATTAAATATATATGAATATTAAGCTTTACCCTAAAGCACCTTATTCAAAAATTCTCTAGTTCGCCGCTCTTTAGGAGCCATAAACAATTCTTCTGGCGTTCCCTCTTCTACTATTTTTCCTCCGTCCATGAAAATTACTCTATCTGCTACATCTTTTGCAAATCCCATCTCATGGGTTACAACAACCATTGTCATGCCTTCTTTTGCAAGATCTTTCATTACTCCTAGAACCTCTCCAACGAGTTCCGGGTCTAGTGAAGAGGTTGGTTCATCAAATAGCATTATGTCAGGTCTCATAGCGAGGGACCTTGCTATAGCTACTCTTTGTTTTTGACCTCCTGATAACTTTGACGGGTATTCATCTATCTTTTCTTTAAGGCCAACCTTTTCAATAATTATTTTTGCTCTTTTTAGCACTTCTTCTCTTTCTTCATGTTTAACTGTAATTGGAGCTTCAACTACATTTTGCATTACAGTCATATGATGAAATAAGTTAAAGTTTTGAAATACCATACCTACTTTTTCAATGGTATTTCTCATATGCTTTTTATTTTTAACATCTAATTTTTCTCCCTCAATAAAAACCTCACCATCATTGGGTACTTCAAGATGATTTAAACACCTTAAAAATGTGCTTTTTCCTGAACCAGAAGGACCTATTATAACTAACACTTCTCCTTTTTCAACAGTTATATTTAAACCTTCAAACACTGTTAGTTTACCAAATTTTTTAGTTAAGTTTTTAGTCTCAATCATATACATCCTATATCACCTCTGCTAATATACTGACAGTTTTTTTTCGTAATGTGAAAATACTGTCGTAAAAATTGTTGTCATTAAAAGATACAAACATCCTGCTATAAAGAAAGATTCCATTGGTCTAAATGTTGATGCAGATAAAATCTGTGCTTTTCTCATAACTTCCGACATAGTAATGGTTGACACCAATGAAGTATCTTTAAGCATTGTTATAAACTCATTACCAACTGATGGAATAATTATCTTGAAAGTTTGTGGTAATACCACTCTTTTCATAGTATCTATATAGGTAAATCCTAAGGATCTACAAGCTTCAAATTGCCCCTTATCCACCGATAGTATTCCACCTCTTATTATTTCTGCCATATATGCTCCTGAATTTAAACTAAGTCCTATTATTGCCGTTTGAAAGGGTGAAAGCTGAACACCTACAAATGGTAATACATAATAAAAAGCAAATAATTGAAGAAGCATAGGCGTTCCCCTAAATATCCAGGTGTAAAACCCTGCTACACAAGCCAGCAATTTATTTTTAGATAGTTTCATTAATGCTGTAACTATCCCTATTAAAGTTCCGATTACTACTGATATTATAGTTAGTTCTATTGTAAGTAAACTTCCTTGCAATAACACAGGAAACATTTCTTTTAAAATACTTATATCCATTCTTGACCTCCCAATTTCCCTAAATCAAATAACAATTATTAATAGTTATTCTCATAACTATTTCTTATATGCGTCAAATCCGAACCATTTTTGAGAAATCTTAGAAAGGGTTCCATCGGCTTTTAGTTCATTAAGTGCCTTTTGTATTGCTTCTTGTAATTCCTTATCTTGTTTTTTAAATCCAATTCCAATAGGTTCTTTACTAATTTGTTCATTTAAAACTTTAAATTGACCAGGCTTCTTGGCTACATAATATTGGCCAACTTGAGCATCCATAACTACTGCATCTACTCTTCCAATTGATAAGTCCTGGTATGCATCCGTAATTTTGTCATACCTTTTGACTTCCTTAAGTCCTTTCATCGCTGTTGCTGCAGTATCACCTGTAGAACCTAACTGACAAGATACTATTTTGCCTTTTAAATCAGCTATTTTTGTTATTTTCGTATTTCCTTGTTTTATAATAGCAACTTGACCACCCATCACATAAGAGTCTGAAAAATTTATACTCTTTTTTCTAGCATCTGTAATACTCATAGCTGAAATTATAACATTAAATTTTGATGATCCAAGAGCCAAAACCATTCCATTAAAATCATTAGTAATATATTCTGTCTTTACTCCTAATTTCTTTCCCACTGCATCTCCTAAATCCACATCAAAACCAACTAACTTATTTTTAGAATCTCTAAATTCCATTGGAGGATAAGAATCATCTAGTCCTACCGTAAGTTTACCTGATGCCTTAACTGCTTCTAATGAATTAACCTTTGCTTGTTTCTGACCACAACCGACAAGTAATACACTCGCCATAGTAACTATTAGTATTATCGACATGAATTTTTTCAATTTAGCATTCCCCCATTTATAATATAATAACATTATGAATATTTATACATTTAATTGTATACTGAATATTCTATTTATATTTTCTTTATTTACTGCCGGTTAAACCAATGTTATTGGTTTAACTGGCTTTCTTTTATTTATTATATATTACTTTTAATAATAATGCAATGTGTTTTACTAATGTTTATTCATTATATGTGATAATTATGCACGATATATTATGAAAACTTTTTCAAACTAGGCTATTTAATGATTTTCACAAAAAAAATAAAAATGCCATTAGCTTTATAACAAGCCAATGGCATTTTTATTTTTTATAAAACAGTTAATCAGCCATATTGAATACTTCTAAATCTTCACTTCTAATATTTTTCTTCATAATCTCTACTAATGCTTTTGCAGTGTCCAGTGATGTTAGTACGCCTAAAGAACTTTCAATTGCTGTTCTTCTAATTCTAAATCCATCTGTTTCTGAATCATTTCCTTTAGTAGGGGTATTTATCACTAAATCAACCTGTCTACCTTTAATTACATCAATAATATTAGGTATTCCTTCCGAAATCTTTTTAACCTCGGTTGCATCAATACCATTATCTCTTAATACCTTAGCTGTACCTTTTGTCGCTATAAATTTATAATTTAGTTCACTAAATCCCTTAGCTATATATAAGAATTCATCATAATCTAGTGGGTTTATTGTTGCAAGTATAACCCCGTTTTCTTTTTTAATCTTCATACCAGATGCAATAAAACCTTTATATAAAGCCTCATCAAAAGTTCTTCCTATTCCTAAAACCTCTCCAGTTGATCTCATTTCCGGTCCAAGACATACCTCAACCTCTGGAAGTTTTTGAGTCGAAAATACTGGTACCTTAACGGACACTAATTTAGGCTCCTTGTAAATTCCGAATCCATACCCAAAATCTTTTAATTTTTCTCCAAGCATTACCCTTGTAGCAAGATCTACTATTGGGACTTTACTAACCTTACTTATGTATGGAACTGTACGGCTAGCCCTTGGATTAACCTCTATTATATAAAGTTCATCTTTGAATTCTATAAATTGAATATTAACCATACCTATAACTTCAAGGCCTATTGCTATTTTTTTTGTATATTCTAATATTTTATCTTTTATTGCATTCGATATATTTTGGCTTGGATATATTGTAATACTATCTCCAGAATGAACCCCTGCTCTCTCTAGATGTTCCATAATTCCTGGAATTAATATTTCTTCACCATCACAGATAGCATCAACTTCTATTTCTCTACCTAATAAATACCTATCAATTAAGACAGGATTTTTCTTATCCTTTTCAAATGCATTCTTTAAATAATGTCTTAGTTCCTTTTCTTCATAAGTGATTTCCATTCCCTGTCCACCTAATACATAAGATGGTCTAACTAAAACCGGGTATCCTATATTTTCAGCCTCACATAATCCATCTTTTATATTCCAAACTGCCTTTCCTTTGGGTCTGTTTATATTTAATTTTTCTAGTAATGCATCAAATTTCTCTCTGTCCTCTGCTGCATCTATTTGATCGGGTTTAGTTCCGTATATAGGTATCTTTTTTTCACTTAAGAACTGAGCAAGTTTAATAGCTGTTTGACCTCCAAATTGAAGTATAACTCCATCTGGTTTTTCTTTTTCAACAATATTAAATACTTCTTCCTCTGTTAGTGGTTCAAAATATAATTTATCTGAAATATTAAAATCTGTGCTTACAGTTTCGGGGTTATTATTTACTATAATAGTTTCAATTCCTAGTTTTTTAAGGGCAATTACACTATGAACAGATGCATAATCGAACTCAATGCCCTGGCCTATCCTAATGGGACCTGATCCTATTACCATAACCTTTTTCCTATTGCTTACTTCAACCTCATCATATTCATCATAAGTTGAAAAATAATATGGTGATAATGCTTCAAATTCTCCACCACATGTATCTACCATCTTATATACAGGTTTAATATCCAATGTGTTTCTAAGTTCATAAATTTCATTTGGGTATGTGCCTAATAAATCTGCTATTCCTTTATCAGAAAATCCTTTTTTCTTTAGTAGGTATAACCATTCTTTATTCATATCCTTTAGTGTAGATTTTTTTATCTTTTCTTCTTCATCTACTATCCATTTGATTTTATTTACAAAGAAATTATCTATTCCTGTAATTTCCGAAATCTTTTGGGCTCTATAATCACGACGGAGCATCTCAGCTAAATAGAATATTCGTTCATCATCAGCAGCCATTACTCTTTTCTTCAATTCGTTTAAGCTTTTCTCTGCCAATGAATCATATTGCATTGAATATTGCCCAATTTCTAGAGACCTAATCCCTTTTAATAGTGCTGCTTCAAAGTTACTCCCAATTGCCATTATTTCGCCAGTTGCCATCATTTTTGTACCAAGTACCCTATTTGCCTCATCGAATTTATCAAAAGGCCACCTAGGAATTTTAACAACTACATAATCGAGGCTTGGTTCAAAACATGCGTAAGTTTTTTGTGTTACTGCATTTTTAATTTCATCTAGTGCATATCCTAATGCTATTTTCGTTGCTACCTTTGCAATAGGATATCCAGTAGCCTTTGAAGCTAGTGCTGAAGATCTACTTACCCTTGGATTAATTTCTATGACCGCATACTCAAAGCTTTTTGGATCCAGTGCAAGTTGAACATTACAACCACCTTCAATACCTACACTATTTATAATATCTATAGATGCACTTCTAAGCATTTGGTACTCTTTATCAGATAGTGTTTGACTTGGTGCTACAACAATACTATCTCCAGTATGTATTCCAACAGGATCTATATTTTCCATATTACATATGGTAATGCAATTGCCTAAGCTATCCCTCATAACTTCATACTCTATTTCTTTCCAGCCTTTAATGCTCTTTTCTAAAAGGACTTGCCCTATAGAACTTAATTGTAATCCTAACTCTAGAATTTCAATTAGTTCCTCCTCAGTTTCAGCAATTCCACCTCCACTACCGCCCATAGTATATGCGGGTCTTACAATTACAGGATAACCTATTTCACTTGCAAACCTTACTCCAGAGGCTACATCTGTAGCAATTTCACTTTCTACAACCGGTTGATTAATTTCTTGCATCAAATTTCTAAAAAGTTCTCTATCTTCACCTTTTTTTATTGCCTCTATAGAGGTTCCGATTACTTTTACATTATATTTATCCAAAATCCCTTTATCTGCTAATTCTACAGCTAAATTTAACCCTGTTTGACCTCCCATACCAGCAAGTAAACTATCCGGTCTTTCCTTTGCAATAACCTTTTCTAAAAATTCTATAGTTAAAGGCTCTATATAAACAATGCCCGCAATTTCTTTATCTGTCATTATTGTTGCTGGATTGCTGTTTACAAGTACTACTTCTACGCCTTCTTCCTCTAATGCTTGACAAGCCTGTGTTCCAGAATAATCGAACTCCGCAGCTTGACCTATTATTATTGGACCTGATCCAACTACTAATACTTTTTTAATGTTTTTATCTAATGGCATATGAATTCCCCCTGTATAATCTGTTATTATCTTTTTTATGTATTTTATCTTATAAAAATGGTTGTTTAAATTATTCTATATAAATGAAAGAAATTTATCAAAAATCACATCTATATCCCTTGGTCCAGGGCAGGCTTCCGGATGAAACTGAACGCTAAATATCGGAAGACTTTTATGTCTCATTCCCTCTATGGTTCCATCATTTACACTAACATGTGTAACCTTCATATTTTCAGGAAGTTTGCGTACATAATAACCATGGTTCTGTGATGTAATATAAACCTTATTCTCTTCTATATCTTTAACTGGATGATTACATCCTCTATGACCAAATTTAAGTTTTGCCGTTTCCCCACCAAGGGCTAATGCTAAAAGTTGATGTCCTAGACATATTCCTACTATAGGCTTTTTACCTATAATCTCTTTTATCATTTTAATAACATCTTGTAAATCTTTTGGGTCACCAGGTCCATTTGATAAAAACACCAAATCTGGGTTAACGTTTAATATTTGCTCCGCCGTAGTATCTGCTGGAAAAACTGTTAGTTTACAATTTCTTTTTTTAAACGACCTAAGTATGTTCTCTTTTATTCCAAAATCTACAATAGCTACATGTTGTCCACTACCCTCAATTGTATAACACTTCTTTGTTGTAACCTTCATTACTGCATTACTATTACTAAAATTCATAAGTTTTTGATCTATTTCATCTTTTGTAAGCTCTGTAGTCGCTATGATTCCTTTCATAGTTCCATTTTCTCTAAGTATTTTTGTTAATGCTCTTGTATCAATACCTTCAAGTCCTATTATTTTATTTTGTTTAAAATATCCTTCAAGATCCATTTCGCATCTCCAGTTACTAGGATAATCACATTTTTCTCTGACAATAAAACCTTTCACCTTGGGAGACTTTGATTCTACATCTTCTAAATTAATTCCGTAATTCCCGATAAGTGGATAAGTCATAGTTACTATTTGGCCATAATAAGATGGATCCGTTAAAATTTCTTCATATCCAGTCATACCTGTATTAAAAACCACTTCTCCAACACTTTCCTCTAAATATCCAAACAAATTACCTTCAAAGATTATTCCATTTTCTAAAATCAACTTACCTTTCATATTAAATCCTCCTTAAATTGCATAAAAGTACATATTATTCCAAGTATATTAATAAAGATAACAAAGCAACTATTAAAATAATCACTCTGTTATCTTTATTAATATGGTAAACGCATTTATTAATGAAATAAAAAATATACTTACAGCTTTATTGCACAAAGCAGCAGCTGCATTATATTTAAAAATATTAAATTTAAAATTGACAGAATAAATAACACATGCCATAATTATCTATACTCCTTCCTAGCCTCACAGAGCTAACTTAAAAGTGTACCTTTGTTTAATTTGTAATTTCTTCTTATTCTAATGTAAATTTTACGATTTGTCAATGTATAATTATAAAATTTAATTGCAACTTTATTCAAAATCAATAATGGATAGCTATATTGATTAGTATTTGCAAATCACTTCAATACACCTTGACCATAGAATAGATAAGGATTTAACGCGATTTTTTAAAAATAGGAATGGGAAATACAAAAACCATAATTTAGGGTTTTTTATGTATAATTATACTAAGATCTTTCCATAACACTTCTCTGTTTTATGAATGTTTAGATGTTATAATTATATATGTAGTACTATCTGTTATTATTTTTATAGGCACAATGAATCCCTCACTTATTAAATATTAAGTATATTATACTACAAATATATGTTTCAAATTGTATATAAAAAAATTAAACCACGCTTATATTACATAAATGGATAACAAAATGTAATAAATTACATAAATTATTAAATTATTTTGAACTTTAACAAATAGCTCCCAAATACCTCACCATATGTTATACTTATAGTGTTAAAAGTGGGTGATATAAATAATATGATATAATAGATCAATTAAAATGAATAATATTTATAGTTAAGGCTTTAATATAATTAATATAATACAAAGGGAGGTGCTGCAAAAATATAGGTTAATACTAAGATTTGCACCTATATTTCTGAGCAGAAAAATATGAATAAAGATGACGTAAAAAATGAAGAAAATAAGGATAATAGTGAAAGTATAAATGAATTATATTCGAATGACGACAAATCGGAAAATTATAACTCTAAAACTGGGTATGGTGCATCAAACAAGTTGAAAGATGATCCGGAAAATAAAAAATACATAAAAGAAATGCAGGATATTGCAGACAAAAATGAGTTTAAAAATAACGTAGTAGTTATAGGGCTAGGAATAGTTATAGCGTCTATAATTATATTTTCTATTTTAATGAACACTTCATTCATGAAACCCAAAACAGATGTAGTTGTAAATAAACCAGTTACAAAAAGTTCTGATACTACTCCTGTTGCTGCTGACGCCACTAAACCTATTATTGCTCCTACTAATGTTTATGAATATTTAAATGTCGAAGCTAACAGAGCCTCGCTTTTAAAAAAAGCAATTACATTAAATCACGGAAGCAAAAAGGGAATTAACGTATACCTCTTATCTGAAATTTTAAGATCTAATACCTACGCTATTCCTGCAGAAACAACAACTGTTAAACAATTGATGGCATCCTTAATATCTATGGATTGGAAAAAGAACCGCGACGTATCGAAGTTGAAAAAGGGTGATATATGTTTCACTACAGATATGCCAGACAAAGTCGGTACACCTTCTCATGCGTACATATTTATGGGTTGGGTAAAAGAAGGCAAGACTGATTATGCTAACATATGTGATGGACAAATCGAAGAATTTGGTAATATACTTCATAAAAGGAATTTATCTATTGATACTACTGATAAAGATAAATTTAGCTTTTTCATTAGAAAATAAAATATTTTTAACGAACCTAGTAAAAATAATACCCAAGGATATCCTTGGGTATTATTTTTATTAGGTTTTTTTAATAAAATAAAGAGTCGTGTATATCTGAAACAAAAAAATTAATTCTTATGTTTTATAATTCCAATAGCTATACCTATAATATATGTATCTTCACTATCAATAATAATAGGTTTATATTTTTCATTTTCAGGCATTAGTAATATTCTATCACGACCTATAGAAAGTCTCTTTAGAGTAGCATTTCCACCTATATCTACTGCAACAATATCCTTATTGTTTGCTGCTTGTTCCTGTCGTATAACCACATAATCCCCATCATCTATGTTAGCTCCGATCATACTATCACCTTTAACTTTTAAAATAAAAGGATTCTTAATTCCCTTTAACCAATACTTTGGAATGTAGAAATTACCTTCTATTTCAGAATTAATCTGTATAGGTTCCCCTGCTGCTATATCACTGTATACAGGAAGTTCCACTAATTCCTCATTTATGTACTCATAGTCACCTTTTTCATCATTTACTATAATATCAGATATTCTACTGTAATCCCTCATAAAGTCATATGCTCTGCCATGTCTTATATCACAATATTGAAAATTCTCTAGATCATCAACATTCAAATTGTTAACTATTATATTCTCATTGGTTTCCATAGGTTTTTCTTGAGATTCATAATTATTTCTAAATATATATGATTTTACTTTTTCTCCTAGAGGCCTAATATTAACTTTTTTGCCTTTTATCATCCATGAATTAGCATTATATTCTCCATCTATATCAATAAGAAATGTCATAGTAGAATAAGATTTTTGTTTATAAAGAGTATTAATAAACTCCAATTGCACCTTAGTTAAATTATTACTTTTGTCAATTATAATATGAGTATACTTGCCCATTGAAACAGACTCTAACATTTTTAGTGCATATATATTAACATCTTCGTCATCAACGAAGTTTTTTAAATTAAGCTTTTCATTATACATAATCATAAGTTCATATATCGCTTTTCTAGCAGTAGAATTTTTATTAATCCTTTGGGGACCTTGGCCTTTTTCACATTTTCTTCCTGTTCTATTCACTTGTAGATACAAATCGGCTTCCAAGTAATTACAACTTTTAATCCACTTTACCTCATCTATAAAAAACTGAGTATAATCGATCTGTAGTATTCTTAATCTTGGATAATTCTCCTTAACTTTCAATATACAATCTTTCATAATTTTCTTCTTATCATTCTCTATAATTATTTCTTTTTTTAATTTATATCTATCTTCATATTTCAAAAAATATTTATACATAATACTTTCTAATGTAAGCACTTGGGGTTTTATTTTTTCATTAGAAAATATGCTTAAATACTCGAATCTAGTTTCTTCCTGTGCCGCTATGTATGTATTTTTAATGGAATTTATATCCTCTTCATTAGATGTAAGAATTAATACTTTATCATCATCGTATAAACAATAGTTATTTTTTAAATAGAGGCTTCTATAAATGGCTGCAGTAGTTTTGCCTGTTCCTTTAGCACCTCTAATTAAACTATATCTTGAGGGTTTGCTATGAATCATTCTATGTTGTTTTAAACCTAGTTCCATTTAATCACCTCCACTGTCGTTATAATAATATTATACAATAATATCCCCTTTAAAGTAAAACTTTTATTGATTAACTTATAAAATTTTGCAATTTCACTTCTTTATATATAAAATACAAATTCAAATAAACTAATCAAAAAATTGAAAAATTACCAATATAACAACATTGGATTTATGAATATCTTAACGCATTTACTGAGCATAATAAGTAATATATTAAATAATTAACTTATCTAAATATAACAAATTAGAGGTGATTTATATGAATGTAAAAATGATGAGTCTTATTATTTCTTCAACTATTGTAGCTAATAGTTTTACAGGTGTTTGTTGTAGTAAAGGCTTAAAAAAAATTCCAAGTGAAAATTCAAAAACTGAATCTATTAGATATAATAAATTTGTTGATACAAAAACACACGGTATATTAAATTCATTTAAAAATGTATTTAATAATAAAACGCCTGATGGAGTAAGTACTAAAGAATATAGTTGGTATTTTCAGCCTAAAAACGACAATACTCCACCTGATGGTCCTAAAGAAACTAGTCAACTTATATCTAAATATGATTGTTTTCATTTAGGCGATACATCAAAAAAAGTATTATATTTAACATTTGATGAAGGTTATGAAGCTGGATATACTGCTCCAATACTAGATGTTTTGAAAAAGCATAATGTAAAAGCAGCATTTTTTGTAGTAAAGCCATATATTACTTCTAGTCCAGACCTAATCAAACGAATGGTAACTGAAGGTCACTTAGTATGTAATCATAGTAATCATCATCTCTCAATGGCCTCTATAAAAGATGAGGTAAAATTTGATAAAGAATTATCTGATGTAGAAGATGTTTTTGAAAGTATTACTCACAAAAAAATGTCCAAGTATTTTAGACCTCCTATGGGTAAATATAGTGAATTATCCCTCCTATACACTAAAAACTATGGATATAAAACTATATTTTGGAGTTTTGCTTATATGGATTGGCTTACAGATAAACAACCATCACATGAAGATGCAAAAAAACGTATAATGCAAAGAACCCACAATGGCGGAATTATGTTGCTACACGCAGTATCAAAAACCAATGCTGAAATATTAGATGATGTGATAACGCAGTGGGAGAAGCAAGGTTACGTATTAAAAAGCTTAGATGAATTGCCTATTAAAAATTAATTATCACATATGGTGATATAATTTATTTTTTTTAGTAATATAATGTATTTTAACGATTCTAAATACTACAATTTATTAAAATTAATATAAATTGTAGTATTTGTATTTAAACAATATATCAGTATTATAGAATTTTATTAAGATCAAGCATTATTTTTATTAAACCTAATATTAATAAATGCATTGGATAAAATACATAAAAAGCATATCTTAAATCTTTACCCTTCTTACCATTATATTTAAATATAAAAATTAATGATAAAAGTGATAATATTTGAATAAACGAACTAGGATTTATGGTTTTACCTTGAAATTCAAACACATATAACAAAATTCCTGATGCGTTAAATACTAAGTATACAATAACTTGCGATATAAGTATTTTAACTTTGCTATCTCTAAAAATATAAAAAGATAATATAATAGTAATTCCATAAAATCCATAGTCTGTATTAAAAGTTTGAGCTATTATGCCCAATGCTAAAACACTTATTATTTTAAAAGACTTTGACTCCCCTTTGTCCCATATACGGATTGCAATTAGCCCAATCGCTAAAGTAAAGAAAATATTTAAATGTAGATTTGGACTACCCATAAGGAAGGTTAAAAAGTCAAAGAAACTATGAATTTTAATTTGCTCACTAAAAACTAATGAAAATGGTACTTGAGATGCTGCTGCAAATATCAAAAGCCTATATAAATACCTATAAAACGAATTTGTTTTAGAATATCCTACAGCAATCAAATAAGCAAATATAGGAAATGATAATCTACCTATCATTCTAAGGATTATTACCTTTGGGAAAATCACTGCCCCTATATGATCAATTAGCATTAATATACATGCAATAAATTTTAACATGCTAGTTGTCATAAATACCACCCCCAATAAATACATATTCATTTGATTATAGCATTTATTTCATAGCTTTTCCTTATTATGTTTTAATATTACCCGTGTTATTAATAAATAAATAAAAAGATTACTTGTATTTAAAGATGCAAAAATCCCCCAAAACCAATAGTATTTATCTCCGCGTTTTCTTGCATCACGAAATACCCAAGCCCCTTCCATTAATACAATAGGAATAGCTATCGTTAGTATTAAAATTAATTTCATTTTTGAAATACCCACTAAAATTCACTCTCTTTTCTTTTGGCAACTGAAATAGGTATTATTATACAAGGAGCAATGATTGCTATAAAAATTTGAGATATAATTAATATCCTATAATCTATTTTAATTATTGCTATTGCATATAAGGAAACAATTATAAAAGATGATAATATAAACAAAATAAATTCTTTGCTAGCCGTCCTGATTTCTTTTATAGAATCTCCTTTCTCTATTATTCCTAAGGTATCTATATTAAAATCAAATATATCATCATTTAGCACATTCATTTTTATAGCTGCAGAATTTAGTTTGTTTTTAAAATCTAAAGCTTCATCACTATACTCTATATCTTTATCTACATTCTTCTGATCTTCAATGTACAATTCATTAATTAAAGAGTTTTTAACTTTATCAGATAAAGAATTTTTATTACTAACCGAATCCCTCATTTATATTATCTCCTTTCTCTCAATTTCGTTTATTATATATTTGACCGCATTATGAAGTCTTGATCGAACTGTCCCAAGGGGACAATTTATAATTTCTGATATTTCCACATACTTATAACCATAATAGTGTTTTAAAATAAATACGACCCTTTTCTCGTAGGGTAACGCTAAGATTATTTTCATTATCTCTTTATACTCATAATTTTGTATTACAATGTCCTCCAATTTCATAGCATTATCAACTAAAACCTCGTCTGATAACTTAAACCTTTTATTTTTTCTTAAATAATCTCTGTAAACATTAGTAGCTATTTTTATTAACCAGGTAGAAAATTTAGCCTTAGGCTCAAACTTGTTTATATTAAGTACAGCTTTGAGCAATGTATCCTGAATAATATCTTGTGCTAAATAGGGGTCTCCTACCATTTTAATAACATACCCTTTTAAAATATTAAGATTATCTTTTAAAAGGGTATTTAATGCGCTCTTATTTCCATTCTTAGCTTTATTAATAAGTTCTACCTCATCCAAATAATAATCACCCCTAACAACCCTTTAACGAAGAAATACACTAAAAAGTTCATTATATTTATAATTATTTGTTATTTTAAATCTCCTACATTATTCCGTATCCATGCATAGCCTTTACTAATGTAAGAAAAATAGTAGGGAGGTCACCTCTTAGTGTCCTCCCTACTATTTTATTTATGGTTTTATGATTTACTATTTCTATTTATCAGAAGCCTTTTTCCCATAAATTTTATGTAATATTAAATCATATTGTCCTAATTTATCTGCTAACATATGCCAATTTTTGTGTTCAGCATTTGCTACATTTGCTTGATTATTTTCAACATTTTTTAGCCTTAAGCTAATATCTTTAATATCTTTTTGCATTTCTATTAGCATTTCTTTTATTTCATTATCCATAATGTTCTCCTTATGACTCTTCATCTTAGATTATGTTAACAAATGTTCTACTATAATAACATTAACATCACTATAATCTATTTTTTATAGAATTCCTTAATAGTTTGACAAACAAATTCTACTTCTTCCTCAGTTATTTCTGGATATATAGGAAGTGCAATTATGCTCTCACATGTTTTTTCAGCTATTGGGAAATCTCCTTTTTTGTATCCGAGGTACGCAAAACATTTTTGAAGATGAAGTGGGATTGGATAATAAATACTAGTTCCTATTTCATTTGCTTTCAAATATTCCGAAAGCTCATCACGTCTATCAGCTAATATATTAAATGCATAATAAACTGATTCCTGATTACCTATTATTTTAGGTATTTTAATAAACTCGCATTCTTGTAACCTTTTCATATATAATTTTGCAATATGATCTCTTTTTTTAATTGCATCTTTTATATACTTAATTTTAACTTGTAATATAGATGCTTGAATTGCATCTAGTCTTGAGTTATATCCAATAAAATCATAATGATATTTTTTAGACGCTCCATGAACTCTATACATCTTAGCAAGGTTCGCTAAGTTTTCATCATTGGTTACTATCATGCCTGCATCGCCATATGCTCCTAAAGTCTTTGTTGGGAAAAATGAGAATACGCCAAAATCGCCTATTGTACCTGCATGTTTATAGTCAGCTCCATTACCTTTCCATCTCATACCAAAAGATTCCGCTGAGTCTTCAAGAACTCTTAACTTGTGTCTACTCGCTATATCCATAATTTTATCCATATCACTCATTTGTGAAAATAAATGGATTGGAAGAATTCCTACAGTATCCTTTGTTATTTTTTCTTCGATTTTGCTGGCATCTATACCAAAAGTTTCTTCTTCAATATCAACAAATACAGGTTTTGCGCCATTTTTTGCTATGCAAGAGGCAGAAGCTAAGAAAGTAAATGGTGAAGTTATTACTTCCTTTCCCTCTTTAAACCCAAGTATGTCAGATGCCATTACTAAGGCATCTGTACCTGATGCAACACCAATTGCATATTTAGCTCCAGTAAATTCTTTAACTGATTCTTCAAAGTCAGTTACTTCTTTACCAAGCATTGATACTCCTCTTTCCATAAATCCTAGAACAGCATTGTCGAATTCTGATTTTTTCTCTTGATATTCTCTTGTTGGTGTAAAAAATTTAACTTTCATAATATGGCCTCCATTTTAATCTTTATTATTTAGCTATTATTGCTTCTGCGCATTTTATTACATTGTTTACAACGTACTCTGCATCCTCTAGTTTAAGTGTTGAGTATACTGGAAGTGTTATTTCATTGGCATACTGATTATATGCATTTGGATAATCATTTATAGAATAACCAAGATTTTTATAAAGTGTAAACATTGGTAAAGGCGTAAAATGAACATTAGTAGCTATACCTATATCTGCAAGCTTTTGTATTAACTCATCTCTTTGTGCTTCCTTGAATCCTTTTAACCTTAATGTATATAAATGATATGAAGTCTCTCTAATTTCATCCTTTGTAAAAGGGATAATTGCCCAATCTTTAGTGCTAAGAGCTTTAGTATATATCGCAAAGATTTCTTTACGCCTTGTAATCATTGCTTCATATCTTCCAAGTTGTCCAAGACCTATAGCTGCATTTATATCTGTCATATTGCATTTCATACCATCTGTGATGATGTCATATTTCCAAGCCCCTGCCTTCATCTTAGCCAAAGCATCTTTTGACTGACCTTGAAGTGAAGTTATTTTAAATTCTTTTACTAAATCTTCCTTACCTTTAAATTTATTATCATTAAAAGCAATTGCCCCGCCTTCTGCAGTTATTAAATTTTTTACTGCATGGAATGAAAAGACATTAAAATCAGCTTGTGCTCCAACTTTTTTACCCTTATATATTCCACCGAAAGAGTGAGCTGAATCCGATATAAATATAATATCTTCTCTATTTTTAGCTTTAAGAATTGACCTTATAGCATCATAATCAACAGGAACTCCTGCGATATCTACAGTTATTATTGCTTTCGTTTTTGGTGTAATTGCCATAGCTAATTTTTGCTCATCTATTAGAAAACTATCTTTTTTAACATCTACAAATGTTGGTTTAACGCCTCTATGAAGTATTACATTTGATGTCGCTGTATATGTGTAAGGTGTTGTAATAACCTCATCACCCTCGCAAATGTTATAAACCTTTAATATAAGTTCTAAACATGCACTTGCACTTGCAAGAGCTACAGCATTATTTGCATCACAATAGTTAGCGATCTTATCTTCAAACTCTTTAGTCTTAGGTCCTGTTGTAACCCAACCTGAATCTAAAACCTCCATTACAAGTTTTTTCTCTACATCTGTTATGTCTGGTGGTGAGAAAGGAATATTCTTTATTTTCATATATATCCGACCTTTCATATTTAATTTTATTGTAAACAATAATTATTATCTTATTTATTTCTAGCTTTAATCTTACAATTAAGAAGCAAAAGAAAAAAGCGTAGTTTTCATGAATTCTAAAATTACAAACCTCTCTGACCCTTAAAAAAGCCAGTATCCTTAGTTATATATATTCCACCTTCTGTAGCAATTCTCTCTTCTAAATATTTAGTAAGTTCATAAAGTCTTTCCTTGTTAAAACTTTGCTTTACATTACCAGGCATTGAAAAAATATAATCAATAATAGGTGTAGCTTCTGTTACAATTAAATTATCCTTATATCTTTTCATTTCTATATTATCAAACAATTTTTCTAGTTTTTCAATGCCATTTTCGAGTTTAAACCTTGAAGTAATATCAGAACTTCTAATATCCATTGTTTCTGATTTAAATTTAATCATTATATCTCTAATTTCAATCATATGATTTTCTCCAACTGTTGAGAAATAAAAACATCCCCCAGGTTTTAATACTCTGTATATTTCAGACAATGCTTTACCTATATTCTCCACATGATAAAGCATATGGTTTGCAATTACAATGTCAAAACTACAATCACCACAGGGTATATCCTCTGCATCTATAATTTGAAACTTGAAATTTTCAGACTCTTTGCCTAAGTTTACCTTAGCATCATTTAACATTCCTTTAGAAAAATCGCTCAATGTTATATCGAGTTCTTTAGGACGGTTATCTTTATTTTTTTTCCATAAACTAGCATCACCACATCCAAGTTCAAGAATTGTGGACTTATTAGGTAGATTTAGTTTTTCGAAATACCATTTCATCCATCCATATTTATTTACACTAAACCTCTCATGGATATTCATTCTAGCCCTTAAATTCGAGGCATTTTCATACTGCTCAAGTAATTTTTTGTCAGAATTTATAACATTTATAATGTTGGTAAACTTATCCCAACTTACATCTGCTTTATTCTCCATTTCAATTGCTTCATCAATTGCCTTAATTACCATTAAAGTATGCTGAACTCTTTGCTTCATAATCTTTTTTTGTATTTCCAAAGATTTCACAAAGTTTTTATCGGTCACATCACTTTGCGCTATTTGCTTGATATCATCTAGAGAAAATCCAATAAACTTCAAAGTCAAAATTTGCTGAAGCCTTGCAAAATCCTGATTGCTATATAATCTGTGCCCCGCTTCGCTATATGAACTTGGTTTCATTAAGGCGATTTTATCGTAATACCTAAGTGTTCTTAAGGTAACACCGGCTTTTTCTGCGAATACACCAATTGTAAAAAAATCGGGTTCATTCTTTTCCAATATGATCACTCCTAATTATGGACATTTGATCAATAACCATATTTAATTGATGGCTTTATAAGTATATTAACACATTACGTTACGTCATATGCAATAGTTTTTTTGAACATTTAAAGAACTTTTATAAAATCAATTCTTGTTTTAAAGTTCAGGATTATATAGACAGAGGTATATACTATTATAATTACTTAATTATAACAATATATACCTCTGTTCTTAACATTCTTATTTATAAAATATCACTACTATCTAATACCATTCATTTTGCCCTTCAAAGCTTTAACTCGACCATTCACATAATTAGTAAGTTCTCGTATATTATCTTTTATTTCCGTTGGAGCACTAGTAACCATAGTAATTATATCTAATTTATTACCTTTTATTTCTTTGGCAACTTCATAAGCCAAGCACTTATTTTTCATTTTCCAATAGGTAACGTTAAATTGATCCGCTTGACGTTTATTATAATATCCTTTTTCAATACCAAACTGAAATAAATCTGCTGCCGATTCTAATTCTTCTAAATCTTGGACATCTAAAGTCTCATTTACTAAATCTTGAAATGTTTTCATTTTAGCTCTCCTTTTTAACAGGTAATATTATTTATCATATATATTACAATTAATATATTCTATAAATCCTAGTTGTTTATTTAAAAAAATCACCCTTTAACAAATCTTTTCCACAACTTTAACATTTTAACACATATCAAAGAAAATTTGAATTATATTTATAAATAATATTATAACTTTATGGATATTCTTTCAAATTAGAACGTATGTTATCACTTAAAATATAAAAAATAAGAAAACATATTTCCTTATATAAATATGTTTTTGTAAAATAATTCTAATCAAATATATACTTTACAAATTATTAAAAAATATTCATAAATGTAGTATTATATATAAATATTCTAGCATATATTAATACACTATGATATTCAAATGCTTATTATTTATTTAAATTTTCCAAAATAAAAATGAGATAGATAATTAATTTATCTATCTCATTTCTATTTTGGATTACATATTAAATACTATTTATTAGCCTTCTGAGCCCTAATAGTTTTTCCTTTTATTGTACCATTTTTAAGGGATTTTAACACTAAGTCACCTTTTCCATTCATAATATCTACATGTGAAAAACTATCTTGAATATCTATAATACCTATGTCATCAGAACTAACTCCTTCTATATTGCAAATAGTACCTACAATATCTAGAGTCCTTATTTTTTTCTTTTTTCCTGCACTGATATACATTTTCATTATATCACTATTGAAATTCGATAATTTAGTCTTTTTAATAATAGGTTTAGCATCATGTTTTTCATAAAATGCTACTCTAAAGGGCTCTGAATCTTCCTTTGTTGGAATTGACCCTTTTGGTATCTCCATACCAATATATTGTTCTATAGCCTTTAAGAATCTATTTTCATTATGAGTAACAAAAGTTATAGCTTTTCCTTTTTTTCCAGCACGCCCTGTTCTACCTATTCTATGTACGTAATTACCTCTTTCAAGTGGTAAATCATAATTTATAATATGGGTTATATTTTCAACATCTATTCCTCTTGCGGCAACATCTGTAGCCACCAAGAATCTAAATTCGCCTTTTCTAAATCTCTCCATAGCATCTAATCTATCATTTTGTATCATACCTCCATGTATCTTAATACATGAATAATGACGGTTCTTCATTTGAACAGTAATTTCGTCAACATTTTCTTTTGTTCTGCAAAATACAATACAAGAATCTGGATTTTCAATATAAAGCAATCTCTTAAGTAGACTGAACTTTTTATCCTCATCTACCTCATAACATATTTGATCTATTTTCTCAACTGTTAACTTTTCAGGATTTATTTCTACTTTAACAGGGTTAACCATATATTGCTTACAAATTGCTTCAATAGACTCCGGGATTGTTGCTGAAAATAACATAGTAACTCTATTTTTAGGGACAGCCTTAATAACTTCTTCAACTTGTTCTATAAAGCCCATGCTAAGCATTTCATCTGCTTCATCTAATATTAGGTATTTTATCTTTTCCAAATTAATAGTACCTCTTTCAATATGGTCAAGAGTTCTTCCTGGTGTACCTACTACTACATGTACTCTTTGCTTAAGTTGTTTCTTTTGCGTTTCTATTGGTTGCTTACCGAAAACAGCTATTGCTCTAATCTTTTTATATCTGCCTATGTTTGTTATATCTTGACTTACCTGAAGTGCTAGTTCTCTAGTAGGTGTTAATACTAAAGCTTGTGGCTGCGTTTCTCCAACATCAGCACTTTCGCAAAGGGGTATAGCGAATGCAGCTGTTTTTCCACTACCAGTTTGTGATTTCACTATAATATCTCTGCCTTCAAGAGCTATAGGGATTACAGCTTCTTGTACATCTGAAGGTTTTTTATATTCTAAATTTTTAATTGCTTTTAATATTTCTTCACTGATTTTAAATTCCTCAAATTTCATGTTACTCATTTTAACTTCCTCTCTTGTTTCATATATAATTTTAAGTATACCTTAACTGAATTTTTAGCTCATAAGTCTATATTATACCATGATTAAGACCATAATTCATATTATAATTTTTAAAATACTATAAATTTGTTTATTTAACATTGATATATTCTAATGAAATTCTAATCTTTTACTAATAATACTTTAATTCTGGTGTCTTATAATAAAGACATAGAAAACAAATAAACAGCTACAGTGACATAAAAGTTGTATCTACCAAATTAAAAAGGGAGGAATAAATATGTCAATAGATTTAGAACAAATTGATGAATTAAGAAAAAGAGCAAATGTAAGTTATGAGGATGCCAAAAATGCCTTGGAGCAAAACGAGGGTAATCTAATCAAATCCTTAATATATCTTGAAAAACAAAACAAAATTAAGCCAGATGATAAACCTTGTAATGACAATACATTTTTCAAAAATGTAAAATCACTTATAAAAAAAGGCAATGAAACAAAATTAATAATCAAAAAAAATGATAATGTGGTTTTAAATATCTGCGTAACACTAGCTGTTATTATAGCTATCTCAGCTGCCCCAATAGTAATTGTAGGATTAATACTCGCAGTAATAACTAATCACAAAATAAGAATTGTAAAGAAAAACAATGAGGATTCCCAGGTGAACAAAATCTTTGATAAAGTGTCTGTTGTTGTTAATAAGGTAACTACAAAAATTAACGAGGAACTGAAAACTGAATAAATTTAAAATAACCTACATTTTTCTAATGTAGGTTATTTTTTAAAAAAAATTTATTACATAAGTCTGATTATATGCAATTATATTCAAAATAATATATAATAATACTATTATTAAAAAATTAATAATTTGATAAGAAAATTATAATGTAGATTAATATAATATGTTTTGGAGGTATAGTTATATATGAATGAACAAAAGATTTTAATAATTGAAGATGAGGTAAAAATAGCACGATTTCTTGAACTCGAGCTAAAGTATGAAGGTTATATAGTTTCACAAAGCCATGATGGACGTGAGGGTTTAGATAAGGCTATGAATGAAGCATTTGATCTTATACTTCTTGATATTATGTTACCTTCCTTAAACGGTCTAGAAGTGTTAAGAAGACTAAGGCAAGTATCAGATATCCCAATCATAATGCTTACAGCGAAAGATGAGATAATGGACAAAGTTACTGGCCTTGACATAGGTGCAAATGATTATATGACTAAACCTTTTGCAATTGAAGAATTACTTGCAAGAATAAGAACAGCATTAAAAAAGAACATGCAAGTAAATAAAAGTTCAAATATACTATCTG
The DNA here is from genome assembly GCF_001877035.1 of Clostridium estertheticum subsp. estertheticum. NCBI lineage: Bacteria > Bacillati > Bacillota > Clostridia > Eubacteriales > Clostridiaceae > Clostridium > Clostridium estertheticum. The sequence goes on along the minus strand of NZ_CP015756.1, from coordinate 2,371,694 downwards.
TTGGAGAATTAATAATAGACTTAGATCAGCATATGGTTAGTTTTAATAACAACTCTATAGATCTAACTAAGACAGAATTTGATTTGCTGAAACTACTAGTAGATAATAAAAATATTGTACTTACTAGAAACAAAATTATAGATATAGTATGGGGATATGAGTATATGGGTGATACTAATGTAGTAGATGTATACATAAGATATTTAAGAAGTAAAATAGATGATAGATTTAGCAAGAAATTTATTTATACAGTGCGAGGGGTGGGATATCTTTTAAAAGATGAATAATTTACGATTTATCTTTAAAATCATAATAAAATGTTTCAGATTACTCTTAAGAATGCTCATAATAATATTAAATTTTACACCCAAATTATTAAGAAAATTAGCAGACACAATTCATAAGAGACTAAGGTTTTCAATTAGTTTTAAGATGACTGCAGTGTATACTTTCATTTTTTCTAGTACACTGCTTATATTAAGTGTTAGTTTAATTATTGGATTTAGGGCCTTTTTAATTAATGAAGCACAAAGCGACCTTACTAAATATAGCACAGTAGCTATTAGTTATGCAAAATCAGACAAAGGTCTTCAGAGTTTTAATTATAGTGCTTTTGCTAATATAGAATATGTTACCTTAAGTGTATTTGATGAGAATGAAAATCTTGTTTATTCCAGTAAAAACGATAAAAAGGATATATCTTTCCATAAGGATACCAAAGCTAGCCCAGTAATCACTGACCTAAACCAACAATTTATTTTTGTTAACACTAAATATAAACTTAATAATAAAATCTTTTTCCTTCAAACTTCTAAAACTTTAAATAAAGAAAATGAATATTTGGCTATTTTCGCAGCAATTATTTTTATTGTAAATTTATTTTCTTTAATTATTACATTAGGTTTTGGTTCTAGAGCTAGTAAAAAAATGCTTTTACCTATAAAAAACATGACGAAAGCAACAAGAGCTATTTCAATTAATGCTTTGGAAAAAAGGCTAAATGTTAGCACTTCTCACGATGAATTAAAACAACTAGCAGAAACTTTTAATGAGATGCTAGATCGGATTCAAAGTTCCTATGAAATGCAAAATCAATTTGTATCAGATGCATCTCACGAACTTAGAACACCTATTGCAGTTATACAAGGTTATGCTAATATGTTATACCGTTGGGGAAAAGATGATAAAGCAGTACTCGACGAATCAATTACAGCTATTAAAAGTGAGTCTTACAATATGCAGCAACTAGTAGAGAAGCTTCTTTTCCTTGCAAGAAGTGATAAGAAAACACAAAAAATTTATAAGGAAGATTTTTGTATAAATGAATTAATAAATGAAATCATAAAGGAGACTAAACTAATTGATGTAAACCATGAAATTTCAAGTGATATTAATGAAGAATTATCTATTTATGCAGATAAAAATTTATTAAAACAAGCATTACGAATTTTCATTGATAATAGTATTAAGTATACACCAATTGGCGGAACTATAAAATTAAATAGTTATATCAAAAAGAGTAATTTAACAATTGAAATTATAGATACAGGCATTGGTATCGCGAAAAACGATCTTCCACATATTTTCACTAGATTTTATAGGTGTGATAAATCAAGAGCGAAAGAAAGTGGTGGAACAGGCCTTGGTCTGTCTATCTCAAAATGGATTATAGGCAAACATAATGGATCAATTCTAGTAGAAAGCAAACTTGAAATGGGCACAAAAATAACTATCGGGGTTCCAATGAAAAAGGAATAATATTCATGTTTTAAGGTTTTTTTAAATTTTTTCTCAATAAACCTCCCCCACTATGCAAATATTTATTCAATTATGTGTATATTGTTTTACATACCCTATAGTTATGTGATATGATTAAATTTGGGTTCGTTCTTAAATCTATTTAGACATTATATTTATTTAATAAAGTATTCTTAAGAATCATTTAAAATATTGTATTTGTTTTTACATTATGGAGATTAATAGGAAACTATCTCGCCAGTAAGTTTTCTGACCTTTACTCAATATTTAACATACAATATTTGTAAATTAACTTTATTATAGATAATATGATAGCCATAAGATCATACAAATTAAAGTATATTTTAATTTATAGAATAGATTTTGATATGATAGTACTACAATTTAAATGTATTAATGAATATTAATTATTAAAAAAGTTTTAATTTTTATTCAATGGTATAACTATATTATATGAGGAGTGATATTATGCAAATAAGATTAGGATATGTGGCTACAGCATTAAAATCAGCTAAAATAACTTCAGCAAGCACTGTAACTTTTTCTACATATACAAAACAATCAACTGATAGGGATAAGCTTGAAAAGCTACAAAAGGTAGCAGTTTCAAACGTTAATGATTTGCATAAAATATTGGAATACACTGTAAAAAATGATGTCCACTTTTATAGAATAACTTCCGCTTTAATACCTTTAGCAATACATCCAGAAGTTACTAATTGGGAGTTTAGAAGAATTTTAAAAATGGATTTTGAATGGCTCGGAAATTATATTAACAATAATAATTTAAGGGTAGATACTCATCCAGATGAATCTAATGTTATAAACAGTTCTAAGGAAGAAGTAATAAAAAGCACTATAAAAAGTTTACAGTTTCATGCAAATCTTTTTAAAGATATTAATTATCCTTTAGGAAAAATGGTATTACATATCGGGGGTAAGGAAGGCGGAAAACTTGCTGCTACAGAAAGATTCTTTAAGAATTTTAATAACTTACCAAAAGAAATAACAGATATGCTAATATTTGAAAATGATGATAAAAGCTTTACTACAAAAGAAGTATTAAATATCTGCCAAGAAATAAAGGCACCTATGGTACTAGATGTACACCATCATAATTGCAACAATGGCGGTGACGACCTAGAACCTATGTTAAAAGATATATTCGCTACTTGGGAAGGTCAGCCTTTACCACCTAAGGTACATTTTTCTAGTCCAAAAACCGGTGAAAAGGATAAAAAACACGCTGATAACCTTGATGCGGCATCATTCATTGAATTTATTGAGAAGTGCATTCCTTTAGGAATAGATTTTGATGTACTAATAGAAGCAAAACTAGCCGATGTGGCTTTCTTCCAACTTCTAGAAGATGTAAAAGTATTTAAACCAGAATGGACTTGGCTTGATAAAACTACCATAGAATTTCAATAAAATACTTCTACAAAAAAAAAGAGGTTAGCAATATTTCCATTGTTAACCTCTTTTTTCTTATGTAAAATCACTTATAATGCATTTAAATATAAAAGAGGAATAAATATTGTTGGAGGCATGTTAGTACCGATTGATTAAATTGATTCCTGTATTTTATAAACTCAAAAAAATATATTTACAATTACTAATATAGGTGTTATAATTTCTATAATCTTATAGAATTTAATGACTTGTCAAAGTAAAGTTATTAATTATATTATAAATTCACTGAACAGGAAGAGTAATTAAAGTAATGCAATTTCAGAGAGCTGAGGATAGTGTAATCTCAGTATTGATAACTTTAGTGAATGGACCTGCTAGAAGTAACCCGAACTCAAATCTTGAGTGTAGTAGTTACCGGATGCCCACTGTTAAAAGGGCTAGAGTATTTTAGTACTCGAAATATAAAATATGCTTATTTTTCAGCATAATTTAGGTGGTACAGCGAATATCCTTCGCCCTAATATAGGGCGGAGGTTTTTTTTATTTTAATAATTAATATAAAGGTGGTGATCAATTTGATGTGCTGAAAGATACTAGCTTCTGAAATAATATTAAAACAAATAAATCTTAATTATTTTGAAAAGGGGATGCTTTTTATGAAAACAAATAAAATAATAATAACCTCTCTATTACTGGCAATAGGTCTTATATTGCATCAAATTACACCCGGTATATTTTTAGGTATGAAACCAGATTTATTATTGGTATTTATGATTTTATCCATAACAATTACAAAAGACTTTAAAATAGCGTTAATAACAGGAATAGTTGCCGGTGTTTTATGTGCTTTAACCACCACTTTTCCAGGCGGTCAACTACCTAGCGTTATAGATAAAACATTAACTTCAATAAGTGTATATTTTATCTATAAAAGCCTAAAATCTAATTCTTCACTTAAATTGTCAAGTATTTATTTTCTTGGAACTATAGTAAGTGGTAGTATTTTTTTAAGCTCAGCTCTCTTTCTATTTGGTTTGCCTGCACCCTTTTTAGCACTCTTTGTATCAATAGTACTTCCTACATCTGTATTTAATTGTTTTGTCGGATTTTCTATTCATAAACTTATTGCAACAAACCCAGCATTAAAAAGTAAATTTATAAATTTTTAACTCTAAAAAAATATGCTATAAAATGTTAAAGAATCAAGCTCCATAATAGAGCTTGATTCTTTAATTAACCATTCTAGTCTTGCTCAGGATAATACTCCTTAAATGCATCATCATAATTTTCTGGCTTGTTAAACTCCTGAACTTCACTTACAAAAGTTTTCATATCTCCATTTTTCTTCTCTACATATTGTTTTTCTTTACTTACTTTTTTATTACTATCATTCTCCAAAATAACATCTCCTCCTACCTATTTTGAATACAAAATATTTATTGTATCTCTTGCCTATAGTATTTGCAAAAATTAAAAAAATATATAGCCTCAAATCATTTTTAAAAAAATAATTGTAATTTTACTTAAAAAAAAATGAGCAATTATAATCACTAAAAGTGTTTATAATCGCTCATTACATTTTTATTATTAGTCTCTCAAAATTAAACAGAAAAATAGGAACGAGTAATTACAATAGATATTTTGAAGAATAATTAAATTCTTCTATTGCATCGACCGAAGTCAATACATCTACTCCCTAGAAAGGAGGTGATCCAGCCGCAGGTTCTCCTACGGCTACCTTGTTACGACTTCACCCCAATCATCGATCCCACCTTCGGCCGCTGGCTCCTTACGGTTACCTCACGGACTTCGGGTGTTACCAACTCTCATGGTGTGACGGGCGGTGTGTACAAGGCCCGGGAACGTATTCACCGCGACATGCTGATTCGCGATTACTAGCAACTCCGGCTTCATGTAGGCGAGTTGCAGCCTACAATCCGAACTGGGATGAGTTTTTGAGTTTGGCTCCACCTTGCGGTCTTGCATCTCTTTGTACTCACCATTGTAGCACGTGTGTAGCCCTAGACATAAGGGGCATGATGATTTGACGTCATCCCCACCTTCCTCCCGGTTAACCCGGGCAGTCTCACTAGAGTGCTCAACTTAATGGTAGCAACTAATGATAAGGGTTGCGCTCGTTGCGGGACTTAACCCAACATCTCACGACACGAGCTGACGACAACCATGCACCACCTGTCACCTTGTCCCGAAGGACTTCACTCATCTCTGAGTTATGCAAGGGATGTCAAGTCTAGGTAAGGTTCTTCGCGTTGCTTCGAATTAAACCACATGCTCCGCTGCTTGTGCGGGCCCCCGTCAATTCCTTTGAGTTTTAATCTTGCGATCGTACTCCCCAGGCGGAATACTTAATGTGTTAACGGCGGCACCGAGGTTCGACCCCCGACACCTAGTATTCATCGTTTACGGCGTGGACTACCAGGGTATCTAATCCTGTTTGCTCCCCACGCTTTCATGCCTCAGCGTCAGTTACAGTCCAGTAAGTCGCCTTCGCCACTGGTGTTCTTCCTAATCTCTACGCATTTCACCGCTACACTAGGAATTCCACTTACCTCTCCTGCACTCTAGACACCCAGTTTCAAATGCAGCACCCAAGTTAAGCTCGGGTATTTCACATCTGACTTAAATATCCGCCTACGCATCCTTTACGCCCAGTAAATCCGGACAACGCTTGCCACCTACGTATTACCGCGGCTGCTGGCACGTAGTTAGCCGTGGCTTCCTCCTCTGGTACCGTCATTATCGTCCCAGAAGACAGAACTTTACAACCCGAAGGCCTTCATCATTCACGCGGCGTTGCTGCGTCAGGGTTTCCCCCATTGCGCAATATTCCCCACTGCTGCCTCCCGTAGGAGTCTGGACCGTGTCTCAGTTCCAATGTGGCCGATCACCCTCTCAGGTCGGCTACGCATCGTTGCCTTGGTGGGCCTTTACCTCACCAACTAGCTAATGCGCCGCGGGTCCATCTCAAAGTGAAATTCCGAAGAATTCCTTTGATGTTAAGATCATGCGATCAAAACATATTATGCGGTATTAATCTCCCTTTCGGGAGGCTATTCCCCTCTTTGAGGCAGGTTACCCACGTGTTACTCACCCGTCCGCCGCTAATTAACGCCTCCGAGGAGGCGAATCATCGCTCGACTTGCATGTGTTAGGCACGCCGCCAGCGTTCGTCCTGAGCCAGGATCAAACTCTCAATTTAAAAGTTTACACTTTTTTAGTTGAAATAATTAATCTGCGACAACTGTTAAGTTGCTTCGCAAGCTCATTACATACTTTTTAGTCTTACGACTAAAATATTACTTTTACTAAAGTAATTGACTGGTTAAAATAAAATATTATTTCATTTCTTTACCTATTTTTCTGTTTAATTTTCAAAGACCGATAAAAACTATATATATTCGTCACCATGTGACTACTTTTTAAAGTATATCAGCTAACTTTATTCATGTCAATACTTTTTTATTTTTATATACTAAGAAAATATAGAAAATAAAAAGAAGCTAGTTTTAGCCTCTTTTTATTTTCTATATTTTATTGTTTTTAAATTCCTAATATAGCAACCACTTTTTCCTTATCAAATCCAACCATTTCTTGCCCATTAATATCTATTACTGGTACTGATCTATATCCTTTTTTTATAAGTGCTTTTTTTGCTTCCAAATTTTCAGAAATATTATGCTCTGTATATTCAATGTTATTTTCTTTGAAAAATTCCTTAGCTAAATGACAAAATCCGCAACTATTGCTTGTATAAATTTCAACTTTGTTCATGTATAATCTCCCCTTAAGTTTTATTATTTCCAATTTAATTGTATACAATTAAATCTAATTTCATATTATCATTTTTCGCAAGTTAAGTCAATATTATTACTTTAAATTTTAATGAATTATTTAACTAGTATTCCTCTAGATTACTAATTTATTAAAATATTTATTTATTTTATATTTACATATATTTTATATAATATTATGATAGTCTTAACACTATACGTTAGTGACAAAATACTTTATAATTATTTTGTACTTTAAAGGGCTTAAGCATAAATATTAGGAGGTAGCAACTAATGATTAATTTATTGGAAGTAATAAATAAAGCTAAAATTGAACATAACTTAAGTAAACTAGAAATCATTGCTCTTTTAAAAAGTAATGATATGGACCAAGAATTGTTTAATGCGGCAGACGAAGTCCGAAAAAAATATGTGAGTGACGATGTCCATCTTCGTGGTCTTATTGAATTTACCAATATATGCAAGAATAACTGCCTTTATTGTGGACTAAGGCGAGATAATAAAAATTTAGTTAAATATAGATTAACACATGAACAAATTTTAGACTTTGCAACTAAGGCTAAATCTTTTGGTTATAAAACCATTGTACTTCAAGGTGGAGAAGATGATTACTATACCGTGGACAAAATCATCAAAATAATAAAAGATATCAAGGCTTTAGGTTTAGCTCTAACTCTAAGTCTAGGTGAAAAAACTTATGATGAGTATAAGGCCTTTAAAGAGGCTGGTGCTGATAGATATCTTTTAAGAATTGAGACAACTGATAAGAAACTTTATGAAGATCTAGATCCTGGCATGAGTCACGAGTACAGACTTAATTGTTTAAAGAACCTAAAAAAATTAGGTTATGAAGTAGGTACAGGTGTTATGGTTGGTCTCCCAAATCAAACCATAGAATCATATGCAGATGATATATTGTTTTTCAAAGAAATTAATGCTGACATGTTAGGAATAGGTCCTTTCATTCCTAATGAAGATACACCACTTGCAAATTGCCATGGTCGTGAGCTAATTATGGCCCTTAAGGTTATGGCTATAACACGATTACTTCTACCAGATATTAACATACCTGCAACAACTGCTATGGAGTCTTTAAATAAAAATGGAAGGCTGATGGCACTTCAAAGTGGTGCTAACGTAGTTATGCCTAATGTTACAGAAGGTGAATATAGAAAATATTATGCATTATACCCTGGTAAAATTTGTACTGGAGATACTCCATCTCATTGTAGGGGATGCATAACCGGTAAAATTAACAGTATTGGAAGAAATGTTTCAACTAATTATGGATTTCGCGGAAATAAAAACAACAAATGATTTTATAACATAAAAAAGAGCCCTATAGGCTCTTTTTTTAACGAAAAGTATGTTTTGCTTCTTTAATTGGTTTATTATTAACTGCTTCACCTTGTGCGTCCTTAATTCCCGGTTTATTATGTTTCTTGTTTAGATCATGCTGTATATTCATTTTTGTAGCTTTATTTGGCATTAAAAACTTCCCCTTTCTAATATTAGATTAACCTAGAAAGCTAATTTTTATTCTACACTTCTGATATTTTGAAATTATTCATATTACAGTATAAATTTCTGTACTATTTCATCTAACTTAGCTACAATCTTCTCAAAGTTATCAGCAGTATTTGATATATCCTCCATAGCACTCGTTTGCTCCTCCATAGATGCAGATATCTCCTGAGTTGAAGCTGCAGATTCTTCAGATACTGCAGACATACCTTCTATAGATAACAATACCTTGTCTTTATTTTTATCTACCTTGTTAATATTAGAAACCAAAGTGTCTATTTGAGTAATCATATTAATAATAGATTTTTCTATGATATTAAATGATTTTTGTGATAAATCCATCGATAAATTTGCCTCTTTATTAATATTTACTCCCTTATTTATATTCATTGTTACTTTACTGATTTCTCCTTGAATTTCACCAATCATATTTGTAATTTCATTTGTGGCTTCTTCGGTCTTTTCTGCTAGCTTTCTTACTTCATCAGCTACTACTGCAAATCCTTTTCCAGCTTCACCAGCTCTAGCGGCTTCAATTGCAGCATTTAATGCCAAAAGATTTGTTTGTTCTGCTACCTCTTTTATAGTAATTATAATTTTTCCGATAGAGTTTGATTTATTTTGAAGTGTAGATATATTTTCTACGACTTCTTCATTTAAATTGCTACTTTCCTTAAATTTTTCAGTAAGTGATTTCATAGAATTAAGTCCCTTAGTATTAACTAACTTAGTTTCATTAGAATAATCTTTTAATAACACAGAACTATTTACAGCAGTACTAATTTCGAGTGTAAGACTTGTAAGTTCATTTGCACCACTTTGAGCATCTTGCACTTGATTTGTAGCTCCTTTTGCTAATTCTTCAATTGCCACAGATACAGCTTCTATAGATTGAACAGTTTCGTTTGTAACCAGTGCCATAGTTTTTGAATACTGAAGAACCTCTATGGAATTTTCCTTCAAATTAATGATTATTTCTCTAAGAGCACTTCGTAGATCAATAACTGCTTTTGCAATAATCCCTGTTTCATCTTTATATTTTAAAATCAATTCAAGATTTTCATCATATGACAAATCAAGTTTCGCTGTCTTATCCACAAGCTTACTTATTTTTAAAATAGGATTTGATATTTTCTTACTAAAGTAAAAGGATATAAATATTGATAATCCAATAACAGCAACTGCTAAAATTATAAAATTAGTTACACTATTTATAAAAGCTTTGAGTAGAATAGCCTTTTCAGTCCCAACAAATTTGTCAATGTCATCAACATAGTTTCCTGTACCTATAACCCAATTAAAGTCTTTAAAAGCCTTACTATAGCTTCTCTTTGGAGATGCAACTTCTTCCCCTTTTTTAGCAAACCAATAATCTGTATATCCACCGTTCTCTTTTAAACCATTTGCAATAATTTCTTTAATTATGCTTTTGCCTTTTACATCCTTTAAATCATATCTGTTTTTACCTTCTGATGCACCACCAAGAAGCACAATATTGTCTCCATCAACTGTATCTACCCAAAAATAACCACCATCGCCATATTTCATCTCACGTATTAAATCTGCGCCAAGTTTTTTAGCTTCTATCAAACTTATTTTTCCAGATTGATATTTTTTATCAATGCCTCCTAGCATTGTTATGACATTTTCAACTTGATATTTAATTTTTTCATCATAATCTTTCCTAACTGTAGTATCAATTGTCGATATAGTGTTTTTACTCAAGACTGACATTCTGTATGTTGCAAATCCTCCAATTAAAAGTGCAGTTAATAATACAACTGAAATATTTAGAGCTATTATCTTAGTGCTTATTTTTTTCACAATAAATCACTCCATCCTCTTTAATATTTTATCCATAATTTTCTTAATGTTCCGAGAAAATAACGGTTACATTGTTATCGTATCTTTTTTATAAATCTTAATACATATTTTAATAAATAATAATTTTATAATTAAATTAACATAAAAACTCCCTTGGTCATTATTAATTTCTACAATATAAACGAAAAGAACTGCTCAAATTAAGCAGTTCTTTTCGTTTATATTGTGTTGTCATATTTTTATATATCGTTATGAAGCAACTGCATTATTTTGCGTAACTCTAATGCTGAAATTTGTCCCGGTGCTGAACTCTTCTTAGCAGCAGCAAATGTTAGTGCTGAACCAAATAATTCACCTGATAATCTACTAATAATTCCTTTTCCCGCCATTGATATTGATATAATGGGACCATTAGCATATTTTTCATTCATAATACGAGTTGCATCTAAAAGCGTAAGCACATCCGCGGCACAAGTAGGCATTACTGCAATTTTAGGAATATCTCCACCTAATTCTTGAGCCTTACATAACCTTGATATAATTTCTTCTTTTCGTGGTGTTTTTTCAAAATCATGATTAGATATAATAACAAATACGCCATTCTTATGAGCTATATTTACCAATCCTAATATATCTTTCTCATCACTTAATAACTCAACATCTATAACTTCAACAAGTTTTGACGTGATAATTGCTTTATTTAGAGCGAAATAGAATTCTGTAGTAACTTCTTTCTGTCCACCCTCTTTAGCTGTGCGAAAAGTAAATATAATTGGTTTTTCACCTAGTACTGCTCTAATCCCTTGTAATGCTTGTTTTACCTTATCTATATTGGCAACGTCTTTAAAAAAATCTACACGCCATTCTAACACATCAAAATCGATATCTTTTAAAATTTCTGCTTCCTCTAAAAGTTCTGAAATAGTTTCTCCTACCATAGGAATACAAATTTTAGGTAGCCCCTCACCAATTGTAACTTTTTTAAGTTTAACTATTTTTTTCATTTGAGCACCCTTACTATTTATTTTATTTTTTTATATAAGTTAATCTCTGATTTTTTTTCTATTAAATCTGCGAATTTAGGTACAATAGAAGTAAAATGTATTGATGCGTTATGACTCTTAATTATATCCTCATTTTCCCACTCTTCAATGAATGTAAATATATTGTTATCATTAGCATCTTGATATAAGTTATATGATACATTTCCTTTTTCTTTTCTGCTTTCATTAATAAGTTTTTCTGCTAAGTTTTTAAATTCCTCTGTTTTTCCCTGCTTTATTGAATTTTTTGCAACTATAGTAATCATATACTTTCTCCTTCTTATGATTTATTTTAAAATTTTATATTACATAATTATACTACTTGTCCTCTTTTTTATAGTTTCTACAAAGATGCTATAACATTATAAACTCCATGGTCATTATTACTTTCTGCAATAAATTTCGCATGCTTTTTAACATCTTCAGGTGCGTTTTTCATTGCATAACTGTAATGAGCAGCTTTAAACATAGCCAAATCATTATAGTAATCACCAAAAACCATTGTGTTTTTTTGATCTATTTCAAATTTTTTTTGAAGTATTTTTATTGCGCTTCCTTTACTTATACCTTTATTCATTATATCTATCCACTTATCCCCAGATACAACAAATTCAAGTTTCTCATGCAATTTTTCTTTTAGAAGATTTACTATGGACAGATTTACTCCATCTGCCATATAATAAGTAATCTTATATATGGGACTTTTTAATTTACTAAATGATTCTAGTTTTACAACAGGAACATCAACCGCTGTAAGTTCATTAAAAATAACTTCTGATGGATTTACTATAAATGCCTCATTTTCTCCAGCTAAAAATACTTCTTCTCCGAGCTTTGGGTTTAGATTTATTACGTGTTCTATTTCTTCTTTAGCAATATTATTTGAATAGATGGTCTTTCCTTTGTTATTATACTTAACAAGAGCCCCATTATGAGCAATAAATATCATATCTGTATTTACCTTTTTAAAATTTACGCTTAGTTGTGAATAAAATCTACCACTTGCTGCTGCAAATTTTATATTTCTCTTTTTTAAATCACGTATCAAATCAAATATTTTTTCATCTATATTCCCTTTATCGTTTAATAATGTACCATCCATATCAGTTGCGATGAGTTTTATAATAAGTATTTACCTCCCTTATAATGTTAAATAAGCATATTCAAGAACAAATTTTACTCACTAGTAAAAATGAGCTATAAATGAATTAATATCCATTTATTGCTCATAAATTTGTTTCGATTTTAATTAAAATATACTTAAGTTATAACATTACTTTGCATATATTGTTTGTAAATTCTACTGGATCACTAATTGGTAATCCCTCAATTAGTAGAGCCTGATTATACAATATATTAGTGTATAAATCTAATTTATCTTTGTCAGTGTCAAAGCAACCTTTAAGTACTTTAAACATATCATTATTTATATTTATTTCAAGTACCTTGTCTGCTTTAACATTTTCATTGTTAGGCATAGAATTTAATGTTTTCTCCATTTCAATTGTGAGTTCACCATCGTTTGATAAACATACTGGGTAATTTTTAAGTCTTTTAGATGCACGAACATCCTTAACCTTACCAGACAAAGTAGTTTTCATATATTCAAACAGCTCTTTATTTTCCTTATCATCAGCAATAGATGGGTTTTCCTTTTCTTCAACATCTATTCCTAAATCACCACTTGATACAGATTTAAATTCTTTTTCTTTGTATTTAGATATCATTTTAACCGCAAATTCGTCTACCTCATCCGTGAAGTATAAAATTTCGAACCCTTTATCTGATACCATTTCTATTTGTGGTAATTTTTCAATCCTATCGTTCGTTTCACCAGAAGCATAATAGATATATTTTTGATCTTCTGGCATTCTAGAAACATACTCATCTAAAGTAACATTCTTTTTCTCCGTTGATGAATAAAACAGTAGCAAATCTTGCAAAGTATCTTTATTACTACCATAATCGGAGTAAATACCATACTTTAATTGTCTTCCAAATGATTTGTAAAATATTTCATATTTGTCTCTTTCATTTTTAAGTAAAGTATCTAACTCACTTTTTATTTTACTTTTAATGTTTTTAGCTATTAATTGAAGTTGTCTATCATGTTGTAATACTTCCCTTGATATGTTAAGGGATAAGTCCTCTGAATCTACTATTCCTTTTACAAAACTAAAATAGTCAGGCAATAAGTCTGCACACTTGTTCATAATTAAGACACCATTTGAGTAAAGCTCTAAACCTTTTTCATATTCTTTTGTGTAGAAATCATATGGTGTTTTTTCTGGAATATATAAAATAGAATTATAACTTATAACGCCATCAACACTTATATGAATGTGCTTTAATGGTTTATCAAAACCATAATGTTTTTCAGCATAAAAATTGTTATAATCTTCATCAGTTAATTCACTTTTATTTTTTCTCCATAAAGGAACCATACTGTTTACTGTCTTTTCCTCAACGAAATCTTCGTATTCTGTTTCACTACCTTCTTTAAGTTTTGAATTACTTATATTCATTTTAATTGGGTATCTAATGAAATCTGAATATTTCTTTATGATAGATTTTAATCCATTTTCATCAAGAAATTCATCAAAATTATCATCTTCTGTGTTCTCTTTTATTTTAAGTGTGATTTCTGTACCAACACAATCTTTATTGCAAGGTTCTATAGTATACCCATCTGCACCTGTAGATTCCCACTTATAAGCTTTATCGCTACCAAAAGATTTACTTATAACAGTAATATTATCAGCTACCATAAATGCAGAGTAAAATCCTACACCAAATTGTCCAATTATATCATAACCATCTTTTATTTCATTTTCTTTTTTAAATGCTAAAGATCCGCTTTTAGCTATAACACCTAGATTATCAGTTAGTTCTTTTTCGGTCATTCCAATACCAGTGTCAGAAATTTTTACTATTCTATTTTCTTTTTCACTCGCTATAGTAATGTAGTATTTATCTTTCTCAAAAGTTAATGTGTCATCCGCTAATGTCTTATAATAAATTTTATCAATAGCATCACTAGCATTAGAGACAAGTTCCCTTAAAAATATATCTCTATGAGTATATATTGAGTTTACCATCATATCTAGGATTCTCTTAGATTCTGTTTTAAATTGTTTTTTTTCCATTTAAAATTCCCCTTTCATACCAAATCTTTTTAATTTTATATTTTGTTAGCACTCTATGCTTATGAGTGCTAATGATAATTATAAAATACACCTTTTTTTATGATTTGTCAATGTTTCACTCCATACTTTCTATAATTTAAAGCGGTAAATCTAATAGCAACATGATTTTACTCTACTGGAATTAGTAAGTCTTTCTCAACTATATGATTAATTAACCATTCATTTAAGAAAGTTAGTATTTTCATTATAGCTTCATCTTGATTATTATCAATATTATTTAAATTAACCTCATCTATTTTTTTAATAAAAAATGCATGGTCTATCTTTTGTGTAAATAATCTTTTATAATTTATGCTAATCATATACTCTTCTTCAGCGTTAAAATGATATATTGTATATGCTTTTAATTCTTCAATTACCGCTACTATTTTATCATATTTATCTGTATCGTATTTATCTATTAATAATTGGTAAGCTCTTTCCCCTATTTCAAACAGTTTTTCATGCTCCGCATTTATTTTAGGAATTTTTGTCATGTATTTTTCCTTCATCTCAAACATTAATTAATTTCCCCCCTCAAATTTGATAATACAACTTGTCTTTCACACTTAAATTAAATTCATATATCTATATTACTTTGTTTTAATTTATTTTACAAGAATAATTTCCCTAATATTCTATTTATATCATTGTTTCTCATTCTACATTACCTCATTAAAGCATATTACTTTTTCTCTATTTCACCTTTCAAAAAAGCTCTTCTCCTACGGTACTCAATAATAGGCATATCTCCTTGAATAAGATTTTCATTCATTGTCAGTTCGGATTTTATAGGAGTTTGAGTTAAAACAATCCTCCTATCTTGATGAAGTATATATTTATTACTAAAAGTACTCATTCCATTAACTATTTGTTTTAATATAGGTGCTTTCATGAATTTTTGATAAAATCTAAGATAAATATGAGTATGATTCTCATCAATTGGTGCAAATATTGCAACTATCCTAATATCCTTACTAATAATGTTTTGCCAAATATTTGGCATTTGTAACTGAAGACTAAATAATTTTTTATAGTTCTTTATTTCATTTGGTTTTAGAGGTTTTGTTTTTCCGTCATCCACTACATTATTTACATAAAAAGTCATTAAATTATCTTCCCATTTAACAACAGGACCATTTACTAAGGTTTTATTTCCTCTACCTATGGAAGATGTATGAACAAACGGTAAATGAACGACATCTAATTGATTTTCAATTGCTCTCGTGTAATTAACTGACCACATCTCTGAAAAACCTCCATAAGAAAAACCTTCGCGTAGTTCTTTGAAGAAAGGAATTTCTGGCATATTATCTAAGATTTCTCCATACCATAACCAAATCAGACCATACTTTTCTTCTACTAAGTAAGATTGAACCTTATACCTTTCTGGAACAGGTGTATTTTTGCCATTAGCCGGTATTAAAGTTACCTTTCCAGAAGAATCATATTCAAATCCATGAAATGGACACATCATTTTATCGTGAATTACTTTGCCCGCACTTATTGCTGCGCCTCTATGACAACACTTATCAAAAATGCAATTGACTTTACCACTTTCACTTCTCCAAAAAACTAGTTTTTCTCCCAGTCTTGTTATTCCAATCGGTTTGTTACTCTTCACTTCTTTTGATTCCAATATTCCATACCATTGATTTTTAATCATGCTCAGCCATCCTTTTTTAACAATTCAATTTTTGTAATTACAATCTATTTTTTTGCCAGAATTTTTGCCAGTTTCCATTACTTTTATTAAATGATAGGAAAATATATAAACAACTAATCATACTTCCTAAAGTTAAAACTAACAAAACCCAAATTAATGATTTAGCAATATTATTCTCTCTATACACTATCCACGAACATACTATAATAAATTCAATGTAAATATCTACTAATGATATTTGTCCCCAAGGCATACCTAATAATATTTTACCTTCACCAGTAAAATTTCCAATAGCAAATCCATATATAAGCATTCCCAGCATTAATAAAAAACCAATAAAAGAAAATACTTTTCCGATTTTCATAAAATCAATCCTACTCTCATTATATTTTATTATTAATGTTATTAATCATTTTTTAGGCAGCCAAGGTATAAATTTACTAGTGATTTTCGCGTATGCCTGAAATTCATCGTTATCCTTATAATGTTTTTCAAGCATTGGTACTCCGGAAACATATATAAGCAATAAGGTTATAATTATAGGGCTAATGATTCCCGCTATGCCACTTTTTGAAGGTAAAGTAATTATAAATATTCCCCACCACATTGTAGCCTCTCCAAAATAATTTGGATGCCTTGTGAATTTCCAAAGCCCCCTTTTCATTATATGACCTTTATTTTTTTTATCTGTAATAAAGTTTTTTAGCTGTTTATCCCCTAATGCTTCAAAAACAAAACCAACTATCCAAATTGCAATGCCTACAAATTCTAATATGCCTAAATTTCCTTTAGATGTAGCATTATTCATTATAATTGGATATGCTATTAAAAGCATAATTGCTCCTTGTAACATGAACACTTGCAAAAATGCTCTAGGCATTACCCATCTACCCCAATCCCGTCTAAATGCTACATATCTAAAATCTTCAGGCTTTCCTAAATTCCTTTTTAATATATGATAAAACAATCTTATTCCCCAGACGAAAACTAATGCTGTAACTATAATGGCTCTTAAATTATAATTTCCTCCAGTAAATAATGTATATATTGATATCAAAACAAATCCAAGCCCCCAACCCATGTCAACTAATGAATTATTTTTCTTCATTTGAGCAATAATAAAAAAGATGACCATGTAGATAAAAACTAGTATTGTGCTTTGCACATAAGTATTCATATCGACCCCTCCTAAATTTATATTATAAACATTAAGAACTTATAAATGATACAGCTACTGCTCCAATTCCGGCGCTTAATCCAACAATAGGCGATATTTCAGTTATATATTCTGGTTCTTTCCCCAAAATTGCTGTTAATTTCAAGCTCAATTCATTAGCTTTTTTTGGAGCACTTGCATGTACAATGTTATAAGATGCTATTTTGTTATTTTCATTTGCTTTATTAACTATCGCAAGTATTTTCTTAGTATTTGATTTTGCGTTAAAAGTTTTGCCAAATGCAATTCCTTTTCCATCCACGTTTATTGATATTATTGGTTTTAAGTTTAATACCCTTCCAATAAACCCTTTCATTTTAGAAACTCGTCCACCCCTTACCATATATTTAAAAGTATTAACGCTAACATATATTCTTGCCTTTTTAATCTTATTTTCTATTATAGCTACAACTTCCTCATAATTTTTCCCGGCTTCTAATTCTTTTGCTGCTTCTAATACTATTAACCCTTCTGCACCAGAATTTAATTTAGAATTAATTACTGTTATTTTTTTGCCTCCTTGTATAAACTTTTCTGCAGCTTTTTTTACAATATTAATCGTTCCACTCATTTCCTTAGATACTATTATTGCAATTACTGATTCATAATGACTAGTTAAAAAAGAAAATACATTTTGCACATTTTTTATTGTTGGTTGCGAACTTGTCGGATATTCTTTTAACTTATCAATCAAAGAATAAAACTTATCCGGTTTTATTGTAAGTTTGTCCAGGTATGTGCTACCTTCAATAATTAAATTCAATGGTAAAACGTGAATCTGATATTTTTCTATTAGTTCTTGTGGTAAATCGGCAATTGAATCCGTAAGTATAGCCGTTTTATTAATTCTGTTATGCACCACCTCATATTGTTTCTTCATGTCGTCAACTTTTTGCTGAACTATTTCACCTTTTCCTCTTAGTATATAGAATAATTCATCTGGTTTATTTGTGTGTATGTGTATCCTAACTTTACTTTTATTTCCTGCTATAATCAAAGAATCTCCCAAATGTTTTATTGCATTCTTTATTTCATTAGTACTTATATTCTCATTTGAGATTAAAGCTTCTGTACAATATCTATAAGTTATATTTGGTGTAAAATCAAAAATTTCTTCTTCAAATACTATTTCATCTTCATTTCGACTTATTTTTGTAATGTTTTTATCCTTAAGGAAATAAACAACTCCCTGGAGAAAACTCACAAAACCACTTGCTCCAGAATCTACCACAGATGATTTTTTCAATATCTCAAGAATATTTGGTGTGTTTGCAAGTGATATTTTAGCATCCTCTAGGGTTCTAATTATTATTGATTCAAAACTCTCAGTTACATCTTTCAATTTATAAACGGCTTCTGTCCATTCTCTTATAACGGTTATCATAGTCCCCTCAATAGGATTTAAGATAGCTTTATATGCATAAGGTACAGCGTTTTTTAATGTTTCTGCAAAAGTTACCATAGTTAAAGGTTCTTTATCGCTAATTTCTTCATTAATACCATTCAAAAATTGAGCAAAAATTATTCCGGAATTTCCTCTGGCACCAATTAATGCTGCATCCGCCATAGAATTAATTGTATCTTTAATAGATTTGTGAATCTTCATATCTTCAACAATTGCATTCATTGTAGATACAAGATTACTACCAGTATCTCCATCTGGAATAGGAAAAACATTCATTTTATTTAAAATATTCTTTTGTTTCCTAACTTGGATGACGCCTGATAAAAATGCATAATATAATACTTCGCCTGTTATAATATTAATATTAATTTTAATTCCTCCTATGCAATAGAATCTATCTACAAATAATAGCTATTAATGATATAATAGCATACTTTTCGACTAATTAATTATATTAATAAATATATTTGTTTGTTAATATATTTATTTGTTAATATATACCTTTTATTATATTAAATATTATGTAAATTAATAAGAAAATAATATTTTTGATTATCAAGCACAATTATACATAAAATAATCCATAAAAATAAATGTTGACAAGTATTAATTAACACTGTATTATATTAAATAATATCAATGAGCAGAAATAGTAGATAAGGGAATTTAGTTTAAGCGAACCTGGATTAGTGAGAGCTGGGTACTGTAGCCGTTATTGAATGGGTCTGTGAGATGTGATGCGAACTAGTAGTAGCATTAACCGGTATGTCTACCGTTACAAAGACAGGGCAATCGAGAAATCCGTGCCTGGCAAAGATAATTATTTAGGTGGTACAGCGAAATTTAACATTTCGTCCTTTAGTAGGATGAAGTGTTTTTATTTTTTTGTTACTAAATAACTAATATGGGTGGCACCGCGGTCACTTCGTCCCATTATACGGATGAAGTGTTTTTTGTTGTACAAAAAAATAAAGGGGTGGTTATAATATGGTTAATTTAACTCAGAAAGAATTTGAAGATAAAAAATCTTTGAACGTAATTTTTCCAATGTTTATTAAAATTAATGGTGATGAACTTACACCAGTAAATATTTACTACAAACTAAAAGGTAAATATAAATTTTTACTAGAAAGCGCTTCATCATCGAAAGAGGAATCAAGGTATTCCTTTCTTGGCAGCAGTCCCTATATGATATTAAGCAGCTACGGTAAAAATATAACGATAACAAAAGAAAACGAAGTTAAAAATAAAACAGGTAAGATATTAGATTTTGCAGAGGGTCACTTACTTAAGCAGTACGATAGGAATGTTTTAGAACTGCCTTTCATTGGAGGTGCAATCGGATATATTGGTTATGATGTAGTACGTCAATATGAGAATTTACCCGATAATAATCCAGACGAATTAAATTTACCAGAGACATGTTTACTTTTTTATAAAGAATTTATATGCTTTGATCATTTTAAAAATACATTAATGTTAATTCATAATGTGTTTCCAGAGGAAGATGAGGATTACGATACTGTTTTAAATAAGCTAAACATTATGAAATCAATGATAAGTTGCGAGAACGTACATCATAAATTAATTGAAAATTCACAAAATAAAGAATTGATTTATAACTATAAAAAAGAGGATTTTTGTAAACTTGTTGATAAAGCAAAAGATTATATAACATCGGGTGATATTTTTCAAGTAGTCTTATCTCAAAGATTTAAGGTTGAAAATAGCATAGACCCATTTGAAGTGTATAGGAAACTACGCCGTAGCAACCCGTCCCCTTATATGTTTTATATAGACTTTGAAGATTTTAAGTTAGCTGGTGCATCACCTGAGAGTTTAGTTAAAGTTAGAGGTAACGTGGTAATGACTAATCCTATTGCCGGCTCAAGGCCAAGAGGCAAAACCGCAAAAGAAGATGATTTATTAAAAGAAGAATTGTTAAATGACGAGAAAGAACTTGCAGAACATTTAATGCTAGTTGATCTTGGTAGAAATGATATAGGAAAAATAAGTGAATTTGGATCTGTAAAGCTAGATAAATTTATGGAGGTGGAAGCCTTCTCTCACATAATGCATATATGTTCAAAGGTGTCAGGCACTTTAAAAAATAAATTAAATTGCTTTGATGCGCTTAAGTCTTGTTTACCTGTAGGCACAGTCTCAGGGGCCCCTAAGATAAGAGCAATGGAGATCATTGATGAATTAGAGAATACAAGGCGTGGTATATATTCAGGCGCCATTGGTTATTTTTCATATGGCGGCGATATGGATACCTGTATAGCCATAAGAACAATAGTATTTAAGGATGATTTTGCTTATGTTCAAGGTGGTGCAGGAATAGTTTATGACTCTGTGCCAGAGACAGAATACACCGAAACATTAAATAAAACTATGGCTTTAATGGAGGTATTGTAATGCTTCTAATAATTGATAATTACGATTCCTTTACTTATAATTTATATCAATATGTAGGAGAATTGTATAAAGACGTAAAAGTTTTAAGAAATGACGAATTTACTATAGAATGCCTAAAAAAACTACCGCTAGAAGGCATTATTATTTCTCCTGGGCCCGGAAGGCCCGAAAATGCAGGCTTAAGTGTTGAAGTAATAAGAGCTTTTGAAGGCGCTATACCTATTATGGGCATTTGTTTAGGACATCAAGCTATAGGTTATGCCTATGGCTCAAAAGTTATAAAGGCACCGGAAATAATGCATGGGAAAACCTCTATTATTAGCCATAATAAAAAAGGATTGTTTAATGGTTTAAAAGACAATCTAAAAATAATGAGATATCATTCTTTAATTGTTGAGAAATCTACCTTGTCAAAAGATTTAAAAATTACTGCCCAAACAAAAGATGGATTAATAATGGCTATAAAGCATAATAATTTCCAAACATATGGGCTACAGTTTCATCCCGAATCTATATTTAGTGAAGGAGGAAAAGAAATAATAAAAAATTTCGTGGAGGTGATTTGTAATGTTAAAGATGGTGCTAAGTAAAATTATACAAAATCAAAATTTAACGCAGAAAGAAGCTTATGATTTTATGAATGGGATAATGAAGGGAGAAGCAACTCAGGCCCAAATAGGAGGATTCCTTGTTGGGTTAAGGATAAAAGGTGAGACAATTGATGAAATTACAGGTTGTGCAAAAGCTATGATGGATAACGCAAAACATGTAAATTTAATTAGTAATTATGCTATTGACACCTGTGGCACTGGTGGTGACGGAGGTAAAACTTTTAATATATCTACCGCCTGCGCTATAATTGCCTCCTCTGGCGGGGTAAAAGTAGCTAAACATGGTAATCGAGCAGTCTCTAGTCAAAGCGGAAGTGCGGATGTACTAGCGCAGCTTGGGATAAATATAAATATAGACCCAAGTCTTGCTGCAAACTTAATCGAGGAAAAAGGTATGGCTTTTCTATTTGCTCAAAACTACCACTCAGCTATGAAAAATGCAGCATTACCAAGGCGTGAAATAGGAACTAGAACTATTTTCAATATTTTAGGACCATTAACAAATCCAGCTCTTGTCCGTGGACAGACCCTTGGTATTTTTAGTAAAGACCTAACGAACCCAGTTGCCAAGGTTTTAAGAAATCTTGGATCAGAGAGAGCTCTTGTAGTTCATGGCGAGGATGGACTTGATGAAATAACTACTACAGGTTTTACTTATGTCAGCGAATTAAAAAATGGAATTGTAACTGATTATAAAATATACCCAGAAGATTTTGGCATTAAAAGAACAATACTTGAAAATATAGTTGGAGGCAGCGCTAAGGATAATGCAGCTATTATTCTAAATATTTTAAAAGGAAAAAAAGGACCTCAAAGAGATATTGTAGTAATAAATGCAGCTGCAGCCTTATATATCGGGAAAAAATGTGAAACTATAAAAACTGGAGTATTACTCGCAGGGGAATTAATTGACTCAGGCAAATCACTAAAGAAACTTGAGGAGCTTAGATTATCATGAATATATTAGATAAAATTGTTAAAAATAAAATACTTCAAATTGAAGATGAAAAGATTCAAAAACCATTAAAAAGCTTAATTAATATAGAGCACAGAGTAATACGAGATTTTGGAGGAGCACTTAATATGACGGGACTGTCTATTATTGCTGAGGTAAAAAAAGCTTCTCCCTCTAAGGGTCTTATCGATCCAAATTTTGATCCTATTAAAACAGCTTTAAACTATGAAAAATATGGCGTTGATGCTATCTCAGTTCTTACTGAGAAAAATTATTTCTTAGGGAATGATAAAAATGTTCTTTTGGTTAAAGAAAATACATCTATGCCCATATTAAGAAAAGATTTTATTATAGATAAATATCAAATATATCAATCTGTTGCTCTTGGTGCTGATGCTATTCTACTAATCGCTGCTGTTCTTAAGGATAAACTTAAATCTTATTTCGAACTTGCAACCTCTTTAGGTCTTCATTGTTTGGTAGAGGTTCATAATAGCTTTGAAATAGAACTTGCCCTTGAATGTGGCTCAAAAATAATAGGTATAAACAATAGAGATTTAAGTAATTTCAATGTTGATATTCACACTACTGAAAAGCTAATGAAGTATATACCAAATGATAAAATTGTAGTGTCTGAGAGCGGAATAAGTTCAATAAATGATATTTTGTATTTAAAATCAATCGGAGCAAGCGCAGTACTTATCGGGGAATCCTTTATGAGAAACCCCGATAGTGTTGAAACCTTCCTTAATGCCTGCCATGACTAAAATTAAAATTTGCGGAATCAGAAGACCTTGTGACATAGAGTACGTTAATGATCTCCTCCCAGAATACGTTGGATTTATTTTTGCTAAAAGCAAACGGCAATTAGACTGCGAGCATGCATGTAAATTAATAAAAAATTTAAGTGTATGCATTCAAAAAGTTGGTGTTTTTGTTGATGAAAATTCATCAGTTGTAATAGATATCGCAGAAAAATTGCATCTTGATGTTCTTCAGTTTCATGGCCATGAAAACCAAGAATATATAAATAAGTTTAAAAGATATGAAATTTGGAAAGCGCTCAAAATTAATAATATTGAAAGTATTTCCGAAATAAACCATTATGCCTGTGCGAAATTTCTTTTAGATAATAGCACTTCCGGTTCCGGAGAAAGCTTTAATTGGAACCTTGCTTATAAAAAAGTTGATGGGAACACAATAATGCTAGCTGGTGGATTAACTAGTGAAAATGTTAAGCAAGGGATTACAACATTAAGCCCTTATGGAGTTGATGTATCAAGTGGTGTAGAAACAGATGGATTTAAAGATTATGAAAAAATAAAAGAATTTATTAAGAAAGTGAGGAATTTATAATGAAAGGTAGATTTGGAGAATACGGTGGTCAATATGCCCCCGAAACAGTAATGAATGCAATTATAATACTAGAGGAAGAATATGAAAAAGCTAAAGTGGATCCTGAGTTCATAGCTAAATACAAATATTATCTTAAGAACTATGCTGGTCGTGAAACTCCATTATATTATGCAGAGCATCTCACAAAAAAGTTGGGTGGAGCAAAAATATATTTAAAGAGAGAAGATTTAAACCATACAGGAGCTCATAAAATTAATAATGCACTAGGACAGATACTACTTTCAATAAGAATGGGAAAGAAACGAATAATAGCCGAAACCGGCGCAGGCCAACATGGAGTTGCAACAGCTACTGTAGCTGCAATGTTCGGACTTGAGTGTGAAGTATTCATGGGCGAGGAAGATATACAAAGACAATCTCTAAATGTATTTAAAATGAAGATGTTAGGTGCTAAGGTTACCTCAGTTACTACTGGCACCGGTACCTTAAAAGATGCTGTTAATGAAGCTATGAAAAATTGGGTCGGTGATGTGGAAGATACATTTTATGTTATAGGATCTACCATGGGATTACATCCATATCCAACAATGGTTCGTGACTTCCAAAGGGTTATTGGAGATGAAGCTAGAAGACAGATATTAGATTCCGAGGATAGATTACCTGATTATATAATAGCATGCGTTGGTGGAGGGAGTAATGCTATGGGCATATTCTACCCTTTCATCGAGGATAAAGATGTAAAACTTATTGGGGTTGAAGCAGCAGGAAAAGGGCTAAATACAGATCAACATGCAGCAACTATCACTAAGGGTACTGTAGGTATAATTCACGGAATGAAAACATATATACTTCAAGATGAAGACGGTCAAATAATGCCTGTTTATTCAATATCCGCAGGTCTTGATTATCCTGGAATAGGACCTGAACATGCTCATCTTCATGACATACATCGTGCTCAATATTTTAGTGCTACAGATGACGAAGCCGTAAATGCTTTTATGGAACTCACAAAAATCGAAGGAATAATTCCGGCTATAGAAAGTTCTCATGCAGTTGCCTATGCAATGAAACTGGCACCAACACTTTCAAAAGATAAAATAATTATTATTAATCTTTCAGGACGTGGTGACAAAGATATAAATACAATTGCGCAAATTATGGGGGTAAAGTTATGAATAGAATAGTTGAGAAATTTAATTATCTTAAATCAAAAAACGAAAAAGCATTTATACCTTTTATAACAGGTGGAGATCCAGATTTAGATACCACCTTAGAATTAGTTCTAACTCTTGAAAAATCTGGTGCTGATATAATAGAGATCGGTGTTCCATATTCCGATCCTATGGCAGATGGGCCAGTAATACAGGCCTCCTCTACAAGATCCTTAGCCCATGGAACTAAAATAAAATCTATTATGGAAAAAGTTCATGAGATAAGAGAGCAAACGCAAATTCCATTAGTATATCTACTTTATTATAATTCAATATTTAAATATGGTGATGTTGCATTTTTTAAAAAATGCAATGAAGTTGGTATTGATGGATTGATAATTCCAGATCTTCCACTGGAGGAACGAGCTGAAGTAATAAAAATCGCAGATAAATATGATGTATGCATAATACCAATGGTTGCTCCCACATCGAAATCCAGAATAAAAGCTATAACTAAGCTGGGAAAAGGCTTTGTATATTGTGTCTCCATAAACGGGGTTACAGGAACAAGGCAAAAACTTAATACAGACATTAAAGAGTATATGGATTTAGTTTCTACGTACACGGATATGCCTAAAGGACTTGGTTTTGGAATATCAAATGCTGAAATGGCAAAAGCATACGCCCCTTATTGTGAAGCCATTATTGTTGGAAGTGCAATAATTAAATTGGTTGCTGAGGGTGGCTCGCAAACGGAAATATTAAAAAGAGTATACGATTTTGCACTAGGTATAAAAAATGCAATAAATTAAACAAGATGTGATCCATATAACATTTCTCTTGCGTAACTAGAATAAGGGCTTGAAACGTGAAATTCAATTAAGAAATTCTAATTACAATGTTTCTACACTTCTTATTTCTAGTAACTATAGAGAAAATTTATACTATTATGCATCTAATAATATCTGAATACTAAAAAGCTGTTGGATCTCAACAGCTTTTTAGTTTGATTTATTAAATTAATGATTCTTTAGCTATGGAAACTATTGTATCACTATAATAATGACTACACACTTTTGTTATAGATTTGTATAATGCTATTTACTACATCATTTATTTCAGTAATATTCATTACCTCATAATCGCAATATTTTTTATAAAGTGGTCCTCTCTCATCAAACAATTTAGATATTCTACCTGGATCTTTTGCAAGTAATGGTCGCCCCTCAATATTTATATCAGATACTATATTTTGAATTGGACGATTGATGTAAATAATAATGCCATTTTTCTTAAGATGAAGTATATTTTCATATCTTTTAATTACTCCACCACCAGTTGAAATAACTACATGATTTTTTTTCGATAAGTCCCTAACTGCAATAGATTCTATATCTCTAAATGCATCCTCACCATTTTTAAATATTTCAGTAATTGAACGGCTTGTACTAGACTCAATAAAGACATCTACATCTATGAAGTTCATCTCTATTTTATCTGCAAGTATTTCTCCAATTTCACTTTTACCACAACCGGGCATTCCAATCAGAACTATATTTTTCATATTCTAATTCTCTACTCCTCTACCTAATTCTTCATAAATTTCATCAATTGTTTTCTTTGGAATTTTAATATTATTCCATATTTCCTGAGCACAAGTTGCCTGACCAACAAGCATATAAAGACCATTAACTGCTTTTAGACCCGCCTCTTTCGCATACTTTAGAAATAGAGTTTCTTTAGGATTGTAGATCATATCCACGGCACTTGTAAATTTACCAATATATTTTTTTTCAATAGGTGAATTGTTTAGGTTAGGATACATTCCAAGTGGTGTACAGTTTATCGCTATACTAGGCTCTTTAATTTCCTGAATTTCATCATAAGAAATCACTCTACAAGACTTAAAGCTACTATTCTCCTTAAGCTTTGATACATTTCTTGTTACTACAGTAATTTCACTGATTCCATTATTTAAAAGGTAATTCACCATAGCAACCGCTACCCCGCCATTACCAAATATCGTTGCTTTTTTATTTCCCACTTGTATATCATTTTTATTAAATAACATACCAATTCCAAAGTAATCTGTATTATAACCAATAGTCTTACCATTTTCAAACTTTATGGTGTTTACAGCTCCTATTGCTTTTGCCTCTGTACTAACATCATCAAGGAATTCCATAACTTTAATTTTATAAGGAATGGTTACATTAATACCTCTTGGTTTAATAACCTTAAACCCTTCCATAACCGCTTTAAGATCCCTACTTTCTACTTCAAACAAATGATAATAACCCTTCATTCCTAATTTATTAAAGATTTTTGAATGTATTTGCGGTGAAACACTATGTGATAGTTTTTCTCCAAGTAGACCATATAACTCTGACATAACTTCCCCTCATCTCTTAAATAGCAATTATTAAATATTGATTATATCACTTCTATAATTACCCAATATTTTAAAATAACGACTATTCTTTTTTATTAAATCAATTGCATTTATAATTTTATTTTCGTTAATATTTCCCTGGAAATCAATGTAAAAAAAATATTCCCATGGTTTATCTTTGATTGGTCTAGATTCAATTTTCATAAGATTTATATCATTTTCTGCAAAATGCTTTAAGACATGATACAGCGAACCTGCCTTGTGAGTAGTTGATAAAACTAAACTTGTTTTATTGCTTTTCGTATTTGACTCCATCTCTTTGCCAATGACAACAAATCTAGTCATATTTGTTGCATTAGAGTTTACATTTTTTTGCAATATTTCAAGATCATATATCTCTGATGCCTTGGTGCTAGCTATTGCAGCTAGCGTTTTATCGTTTTTATTTTTAACTAATTCTGCACTTTTAGCAGTACTCTTATAAGGAATAAGCTTCCATTGTTTATACCCTTTTAAAAATTCCATGCTTTGCTCAAGTCCTTGGGGATGGGAATAAACCTCCTTGATATTATCTAATGTTGAACCTTTAATTCCCATTAAATTCTGACTTATTTTCAGATATTTTTCTCCTGTTATATAAAAATCATATTTATTAAGGAGGTCATAAACCTCAGATATTGCACCAGTTGAAGAATTCTCTATAGGAATAACTCCATAATTTATTTTTCCATATTTAAGATCTAAAAATATATCTTCAAACTCACTTATTTCTTTTGTGTCCACCTTTTCTCCAAAATACTCTTTTAATGCCTGTTCGCTAAATGAACCTGTAACACCATAAAAACCAACAGTCAAATTCTTATCATCAGGTAAAACTTGACTTTTATTTAAAGTTTTATCTTGAAACCCTCTACTTATTCCCATAACCGATTTGAAAAATTCTTCTACCTCTGAGTATAAATCCTTGTTTTTAACAATATCTAAATTTTTCTTTATAACCGCTTCCTCTCGTCCTTGATTTAGAATTGCAATACCATTTACCTTCTTATACTCAGCTACCTTTAAAACTGTTTCCATACGCCTTTCAAATAATGATACAAGACTAGCGTCAATTTTATCAATTTTATTTCTTAAATCATCTAAATTATCCATTAGCACACCTCCTATATAAAATCTAAAATACTCATTGCTGCGCAAGCTTCAATTACTGGTAGTGCCCTTAAAACTATACAAGGATCATGTCTACCAATAACTGATATTTCTGAATTTTCACCAGTTGCCATATCAATAGTATTTTGAGTTTTCGCGATTGAAGGTGTAGGTTTCATTGCAACTCTAAAAATTACAGGCATTCCATTAGATATTCCTCCATTTATTCCACCATTGTTGTTTGTTTTAGTAAGTACCTTTTCTTCATATACAAAAGGAACATCATTTGCCTTGCTTCCCCGGATTTTTGTTATTTCAAAGCCCATTCCAAATTCTACACCCTTTACTGCAGGTACAGAAAATAGCAATTGTGCTAAATTACTTTCTAGTGAATCAAAGAATGGTTCTCCTAGTCCACAAGGCAGATTTAATATAGAGCCTTCAATTATCCCTCCAACTGAATCAGTTTCTTCCTTAGCTTTTAATATAATATTCTTCATTTCTTTCCCTTTTAAATCATCAAGTACAGGAAAATCTTTTCTTAGAACATCTGCTAACGTCTGTATCTTTAAATTAACACCATCAAAATAGCTGTCAAATACATTCCCAATACTTAAAATATGACTTCCTATTACAATGCCCTTATCAAAAAGTATTTGTTTTGCGACAGCCCCTGCAAAAACAAGTGGCGCTGTAATTCTTCCTGAGAAATGACCTCCACCCCTGTAATCATTAAAACCTGAATACTTAACTTTTCCTGTGAAATCTGCATGACCTGGCCTTGCTAAGTTTTTTAACTTGTCATAATCTTTCGAATTTTGATTTTCGTTAAAAATAACGCCACAAAGAGGTGCCCCTGTGGTATAACCATTAAAATATCCACTTAATATTTCAACTTTGTCGCCTTCTTTTCTTTTAGTTGAAAATTCATCACGTCCTGGTGCCCTTCTTTGCATTTCACCATTTATAAAATCCATATCAAGCTTAATGCCTGGTGGTAATCCATCAATAGTTATACCTATTCCTCTCCCATGAGATTCTCCAAATATAGAATACTTAACTTTTTTACCCCATTGTCCGCTCATTAATTTCCCCTCCTAGACTCTTAAAATCCTCATAAAACCCTGGGTAAGATTTTTTAACTGCTCCGCTGTCGTCAATTGTAAGCTCCTCACTGCATCTAATTGAAGCAATAGCCATAGCCATAGCTATTCTATGATCATTCCAACTGCTTACAACTCCGCCGCAAAGATTTGGCTTCCCGTGAATTATCAGTGAATCCTCTTTTTCTATAACCTCTGCTCCTATTTTGTTTAGCTCTGTTGCCATAGCCTTTAATCTATCCGATTCCTTTATTCTAACTCTACCGGCATTAATAATCTCCGTTGTTCCATCACTTAATGCAGCAAGAACAGCAACTATTGGTACAAGGTCAGGACATTGAGATGCATCAACAATAGTTCCTTTTAAATTTGATTTTGATGCCTTTAAAATACCATCTTTAATAGTAATATTTCCACCCATGTTTTTAATTATATCTACAATTACTTTATCTCCTTGAAGAGATTCCATATTTAAATCCATACATTCAACTTCTCCGCCTAATACACCTGCAGCAAGATAAAATGCAGCTTGAGAAAAATCGCCTTCAACTCTGTAATCTATCCTATTGTAATGTTGATTACCCTTTATCTTAAATTCTCTATAATTATTATTTTCTATTTTTACACCAAATTTAGAAAGTACATCTAAAGTTAAATCTATATATCCAATAGATTCCATTTTAGTAGTAATCTTAATTATTGAATCCCCGTGTAATAAAGGAAGTGAATAAATAAGTCCAGTAATAAACTGAGAACTTACATCCCCTCTAAGTTCGAAAACACCAGGCTTAAGGCTTCCTTCTACCGTTAAGGGCAGATTACCGTTATTTGTAGTGTACTTTATGTTCTGGTTATCAAAAATATCATAATATGGTTTAAGTGTTCTTTGTACTAGTTTAGACTTACCATTAAATACTATTTTTTCTCCAGTAAGCATCGCTATAGGAATTAAGAACCTTAAAGTTGATCCACTCTCATTACATTGTAGTTCATCACTTAGATTTTCACTGAGTTTAAATATCGGCTTACCTTTCCCACATACTTTAATGTTACTTGGTAATCTTTTAATATCAACTCCAAGTTTCTCCATTATTTCGCAAGTGGCTATTATATCCTCAGACATACTAATATTATCAATAGAACATTCTCCATTACTTAATCCTGCTGCTATAACTGCTCTATGAGATAATGATTTTGACGGTGGAATTTTAACTTTTCCATTTAAATAAGAAGGTTTAATTATAACTGATTTCATTTTTCAGCACCCCAATTCAATATAATAAATCATTTTATGATTTTATGAAGATAATTCTCTATCTTAGTTTTATCAATTTTTTCAATAAAGCTATTCCCGATGGATTCTATTAATATTAAATTCATGGATCCCCCAATATTTTTCTTATCATGACTAATAGTTTCAATTATAGCTTGAGTTCTTATTTCAGGCAACTCCCATGGCAGATTATACTTAATTAAAATATCTTTTATAGCAATAGATGACCCTATCTTAGTTAATCCTAGTTCTTCTGAGAGTTTAGTTATAGAATACATACCCATTGCTACTGCCTCTCCATGAGAATATTTTTTAAAATTAAAGAACTGCTCAATTGCGTGTCCAATGGTATGGCCATAATTTAATAACATTCTTTCTCCTGTATCCTTCTCATCTAATTCAACAAGATTTGCTTTAATAGAGCAACAAGTATATATAATTTTATCTATTTCGCTCAAAAGTGCTTCTTTATTTTCATATTTCATCAAGGTATTAAATAAGCCACTATTTTTGATAGCACCATATTTTATAACTTCACCCATACCATCATTTAAATATTTATCATTAAGTGTTCTAAGAAGTAATGGATCGATAAAAACTGCCTTAGGCATATAAAAGCTTCCCACTAGATTCTTCCCACGTGGCAAATCTACTGCCACCTTCCCTCCTACACTACTATCCACTTGTGCAAGTAGTGTAGTTGGAATTTGTATAAGGGAAATACCCCTTAAGAAAGTTGAGGCTGCAAACCCAGCCATATCGCCAACCACTCCACCGCCTAATGCAATAATAATATCTCCTCTATTTATCTTAAAATCTAAAAGTTTATCATACACCTCGAGTAGTGTTTTAAATGACTTGCTTTCTTCTCCTGCTTTTACCACAATTTTAAAAGTTTCAAAACCTGACTCCTTTAATGAATTAATAGTCTTTTGCCCATAAAACTCATCAACATTAGAATCTGTTACAACAGCTATTCTTTTTCCTTTATATATCTTCTTAACTTGTACTCCAATTTCACCTAACAATCCATTTTTAATATATATTGGATAACTTCCGCTTGAAGCCTTAACTTCTATATTAAACATCTTTAACTATCTCCTTTCTTTTCCTCGTCGCATCCTCAAACCTTTTTTCAAGAAAAACATCATCATTATTTATTATTGCGGTT
This sequence comes from Clostridium estertheticum subsp. estertheticum, assembly GCF_001877035.1. Lineage (NCBI taxonomy): Bacteria > Bacillati > Bacillota > Clostridia > Eubacteriales > Clostridiaceae > Clostridium > Clostridium estertheticum. The sequence continues at coordinate 2,339,269 of NZ_CP015756.1, read as the reverse complement.
TTTATTTCTTTTATATTTTTTTCAAAATCTTCAATCTTACTAATTATATTTTCTTTATTATATAAGAGTAATTCAGGCCATAATTCACCATTTATAGTAGCAACTCTAGTTGTATCCCTAAAGCTTCCTCCAATGAACCTGGATGTCCCTTTAATTAAACTATTACAATCTATTAACGAAACAGCTATAATATGCGGTAACTGACTCGTATAAGAAATTATATCATCATGATCTTTCGGGGTAAGATACACTACTCTTTTGCAACCCATACCTTTAGCAATAGTCCCTACTAAATTTATATTTTCTTCTTTGTTTCCATTAATCGGGGTTATAATGTAATTTGCATTTTTAAACATATCTTTTGATGCAGCCTTAAGCCCTGATTCTTCTTTTCCTGCCATAGGATGTCCACCTATAAAATCTAAATCTTTCCTAAGTACAGGCATAATTTCATGTATTAAATTACTCTTAATTCCAGCAGTATCTGTAATAACTGCCCCACTTTTAAATGAACTCATATTGCTTTTTACAAAATTTATAGTCTTTTGAGGATAAACTGCAAGTATAACAATATCTGAATTACTAAGCGGTATTTCTGGATTTAAATATCCTTTATCAATGATATTCATTTCCTGCGCCACTCTTAGCGTTTCTTTATCAATGTCAATTGCCCAAATATTTTTAGGATTTAATTTTCTTAGTGCCATAGCAAAGGAACCCCCTATAAGTCCTAAGCCTACAATTGTAATATTAAAGTCAGTACAATCCAAATTTACCACCTCTTAAACTATTTTATTTTGTGTTTTTGCAATTACTCTTATTGAGTCCATAAGAGCTTCGAATTTTTCAGGTTTTAAAGATTGAGGGCCATCACTAAGTGCATTAGCAGGATCATAGTGTACTTCAATTTCAAGACCATCTGCACCAACTGCTATAGCAGCTTTTGCAAGTGGCTCTACTAACCACCATTTTCCAGCAGCATGACTTGGATCTACTATAACTGGTAAATGACTAAGTTTCTTAAGTACAGGAATTGCACTTAAATCCAAAGTATTTCTTGTAAAAGTTTCAAATGTCCTAATTCCTCTTTCGCATAAAACTACTTTTTCATTACCCTCAGACATTATGTACTCAGCAGACATAAGTAACTCTTCAATTGTTGCACTCATACCTCTTTTTAATAAAATAGTTTTATTACATCTTCCTACTTCCTTTAAAAGATCGAAATTTTGCATATTCCTAGCACCAATTTGTAAAACATCAGCATATTGAGATATTTTATCAACAAGTTCAACACTCATAACTTCGGTTACTATTGGGAGTCCTGTTATTTTTTTAGCCTCTAATAATATTTTTAGCCCTTCTTCTTCCATTCCTTGAAAACTGTATGGTGAAGTTCTTGGTTTGTAAGCCCCTCCTCTTAGGAAATTAGCTCCTGCTCTTTTTACATCTTTTGCAATATGTATTAATTGCTCTTCACTTTCAACAGCGCAAGGCCCCGCTATTATCGCTAGTTCTTTTCCACCAATTGTTAGCTCATCTACCTTTATTATTGAATCATCTGGATGAAATAGTCTGTTACCTCTTTTGTAAGGTGCCTGTACTCTCATAACCTTATCAACACACTCTACTGCCTCAATTTGACTTTCGTTTATTGTAGTTGTATCTCCAACGAGCCCTAAAACACAATGACTTTCTCCCTTAGAAACATGAACCATGAAACCTAATTCCTCTAATTTTTTCTTCATAGCCAAAATTTGATTCTCTTTCGCATTTGCTTTCATTACGATTACCATATAAAACTCCTCCTAAAATATTACTTTAAACTTAGCTTAAAAAATATACTTAACTTATAATTTGTTATAAAGAATTATAAAAAAAAGGAAGCCCCATTATAATGGGACCTCCTTGTTAAAAAGATGGAACCCCTATAATGAGTCTTCCTTGCGTACAGACTTAGTTTACTTTCTATAATTCAGCATAAGCCGGTATTATAGTTTTATTTCTAAACTCATTATTTAAAGAAATCTTATATATTTTTTTGCACAAAAAGTAACCAATGCTAAAATAACGATAGCCCCAGCTAAAATAAAAATATACTTTTTTAGTGATTTCTTTAATAATGATATTTTTCATAATAATACCTCACAAATTATAATTAGTACCTGTAAATTCTTTAATGTTTAAATACTATAACAAACTGGAGTATTTGTCAAGGATTTGCCTTTAAATTCTTAATATTCTAAACATAAGATTTTATCCTATAGTTGTCAGGAAGATGGCTTGTATCATTTAATGTAATTATTTTAGGATTTAATTCATTATCAAAAATTATTTTACATACTGAGGTATTACCTAAAATTATTTTATGATACATAGTCATTTTAAGGTCAAATATGCCTAGTAGCCCAGCTTTAATAATTCCGCCATGAGCTACTATTATAATTTTTTTCCCAGGATGCTTAGTTGCGATTTTTAAGATTGCCTTCTTAGCCCGCATACTAGCAATTTTAAGACTTATTTCTCCACCGCACATAGGGCCATTAAGTTCATCGGATCTCCATAAAACCAATTCTTTTGGATAGTTTGTTTCAACTTCCTTAATGGTAAGACCTTCCCACTCTCCAAAATCTATTTCTTTTATACCTGGTTCAATCATAGGTATAATATCACTACCTTTGGATATGATTTCTGCTGTTTCATGTGCTCTCTTTAACGGACTTGTATAAATATAATCAAATTTGTTTTGAAATCTTTCATTTAAATATTGTGCTTGAAGTATTCCCTCATTTGATAGAATAATATCTTTACACCCTTGGAATTTCCCTAGAACATTCCAGTTGGTTTCACCATGTCTTACTAATGTTATTGTTGTATTCAATATTATTCACTTCCTATTATTAGTTATTAGTTTTTTCATAATATAATAAAATATTATATAGCATATACCAAACGTACAAAATATACTAAGTTGTGATACCTTTAGTATTCGAACAATCACACTCTACAGCTGTATTTTCAACACTTACAACAAAGCATAAATTTTTTCCTTGAACATAGTTTAAAGCCTTATCATCAATTTCTAACATAATTTAACGTCCCCTACCCTAGTATATAATTAATAACAACTATATCATATTATTGATATAGTTGTTATTTTCTATATTTCAACCTATATGTTTTGTATCGTCTATTACTTTTTTTTCTTTATATTTAAACTACTGCTCTGATAAACCCCATAATTCTTGTTTTGATGTTGAAATAGCCATTGCCCCTGCACCAATTGCCTGCATTATATCCTTCTTAGTTTGAATTAATCCTCCTGCTATAATAGGTACTCGTACTTCGTTTTCCATACTTTTAATAATATTACTTGCAATGCCAGGTAAAAGTTCTACAGCATCTGGGAGAATTGATTGTATATTTCTTATTCCTGTCTCAAGTGACAAAGAATCTAATACAAATATTCTTTGAATAACGCTAAGCCCTAATTTTTTTCCGTTTTTTATATTAGTAGGCCTTGTGCTTATTATTCCATATGGATCTCCACATTGTTTTATAAAGAGCAGTCCTGCATAATCACCCTTTACTCCTTCTATTAAATCAACATGAATAAATACTATTTTCCCCGCTTCTTTAAGTCTCTCACATATTTCCTTAATGTTCATTATGCTTCCATATAAGACAAACACAATAAGAACTTTGCTAAGAATTACTTTTTCCAAATCTTTATCATTTCTTATTGCCGCAATAACTGGGTTTTCTATTAACAGTTGTTCCAAATTCACCAATGATATTTCCTCCAAAAAATTTATTTTAGACCATAATTTATGTTACCTTAAATTGTATCTCAATTATAGTCATGTTTATTTTATTATGCTCAGTTTATCACAGTATTATTTTTCATTCAAGAATTTTATATTATTATGTTATCGTTTAGAATTTACGTATTTTTTAGTATTTCCCCTTGTAATCGTCTAATTAGTATGATAATATGTATTTAAATAAGTAAAGGCGGAGAAAAGAGAGCCTTGATCTATGGACATGTTATGTCCATTAATCAAGGTTCTCTTTTTATTTGCATTTAGGAGGTTAAATGATGTTTGATGTAACTATTATTGGCGCAGGTGTTATAGGCTGCTCAATATCAAGAGAGTTATCTAAATATAATGTAAAAACTTGTGTAATTGAAAGATCTAGTGATGTTGCTTCTGGTACAACAAAAGCAAACAGTGCAATTGTACATGGTGGTTTTGATGCTAAGCCAAGTACTTTGAAAGGAAAATTAAACGCAAAAGGTAATGCAATGTTTACGGACCTTGCAAAGGAATTAGATTTCCCATTTAAGAGGAATGGTTCTTTGGTTCTGTGTTTCGATAACAAGAATATGCCTGATCTTGAACTTTTACTAGAACAAGGTAAAGTAAATGGAGTCCCTGATTTAGTCATTCTTGATGGTGATCAGGTTAGAGAAATGGAACCAAATGTAACAAAGCATTGTGTTGGTGCACTTTATGCTCCAAACGGAGGAATAGTTTGTCCTTACGAAATGACTATTGCTCTAGCTGAAAATTCATATAATAACGGTGTAGAATTTAAATTTGAAACTGAAGTTAAAAATATTGAAAAGAGCTCAAGTGGATATATTATAAAAACTAATAAAGGTGATATTGAAACAAAAATTGTAATAAATGCTGCAGGTTTATATTCAGGTGAAATGAATAATATGGTTAGCAAGAACAAAATCAATATAATACCAAGACGAGGCGAATATGTTTTATTTGACAGAACTGCTGGATCTTTAATAAAAAATACTATTTTTCAACTTCCAACTAAACTTGGAAAAGGAGTTCTAGTTACACCAACTGTTGATGGTAATCTGCTAATTGGACCTAATGCAGTTGATTTAGAAGACAAAGCAGATTTGGATACAACTCGTGATGGTATTGATGATATTATTAAAAAGGCTCAATTAAGCATTGAAATGCAATTCCCTATGAATATGGTTATAACTTCTTTCGCAGGAAATAGAGCTCATACTGAAACAGATGATTTTATTATTGAAGAAGCATCTGATGCTAAGGACTTTATCAATGTAGCATCAATAGCATCCCCAGGATTAAGTAGTGCTCCAAGTATAGCTTTAATGGTAGTTGATATGGTAACAAATAAATTAAATCCAGGAAAAAACTTAAAATTTAATCCAATAAGAAAAGGTATAAGAAAATTCAGAGAAATGTCTAATGAAGAGCGAAAAGCAATCATTAAAGAAATACCTGAATATGGAACAGTTATTTGTAGATGCGAAACTGTAACAGAAGGCGAAATTATAGACGCTATAAGAAGACCTCTAGGAGCAAGAACACTTGATGGAGTTAAGCTTCGTACAAGGGCTGGAATGGGTAGATGTCAATCTGGTTTCTGTTCAACAAAAGTTGTAGACATTTTAGCAAAAGAACTTAATATACCTCGCTCTGAAGTTACAAAATCCGGTGGAAATTCTATTTTGATAACTGGAACAAATAAACAATCTTTATAAAAGATAAATTTTAAGTATAGAGAGGAAGGAATAAATATGCAAGAATATGATTTAATCATAATTGGTGGAGGTCCAGCAGGACTTGCAGCTGCAGTTTCTGCAAAGGACCAAGGAATAGACAGTATTTTAATTTTAGAAAGAGATAATCAACTAGGTGGCATTTTAAACCAATGTATTCATAATGGATTTGGTTTGCATACATTTAAAGAAGAGCTTACCGGACCAGAGTATTCACAAAGGTTTATAGATAAAGCTACTGATCTTAAAATTGAGTATAAACTAAATACAATGGTTTTAGATGTAAATTCGGATAAACAAGTTACAGCTGTAAATACAGAAGATGGTATTTTAGAACTTAAGGCAAACGCTATTATACTAGCTATGGGATGTCGTGAAAGACCAAGAGGAGCTTTAAACATTCCAGGTTCAAGGTGTGCAGGTATTTATACTGCTGGGACAGCGCAAAAATATGTTAATGCTGAAGGATTAATGCCAGGAAAAGAAGTAGTAATCCTTGGTTCTGGAGATATTGGTCTTATAATGGCAAGACGGATGACTCTTGAAGGCGCAAAAGTAAAAGCTTGTGTAGAATTAATGCCCCATTCAAGCGGACTTAAGAGAAACATCGTACAGTGTTTAGATGATTTTAACATTCCTTTAAAATTAAGCACAACTATAATAAATATACATGGTCATGACAGACTTTGCGGCGTTACTATTGCCAAGGTTGATGCTAACAGAAAACCAATAAATGGGACTGAGGAATACATTGCTTGTGACACCCTATTATTATCTGTTGGACTTCTTCCTGAGAATGAGCTTTCTAGAAAAGCAAATATCGTACTTAATAAAGTTACAGGTGGACCAATAGTCGATGAAAGTATGCAGACAAGTATTCCTGGAATATTTACCTGTGGTAATGTGCTTCACGTTCATGATTTAGTAGATAATGTAACCACTGAAAGTTATACTGCTGGTAAAAATGCTGCTGATTGTATAAAAGGAATTCACCAGGAGGGACAGAGTGTTGAAGTAATCGCAACTGGTGGAGTTAGGTATACAGTACCAAGTACTATTAATCCTAAAAACATAGGTAAAGCAATAGATGTTAGATTTAGAGTAGGCGAAGTCCATACAGCTGCTTATATATCTGTCTACTTTGATGATGTTCGAGAGATGCATTTAAAGAAAAAGATACTTACACCAGGTGAAATGGAAAGTGTTAAATTAACTAAGGCAGTTTTTGATAAATATAGTGACTGCAAAAAAATTACTATTAAAGTTGAAAAGGAGTAATATATTATGAGTACAAGGGAATTGACGTGCATAGGCTGTCCTGTAGGTTGTGCTCTTACAGTAGAACTTAAGGGCAAAGAAGTTATAAGCGTATCAGGAAATAATTGCAAAATTGGTGAGACTTACGGTAAGAAAGAATGTACTAATCCTACAAGAATTGTCACTTCATCTGTTTTTGTTTCTGGAGGAAACGCTAAAGTACTTCCTGTAAAAACGCAGAGTGATATACCAAAGGATTTAATGTTTGATTGTGTAAAAGCATTAAAAGGTATTGTAATGAAAGCTCCTATTCATATAGGTGATGTGGTTCTCGAAAATGTACTTAATACAGGAGTAAATATTATAGCCACTAAGAATATTTACGTGGTATAATACGATTATCATTACAATATATTAGTATTATATTAATGAAAGATTCACGATATTATTCAATATAATATCGTGGTTTTTATAAATTCTAAGTAAACGGTTACCAAATTAAATTAATGAGGGGTGTAAAAATTATGGCTCAGTATGTAATTGCATTAGACCAAGGAACAACAAGTTCAAGATGTATTTTGTTTAACAAAGAAGGACTAATTGTAAGTGTAGCTCAAAAAGAATTCACACAAATATTTCCTAAACCAGGTTGGGTTGAACACGATCCTATGGAAATTTGGGCTACTCAATTAGGGGTAGCACAAGAAGCTATGGCCAAAATTGGTGTAACAGCAAAAGATATTTCTGCCATTGGTATAACTAATCAAAGAGAAACTACAGTAGTTTGGAATAAAAACACTGGTGTTCCAGTTTATAACGCAATTGTTTGGCAATGCAGAAGAACAGCTGGTATATGTGATGAACTAAAAGCTACAGGCTTTGATAAAATAGCAAGAGACAAAACTGGTCTCATACTTGATGCTTATTTTTCTGGTACTAAAGTTAAATGGATACTAGATAATGTTGCTGGCGCAAGAGAAGAAGCAAACAAAGGTAATTTAATATTTGGTACTATTGATACATGGTTGATTTGGAAATTAACAAATGGAAAGGTTCATGTAACCGATTATACAAATGCTTCTAGAACAATGTTATTCAACATTCATGAATTGAAATGGGACGATGAAATACTTAAAACTCTAGATATACCAAAATCAATGCTTGCAGACGTTAAACCATCAAGTTATTGTTATGGATATACTGACAGTTCAATATTTGGCTCTCCAATAGCAATAGCTGGTGCTGCAGGAGATCAACAAGCTGCATTATTTGGACAGACCTGTTATGAGGCTGGAACAGCTAAAAATACTTATGGTACTGGTTGTTTCTTATTAATGAACACTGGTGAAAAAGCAGTTGAATCACATAATGGTTTACTTACAACTATAGCTTATGGTATTGATGGTAAAATTAATTATGCTCTCGAGGGAAGTGTATTTGTTGCAGGAGCTGCAATTCAATGGTTAAGAGACGAATTAAGGATGATTAAGAGTTCACCTGAATCAGAAGAATACGCTACTGCTGTTGAAGATACAGACGGTGTATATATGGTACCTGCCTTTGTTGGACTTGGTGCACCATATTGGGATCCTTATGCAAGAGGTACAATAGTTGGTTTAACTCGTGGAACTAAAAAGGAGCACTTTATAAGAGCAGCCCTTGAATCTCTAGCTTATCAAACAAATGATGTTTTAAAAGCTATGCAAGAGGATTCAGGCATTACACTTAAATCATTAAGGGTGGACGGTGGTGCATGTGCTAATAACTTCTTAATGCAGTTCCAGTCAGATATATTAGACGTTCAAGTTGATAGACCAGAAGTTATTGAAACAACAGCTTTAGGTGCCGCATATTTAGCAGGCCTTGCAGTTGGATATTGGAAGAGTCAAGAAGAAATTTCAAAAAACTGGGCATTATCAAAATCTTTCCGTTCAAAAATGGATGAAGAAAAAAGAGCTAAACTTTTAAAAGGATGGCATAAGGCTGTCGGTAGATCTAGGGATTGGGAAGAATAAATATAACATATTATCAGAAGTAGAATGCTTAATGTATTTTACTTCTGGACTAAATAATTTATATAGGGGGATAATATTATGTTACAATATTATGCAGAGTTTTTCGGAACAGCATTACTAATTCTTCTTGGTGATGGCGTAGTTGCAAATGTAGTTTTAGATGATACAAATGGACATGATGGTGGATTAATAGTTATAGCTTTTGGTTGGGCATTTGCAGTCGGTATTCCGGCCTACATCTTCGGACCAGCTAGTGGTGCGTCATTTAATCCTGCACTTACTATAGCACTCGCTGCTATTGGTAATTTATCATGGTCAGTAGTACCTGGTTATATCGCAGCTGAGATGCTTGGAGGAATAGTCGGTGGAGTTCTAGTTTGGCTTATGTATTACCCTCATTGGGCAGTTACAGATAACAAAGCAGGAAAACTTGCTGTATTCTGCACAGCACCTAGAATTAAATGTACACCAGCAAACTTTTTATCAGAATTTATAGGTACATTTGTATTAGTATTTGCATTACTAGGAGTTGCTCAAACAAAATCATCTCCTGGATTTGGTCCACTTATTGCAGCATTTGTAATTTTAGTAATTGGTTTATGTTTAGGAGGTCCAACTGGATATGCGATTAACCCTGCAAGGGATTTAGGACCAAGAATAGCTCATGCAATATTACCAATCGCTGGTAAAGGTGATTCTAATTGGGGATATGCTTGGATACCAGTAGTAGCTCCAATTTGTGGTGGTCTTGCTGGAGCATTCGCAGTCGTTGCTATGTTTGGTTAATTTAGTTTTAAAATTTTAAGTAAGAAATAATAACTTAATTAATATAAATAACTAAACAAATAAAAACATCCAATTGCAATATTGGATGTTTTTATTTGTTTTTAAGATTAGTTTTTAATAGCCTAGTGTATACTTTCAATATCTACTCTCTTTTGTTTTTTATTGCATATCTTCCCACGTCTTTTTTCTAGTTCAGCTACAACATCATCTATTTTTATACCCTTTGCCACCATAAGTACTAATGTGTGATAAAATAAGTCTGATATTTCTCCAACAGTCTCATTATCGTCATCGTTTTTGCTGCTAATTATTACTTCCGCACTTTCTTCTCCAACTTTTTTAAGAATTTTATCAATTCCTTCTTCAAAAAGATAACTAGTGTATGACCCTTCTATAGGGCTAGCTTTTCTTTCCTCAATTATCTTATAAAGTTCCTGTACTACATTAGTTTCACTCATTTTACAATTCTCCTTTTATATTTATTTTAAAGCATTAATTGTTATTGCTTTTTCAGTTATGGTTTCTGCTTCCATATTTCTCTGTAAAAACAAGTTTTATTCCCAGTATGACAAGCAACTCCTACTTGCTTTGCTTTAATAAGAATTGTATCTCCATCACAATCGAAACTTATACTTTTTACATATTGAAAATGCCCTGAAGTTTCTCCCTTGTTCCACAGCTTATTTCTTGATCTGCTAAAAAACCAAGTAGTTCCAGTTTCCATTGTTTTTTTTAAAGACTCCTCATTCATATATGCAAGCATTAAAACTTCTCCACTACACTGTTCCTGAATAATTGCAGGTATTAACCCATTATTAAATTGAATTTCGTTTATACTCTCCAAATTAACCACCACATTTCTTTATTTTTTTTATTCCTAAATTCTAATTTCAACATCTTTCTGTTTAAGATACTCTTTTACTTCTCTAATTGATAGTTCTTTGTAATGAAACAAAGAAGCCGCAAGTGCAGCATCTGCTCCACTCCTTTCAAAAACATCATAAAAGTCATCTATTTTCCCACATCCACCTGATGCAACTACAGGTATATTTACAATATCTGTTATTGCATTTATAAACTCTATATCATACCCTTGTTTTGTTCCATCTGCATCCATACTTGTTAAAAGTATTTCACCTGCGCCTAGTTCTTCAACTTCTTTTGCCCATTTAACTGCATCGAGCCCTGTATTTATTCTTCCACCATTTATAACTACATGCCATCCTATATTATTCTCATTTTTCTTTCCATCTATTGCAACCACAACGCATTGGCTTCCATATTTTGATGCTGCCTGCGTTATAAGTTTAGGATTACGAATTGCAGCAGAGTTTATAGATATTTTATCAGCTCCTGCTCTAAGTATTTCTTTAAAATCCTCTAAGCTTTTAATTCCTCCCCCTACAGTGAGAGGAATAAATACTTTCTCAGCAGTCCTTTTTATAACATCTATCATTGTTTTTCTTCCCTCATGAGTGGCTGTTATATCTAAAAATACAATTTCATCTGCACCTTCGCTGTTGTAGAACTCTGCAATTTCAACAGGATCTCCTACGTCAGTTAAGTTCACAAAGTTTATTCCTTTCATTACTCTCCCATTAGTTACATCAAGACAAGGAATTATTCTTTTAGTAAGCATCGACTAGGCCCTCCCCGCAAGTATTGCTTCTTCAAGTGATATATTTCCACTGTAAATAGCTTTTCCTATAATTGCTCCATATATATTCATTTCCTTAAGCTTCTTTATATCATCAATGTTTTTCATGCCACCAGATGCAATAATATCGCAAGAAACCTCGTCATTAATTTTCCCGGTTGCCTCAAAATTAGGTCCAGTCAAAGTTCCATCACGACTTATATCAGTAAATATTATAGTTTTTATGCCTATGTTTTCCATTTGTTTTGCAAAATCTATATATTCAACTTTACTACTTTTTTGCCAACCTTCTACTGCTACAAAACCCTCTCTTGCATCTATTCCAATTGCAATTTTATCTCCAAATTTTTTAACAGCTTCTTTTACAAGTGATGGATTATTTAAAGCTGCAGTACCTAGTATAACTCTACTTAATCCTTTATTAATTAACATGTCTATGGTATCTATGCTTCTAATTCCACCGCCAAGTTGTATAGGGATTTTCAAATCATTTATTATTTTATTTATACTATTTAAATTTTCAATAGATCCTCTTAATGCTCCATCTAGATCTACCATATGCAAATATTCTGCTCCCTTATTCATAAAGTTTAAGGCAGTTTGTAGTGGATCTTCCCCTACAACTTTCGCTGACATAAATTCACCCTTAAAAAGTCTAACACATTTTCCATCTTTTAAATCTATTGCTGGAAATATTTTCATTACACTACCTCCGCGAAGTTTTTAAGTAATTTCATCCCAAAATCTCCACTTTTCTCTGGATGAAACTGCATACCAAATATATTGCCCTTACTTACAATTGCAGGTATCTTTTTCTCATATATACTATATGCATTTACAATACCCTCCTCACAATTTACTGCATAATAAGAATGTACAAAATATACATACTGATTTTCTTCTATACCTCTAAGCAAGGGAGAATTATTTTCAAAGGATAAACTATTCCATCCCATATGTGGAATTTTTATAGAACCCTCTAGTTTTATGATGTTTCCTTTTAATAATCCTAGTCCCTGGCATTTCTCTACCTCACAACTTTCATCAAAGAAAAGTTGCATACCAAGACATATGCCAAGTATTGGTTTCCCTTCTTTAGCAGCCTGTTTAATTACCTCATCTATTCCAGTCTCTTTCATATTCTTCATTGCATCTGGAAAGGCACCTACCCCTGGAACAATAATGCTTCTACATTTTGATATTTCCTCAGCATTTGATGATATAATCGACAAAATATTCAATGATTTAAGTGCATTTTGAACGCTATTCAAATTTCCAACACCATAATCCACTATTGCTATCATAGTTTTCCTCCTTATAAAGATCCCTTTGTAGACATAACACCTTTTATCCTACTGTCATATGTTGAGGCCTCACTTAATGCTTTTCCAAAAGCTTTGAATAAGCCTTCAACCATATGATGATTATTTTTCCCATAAATTATTCTTGCATGAAGTGTTATCCCACTATTCATAGCTAAAGCCCTAAAAAATTCTTCCACCATTTCGGTATCAAAATCTCCAATTTTATCTACTGTAAAATTTGCATCGAATACAAGGTAAGGTCTACCACTCAAATCTAGTGACACTGTAGCCAATGTTTCATCCATAGGTACAAAACTAGTTCCATATCGTTTTATCCCATCTTTGCCATTTAGTGATTCCTTTATTGCAAGTCCAAGCACTATTCCTACATCTTCAATAGTATGATGAGAATCTACAAATAAATCTCCCACAGCCTTAACATATAAATCTAGAAGTCCATGTTTTGCAAAAAGGTTTAACATATGATCAAAGAAGCCTATACCTGTATTACCCTCAAATTTCCCAGTTCCATCTAAATTTATACGTGCCTCAATATTAGTTTCATTACTTTTTCTTAATATTTTTGCTTCTCTTTGAATCATATAGTTCGCTCCTTTGTGAATTTAAATAATATTTTTTAATAAACAGTTATTTTCTTCTCTACTTCCTATTGTTATTCTCAAACAGTTTAGTAATTTCCCTGAAGTATAACTTCGCACATTTATACTCTGCTTTAAAAGTTTTTCTTTAATTTCTAAAGCATTTGGGATCTCAACTAGTATAAAATTTGCTTTAGCTTTATAAAGCTTTATTCCATTAATACAACTCAATTTTTCCCATAAGTAAACTCTCTCTGCAAGTATGTTTTTAACGTTGTTATATATTATTTCTGGTTTTTTTAATATAACACATGCTATACTTTGAGTAATAGAATTCACATTATAAGGTGGTTTTACTTTTTTAAGCTCAGACATTAAAACGTTATTCGTAATCATAAATCCGAGCCTTATAGCTGCAAGACCAATTTTTGAGCAAGTTCTGAGTACAATTAAATTATCATAAAAATCTATTTTATCTAAGATACTCTCGCCATAAAATTCAAAGTATGCCTCATCAATTACTACAATACATTTGCAACCTTCTATTATTTTAATAATATCCTCTCTTTTAATAATATTACCAGTAGGATTATTAGGGTTAGATAAAAATACGATTTTAACCTTTTCACTATTAGCCATGGAAATAAAACCATCTACATCCAATTCTAATTCGGCTCCTAGCGGAAATTCAATTGGAATTCCCCCAGCAACCTTAGTATATAATCCATACATGGAGAAATCCGGACTTTGCATTGCTACTTTATCCCCAGTATTTAAAAATGTATGAGCGATTATTTGAATACACTCATCTGAACCATTTCCAGCCATTACATTTATACCTAAAACATTAGCATATTTAGCATAAAGATCACATACCTCCAGTGCATCTGGATCTGGATACCTATTATAAATGGAATTCTCTATTACCGTGCCGATTTCTTTTCTAGTTTCAAAATCAAGGTTAGTAAAACTTTCATTGGCGTTTAACCTTACTTTATAATCAGTTTTACCTGCACTATATGATTCAAAATCACCTAAATCTTTTCTAAAAATATCTTGTATCATTATTTAAACCTCACTTTAATAGAATTTCCATGAGCTGTAAGCCCTTCAACATCTGATAATTTTATTACCTTTTCCTTAACTTCACTTAGTGCTTCCTTAGTATAATATATATAACTTGATTTTTTGATGAAATCATCTACAGATAATGGTGAAAAGAATCTTGCAGTTCCACTTGTTGGTAGAACATGATTAGGTCCTGCCATATAATCTCCTAGTGGTTCTGGAGAATACTCACCTAAAAATATGGAACCCGCATTTTTTATATCACCCAAATAATTAAATGGGTCACGAACCATTACCTCAAGATGCTCGGGTGCAATGTCATTCGCAAGTTCTATAGCTTCATCTATATTTTGAGCTATCAAAATAACTCCATATTTCTCTAAAGACTCCTTAATGATTTTGCATCTACTCATATCTTTTATCTGTATTTCTAGCTCCTTGACTACCCTATTTGCAAGATCCCTTGAAGTAGTTATAAGCATAGCAGACGCAAGAACATCATGCTCTGCTTGCGACATTAAATCCGCTGCAATGAAATGCTGATTTGCAAACTCATCTGCAATAATTAAGATTTCACTGGGACCTGCGATCATATCTATGGCAACGCAGCCAAACACACTCTTTTTTGCCATAGCAACATAGATATTTCCTGGCCCTACTATTTTATCTACTTTAGATATTTTTTCTGTTCCATATGCAAGTCCGGCAATCGCTTGCGCTCCACCCATTTTGTAAATCTTATCAACGCCAGCTATATCTGCTGCCACAAGAATATGAGGATTCACAGTTCCATCATTAAGTGGTGGTGTTACCATAACTAGATTTTCAACACCTGCAACCTTTGCTGGAATTGCATTCATAATAACAGATGACGGGTAAGATGCCGTGCCACCAGGCACATATATTCCAACACTTTCAAGTCCTCTTAAAGTTTGGCCCAAAATAGCACCCTTTTCTTTTGTCATCATCCAAGCATTTCTTTTTTGTTTTTCGTGAAATTCCTTAACATTTACTTTTGCTAGTCTTATAGCATCTAAAAAATCTTGGTCAACCATTTTATATGCATTTTTAATTTCTGTATCTGTTACAACAAAATTTGCAAGTGTAACAAATTTACTATCAAATTTCTGAGTGTACTCAATTATAGCATCATCGCCTCTAGTTCTTACGTCTGCTAAAATTTTATCTACTATGATATTTACATCCTTTTGAACATCCTCCGTTCTTTTTTTTAAAAACTTCATATATTCTATTCCATCAGTGCTATTTGCCTCTGTAATTTTTATCACTATATCATCGCCTCATTTTTATCTACATATTGTTGAACCTTAACTATTAAATTACCTATCTCATCCTTTTTCATCTTCATGCTAGCTCTATTTACTATCATTCTTGCACTAATATCACATATTTTTTCTATAATAATCAATCCGTTTTCACGAAGAGTATCTCCTGTTTCAACTAAATCCACAATTGCATCTGATAATTCAAGGATTGGAGCAAGTTCCACTGACCCATCTAATTTAATAATTTCAACATCTTCATTATTTTTTTTGAAATATTCTTTTGCAACTGTTGGATATTTAGTAGCTATTTTTTTGCGATTATATCCATCATAACTTTTAAAACTTGGTAATGCTGCAACTGCAAACATACATTTTCCAACCTTTAAATCTACTACTTCATAAAATTCTTTATTTTGCTCCATTAAAGTATCTTTCCCAACAATTCCAATATCTGCTGCGCCATGTTCTACATAAGTTAAAACATCTGTAGACTTAACTAAAACAAATTCTATATTGTTTTTTACATCCTTAAGAATTAATTTTCTTCCCTTATTTTTTAGATCTGTACAGTCTATTCCTATATCTTCAAACATAGAAATAGCATACTTTTCTAATCTTCCTTTTGTTAATGCTATACGTATAACTTTCATAGTTATTCCTCCAAAATATTAATATACATATCTAAACCATTAATAAATTTCTCAGTACTTGTCTTAAAGCTTTTTTTACTTTTTGTATCTATTAATTCAATTTTGTTCCCTTCTAGTATACAAATCATTTTATCTATTCCTTTTATCTGAGCATAATGCAGAGTTTCTTCTTTTTCTTCAAATAAACTTAATTCAGTCTTAAGACCTTTGGCTCTAATTTGCTCTGCAAACTTATATGCACATGCTACTAAAGTATTTTCGAAATAAATCATGAATTTTTCATTGACCTTCTCATTATCATTACCTTGCTTTGAAAGGACAGACTGAATATTGTCCACATCTATGGCAAATCCAACTGCTGGCATTGATGCACCAAATTTTGATATTAGGTTATCATATCTTCCTCCACTAATTATTGTCGTTCCAACTTCACTACTATATCCTCTAAATGTTATCCCAGTATAATAATCAATATGCTGTACCATTCCTAAATCAATAGAAATATATTCACCAAATCCTACGCTTACTATTCGCTCATAGATTTTTTCTATAGTATCGAGTGCTGCAAGTGCTCTCCTATTTTGAGTTAACATTCTTGCACCGCAAAGTATTTCAATCCCACCAAACAGCTCTGGCAATTTTTTCAAAGCTTCTACATTTTCTATACCAACGGTTACTTCTTTATCATCTATAAATTCTCTTAATGCTCCAAAGTTCTTATTTTCAACAAGGCCTCGTAATCTTTCCATTTCTTCATGATCAAGATCTATATCTTCAATAAGGCCCTTGAAAAACTCAGCTTGACCAATTTCAAGTTCAAATTTTTTTACTCCTATAGCAAGTAATGATGAAATAGCAGTTATAATTACTTCGGCATCTGATTTTGGACTTTCACTTCCTATTATTTCAATTCCCGATTGGGTCATTTCACTAACCTTTCCATTCCAATTTTCATTTATTCTAAATATATTACCGCTATAACATATTCGAAGCGGATATGCTGAATCCCGAAGTTTTGTGGCAGCAATTCTGGCTATTGGCATAGTCATATCTGGCCTTAACACTAATATTCTTCCTGCATTATCAAAAAGCTTATACATTTTTTCTTGTTCAATTGATACGTCATCACCCTGAAAAACATCATAAAATTCCAGTGTTGGAGATATTACTTCTAAATAACCAGTACTTATATACAAGTTTCTAAGTGTATCTATAATCTTAATTTTATTATTACAATCCTCGAAAAGTATATCTCTTGAACCTTCCGGTATATGTCTTTTCCAATTATTCATAATTTCACTCCTTTAATTGCACTTTATTGCTTTATCGCTTTAACACTTCATCTTGTTAAAATGTTACCATCTTTCTATAGGCAAGTCAACCTTTAATTTTTTAAAATTTCTATAATTTCTAAAAATTATAACAATTGATGTTTATATATTAAATTATTTCTTTAATTAAAAATCGTTTATGTAGCAATTATATTATTCACCCACTCTTCAGTCTACTTTTTTTACGAACCCCTCATACATTGTATAAAAATTTTTCCTACAATATAATATCAAGTTATTGATATTTAAAATTTATTATGCTATTATTCATAAAGTCATTATTATTCAAAATAATACATAATTATAAATTTTAATAAAGAAGTATAAAACATAATATAGCATTTTACTAAAAAGGAGCTGTTACGGTGTGACAAAAGGTATTTTCGTTCAATTGTTAAATATTTGTAAGAGTTTTAATCAAGATGACCCTATCATTAAAAACTTAGACCTTGACATACATCAAGGCGAATTTCTAACCCTACTCGGACCAAGTGGTTGTGGAAAAACCACTACCTTAAGAATGATTGCTGGTTTTGAATTGCCTACAAGTGGAGAAATTGTAATTGATGGAGAAAATATTACGCAAAAACCACCTTACATTAGGTGTGTTAACACAGTATTTCAAAACTATGCATTATTTCCTCATATGAATATCTATGATAATATAGCCTTTGGTCTTAAAATGAAGAAAATGAAGAAGAATGAAATAAAAGACAATGTAAGTAAGATGTTAAAAATGGTTCAACTTGAAGGTTTTGAAAATAGAATGCCCTCTATGCTAAGTGGTGGACAAATGCAACGCGTTGCTATAGCAAGAGCAATCGTAAACAAACCAAAAGTTCTTCTTTTAGATGAACCCCTAGGTGCACTTGATTTAAAGCTCCGTAAACAAATGCAATTGGAACTTAAGCATCTTCAAAAAATACTTGGAATAACCTTTGTTTTCGTGACCCATGATCAAGAAGAGGCACTAACAATGTCCGACCGAATCGTTGTTATGAACAGTGGTGTTATTGAGCAAATTGGTACACCAGAAGAACTTTATGAGCACCCTAGAACTAAATTTGTAGCTACATTTTTAGGAGAAACAAACATCTTAGAAGGTGAGATTATTAAATTAAAGGAGAATGAAGTTTTACTTAAGCTTTATGAAAAAGAAGATATAATTAGAATACCTAACCATAATTATAATTTAGGTGATAAATTTATAGTTTCGGTTAGACCTGAGAGGATTAAAATAAAAGAAACCGTTGAAGAAGGCGACGTTTGGTTGATTTGTAAATTCAAGGAAAGGATTTATGTAGGTTCAACCATTAAAGTTATTATGCTTCTTAAAGATAATAAAGAAATTATAGTTAATGAGCCAATAGGACAAAATTTTATATTTTTAAATGAGACAAAAAATTATTTTGTAACATGGAATCCTAATCATACTATAGTTATTAAGGAATAAAGGAAGTTGAGACATGAAAAATAAGAAATCAAGAAATTCCATAAAAAAATATTTATCATTACATCTAAAGTATTTAACAACAATTTCTCCTGCTCTTATATGGCTGATAGTATTTTTTGTTATGCCACTTTTATTTATAGTTATTGTAAGTTTTTCTACTAGAGGCGAAGTTGGTAACATCATATATAAGTTTACTTTAGGAAACTATATAAGGCTTTTAGACCCTCTTTATATTAATATCTTCATAAAATCAGTCTTAATAGCTACATATACTACTATGTTATGTTTGATTTTTGGATATCCTTTTGCATACATAATCGCAAATTTTAATAAAAAATTTAAGCCGCTATTACTTTTACTAATAATACTACCATTTTGGACTAACTCATTAGTTAGGACCTATGCAATAATAGTCTTACTTAAAACAGAAGGAATAATAAATACATTACTATTACACTTTCATATAATAAATATACCTCTTAATTTAATGTATAACAATTTTGCGGTTATGATTGGTATGTTATACATGATGTTTCCATTTATGGTTCTTCCTCTATATACTTCCATAGAAAAACTCGACAAGAGAATATTAGATGCCGCATCTGACCTTGGAGCAGGTCCGTTTTATAAATTCATCAAAATCATTCTTCCACTTACCAAAGGGGGGATTGTATCAGGTTCTATTTTAGTTTTTATTCCTACCCTTGGACTTTTCTTTGTAACTGACCTTATGGGAGGTAGTAAGGTAATCCTTATGAGTAATCTAATAAAAAATCAGTTCCTTACTGCAAGAGATTGGCCATTCGGTTCAGCTATATCAGTTATTTTAATAATTGTTATGTTAACCGTTATTTTATATAGTACAAAATTAACTGGAACTAAAGGAACTAAGGAGGTATTATAAAGATGAAAAGCAAAAAAATAAATTCACTGAAATTTTTATATTTGATCTTAATATTTATGTTTTTATATATACCAATTATAGTACTTATCGGATTTTCCTTTAACCAGTCAAAATTAAATGTAGTTTGGACCGGTTTCACATTTAAATGGTATGGTAGTCTACTCCATAATGCGGGCATATTAGATGCTGTTAAGAACTCTTTTATTATAGCAATAATTAGTACAATAATTTCTGTGATTATAGGAACTTTAGCCGCCATTGGAATGTATAGATATAAATTTCGTGCTAAAAAATTAGTTGACGCAATACTTTATGTGCCTTTAGTTATACCTGAAATAGTTATGGGTATATCCCTGCTTGCTTTTTTCTCCATAGCAAAAATCCCTTTAGGTAGAGTGTCTTTAATTATTGCACATGTTACTTTCAGTATAGCTTATGTAGTCGCCGTTGTAAAAACTAGACTTGACGGCTTCGATAGGTCTGTTGAAGAAGTTGCTATGGATCTTTACGCTACGCCTATAAAAACTTTTTTTAATATAACTCTACCAATTATTATGCCAGGAGTTATTGCAGGTGCATTACTTGCCTTTACTTTATCGCTTGATGATGTAATAATTAGTTTTTTTGTAGCTGGACCTGGTAGTGTTACTTTGCCTCTTAAAGTATTTTCCATGGTAAAATTTGGTGTTACGCCTGAAATTAACGCCCTATCTACCATACTAATAATTTTAACTATTATTATAATTTGTTTTGCTCTTTTTATTCGAAATGTAAATATAAATATGAAAAAGATTGGAGCTATAATAACTTCAATTTTGATTGTATTTGGAAGTATTGGTGGTGGAATATTCACTTATGCTAACCACAATGCGCAGCCTGAGGAAGTTTTAAATGTTTTTAACTGGTCGGAATATTTACCACAATCCGTTATAGATAAATTTGAACAAACATATAATATTAAAGTAAATTATAGTACTTTTTCATCTAATGAAGAAATGCTTGCAAAACTTATGGCAGGTGGTGGAAATTATGATTTAACAGTAGCTAGTGACTTTATGGTTGAAATATTAAGTAAACAAGGACTTATAACACCGATAAATAAAAGTAGTTTAACAAATCTAAACAATATAGGATCTCAATATTTAAACCTACCCTTTGATCGTGGTAATAAATATAGTGTTCCTTATATGTGGCTTGCAGGTGTAATCTCCTATGATAGTTCAAAAATCCCTGAAGGCACAATAAAAGGATATAAGGACCTTTGGAAACCTGAGTTTAAAAATTCTTTAACTGTACTTGATGATGAAAGAGTTATAATTGGAATGACACTTAAGATGCTTGGTTATCCACTAAATGAAACTAGACCCGCAGCTCTAAAAAAAGCAAAAGAAGCACTTATAAAACTTCAACCTAATATAAAATCTTATGATAGTGATAGTCCCAAAACAAGCCTTATAAATGGAGAGTCAAAAGCAATGTTCGCCTGGGGAGCAGAAGGAAATCTAGCACGCCTTGAAAACCAAAATATAAAATATGTCATCCCGAGTGAAGGACTATTTCTCCAGCAGGACAATTTTGTAATTCCCAAAGCTGCAAAAAATGTTAAAGCCGCGCAGCTTTTTATTAATTTTATAATGCAGCCTGAAATAAGTGCTGAGATTTCTCATAAGTTCCCTTATGGAAATCCTAACACCGCCGCATATAAATATATTGATAAAAAAATACTAGATGATAAAGCAGTTTATCCGCCTAAAGAAGTTGTAAAAAAGGGTGAATACTTAAAGGATATAGGAAAATCAGTAACAGATTTAGATAAGATATGGACGGAAGTTAAATAAGTAAAATGGCTAGGATTTTATAAAATCCTAGCCATTTTACTTATTTAACATTTTCTAAGCGAAATTATAACCTTCCATATTGTCTGCATATAATTTTTTTCAAGGGATAAACTATTATTATATTTAGTGAAAAATATACTATAAAGGTGATATATATGAAGAATGAAAGTATAAACTCTAAAATAAATAATATGATAAATGTCTTAGGGCCATCAGCTCCTATTAAAGTCAAAAATATAGCAATTGGCAAAAATCCATCTATACAAGGCGCTATCATATATATTGATGGTCTAGTAGATAAAAATGTAATTAATAGGGATATTCTTAATCCTTTAATGCTTCAAATACATACCTCCATAACATTAGATAACAATACATCCAGATTTTTGTGTAGTAACTACATTACTGCAGAGTGTTCTTTTATCAAAGATGATACTACTCAAGTTTCTAAAGAGATTAAAAATGGTAATACTTTATTTATAATTGAAAATATAGAAGATTACATTATAATTGATACAACTGGTGGCGAAATCAGAAAAATATCTGATCCAACCAATGAAATATCACTTAGGGGATCCAGAGACGGATTTGTGGAAAACCTAGAAGTTAATATAAGTTTGCTCCGTAGGAAAATAAAAGATTCAAACCTTTCTATTGAAAAATTTGTTGTTGGAAGACGGACACAGACTGACTTAGCCTTAGTTTATATTAAAGATTTAGTTGATACTGAGGTTCTAGATGAACTAAAAAAGAGAATAAATGCAGTAAACGTAGATTCTATTACTGGAATAGGGATATTACTTGAATTTATAGATGAGAATCCATACAGTATTTTTCCAATGGCTCTGGCCACAGAGAGACCAGATAGAGTAACCGCAAATATTATGGAAGGAAGAATTGCTTTGATTTTAAATGGCACTCCTTTTGTGGTAACAGTGCCATCTGTATTTATTGAATTTTTTCACACTGTTGAAGATTATAACGAAAAAACAATATCTGCGAATTTTATAAGACTTCTTAGAATCTTAACAGTTTTATTAGTAATTACACTTCCTTCCGTTTATTTAACATTAATCAAATATAATGCTGAACTCATACCCGTTCAATTTGTTATCCCGATAGTACAATCTAGAATAGGAATATCTCTTACCCCCTTTATGGAAATACTTATACTAGAACTACTAATGGAAATCTTAAGAGAAGGAGGATTAAGACTTCCCTCGAAAATAGCACAAACTGTAAGTATAGTTGGAGGCATTATTATAGGAAATGCCATAGTAGAATCAAAAATGGTAAGTCCTACTACTCTGCTTGTAGTTGGTATCACGATTGTTGCTTCTTTTGTAGTGCCCGCTGTTGATATGTCTCTCTCTATAAGGCTGCTAAGATTTCCAATGTTATTTTTAGCAAATGCTATGGGTATAATGGGGATTGCTACAGGCTTTACTTTTCTTATCATTCATTTATCCTCCTTGGAGAATTTTGGTGTTCCATATATGGACTTTAAAAAGGATGATTTAAAGGATACATTTACGAGAGCACCATTATGGAAAATGAATTCTCGTCCATCAATAGTCTCAGGCCAGAATAATAAAAGACAAAATAATTTCAGATATAAATTTAGGAGAAAAAAAGATGAATAAAAAAAACAAACTGATAACTTCTACCGAGCTTTTTTTCATCTTGGTTGGGTGTATCGTAGGTATAGGGGTCACTAATCTACCTACAGATGTAGTAAGCATTGCAAAACAAGATGGGTGGATTTCTACCATTATAGGTGGGATATATCCATTATATATTGTTCTAATTTCCGCAATAATAATAAGAAAATATCCTGATAGTAATATAATGAATTTAAGTAAAGCATTTTTCGGAAAAATAATAGGCAATTTTTTAAACTTATTATTTATGCTCCAGTTTTTATTCTATGCAGTATTAGTTACTTCTGGTGCAAGCAATCTATTAAGAGCGTATAGTATGTATTTTATTCCACATTTTAAGATGGTTATACTTTTCGCAACTATTGCCTGTTATGCATCAATTAAAGGTTTAAAAGTATTAGCCAGATTTACTACTATAACATTTTTTTTAATATGTCTTATAATAGTGGCATCCACAGTAAGCTTTAAGTCATCTAGTATTTTAAATGTAAAACCTTTTTTTGGAGCAGGTCTCCCTAAAATTTTAGAAGGAAGCGTAAAATCTGCTTTTGCTTATGCAAATATGGAATTACTATTAATAGTATATCCATATGTACAGCAAAAAAAAGATATATTAAAAGCTGCTTTATTGAGCACTTTTGTAATAATTTTCTTTCATACCTGGGTAGTTTTTACATCTATTTATTTTTCTGGGCCTGATTTAATACCAAAAGAAATATGGCCATTTTCCTTCGTAGCTGAGTCCTTTAAAATACCTGTGATAAATAATTTTAGATATATAAACATTATTATATTGGCTATTATGGCATATAAAACCATATCGATTCAATTTTACGCCTCAACAAAAATATTAAATAATATTACAAAAATAAAAAGAAAAACAATTTGCTTTTTATTATTACCAATTATTTTTGTTTTTCCAATGTTAATTGGAAATGAAGTAATCAGGAAAGAAATTTTGGGCAAAGTTATGCCTTGGATAACCTTATATAATATTGCTTATGTGACCATAATTGCATTAACAACTCTTTTAATAGATAAGAGAAAACTTAATCATATTGAAAAAATTAACCCGTAAATATACTAGCTTCTATTTCATATACTTTATAAAAAAAGGAGGAAAACCTGTAAATGAAAAGATATAGTTTATTAATAATATCTATTTCATGTATAATTATATATATCATATTTAATTCAAGTGAAGGTAGTGTTCCTATAGAAGATATAGGTATTTCCTCAGGTATATCATTGGACCTCACAACGAATCGTCCGTTAAATGAATATAACATTGTTTCAAGTATATATAATTTCAATAAAAAAGATGAAATTTCAAGTGAAATATTAGAGGGTACCGGTAAAAACATTCCTGATACCAGGTCAACCAGGCAAACTATCAGTGGTAAATTATACTTTCTTGGATTACAAAAAGTATTTATTTTTAGTGAAGCTTTTGCAACCTCTGGGATAAACCACCTTATTGATATATTGATGACGAATCAAGAAATGAATGATGCTGCATGGCTTGTTGTCTGTAAGGATAAGGCCATTGATATGTTAAAATTCAAAGTTGATGATGCTCCCACTTCGGCAGATCATATTAACGATATGGTAGAAAGCTCTAAAAACCAAAATTTCATGTCTAAAGACTATAAAGTTATTGATATGTATGTAAGAGTAAATTCAGAGGGGCGAGATTTAGTTATTCCTTACCTAGAAATACTAAACAAAAAAATTACAATAAGCGGCATGGCCGTTTTTAATAAAGACAAAATGGTAACAAAAATACCAATGGAAGAAGCAAGATATATGAATTTTTTAAGGAACAATAAAGTTAAAGGAATACTAACACTTAAAAAAGATTCATCACACTGGATATCAACCTATGGGGAAGTGAAAAGAAAAGTACACTGTGAAAAAATCAATGGTAAATATAAATTTAATATTGATATAGAATTTAAAGGTAAGGTAGTAAATAATACTTTGTATAATGATTTTATGAATAATCCCAAAACCGTAGAAAAGTACAGTCATGAATTAGAAGAAGAAACAAAAAAAAATTGTAATAAATTTATATACAAAATGCAAAATCAGTATAAAACAGATTGCCTAGAACTTGGTCGTGATGCTGCAGCTGCTTTTGGGCGAAATCCTAGAACTGATTGGAATAACTTTGTTTGTAATGCGGATATTACAGTTAATGTAACTGTTAAGGTTGATAGTCTTGGAAGAGGTCAATTTTTATATAAAAATAAATAAACGATATAGCTTTAAACTAAAAAACTATAAATTAAAGGATTTGCCTATGTTCATATACTTTAGTTGATAAAATTTTTAATAAAAGATTGACTTTTATTAAAATTGTGTATAGTATTTATAGTGAAATAAAAAACTTCTACCCACTTTTGGAAATTGGCTAGAAGTTTTTTGATGTTTATCAATTTAAGGGAGGCAAATAATGGCTACAAATAGAAGTGTTAAAGGTAATTTTAATTATAACAATATAGAAAAAACCGGAAAAAACTTTATGTATAAAAACCTTGAAAGAAGCAATTGTTATAATAGTGATTTTTCAGATTCAAATTTTAATTATGTTAACTTTAGAGGAGCTCACTTTAAATCATGTGTTTTTCTTGAATGTACATTTAAATGTGCCGAATTTATTGGAACAAATCTAAAGGACAGCGATTTTCAAAATACTGTATTTGAAAATACTTTATTTGATTCTACAAATTTAGATGGAGCAGATTTTAAAGATGCGGAATTTAAAAACACTATATTTTTGTTAACCGATGTTCATAAAGCTAAAAATCTAAGCCTTAAAAATCCAGAAATAAGAATTTTTGATGAAATACCAGAATTAGAAATTAGTGATGATCTTCGTTTCGCAATTTTAAAAGTAATGAAAAATAAATATGTAAAAGCGGCAAGAGTCCTTGATACAAAAAATGGTGATATTAATATAATAAATGTAATGATATTACTAGAAAACTTTGATGAAGAAACTTTGATTAAAGGATTAAATCTTGTTAGTGATGATTTAAATTGTGATTTTCATACATTAAGTTACATAATTAAATATATAAAAAATAATATGTAATTACGTATTAAAACAAATTTTTTTAAAATAAACTATATTATAATGACATCTAAGCGAGTAAGGAGTACATAAGATGAATGGGCGGTCACATCAAAAGATAGCAATGTTATCATACGCAATAGTAGCTACAGTACCCATAATTAATTCAATGGCAATATTCAATAATAGATATATTCATGTTCCAATGGGAATAAGCCTTATAGGTCTTGGCACTGCATGTCTTTCAGGATTGCTTGTAGATGCTGATAGTCAAAACAGTAAGATAAACCATATGAACCCACTTACAGGTACGACTAATAAAGTAACCCACGACATAGAAAAGTTGTTAAAATTATTATTAAGATTGCTTTTGGGTGTTGGGCTATGTGCACTAATCATATGGAATTCCAAAACTATTATAGCGCAGTTATCAAGAATAAAATTTATAGGTGAATATGCAAAAATATGTACATATTTTATGTCTTTTATTTTTTTACTTATAGGTATTACTAATGAGCGAATTTACAAAAATATCCCTGTAATTGGGTTCGTTTATAAGAAATTATCAAATATAATAAGTAAGGGATCCAATAATTTCAAAAGAACAACCATGTTCTTAACATATATCGGTTCGAGTCTTATATTAGCGCTTTACAATGTCACTAATTTGAACGATAGTTCTATTTATCTTATTTGTATCTTATTAATATGTATCGCAATATTCCCTCACAGAACATTTTTGCACTCAATAGAGGGTGTTATTGTTTTTACTATTTCAGCATCATATGTGTTTAATAAATTAGGATACGGGTATTTAACAGGCTGTTTTTTTGTTGGGTATATAAGTCATATCTATTGGGCTGATATATTTACAAAGGAAGGCGTACCAATACTCTCAACACCAAGGTTTATTGCTGAATTTTTAAAAAAAATAGGAATTCACAATAAATTTGTTTATATACTAGAAAAAACAGGAAAATTAAAATTAAAATTGCCACCACATATTACCACAGGTTCTGATGCTGGGAATCTATTTGAAGTGATATATATTATAATATTATTTATTGTATTTGTAGTGAGTTTCAATGTTTATGGCGGTAATTTCAAAGTAATCTAAACAAAACATCCCTATTTAATAAAGAACTAGTATCAGTATTAAAAAGCTGACACTAGTTCTTTATTATTTGTATGTCTTTTGTCGTTAAATTTTATATAATATTAAATTGTTTAAATCGTCCATATATTCAATAACTGAATTATTGTTTTTTAAATCTATTTAGAAGTACATTATTAAGAGTCTTTAAATCCCCTCCAAGAGAATCGGGATAAGTGATGAGCTGTACTTGGTTTTTCACTGCCATATTATAAATCACTCCTATATGTTATAAATATTCTTTATTTCTTCAATAGATGGGAGATTTACTACCGCACCTACATACTTAAGTTTATAAGCACTTACTGCAAATCCAAGCTCCAAAGCCACTTTTATTGAATATCCTTTGGTGTTGTTTTGCTCTTAGTAATAAGTACCATACTAGTAGAAAAATCAACTCTACTAATGTAACTTGTATCTATACAATTCTCCTCTAGGTGTTGCTTTAAAAAATCTCCTAATCCATCTTTTCCTATTGAAGCAGCTATAGTAGAATTCGCTCCTAACCTTTTTACATTCATTGCAATATTTGCAGGAGACCCCCCGAAATATTTAACATAACTACTACACTTAAAATCTTCACTATAATCACTTGATATCATATCTACAAGCTATCATATCTACAAGCAATTCCCCTATTGTAAAGATATCAATATTTTTATTTTGGAACTCAAAAGTATCGTAAAAATTTATCAATTTTCTCCCCCTTTAATTAATAATAAGTTTTTCTTTAAATAAATTTATAAAAATAACATCCTTTTAACCATAAGTCTCAATTTTGGTATACAATTAAAGATATACAAAGAAACAAATGAGAGGAGAGATTTTATGAAATTTATAGCTGATTTACATACCCATACTGTAGTTAGTGGTCATGCATATAGTACTTTAATGGAAAATGCAAAATATGCTAGTGAGATAGGTCTTAAAATATTAGGAACCACAGATCATGGTCCTAATATGCCAGGTGCGCCTGATCTTTGGTATTTCGGAAATTTTAAAGTACTTCCAAGAGAATTATTCGGTGTTAAAATGCTTTACGGATGTGAGGCTAATATAATTGATTATGAAGGTAATCTTGATATTCCAGTAGAAGTTCAAAATGGTCTTGACATAATGATAGTAAGCATGCATGAACCTTTAATGGAAGGAGGAAAAAGTGCAGATTTAAATACATCTACTATTTTAAAAGCTATGGATAATCCATATGTTAATATTTTAGGACATATAGGAAATCCTAAATTCCCTATACATGAGGAAGAAATAATAAAAAAAGCAAAAGAAAAAAATATACTAATAGAATTAAATAATAGTTCTTTTGTAAGTTCAAGACTCGGCAGTGACAAAAATTGCACTAAAATAGCAATACTTTGCAAAGAATTGGGAGTAAGGATTATTGTAAACAGTGATGCTCATTTCTGTTTTTCTATTGCAAATTTTAGTGCTGTAGAAAAAATACTTGCAGAGATACATATGCCTGAAGAACTTGTTATTAATACAAATAAAGAAAGTTTGATAAAATTTCTTAAAGAAAAAGGGAAAAACATATAATACAGCACATAAAAATCAGCAGCTTTATTAAATTAAACTGCTGATTTTTCTATGTAAACATTATAATGTTTTTTTTAATCTCCAAACATAGCTTGTGAAATCGCCCTTAAGTTCTGGGATAACCATACCAGCATACATTAGCTCATCTCCACCATATACTTCATCTGTACCAATTACTCTATAATTCATTTCTGGATCTAATCCTTTAAACTTTAAAACTTTCAACTTTATATTACATTCTGCTAGTTTTTTAAAATAACTTACAACCACATCTTCCTTATTTTCTGAAATAAACATCCAAGCAGCATCATTATTTTCAAAAGGACTTATTAATCTGTAAAAATCTCCAAATTGAACTATATGCCTAATTTCCTTATAATCACTAATTTGTTTTTTTACAGTTTGTTTTTCTTCATCAGTCATTTTAATAACATCTAATTCATATCCAAAATTTCCACCCATTGCAACGTTACCTCTTGTTTCTAGGGGTGTAATCCTATGTACTTGATGATTAGGAACAGCTGATACATGGGCCCCCATAGTTATACTTGGATAAACCAAACTAGTACCATATTGAATTTTTAATCGTTCTATTGCATCAGTATCATCACTAGTCCAAGTTTGAGGCATATAATAAAGCATGCCTGGGTCAAATCTACCACCACCACTAGCACAACTTTCAAATAGAACCTCTGGAAATTTTGTTGTTAGTTCCTCCATTACTCTATAAAGTCCTAGCATATATCTATGTGCAGTTTCTCTTTGTCTATTAGCATCTAATGTAGCCGATCCGACTTCTGACATAAATCTATTCATATCCCATTTCACATATGAAATGTTATAGGTTGAAAGATTTTCTGATAACATTTCAATTATAGCATCACATACTACTGTTCTAGAAAAATCTAAAACCAATTGATTTCTTCCAAGGGATCTCTCTCTTCCTTTAACATGTATACACCAATCTGGATGGGCTCTATATAAATTGCTATTCTGTGAAACCATTTCTGGTTCAAACCATAATCCAAACTTAAGACCAATTTCATTTATATCCTTTGATAGCTTTTTGAGTCCATTGGGTAGCTTTTCTTTATTTACATACCAATCACCAAGGGAAGTAGTATCATCATTCCTATTTCCAAACCAACCATCATCTAAAACAAATAACTCTATTCCAAGTTTCTTAGCCTCTCTTGCAATATTTTTTATACTCTCTTCAGTAAAATCAAAATAAGTTGCTTCCCAATTATTTATAAGAATTGGTCTTTCTTTATCTCTATAATTTCCCCTGCAAAGACGTTTTCTATATAAATTGTGAAAAGTTTGTGACATCTTTCCGAGCCCACTATCTGAATATACCATAACCACTTCAGGTGTTTGGAAATCTTCACCTGGTTTTAAAAGCCAACTAAAATCAAATGGATTAATTCCAATTTGGACTCTAGTGGTTCCATATTGACAAACCTCTACATTAGCTAAAAAGTTACCACTATACACCAAATTAATTCCGTAAACTTCTCCCTTATCCTCATCTGCATCTTTTCTCATTAAAGCTATAAATGGATTTTGTTGTGGACTACTAGCACCTCTTCTACTTTCAATAGATTGATTTCCACTAACTAAAGCTCTTTTAATAATACTTCTTTCTCTTGACCAGGCACCTGATAATTGTAGTAAATCAAAATTATCATCACTAAAATCCACACTAGCACTTAATGCCCTCAACACCTTTAAATCTTTGGAGCTTGAATTAATTATCTTAGAAGATCTTGTAATCACGTCATAGTCCTTATAGACTGTATAGCTTAGCACTACTAATAAGCCACTTAATTCATCTTTTAATGTTATTTCTAAAGTCTGCGCTTCTTCATTTTTTTCTACATATGTGCTAGGCAATCCTTTTAACTTTTTCTTTCCTGAAAAAATCTCATGACTTAAATATTGCAAATCAGAAATTGTAGATCCATCTTCAAATTGTGTTTGATATACTGGTGAACGCAAATCCGTATTCCCAAACGATGGGTACTCTTGTGGCAAAATATCTAAAGAAAAACCATTTATGTTATCCTTTGCAAACATAAATCCGTTTAACTGATCACCTTTAAAAGGTTTCAAATAATCTAATTTAAAATTTCTTATTTTCTTACCCCAATAAATATGTTGTAAATATTTTGATTCAACTATTTGAATTATATAACTTGTGTCTTTTGCTTTAAGATGAAAAATTTTATTTTCTTCAAAATAAGAAATTAGCATTTTGTCTTCCTCCTAGTGGGTATAATATAAAAATTTATTTTATCACTAACTCTTTGAACCTGTACTTGCAACACCTTCAATAAATTGCTTCTGAAATATAATAAATATTATAAGCATTGGCCATATAGCTATCATTGAACCTGACATAAGCTGAGGGAAATTTGTTGAATATTGACCTTGTAATGATGCCATTCCAGCCGCCAGCGGCATCTTATCTAATGACATATTTACTATTAAAGGCCACATCAAATCCTTGTAAGCAAATACTGAAGTGAATATTCCAAGTGCTACTAGACCTGATCTAGTTAATGGTAACATAACTTTCCAGAATACTTGCCATCTGTTACATCCATCTAATATTGCTGCTTCTTCTAGTTCCTTCGGAATTCCAATAAAAAATTGTCTAAGTAGAAAAGTACCAAAAGCACTTATAATACCAGGTATTACCAAAGCCGTAACAGTATTTAATAATCCAAGTTTTGAAATTATAGCGTACTGCGGAATAATAAATATTTGTCCTGGTATCATCATTTGAATAAGAATTAACATAAAGAAAAAATTTTTTCCTGGAAATTCAATTCTGGCTAACGCATAGGCTGCCATTGCACTAAAGAAAACTGAACCTATAACTCTAAAAAATATCATTAGCATTGTATTTATGTAAAATTTCGCGAATGGTAGTTGATTCCATACATCTACGTAATTTCCCCATTTAAAGCTTTTAGGTATAATAGTAATTGGTAATGACGTTGACTCTGTAAGTGTTTTTAACGAAGTTAGTATCATCCATATAAATGGAATTAGCATTGCAATCGCACCTATTATAAGAATTATGTGAACAATTAAATTGCTTGATTTTAATTTTCCTTTCATAAGTTATACCTCCCCTTGAAGTTATTCATAATGAACCCATTTTTTCTGTAATTTAAGTTGAATAACAGTTATCACTAAAATTATTGCTAACAACAGTACTACTATAGTTGAACCATAACCTTTGTCATTCATTACGAATGAATAATTATAAAATAAGTACACTAAAGATTGAGTAGACTCCATAACCGCATTTGATTTACTAATCATCATAAATATTAAATCAAATACTTGTAATCCAGTTATCATAGAAGTAATGACAACAAAAAACATTGTTGGTGATATTAATGGAAAAGTAATAGCGAAAAACTGCCTAATAGGACCTGCTCCATCAATTTTAGCTGCCTCATAAAAACTTTTTGGTATTTCCTGAAGCCCTGCAAGTAAAATAATCATATTGTAACCTAGATAACTCCAAATTCCTACTACTATTATAGATAAAAGTGCAAGTTTAGGATTTGTAAGCCAATCGGGTCCTTTTACACCAACGAAAGAAAGCAAGTAGTTAAACAAACCGAAATCAGAACTATAAAGCCATCTCCAAACCATAGCTATAGCTGCTGGTGCTGAAACCATAGGTAGAAAATAGATTGTACGATATATAGTTTTACCTTTCACCTTAGAATTAAGTAGTACTGCAATACCTAAAGAAAGAATAACGCCTATAGGAACTGAAATTACAGTATATTTTAGTGTATTCAAAGTTGCTTGCCATACAGCAGGGTCTGAAAACATCTGTTTATAATTATCTAACCCAACCCACTGATTAAGACCAAAATCACTAGTTTTATTAAAACTTAAATAAATAGTTTGAATTAACGGCCATATATTTAGTATAATAAGTCCTATTATAGTAGGTGCTATCATAAGATAAGCCCAATAATAATCATGTAAATCTTTCTTGCTGGTTTTTACTTTTTTATGTAAACTTTTTGATGTGTTCTTTTGTTTAATCATCGCTTTCAAAACTTCCCCTCCTTATATAAAATCATAATTAAATTTAGTTAATTATGATGACAGTTAACTATAATGATTAACTGTCATCAATTAATTATTTTTCAGTGGCTAAAAGAGCATTCATTTGTTTATCAATTATACTGCAGCCTTGCTCTACTGTAAGTTGACCAGTATATACCTTCATCATTGTGTTATTTTGAATTTCATACCATTTTGCTTTCGTTGCTGAATTCGGGAATAAAACAGAATAGCTTAACATTTCTGGATATACTTTTAAGTTAAATTGTTTAGTATTGTCGATAAATGGTTGCGCAGTTCCTGCATATGCTGGAATTGCAGCACCTTTTTCTGATTGAATAGTATTAGCTGCTTTTGTTCCTAAGAAGTCTTCAAATTTCAAAGCTTCTACTGAATGTTTAGTTTTTGCTGAAACAACATTTGCTAAACCATTAATTATGGTTGCCTTTGTTTTTCCATGAGGAATAACAGCTACATTACAATTTTTTGACACATAATCATTTGCCTTAAATTCACTTACCATCCATGATCCAAATAGTCCCATTGCAGCTTTTCCTGATTCAAAATATGTAGCAAAGCTAGTATCTGCAAATTGTTGTTGCGTTGGAGAAACCTTATGTTTTTGGCTTAGATCAACATCCCACTGTATAGCTTCTTTTGTTGCTGCTAAACTAAAACCTGATTTTTTATTGTCTGGTGAAAGTATATATCCTTTATTTTGGTAAACATAGTTATAATAACCTTGTTGATCATCTGAAGGAGCAATACAACCGAATACTCCTTTTGAAGAATCAGTTAATTTTTTAGCAACTTCTAAATACTTATTCCAATCCCAAGTTCCATCTGGATAAGCAATACCCTTTTTATCAAACATAGTCTTGTTGTACCATAATGCTATTGTATCGTAATCCTTAGGCATAGCATAAACTTTGTCTTTTAATGTATATAAACTTACAAGATCCTTAGGAAAATTACTCATTTTTACGTCTTTACTATTTTTTATAGTATCAGTTAAATCCATCAATACACCGCCAGTAGCATACTTTGTGAAATTATTTGAATGCATCCAGAATACATCTGGAAGTGTTCCACTCGTAGCACCTGCATCCATTTTTGTCCAATAACTATCCCAAGGTGTAACTTCCACTTTTACTGTTATATTTGGATTTAACTTGTGAAAAGAATCTGCAATAGCTTGCATACCCGGTTGTTGATTTTTATCCCAAATCGCATAAGTAAGAGTTACAGGTTTACCACTTGTATCAGTTGTAGTCTTAGAACTACCACAGCCCGCTAAAGTGGACATCATAACCATAGAAGTAAGTGCAACTGCAATAATTTTGTGTAAACTTTTTTTCATTTTTTTATCCCCCTCGAATTATATATATTGAAACCAAAAGGTTTCATTTATAAAAAGATCACTGTTATAATCTCTTTAAAAATTCAGCTAAAGTAAACTATGTATATTCTAACTTCGTACTAGCATAAATGGCATTTTGAGCATAATTAACCATACGTATTTTTTAAGTTTAATAAAAACAGTTTATTATTATTAAACTTGTTAATCACTGAAAATATAAGGATTAATTGTGTATCCTTCTGTTGATTGTATCTTTATTATGAACTCTAAACATTTTTAAGTAAATGATTACATGTCTTCAAAATATGTTATAATGTCCACAAGTAAACTAAAAGGATGTGATGCAATGGAAGTATGGTGTGTTGAAAGTGATAATTTTACTAACACCGATTTAAACTTTTATGATTGTGGAGAAGAAGTATGTTCGAGTGGATACTTTTTTGGACCTGTAGCTAGAAATCATTTTATTATACACTTTATACTTAGTGGAAAAGGTACTTTTAGATGTGGTAAAAAGTTATATGCTTTAGAAGCTGGAGATGCATTTGTTATTTGTCCAGATCATATTGCCTATTATGAAGCAGATATAGATGATCCTTGGCATTATCTTTGGGTTGGTTTTAATGGTGTAAAAGCACCAAAAATCATACATAGTGCAGGTCTTAGCTATGACAATCCAATATTTCATTATGATACTGACAATTTTTTTAAAGATTCGATTCAAAAAATGGCTAGCTTCACTAAATTGTCTTTAGAAACTGACTTATCCAGATTGTCTTATTTATATTTATTTCTTTCTAAATTAATTGAAATAGCCCCAAAATCAAATACAATTAGCATTTATGAGTCAAACATAGAACGATATGTAATAAGCGCCGTAGATTACATTGAAGTGAATTTTTATGGTAACATTAGTGTAAACAGTTTAGCCGACTACATTGGTATAAGTCGTAAATATTTATGTACTATTTTTAAAAACGCTTTGGGACAAACACCTATTGAATACATTATAAAAACACGAATGGAAAACGCATGTCACTTTTTAACAAACCATGATTTATCAATAGCTGAAGTAGCAACTTCTGTAGGATACTCCGATCAATTTGTTTTTTCAAAACAATTTAAAAAAATAATAGGCCAGTGCCCTTCATATTATAGAAGTAACCATCACTAAACATGTTCTAATCAAAATCATCTCCTTTGTCGCTGTTGCAGCGACCAAGGAGATGATTTTAATATACTACTTTTTAATCTCATTATCTTTCTTATATTCTAAGCCATCAAGTGCTTTCTCCATTGCAACTCCTACATCCCCTACAAC
Source organism: Clostridium estertheticum subsp. estertheticum (assembly GCF_001877035.1). NCBI lineage: Bacteria > Bacillati > Bacillota > Clostridia > Eubacteriales > Clostridiaceae > Clostridium > Clostridium estertheticum. The sequence goes on along the minus strand of NZ_CP015756.1, from coordinate 2,303,341 downwards.
TTCATCCCCAAATTCTTCCAATGTATGTTTAATCTCATCGCGCTTAATATTTATATCTTCATCACTATTATTAGGCGTAGGAATAGGAATATTCTTTTTCTCTTCTAAATGACTTCGATCCAATAATTTTTTAGCGACCCCACCTATTGTAATACCTATAATTGAGAGGACTGCAAGACCTTTTACTAAATTCACTTTTTGCTTTTTTTGTTTATATTTAATATTCTTTGATAATTTGCTTAAATAATTCATAATAAGCCTCCTAAATATAATTAATATTTCTTAAACATTTATTATATTGTTTCCCAATATTAAAAAAAAATCCTTTTTAAACTAAATGTCTTTATTTAACTTATTCTGAATAAATAAGGTGACATATACACAAGCTACATAAAAATGAGGTGATATAATGGATAAAAAGCTAAGTCTAATAATGTTTAGTGGAGAATATGACAAAGCTTTAGCTGGATTAATATTGGCAAACTCAGCTAAGGAATTAGGAATGGAAGTATCTATGTTTTTTGCTTTCTGGGGTCTACTTTTGTTAAGGGACCCTGATAAAATTATAAACGGTGGTAAGTCTTCATTAGAAAAACTTATGGGTGCAATGACTCCAAAAGGTCCAGAAGAATTACCACTATCTAATATGAACTTCAGTGGTTTCGGAAAAAAAATGCTTGAGGTTATGATGAAAGAAGATGGCACACCAACTCTTTCAAAATTTTTAGAAGGTGCCGTAAAAAAAGGTGTTAAGTTCTATGGATGTAAATTATCAATGGAAGTTATGGGATTGAAAAAAGAAGAACTTATTCCTGAACTTGAAGTTATTGAAGCAAAAGATTATTTAAAGGATGCTATTGAGTCCGATATACAATTATTTATATAAAAAAGTGCAAAATATTTCCGCACTTTTTTTATTTATAATTCTTTTTATTATTTGTTATTATAATACACTTGTAGTTAGAATACATAATCTGTTATAATACATTTATTAGATATAATTTGTAGATTTATGTCTATAATTGTCGTTTGATAATGGAAAGAAGGTATATGATGCAATTTACTTCAATAAAATTTTTAATGTTTTTTATGATTGTTTCTGTTTTATATTATGTAATCCCGCATAAACTTCGATGGGTTTGGCTGCTAATATGCAGTTATTTCTTTTATATGGTCTTAAATCCTAAATATGCAATATTAATAGCTACATCGACTATCATCACATATTTAAGTGGTTTACTAATTGAAAAAGCAAATAAGATAAGCAATGAAAGAAAATCTATTCAATTTAAAAAATTATGGGTTTTTGCAAGTTTTTCTAGTAATTTGGGTATCTTATTTTTGTTCAAATATTACAATTTTTTTAATGAGAGTTTATCACATTTATTACATGCATTTAGCATCTCAAATCATGCACCATCTTTTGACTATTTACTGCCACTGGGAATATCATTCTATACCCTTCAAGCCCTTAGCTATACTGTAGATGTTTATAGAAATGATGTTCTAGCTGAGAAAAACATAGGAAAATATGCTCTGTTTGTATCATTCTTCCCTCAAGTAGTTGCAGGTCCTATTGAGAAGTCTAAAAACATGTTACATCAATTTGATGAGAAGCATAATTTTAATTATGATAGAGTTAAAAACGGTCTATTACTAATGTTATGGGGTGTCTTCATAAAAATAGTAGTATCAGATAGATTAGCAGTACTTGTTAATACTGTATACAATAACCCTAATCACTATAAAGGTTTTACAACTTTTACAGCTACATTGTTTTTCAGTTTTCAAATTTATTGTGATTTTATGTCGTATTCAGATATAGCAAGAGGAGCTGTGGAGGTCTTAGGCTTTAAGGTGACTAATAATTTTCACCAACCTTATTTGTCAAGATCAATAAAAGAATTTTGGAGCCGTTGGCACATATCACTCACTAGTTGGTTTAAAGACTATTTGTATTTTCCACTAGGCGGAAATAGACGTGGCAATTTTAGGGCTAATTATAATATTATGATTGTCTTCATAGTAAGTGGTTTATGGCATGGGGCTACCTTTAATTTTATTATTTGGGGTGGACTTCACGGACTTTATCAGATAGTTGCGAATTTTACTAAACCCTTGCGAAAAAAGATAGTAAAAACTTTTAAAATTAAAACAGACGTATTTAGTTTCAAATTTTTTCAAGTATTTATAACCTTTATGCTTGTGAATTTTGCTTGGATATTTTTTAAAGCTAGTTCATTATCAACTGCTATAACAATAATTAAAAATATTTTTTATTTTAATCCTTGGGTACTTATTAATGGTTCTATTTTTGAACTGGGATTAGATTCAAAAGATTTTTTTATTGCACTTGTTGGTATAATTTTAGTTCTAACAGTAGATATATTACGGAGAACAAAAGATTTACGAACTAGTTTAGCAAAACAAAACATAATGTTTAGATGGGCAATATATGTAGGTGCCGCTGTAGTCATTCTAATCTTTGGGTTGTATGGTCCTGGATATAGCATGCAGCAGTTTATCTATTCTCAATTCTAGGAGGATTTTTCATGTTTAAGAAGTCATTTTTAAAAGGAATTAGTTTTGTAATTATATTATTGCTCTTTATTATAACCCTTAATTCCATTTTTATTATAAAAACAAATCATCGCGCTAAACTCACACAAGGTTTATATAGTAATACAGGAGATTCATTTGATGTTGTATTATTAGGTTCAAGCCATATGGATGCTTTAATAAATCCTAACATATTATGGAAACAGTTTGGAATAACTAGCTTTGACTATTCTACTGGAGGCCAACCAATAGATGTAACCTACTATTTATTAAAAGAAGTTTTGAAAAAACATAAGGATCCAATTGTAGTAGTAGATTTATATTATTTAGGTTCAACTGATAAATTTGGTGATGAGGGTTATATAAGAACTGCTTTAGATAACGTTAGGTTTTCTGTAAATAAAGTGCAAGCTATTCTTAACACCACACCAATGGATCAGTGGCTCAATTATTTTTTCCCGATTTTCAAATATCATGATCGTTGGAAAGAACTAACGGATACAGATTTTAACTTTGATACGGATGAGACTTATTATACAAAAGGATTTAATGCTAGTCACGATGTGTATGGTAAAGAAAATGATTCAAATTTTTTAACTACAGAAACCGTAGATCTTCCACCTAAAACAGAAGAATATTTGAAGAAAATTATAACTTTATCTAAAAAAGAAAATTTCAAATTGATTTTCACAAATGCACCACATGATTACAGCCAAACATCCGGGTCAAAAGTTTGGACGGCTGAGCCTGCTAAGATGTTTAATAAGGTGGCAGAAATTTCAAAAGCAAATAATATTCCATTTATTAATTATAATAAACTTACAACCGAACTAGGATTCGATTTTAAAAAGGATATGGGAAACATTGGTCACTTAAATATTTTTGGTTCTAATAAAGTTACATTAAACTTAGGCAAATATTTAAAAACAAATTATAAATTAACAGATCATCGTAATGATGAAACCTATAAGGAATGGAATTCTGATTATGTTCTTTATTCTCGCTCTGAAAAGGCTATAGATATTACTAATGAAACAAATATTAAAAACTATATTCCATTAATAAAAAATAAAAATTATATTATAGTTGCTAGCACAAATGAGGACATTTCAAAAAATGAAATTTTAAAAAATTCATTAACATTATTAGGATTAAAAACTTTTACGAAAAATAGTGTTGGTTCTAATTACCTTGCGATTATTAATGATAATAAAATACAATCAGAAACACTTAGTAGTGCTAAACTATCTAAGGATTTTTCTTTAAATAAAGGGACTAATTTCAAAATCACCACACAAAGCGTTGATGAAAAAATACCAAGTATAGTTTTAAATGGGGTTGAAAATCTAAATAAACACGCTGGATTAAATATTATGGTATATGATAAATCACTAAAAAAAATTATAGATACTATCTATTTAGATTCCACGAGTGTTATTAAAAGATAACTAATGAATTTTGTACTTGTCATATAAATAAAAAGGAAAACCACGTTTCTTAGGTTTTCCTTTTTATTTTGAAATAAGCGTATATTATTCTATTATTTCTACCATACTTATATTAAAAACAAATATAAAATGGGGGTATTATGAGATTACATAAAGGACTTTTAATTATTACAATTGCTATATTAATAGGCTTTACAGGTCTACTCTATAAGTATTCTAGTTTAGTTATACATAAAGAAAAAAATAGTACAACTACAATTAATACAACAAAAACACTTAAAGCAACTAGTGTAAAAACTGTTTTTATACATAAATCTGTTGATTCTTTAGAAAATAAAAAAATACCAATCTTAATGTATCATTCTATTAGTTATGAAAAAGAAAATATACTAAGGGTCCCTAAAGAAAAATTCAGAAATCAAATGAAATACCTAAAAGATAATAATTATACAACATTAACATTAGATGAGCTTTATAGCTATATGAAAACAGGTAAAGATTTACCTAGTAAACCCATAGTTATAACTTTTGATGATGGCTACAAAGACAACTATACTAATGCATATCCTATTTTAAAAAAATTCAAACTAAAAGCTACTATATTTGTAATTACTAATACTATTGATCATGAAAAAGATTATTTAACTTCCGCCGAAATAAAATTAATGGATTCAAATAATATAAGAATAGAAAGTCATACCTCGTCTCATGAACACTTAGATCAAATATCTTATGTAGATAATTTAAATACTATGAAAACCTCAAAAATCAAATTAGAAAAAATATTAAATAAGAAAATAGATTACATAGCATATCCTTATGGAGGATACACACCTAACACTATAAAAGCTGCAAAACAATCAGGTTATAAATTAGCCTTTTCAACTGAATTTGGATTAATTGATAAAAGCGACAACATTTATTCATTAGGTAGAATTTTTGTTAATTCAAACTTTAGTCTTGAAGAATTCAAAGTAAAATTAACTTCCTAAATTGAATTAATTATATGCTATAATAAAGCCATTAAAATTGGTATAACAATAAGAGTACCTACCGTTGAAATTGCTATCATTAATGAGGCAAAATCATAATCAGAATTATAAGCCCTAGCAATTATAGCTGAATTTGCCATAACTGGCATAGCAGCCTGTATAACAAAAACTGACTCCATAAGATGCGGTATATGAAATACTGGTGCTATTAGGATTACAAGTATTGGAGATATTACAAATCTTCCGATTAATACCCACACTATATCTAAAGTAAATTTTACTGACTTTAAATCTACTAAATATATGGATGCACCAATAAAAAACATGGATAATGGTGTTGTAATACTCCCTAAGCTTTTGCTTGTATCCATAATAAATAATGGCAATTTAATATTTAATAAAACTAGAAGTATTCCAACTATAAAACCAATTAAAGGTGGCGACAATATTTTTTTTATAATTTCCATTGAAAAAAAGTTTAAAGTTTTCTTATTTCCATCTTTAGTTATTTCATATACACCTAAAGTCCAAAAAAATGTGGTATTTGCAATATAATATAGTAGCACATAAGGCACACTTTTTTCTCCAAATAACGCCAAATTGACTGGAAGTCCCATAAATATAGTGTTTGAATTAAAGAACATAGATACAAATAGTCCACGTCTGTTATTTTTCACTTTTACAATTTTTGAAAACAACTTTGCAATAATAAAACAACAACCTATTGTTAGAAAAGGGACTATTAAACCTCTTGAGTCATCTATAAGCATCTTTTTCGTAAAATTACTTACAATTGTATTAAGCATCATCATTGGTAGTGAAATGTTTATAACAATAGTAGTTATCAAACTAATTGCCTTTTCATCAATCAATTTTTTATATGCTAAAAAATATCCTATTATAATCATTATCATTATACTTAATACACTTTGATCTGCTGCAAAAAACATGTAAACTCTCCCCCAAATTTATATTAACTTAATTAAGTTTACCATAATTGATAATTGCTTACAATAAATTCAAGTGCATTTTTTATTATATTACCAATTGTTAATAAATTTTTAAGGTGCAAATAACTATTGCAGCGACCAAGGAGATGATTTAATACCTTTCCTATATTGCATTGGGGCGCAACCTTTTAACTTTTTAAATACTCGATTAAAAGTTTTAATGCTATTGAAACCTGACTTATATGCAACTTCTGTAATGGAGTCATTTTCCTCCATAAGATGCCATTCTGCTTTAGTTATTCTAAAATTATTTAAATAATCAACAAATGTAACGCCTGTGTTTTCCTTGAAAAATCTTGTGAAATAATATAGACTGAATCCAGCAACCTTTGAAATTTCCTCTAAGTTAATATTTGTTTGATAGTATTTATCTACATATTGAAACACCTTATCTAGCTTTTGAAGTTTCTCTATTTGACGACTTTCAGCTTCAGCTGAATACTCACATTTAGGCATGTATCTAATTAATATACCAGCCAAGTCGTAAAGTCTAGCTTTCATAATAAGCTTATAACCTTCTTTCGCAGCAGTATTTTCATTAATAAGTTGCTGAATTTGTTTTTCCATGAGGATATGAACTTCAGTGCTGGGGGTAAGATATTTAGAATGAGTAAACATTGGTCTTATAGTTCTAATATCCTTTGATCCAGAAAGAAACGCATCATAAATAGACATTCTAAACTGGATTACTGCCCTATTGCTGGTTTGCATTTCTTTTAAAAAGAAATGCACCTCACCAGGACCTATTATTAAAATATCTCTCCTTTTAAGGTGATATAAATCATTACCTACGCCTACTTTCACACTGCCTTCTACAAGATAAATGATTTCAATATCTTCATGCCAGTGATGAGGTGTGCTTTCAAAGCCATCATTTAAAAATAATCTAAATGGAAAATCCGGTTCGAGTACTGTTTTTTCAAAACTACCCCGCATAATTCCCTCCTACGTTTATTAAATATTCCAAGATTTCTATGCTTTAAGAATTTATTTATTACAACTAATTCTAACTCTTTTTCTACCAGATTCATATATTGCACATATCATTTTTTGAGTTTTTATTGCATCATCACCTGTTATATCAGGTTGTAACCCAGCACTAATAGATGCGTAATAATTTTTTATCTGTTTTGTATGACTTGTTCCCCAGTATCCCTTTGCTCCATTTCCATAATCAAAAGTATCATTCGGGTTATTATCTGCAATTAACTCTCTACCATCGATAAATTTTATATCAGATCTATCTCCCACCATATTAACCATACCTTTTTCACAATGAATCTCAAGTTTTACAGGTGCATCATAAGTATAATAATTAATGGCATGAAACGCAGTTACTACTCCGTTTTTGTATTTAATAACCCCTTCTGCAGAATCCTCAACCTGAATAATTTTATGCGCTCTATTGCTTATATTTGCATCTATATAATCGATGTCACTACCCACAAACCATCTCATAAGGTCCATAGTGTGAATAGCTTGATCTATTATGACTCCTCCACCTTCCATGTCCCATGTTCCTTTCCAGTCACTATTGCCATAGTATTCATCTGTTCGTTTCCATGTGACTTCAAGTTTTCCTCCTAGTATCTCACCAAGTTCTCCTGATTCCAATGTTTCTTTTATAAGTCTCGAGCCAGGATTATATCTATTTTGAAATATAACTCCAAGTGTAACATTATTTTCTTTAGCAGTTTTAACCATAGCCTCTGCATCTGAGAGTTTTATAGACATAGGTTTTTCAGTTAATATATGTTTTCCAAGTTTAGAAGCATAAATTGCCACCTGTGCATGAAGGAAATGTGGAAGACATATATGCACTACATCAATATCTTTCTTTGAAAGCATATCCTTATAGTCAATATAATAATTACAATTGTATTGATCAGCTTTTTCCTTTGCCCTATCCTCTTTAATATCGCAAACTGCAACAATTTCTGCATTTTCAACATCTTTTATAGATTGAGCATGCATAGGAAATATATTCCCACATCCAATAATAGCTACTTTTAATATTTTCATATCAACATCTCCTAAATAATACTATATTAATTTTTCAAGATAATCTATTCCCAGTTGTAGTCCTTCTTTAACCTTTCCTTCACTACCTTCATAAAGAGGGTCCTCATGTTCTATACTTACTACGCCGTCATATCCAATTTCTTTTAGTTCATTAATTAACTTTCCCCAATTAATGTCTCCTAATCCAGGCATTCTGTATCTCCAATATCCAAAGTCTTCATTACAAACATTTAATTGTTTATCAAATACTCCATAAGTTTTTAATTTATCTTCAAACACTTCAGCATCCTTTGCATGTACATGGAATATTCGATTCTTAAATTCCTTTACTGGAGTTATATAGTCAATCAGCATTGCATGTAAATGGGAGGGATCATAATTTAATCCAAAGTTCTTATTTGGTACCCTTCTAAACATTTCTCTCCATAGTTCTGGTGTAAATGAAATAGTTCCTGGTACTCCTTTTTCTTGCCATCCCTTCATTTGACAATTTTCAATTACTACCTTTATGCCCTTATCTTCCGCATATTTAACCAACTCTTTAAAAACCACCTCAAACTCATCAAAATTTTCCTCTAACGATTTATCTATGTTTTTTCCAACAAATGTTCCAACAGATGAAACGCCTAATAACATAGCTGCATCAACACATTTTTTAAAATGATTGTTTATGGATTTTCTTTTTTTTGGATCTCTATCTAAATTATTATCATAATAAGCAATTGAAGATATTGTAAGCCCATATTCTTTGAAATATAATTTTATTTCTTCCGCTTCACTCTTTGTGAAATTAGCTACATCTATCTCACTTCCTGAGTAATCACGGCTATTAGTCCTTGGCCAACAAGAAAGTTCTAAGGCTTTAAACCCATGTTCACTTGCCCACTTTGCCTTTTCCTTTAGTGGCATACCACCAAGGCAACCAGTTAATAATCCTATATACATATTAAACACCATCCTGTTCATTTTTTTATATTAATTTTTTTAAATTATTAAATCCTATTTCTACACTTTCGAGAGTTGGTTTATTAAAAAATTCCTGTTCAAGAATAAGCCATTTAGCCCCTTGTTTTTCAGATTCCATTATTATAGATTTAATATCCATAATTCCATTTCCAACTTCAGTTGAACGTTTTTCTCCATCTATTAGTTCCATATCTTTTATATGAATAAGATCACAGCGACCTGCATGTTTTTTTATATATTCAACTGGGTCGAGCCCTGCATATTTTACCCAATAAGTATCTATTTCCGCTTTTACTAGTTTAGCATTACTTTCTTTATATATAATATCTAATCCATATTCTCCGTTAAACTTTTGAAATTCATGTCCATGATTATGATAACCTAGAAGTATTCCCTTTTCACTGCACTTTATGGATAAAACATTAAGTGTTTCTGCCATCTTCTCATAATCCTCTCTATTTTTATATGTAGCATAAGGACATATTAGATAAGGATTACCAATTTCTAAGCTATATTCTATAACTTTATCAATGTTATTTGTTAATTCATCTAAACTTACATGACTTCCACAAACTTTAAGACCTAAATCTTCAAGTAATGCCTTAAGTTTTGAACTTGATAATCCACCATATCCAGCAAATTCTACCCCGCTATACCCTATTTGAGCTACTTTCTTTAATGCACGAGAAAAATTTTTTTCTGTTTCATCTTTAATACTATATAATTGAAGTGCTATTGGTAAACTCATAATTTACACCAACCTTTATTTATTATTTATTAAAATAAACTGGCTCTCCTGTTTTTGATGACTCATATATTGCTTCTAAAATTTCTGTAACAACTAACGCTTGTTCAGGTTTTACTATTGGCTCAGTGTCATTTAATATACAATCAATCCATGATCTGGCTTCAACATCTGCTGGATCTTCAGAAACCCCTTCATTAAATGCAACTCCATTTGATCCAAAATCAACTTTAGTTTCATATAATCTGCCTAAATTTTCTCCATTTATTTTAAGACCATCCTTCATATCAGCCCCGCCTTCAGTTCCACATAGACTTGTCTGAGCTTCTCCAATTTCTAAGCTATTTAATGCCCAACTTGATTCAATAATTATAGTAGCACCATTCTCCATAGTAATAAACCCAAATGCAGAATCCTCTACTGTAAATTTGCTTGGATCCCAGGGCCCCCATGCATTAGCAGCATTTTCTTTTTTACTAAGTTTATGATATATATTTCCCACAACATACTTAGGCTTATAATTATCAAGCATCCAAAGCGTTAAATCTAAAGCATGTGTTCCAATGTCTATTAATGGTCCTCCACCTTGCTCAAATTCATTTAAAAATACTCCCCAAGTTGGAACTGCTCTTCTTCTAATAGCATGTGCCTTTGCAAAATATATATCTCCAAGACTACCATTTTCACAGGTTGTTTTAAGATATATAGAATCCGCTCTAAATCTATTTTGATAACCAATAGTAAGCTTTTTACCTGTTCTCTTTGCGGCATCTAACATTTCTCTTGCTTGCGCAGAAGTCTTTGCCATTGGCTTTTCACACATAACATGTTTTCCGGCTTCCAACACATCAACTGTTATAGAGCTATGTGATCTATTTGGTGTACAAACATGAACAACATCAATAGTATCATCTTTTAGAAGCTCTTTATAATCTGTACAAACATTTGCTCCCATGCTTCCGTATTCTTTTGCAGCAATCTCTGCTTTCTCGATTATAATATCACAAAAAGCGACCATTTCTATTTCTGCTATCTTAGCTAAGCTTGGCATATGTTTTCCATTAGCTATACCACCACATCCAATTATTCCAACTCTTAATTTCTTATCCATACAATCTCACCCTTCCTCTTTAAAATATATATTAAATTTAGTTTTTTAATTATTATCGTTTACATTTACTATTTTATAACATTTTTACTTGAATTACTCCCCATGAATTGCTGAATACTTCTCATATATTGCTTTTGATAGCTTTACTTTACATAAAAAAATAGAAAGCTAAGGTCCTCTTGATAAATTTTAGACCATAACCTTCTTACTATATTTTGAAATCAAAAAATCTTTTATTATAATTAAAACTATTTCTACTTTTGTACTATAACTGCATTCCTTTCGCCTTATCCTTTAGCGAAGAGAGCCGATTAAGAGCCTCATCTAAAGTGGCTTTTTTCTTAGCAAAATGAAGTCTAATTAAATGATGTACATCTTCTCTAAAAAAGCTTGATCCTGGAACTGCTGCAACCCCTACCGCTTGTGCTAACCACTCACAAAATTTTATATCATTTTTCACTCCAAATTCTGATACGTCAACCATTATATAATAAGCCCCTTGTGGAGTTGTATATGTTAAGCCTATGTCATCAATGCCTTTTAAAAATGTATTTCTCTTCTGCGTATATACCTTTTGCAGTCCATTATAATAAACATCATCAAAGTTTAATGCTGTAACGGCTGCCTCTTGAAGTGGTGCTGCTGCACCAACTGTAAGAAAATCATGGACTTTTTTTGCAACATCAACAATCGATTTAGGTGCTATAATGTAACCTAATCTCCATCCAGTAATTGAATATGTTTTCGATAGAGAGCTACAAGAAATTGTCCTTTCAAACATATTTGGAAGTGATGCAAAATATGTATGCCTATATGGAGCATAGATTATATGTTCGTACACTTCGTCTGTAATTACAAAGACATCATACTTTTCTGCTAAGTCAGCTATGATTTTAAGCTCATCGTATGTAAATACTTTTCCAGTTGGGTTTGATGGATTACAGAGTATTAGAGCTTTAGGATTTTGTTTAAAAGCTGCTTCTAATTCTAAAATATTAAACTTGAAACTAGGTGGCCTTAGCGAAACAAATATAGGTTCCGCTCCTGACAAAATAGCATCTGCAGTATAATTCTCATAAAAGGGAGAAAAAACTATAACCTTATCACCTGGATTACAAACGCTCATCATCGCTACCATCATTGCTTCCGTACTCCCACAAGTTACAACAATTTCGTTATTTGGGTCAATATTTATCCCCATAAATCTTGACTGTTTTTTAGCTAAGGCTTCTCTAAAATTCTGCGCACCCCAAGTAACAGCATACTGATGAGGTCCTTTGCTTACAACCTTACTTAAAGAATTTAAAAGATCCTTAGGTGGCTCAAAATCAGGAAACCCTTGCGAAAGATTTACTGCATTATATTCATTTGAAATTCTTGTCATTCTTCTAATTATAGATTCAGTAAAAAAAGCTGTTCTGTCACTTAACTTTGGCATATAACACGTCCTTATAGTTCAATTTATTTATATTTATTTTATATTTTCAAGTATGAAAAGAAACTCTCCTAAATGTGAAACAACTATGATTATATTAATAATCAGAATAATTACATAATTAAAGTTGTTAGTTTTTAGTATATTACTCATAAAAATAATTGTCAATGATTTTACTCAAATAGAATTTAACTTACACCTTCATTGACATAATTAAAAATTTCATGTTTAATGTATAGAAACAGAAAATATGGGAGGAACTAATTATGAAAGAGTTTGAATTAAAGCAAGGAAGAGGTACTGTTAAGTTTTCAATTAACGAAAAAGATGTTATTGGAGTACTTGATAATATCCCTTCAACAAGTTCTAGAACTGAAGAAGAAGTAATAATAGAAGCTTTACAAAACCCTATATCAAGTTCTAAACTTAGTGAAATAGTACATACAGGTGAAAAAATTTGTATTGTTATACCAGATATTACTAGGGCGTGGCAAAAATCATCCCTATATCTTCCCTTCATTGTAGCTGAACTTACAAAAGCTGGCATAGTTGATGAAGATATATTATTTATTAGCGCTACTGGTTCCCATAGAAAACAAACCGAAAATGAATACAAACAATTATTAGGGGACACCCTTTACGGTAAATATAATATAATTGATCATGATTGTAGGGATAAAGATAATTTGGTTTATCTAGGTAAAACTAGCTTTGGTACACCAGTATCCATTAATAAAAAGGCCATGGAATGTAACCATATTATAGTTGCTGGGGGAATAGTTTATCATTTTCTAGTAGGATGGTCTGGTGGAAAAAAATCAATTTTACCTGGAATTGCATCATATGAAACAATAATGGCAAATCACGGTCTTTCACTTAATGAAAGTTTAGGAGAAGGAACTAGAGGCGAAATCAGATGTGGAAATGTAATAAATAATCCTGTACATTTAGATATGGAAGAAGCATGTGGCTTTGTAAAACCAAGTTTTATGTTCAATGTAATCATAGACAGTCATGGAAATATATCTGCGGCAGTTGCAGGTGATTGCATTAAGGCACATGCACAAGGAAGAAAATATGTTGATGAGTCTGACTGTGCATATATAAAAGAAAAAGCTGATTTAGTAATAGCTACCGCTGGTGGTTATCCTAAAGACATTAATTTTTATCAATCTTCAAAACTTCTCATGAATTCAAGAGAAGCCGCAAAAATTGGAGGGACTATAATTGCATTAACGCAGTGTAGTGAAGGACTTGGTGGTGATGATGATGTTAGGGCAATCCTTTCTAACTATGATAGCTTACTTGATCGAGAAAAATCATTAAGAGAGCGTTATACAATATCAAAACATGTGGGATGCCTTGCTTGTGAAACAGCACATAATTTTAATCTTATACTAGTTTCAAATTTAGACCCTAAATTCTTTAAAAATACTGGGATAAAAATAGTTAAAACAATAGATGAGGCCTTAATCTTAACCTATACAGAAAAGGGCAAAAATTTAAAAACTTTTATAATGCCACATGGAGCAAACACTTTACCAAAACTTCTACCTATTTATTAAATCATCTCCTGCAGAGCTGCAATATTAATTATTTTCAACCAAAGATAAAATAAGTAAAAAAGCTCTTGATTTAATCAAGGGCTTCTACTGAATTCTTTTCTTTGTCGCTAAGTACTTCATTCATACTTCCAGTTCTATATCCTAACAAATCAAGGGTAACATATTTAAACCCAATGCTTTTTAATTCATTTGCAACCTTATCCATCATTTCTGTACTGAAAAATTTATTTCTTTCTTCGGCATTAACTTCTACTCTTGCTATATCTCCATGATGTCTTACTCTTATCTGCCTAAATCCTAAATCGAGTAAAAATTGTTCTGCTCTTTCAACCATGCTTAATTTCTCAACTGTTATCTCGTTACCATATGGGAATCTTGATGATAAGCATGCAAAAGCTGGTTTGTTCCAAGTTGGTAATCCTAGCCTTTTTGATAATTCTCTTATATTATCTTTTGTAAGGAAAGCATCCTTTAATGGGCTAATAACTCTTAATTCATTTGCTGCCTTCATTCCTGGTCTATAATCTGAAACGTCATCAGCATTAGAACCATCCAAAACTGCGTTAATATTATTATCATCAGCAACTTTTCTAACTTTTGAAAAAAGTTCTTTTTTACAAAAATAACATCTATCAATAGGATTTTTAGCAAACCCTTCGATTTCTAATTCCTCTGAGATTATAACTATGTGTTTTGCTCCAATGTCCTCAATATATTTAACAGCTTCCTTAAATTCTCTTTCTGGATATGTTGTTGATTTCGCAGTAATTGCAATAACTTTATTACCTAAAACATCTGCTGCTACCTTTAATAGAAAAGTGCTATCAACACCTCCTGAATATGCTATTGCTACACTTTTCAATCCTTGAATATTATCCTTCAGTTTTTGAAACTTCATTTCTAATTCCATATTTTTCCTCCTTGTCGTAAAAAAACTATTACTATTTATAATAAAAATCTTTATCATATTTAATGTAACATAACATTTAACTTTTGAACATAATAATATACTTAAAAATAATATTATTTTATTTTTAAATAGGCATAATTGGAAAAATAGCCTATTTATGACCATAAAAATGACCATTGATTTCCTCATCAACAGCCATAAACTTATTATATTATTATGTAGTTTTGCTTTCTTTTTCTTCTTGATCCTTTAATTTATATTCATAAGAAAGGTAAAGTTCTTCCATTTTAGTATTAAAATATTTAGGCGATATTTTGACTTGTGTTATATTCCCAAGTTTGTTTAAATCTTCAAAGAATTTTTTTATTCTGTTTTCTATTGCTTCAATATTACTGAATTTCACCTTGTTAATTATAGAATCACACTCATCATTAAAAATTCTAACAACTAGTTTGATCATATCATCAGTCATATCTCCTGCTAATTGATTATTTTCATTTATATTTCCATTAATAATCCATTGCTTAAATTCTATGGCTTCTTTAGATTTAATCATATCCACTTGCTTTTCCCTTATCTCTGCAAGCATAGTAGAGCATTTCACTGAATTCATTAAATTATATTCAGATTTATAAATACCGAAACCTTGCATCGATACATCATCATCTAAAGTTATTATTTGGGAATTTAAATCATCTACAGAAGTTTTTGTATTATTATATTCTAAATTAAGCTCCTCAATAGATTTTGTCTTAGTCTCTATTAAATCCTCATATTCACTAGACTTCTGCTCAAGTTCAATAGCCTTTTGTTTGAAAGTATCCTCGTACTCTTTGCTCTTTCTTTCAATAAATTCATCATATTCTGTTGATTTATCCTCAAGCTCTTTACCTTTTATTTGTATTAGATTGTCATATTCTTCCTTCTTGCCGTTTATTAAATTATCATATTCTGCTGACTTATCTTCAAGTTCTTTAGCTTTTAAATCAATTAAATCATCATATTCTTTCTTTTTACTTTCAATTATATTATCATTTTCAATTGATTTATCCTCAAGTTCCTTATCTTTTAATTCGATTTTATGATCGTATTCATTAGATTTCTCTTCAAATTCTCTTGTTTGATAGGTAGCTTGATTACCATATTCTATATTAAGTTCCTCTATAGCTTTTGTTTTTGTTAAAATTAGCTTATCATATTCTTCAAGCTCTGCTTCGAGTTCTTTTGTTTTAGATAAAATCCGACTCATTCCCATTTGAGTTGGAGTTAATTTTATATATTTTAAATTTTTATTTTCCTCGATTAATTTTTCAATCTCAGCTTTATATTGTTTCGCACTTAAAGCGTCTTTAATGGATGTAAGTATTGCCATTGATAACCCTCCCTATTTCTTCAATAGTCTACATTATACCACAAAAATTTCACTAAAAATGTAGTCATATTTTTAAAAACGCAGTAATTATTCAATAAATTCAAAAAAGTGCTTATATTAATAACTAATTTAAATAAAATTTACTACCTTGTCATTTATAAAACTATTATTTTTATATTCGTCAACAAAAATGCGATACAAAACCCTTTCATTTATTAATGTTTGTACACAAATACCATCAGAATAAACTATATAGTTATGACCCTTAAATTCAAATTCACGCTCATTAGCCTTAATAGTATTAATCATAAGTTTATTAAATATATCAATTTCTTTAATAACATTTTTTTCTTCAATACCCTCTTTGCTTTCAAAATTAATTATCATAATACAACTTCCTCTCTATATTATTTAGATCTTATTTAATTACCCTAACCCATTTAGTACTTATACTATATAACAACTTTTCATTAATTCCTTTGATTTTAATTTGCATTTTTTCTTGATTCTAGCTGCTTCTTCAGTCAATTCGAATATACTTGTATAAGACTTATTTTTATTGATTACAATGGCAATAGATATACTCATTAACGGATAATTTCCATTAATGTTGTTCCTATTAACAGATTGTATGTATTTATTTTCTCTATCATACTCATTGTAGAAATTTATTATGTTAGTATCAAATTCATTTATTATATCTTCACAAAGATTGTATGCATTATGACCTGAAATTATTGCAACAAAATCATCCCCACCTATATGGCCTAAAAAACTATCTTTATAGAGACGTGTCTGTTAATGGGTTGGAATATTTTGCTACATTTAATTCGAACTCCATTGTTTTTTCAAGTAATGAAATTACAGTAACCACACCAAAATATTTATCATTTTTTTTAACAATTATATAATCATATAGTTTATCCTCTTCTCTTGATATAACAATTTTTGATACTATGTCTAAGGTGGTATCATAATCAATAATAAGTGGGTTTGAATCCATAATTAAGTGGATAGGTCTTTTCATATATATTGACCATCCATATTGAGTTCCAACCTTTGAAAAAAAATCAGAATTCATTAATACTCCAATTATTGAATAGCTGTTATTAACTATTGAAATACCTCTTATACTGTGATTACTCTTAAAAAGCTTGTCTACTTCGCTACATGTCGTTGTAGATAAAACCGGGCACACTTCCTTTGCAATTTCTCCTATTTTTACATTAGAACTTGGACTAAAACTATGTTTCCTCATATTAATATTTTTATCAACAATCCTTTTTTTTATTATCTCAGGTGGTTCCATTAAATTATCAGCTGGTCTATTTATTAAAAATCCTTGACCATAGTGTACACCTATTTCGATAAGAGTATAAAGATCATTCACATCTTCTATTCCTTCAGCAATAATTTTAGTATTTGTGGAATTTGCGAAATCAACAAAGGATTTAATTATTGCTTTTTTAAAATTGTCCCTAGTCACATTTGTTATTAAACTCATATCCATTTTAATATAGTTTGGTCTTGTTTTTGCAATAGTTGTAAGTCCAGAATAGCCTGTTCCTACATCATCAATAGCTATCTTATATCCCTGATTCTTATAATAATCTATCACTTCACTAAAGTTTTCATAACAATCAATTGAGGTTTTTTCAGTAATTTCAAATATAAGTGAGGTTGGACTAATATTATATTTTGCTAATAGTTCCTTAGTAAAACCTTTAATAAAATGATCATCTTTTAAAACAGCAGGGTCTATATTTACAAACAAAAATTTATCAGAATTATGGGTACTAAATGTCTTTATCGCATTTTTTCTACATGTAATTTCTAAGTCCCAAAGAAGGTCATGTGTTTTAGCCGATTCAAAAAGTATTTCAGGATTTATATACTTACTATCCTTGGGCCCCCTTGTTAGAGCTTCATATCCTATAACCTCTCCTGTTTGCATTGAGATAATTGGCTGAAAAACAGATCGTAATCTATTATTAAAAATAATTTCTCGAAGCTCATCTGACATATAGAATTCCCCCTTAAAATATACCATATATAGTATATTATCATAATAGTGTTAATATTAAGTTAAGTTTTTTTATGTTTACGTTAAAAATGCTCAATTAAGAATTGAAATGTATTTTTTATAAACACACGCTAACGCCTTGCGCAAATGACAAATACAAGGTAATGTATTAATATGAACTGATTTTATCTTGGTTAATAATAAAAACAAATATAAGGGTGTGATATATAATGATTAAAATATGTAAATCAAATGAAAGCTACAAGGAACTTAGTAAAGCCTTGAAAGATAATAATATAGAATTTGAACACAAAAAATGTTTAAACAAATGTGGTCTATGCCATAAACATCCAATTGCTAAAAACCATGGTGAATTTATATCTGCTGATAGCGTAGAAAAACTTGTTAAAAAATTAAAGCTAGACAAATAGTAATGGCGGATAGATTTAATAATCTATCCGCTATTACTATTTTATAAATCATTCAATTTTATCTGATACCCTTGGTACAAACCCATTTTCTTTCCAATATTCCTTCATACTATGCATTTTTTCTTTAATTTTATCATCTTTATTTAGTACAAAATTATAAAATTCTTCCTGACTATTAATTTGTTCTTTACCTCTTCTATCAATTCTCGTATAGATTCCATCTTTAGTCAAAATTCTAGCTTTTATTGTATCTGATAAAGATATGTATAAAATTTCTTTTATTCTGTCCCTTGCCTGTTGATCTTCAATTGGAAATAAAAGTTCTACTCTTCGGTCTAAATTTCTAGTCATCCAATCTGCACTTGATAAGTAAATTCCTTCCTGTCCATCGTTATAAAAATAGAAAATACGACTATGTTCTAAAAATCTACCAACAATACTTCTCACAGTAATGTTTTCACTTACACCTGGTATTCCAGGTTTAAGGCAACAAATACCACGTACTATTAAATCTATTTTCACTCCTGCTGTTGATGCCTTAAATAGAGCTTTAATAATCTCAATATCAACTAATGAGTTAACTTTTATAATAATTCTGGCTTTCTTACCCTTCCTCGCATTCTCCGTTTCCTCAATTATCATTTGTAAAAATCTATCTCTTAACTGTAATGGAGCAAGACTAAATTTATGTAAAGCTGTTGGTCTAGAATTCCCAGATAACATATTAAATAGAGCAGATGCATCTGCCCCAAAATAAGGATTCGATGTAAACAGACCCAAATCTGTATAAAGCTTTGCAGTGACATCGTTGTAGTTTCCCGTACCCATATGAACATAACGCTTAATGCCATCTTCTTCACGCCTTACTACTAGCAATATCTTACAATGTGTTTTAAGTCCCACAAGCCCATAAATTACATGACATCCTGATTGTTCTAATTGCTTTGCCCAAACTATGTTATTACTTTCATCAAATCTTGCCTTAAGTTCAACAAGTACAGTAACTTGTTTACCCATTTCAGCAGCCTTTACTAAGGCTTCTATAATAGGTGAATTGCCGCTTACACGATATAATGTATGTTTTATAGCAAGAACATCAGAATCAACAGCTGCTTGCCTTACTAACTCAACAATCGGTCCAAAGGATTCATATGGATGATGTAATAAAATATCTTTCTCTGTTATAGCTTCAAATATGTTGTTATATTTTAAAAACTGTTTTGATAACTGCGGTTTTATAGGTTTATATTCTAGTTTCTCATAACCCTTAATCCTTCCAATTTTCATTAAAAAAGTTAAATCTATTTGTCCGTTTATTATATACTCCTGATCTTTCGAAATTTCAAGCTCCCGCTCAAGAATTTCAAGCAATTTATTATTCATACCCTTCTCTATTTCAAGACGCACAGCTTTGCCCCATCTTCGTTGCTTTAAAGATGCTTCAATTGCCTCAAGTAAATCTTCCGCACCTTCTTCGTCTAGTGCCATATCGGCATTTCTTGTAATACGATAACAGCTTGCATCTATAATTTCATGTCCATTAAAAAGAGACTTTAAGTTCATTTTAATAATATCTTCTAAAAATATAAAAGCTAAACCACCTTCATCTGGAATTTTTACAAATCTGTCAAAAACAGAAGGTGCCTTTATTGTTGCAAAAATATTTTCCCCCTTATCATTTTTAAGAAGAATTGCAATATTCAAACTTTTATTTGATATCAACGGAAAAGGACTGCTTTGATTAACGAGCATAGGTGTTAGTACTGGAAAAATGTTTTTCGTATAATAGTTTTCAACATAATTAATCTGTTCTTTACTTAAATCATTAAATTTCAGAAATTTTATTTTTTCTTTTTCAAGGCCTTTTTTTAAGGACCGATTATAACAATTAGATAAACTAGAAACAAGTTTATGTACTAATATTCCTATTTGCTCCATTTGCTCTGTCGGCGTAAGTCCTGATGGTTCTTTTTTATCAAATTCAGCTGTAATTTGATCCGATAGTGAGCCAACTCTAACCATAAAAAATTCATCTAAATTTGAACTTACGATAGCTGCAAACTTTAACCTTTCAAACAATGGATTTGTTGTATCCTGTGCTTCTTCAAGAACCCGTTCATTAAACTGAATCCAACTTAGTTCGCGACTTATAAAATACTTAGGTAATGAATAATCAATCATATTTTATCCCCTCTTTATATTATTGGTTTAACACCAATTACTTCTTCAAAAAAATCTACATACTTTGAGAAATTCCATTCCTCTAAAATAATATCACCCTTAGACCTCAAGTTAAAAAACATATTATCCCTTGTTTCTAGTAGTTTGATTTCTTTTATTTTTTGCATATGTGATATATCTAAAGCTTCTGATAATTTTAATATTGCCGCTAATGTGGATACAATCATTTTATCAACATCACTTAAAACTCTATAATTATTATGCGCCATTATAGGAATTTCTTCTGAGTGGTACCTTGCTGAACTTGCAATAATCTCAATAGCAATATCGGAAAACCCAACAATACTCTGAGCTCTTATTATATTATAAGAATGGAAATTATGATTATTTGCACTTATAAAACCACCCACATCATGAAGTATTGCTGCAACCTGGAGATAAAGGCGTTCTCGTTCTCCTAACTTATGTAAGTTTTTTGTGTGATCAAAAATTTCAAGCGATAATTTTTCAACAAAAGTCGCATGCTCTTTATCAATTTGATATTTTTCTCCTATATACCAAACGGAACTTATGATATCGTGTATTAATTCTTCTTTTCGTGGAATATTTAGTATTTCATCAGATAAATCATATAAAATTCCTTGCCTTAGTGATAATTTAGGAATTTGAATTCCCTCTGCTTTAGTCATCTTAAGAAAGCAATAAAAAATAAGTATAGATGGTAGCAAAAGTTCTGCAGTCTTATTAGAGAGTCCAAAGGTGGTTTTAATTTGGAAATTATCCATGTTACTAATTTCCTTTGTAAGTGATAATAATGCTTCCTTTTTAATGTAATAATCTTTCTTATTAGCTCCACTCTTTTTTCTTATAATTCCACAGAGTGTATTTAACTCTCCTCCTAGTCCTAAAAAATGATTAATTTCAAACTTTTTAATTTGAGGCTTAAGTGTATATATTTTACTTTCTATATACTGTTGCATAGTCTCTGAAAATTCAATTGTCTTTGTTTCTAAATCAGATAAAGCCTCTCTTATTTTTAAAGAGCCAATTTTAACATGCTCTGTAAATTTTAATCTACCATCTTCATAAATCGATGTCTCCACTGCGCCAGAAGTAATATTAACAATTAGGTATTGTTCTGATTTTTTAATATCTATTGAGTTTACATGGTTTCTAACTGCTTTTAACATATAAAATTGTTCTTCTGCTACGTTTATTGATTCAACATTTAACCCTGTTCTAAGTCGTATTTGTTCTAAGACATATTGTTTGTTTTCAGCTTCTCTCATGCCACTAGTTGCTACTGCTTTGTAAAACTTAATTTTATAATCCTTCATAAGTCTAACAAACCCATTTAAATCATCACAAGTCTCATGAATTGTCTTAACAGAAATTCTAGCTTTAGAAAATGTATCTTTTCCTATTTTTGTAGGTTTTACTACCTCCTCTAAAATTATAATTTCCCCTTGCTTATTTATTTCTCCAATTGTCATTTTTAGATAGTTAGCACCCAAATCAATAGCCGCAATTATCTTCCATGCTTGTGCTGTACCCATAAAAAATCTCCTTTGTATAAAAAAATTCATATATATTGATACTACTATAATGTTTGTTATTATACAATAATGTATATTATATTTAACGAAACTTTAACCTAACTTTAACCATAAAAAAATATTTATTTATAAGGGGCATATTTATTAACACTTGCAAATATTATAACTATTAATTATTATAGACATAAGTTGTATAAAAAATGAATTTAAAAGGGGAATAGTCAAAATGAAAAAAATAGCCATAATTGATATAGGATCAAATTCTATACGTCTAGTAATTGTTCAAATAAACAAAGATAATTCCTTTAGAATAGTAGATGAAATTAAAAGGAGTGTTCGCCTTGGCAAAGATATAACCATAGATGGAGAATTAAATCCCTCTAGAATTGATAATGCTATATCTACTTTAGCTTTCTTTAAACGGTTGTGTTTTATTCAAGATATAAGTGAAATTTTAGCTGTTGCTACAGAAGCTGTCCGTAAAGCCACCAATCAAATTGAATTTTTAAACCGTGTTAAATTGGAACTTTCTATTGATATTCGCGTTTTAACTGGTATTGAAGAAGCTTATTATGATTATTTTGGAGCTATCAACAGTATGGATTTTTCTGATGCGCTAATAATGGATATTGGTGGAAGTAGTTCAGAATTAATTTTAGTCAAAAACAGAAAATTAAAAGCTTCTATAAGTTTACCCTTTGGTGCCATAAATCTCACAGAAAAGTTTTCACTTCAAAAAGTCATGAATGAGGAAAGCGAAGCTGAAATTAAGACATTTTTCACTTCCATTTATAATGATATTCCTTGGCTAAAAGAAGTTAACGACATACCCATAATTGGGATTGGTGGTACTATACGAAATATAGGTAAATTACATAAGAGAAAAACTAATTATCCTATAGATAATCTTCATAATTATATAATTCCTACAAATGAAGTTATAGCTATCTATGATCAGGTTAAAGTTAAAGATTCTTATCAAAGAAAAAAGCTTAAGGGGCTTTCAAAAGAAAGAGCCGATATTTTTGTTGGTGCTGCTGCATCATTAGTTTCCTTAATTGAATACCTCGATATAAAAGAACTCCATGTTAGCGGAAGTGGTCTTCGCGATGGTGTTTTATATGAATATATCTTTAATAGTAAAATACCTTTAGATGATGTCCTTGATTTCTCTCTTAATAATCACTTACTTAATTACAAAATTGACATTAAACATCCGAGTCACGTATGGATGTTAACTAAAACCCTATACAATGAACTTGATGCAATTATCGACATAAAAATAAACCCTTATAAAATTCTAAAAACTGCAGCAATGCTTCACGATATAGGGATTGTGATAAGTTATTTTGATCATCATAAACATTCTTCCTATATGATTGCAAACTCTAAAATTAATGGACTTACTCATAAAGAGCAACTAATGGCATCATACGTAGCAGCACTTCATAGAAAAAATGAATTTAAAATTGACTTGAAATTGTACCAAAATTTAATAACTAAACAAGATTTAGAGATAATAGATAAATTAAGCGTGCTATTACATATTAGCGAGAGCCTGGATAGTTGCTTAAATGGGAATATCCAATTTATTAGTTGCGACATTAGATTAGATACTGTAACTATAACCGTTGACGCAAAAGCTGACCCACTGCTTGAAATAAGTGCAGCAATGCAATGCTGTTCATCATTTGAAAAAACATATAATAAGAAATTAATAATAAAATAATATAGACTACATGCTTATAAAAGGCACCTATTTATTCGTAGATGCCTTTTCATATTAATTAAATTTAGAACCTTATGATTAACTATTATTTAAATCTAAATATTTAAATCTTAATATTTAAATCTAAATATTACTGCAACTATCTCTTATGATTAGTTTTGTGCTTAGTTTAATTCTGTTAACCTTTTGATTGTTATT
This sequence comes from Clostridium estertheticum subsp. estertheticum, assembly GCF_001877035.1. Taxonomy (NCBI): domain Bacteria; kingdom Bacillati; phylum Bacillota; class Clostridia; order Eubacteriales; family Clostridiaceae; genus Clostridium; species Clostridium estertheticum. The sequence goes on along the minus strand of NZ_CP015756.1, from coordinate 2,279,088 downwards.
ATCTATTAATTCTAAAAGCATTTTTGCAGCATTTTCCCCCAGTAAATACATATTTTGATCTACCGTTGTAAGTTTTGGTTCAACAATACTCGAAATACAAATATTATCAAATCCAATTATCGAAACTTCATTAGGTACATCGAGATTCATTTTTTTACAAGCATTTAAAACTCCAAGTGCCATTAAATCATTACAGGAAAATACAGCAATAGGTGCCTTTAAGTTTGCTAGTTCTTTTCTCATTATATTCATTGTACCATCAACAGTATCGTAACTATTGCCTTCACCAACATCTATAATTTTCTTTTGAACAGTTAATTTATTTTCTTCCATAAATTTAATATAAACGTTTTCTTTTATATCATATGAGTAACTCTCTTTTCCTCGTACAAATATTATATTTTCATGTCCAAGTTTTAAAAGATACTCCATTGCTTGCCTTGCACCATTTGCTTCATCATTAAGTACAAAGTTACAATCTATGTCCTTATTATATCCATTGATTGATACAAGTGGTATATCTTTTCCTACCATTTCATAAAACCCACTTCTCATATTTTCTGTTTTGGGGTCAATTACTATAATGCCATCTACTTGTCTTCCCGTAAGTGATCTTATATATTTTATTTCTTCTGAAGCGTTATCAGCTGTATCACAAAGGTAAATTGAATAACCATTTATTCTAAGTTCATATTCAATAGCTTTAATTACAGTTGGAAAGAATAAATTGTCTATGCTTGGAACTAAAATTCCTATTGTTTTAGTATTTTGACAAATTAATGATCTTGCCAATGTGTTAGGACTAAAATTCAATTTTTCTACAGCTTTTTCAACTCTAATTTTAGTTTCTTCTTTAACAGGATAATTTTTATTCATAACTCTTGATACAGTACTCATAGACACATTAGCTTCTCTTGCGACATCTCTTATATTAGCTTTCATTTTGCCCTCCCATAAAGCAAGAAAATTTACATATATTAAGTTAACTAATTACTCGTATATGGAAATATTACTATTCAAATTAAAATTTGTAAAGATAAAGCTACCCCAATTTTGTGTTGAGGCAGCTTTATAGCATTAATAATGCTTTAATTATTGAATTAAATTAGTTTACTTTTGATAATGATGCTTCTAATTCTTTAACTATTTCAGCATGTTTCTTTTCTGTTAATTTAATTTTGAATAAAAAGATAACACCAGAGATAATCATTAATGCTGCTGGTAAATAGAAAGCCCACATTTTAAATGTTACAATACTTCGAGAGCTTATATCACTTGCTTGTGCATCTCCAATCATACCACACGTTACTGATATGAAACCTACAATACCATTAGATAAAGCACCTGCGAGTTTATCTAATAATGGACGAAGGGATAAAGTTACTGCTTCATTACGAACTCCATTTTTCCATTGTCCGTATTCAACTGAGTCACTTATTGTCATAAGCACTGCTAGAAAAATTAATTGATACGGAAAATAGAAGAATACTAGACCTATAATAATAACTGCCATTGAACTCGTTGATACTACGGAAAGTATCAAATATCCAATTAACATTGATAAAATACCAATTATGTAAACATATTTTCTTGAAATAAATTTAGTGATAATTGGGTAAAGTGGAACAGATATAATGCCACAAATTGCAGCTACAATACCTACAATTGAAAAAGCTGATATATTTCCAATTACATATTGGAAGTAAAGCATTAATACGGCTGTTGTAGCTACATACCCTATAGCAAATAAAAGATATGCTAGTGCCAACCACATTAATTGGTCGTTTTTAGTAAGTGCAGTAAATACATCTTTAAGTGAAGTTTTACCGTGTTGCTTACGTAAAACACTTTCTTGTTCTTTTGTGCCAAGAGCTACAATCCAACTTGTAACACCATAGATTATTGCAGCTATTAAACCAAAAGCGAACCATCCGCTAGCTCCTTGACCAGAGTGACCAGTAACTACTAAGGTAAAGAATGAAACTATAGGAATTACTACTAGTGTTGTTCCATTTGCCCCTAATGATGAAGCGAAACGTCCGAATGTTGCTAATTTTCCACGTTCTGCCGAATCATCACTAAGTGCTGGGATTATTGACCAAAATGCAATATCTTTAAATGAAAAAGCACAGTCTAATATGATGAAAACAATAATAAACAAAATTGTAAATAAAGTTTGGTTACTTGTTGCTAGTCCAAAAAAGTTAGTAAATAGCATTGCTAAGCAAATTGCACTGATTGTTCCACCAATACAAAGCCATGGACGGAATTTCCCCCATTTAGTTTTAGTGTTGTCTATAACGCTACCAATAATTGGGTCAAAGATAATTTCAACTAGTCTGATACCTACAACTAATGAGGTAACTAACCCTATCATTTTCATCTGAGTTTCCTTTGGAGCTCCTGCAAACATTGCTTTTGTAACAAAAATCATGAAATATGTTGATAATGCTTGATAAAAAATATCATGGCCGAATGCACCTGCTGCAAATGCAAATCTTTGTTTCATTTGATTCACTTGTTTCATTTTTATTTCCTCCTTGTATATTGGATAGTGTTAATGCTATCTTTGTTTTATTTATACATTCTTTTACTTTACAGAAATAGTCCATAAGGTATATCCCCTACTAAAATACCAATTATTTAAGCAACATGTCCACAATATCACCTTAAAATTTTTATAGGAAAACCTTTTCTATATTCCTAAATTTAATACGTACTTTTACAAGTACGCTTGTTTAGCTATAAAGAATTATGTAAAATCAAATAATTCCATTTAGGAAAACCTTTTCTTTCTTTTTATATATTAGCATATATTAGTCGTTTACACAATACTATTTTATTTTACAATCATATCCTTAATACTTCAGAATATAATTACATATTCTTTAGTTGTTCATTTTGTTTGGACATATAATCGTAAAAATATAAAAAAGATAGTAAAACCTTATTTCAAAGTTTTACTATCTTTTCCTATCCACTCTATTCTATTTTAAATTTATTAAAAGTTCGCCAGCCTTTACCTGTTGTCCTTCTTTAACATTTATTAACTCAACTACACCTGCCTTTGAGGCAATTACCCTAGTCTCCATTTTCATAGCCTCAACTACCATTAATTGTTGATTTTCGGTTACTGTATCTCCCTCTGCTACAAGGATAGATATAACGGTTCCTGGTATTGGAGATCCAACCTCTAAAGGATTTGACGGATCTGCCATTTGTGACATTTGGTAGTTTAACACATCCTTGTTGTTTTTGTCTTTGATTTTTATTTCACGTCTATTTCCATCAACCTCAAACACAAGAACTTTATTTCCTTCTAAATCTAATTTACTAATATGAAGTAACTTTATCATGTGAGTTTTTCCATCTGCAATTTCAGCCTCACAGGTTTCACCCTCATATAGTCCGTGAAAGAAAATATCGCTTCCAATTCTGCTTAAATCTCCATACTCCTGAATATATTTAATATAGTTATCAAATACATCTGGATATAATGAATAACTTAATATATCTTTTTTAGTTGGAGTTATATTAAATTTTTCTATTAAGTGTTTCTCCACCATATCAAAATCTTCATCTGGCAATAATTCACCTGGTCTACCTGTAATTGGCTCTTCACCCTTTAAAACTAGTTTCTGAAGTTTCTCTGGAAATCCTCCCATTGGTTGACCCATCATTCCTTTAAAGTAGGATACAACAGAATCTGGGAAGGACATTTTAATTGCTTTTTCATATATATTTTCTGGTGTAAGGTCATTTTGCACCATAAATATTGCAAAATCTCCAACCATCTTAGAGGATGGAGTTACCTTTACAATATCACCTACCATATCATTTACAACTTTATATGTTTCTTTAATTTCATTAAATTTATGTCCAAGACCGAAACTCTCTACCTGTGGTTTAAGATTAGAGTATTGACCTCCTGGGATTTCATATCTATAAATTTCAGCTGAACCAGAATTCAAATCTGATTTAAATTGGTCATAAACTGGTCTTACAGCATCCCAATAATCTGAAATCCCCTGAATTCCTTTAAGATCTATTCCAGTATCTCTGTCAGTATTTTTAAGTGCTGCAACAACTGAGTTTAAAGCTGGCTGACTAGTAAGACCTGACATACTGTTAAATGCAGTATCTACAATATCAACACCTGCTTGAGCCGCCATTAAAACTGTGGCAACACCATTTCCTGTAGTATCATGAGTATGAAGATGTATAGGCATTCCTACCTCTTGCTTTAAGGCATTAATCAGCTTAAATGCAGCATGAGGTTTAAGAAGTGCTGACATATCTTTTATGCCTAATATATGAGCTCCTGTTTTTTCAATTTCCTTTGCAAGCTTTATATAATAATCTAAATTATATTTATTTTTTTTATCATTTAATATATCGCCTGTATAACAAATACAAGCCTCTGCAACCTTACCACTTTTAAGAACCTCATCTATTGAAGTTTCCATTCCTTTAAGCCAATTTAGTGAATCAAATATTCTAAATACATCAACACCACTACTCGCTGATTCTTTAATAAATTCACGAACTATATTATCAGGATAATTCTTATAACCTACTGCATTCGCTCCACGTATAAGCATCTGAAAAAGTACATTAGGAATTTTTTTTCTAAGTTGTGTTAATCTCTCCCAAGGAGATTCATTCAAATATCTATATGCTACATCGAAAGTAGCTCCTCCCCACATTTCAAGAGAAAACAAATCAGTTCCATAAACAGAGGTAGCAGTTGCTATCTTTAACATGTCCTTTGTTCTCACTCTAGTTGCCATTAATGATTGTTGAGCATCTCTCATTGTTGTATCAGTTAATAGTAATTTGTTTTGTCCTTTAATCCATTTTAAAAGTCCTTCTGTCCCCTGAAGATCTAATATTTGTTTTGTTCCACTAAGTTCATTTGGCATTATTATTTTTGGAACTACTGGTACATCATAAAGTTTTTTAATACCATTGTTTTCATTAACCATCTTTTCACCAATAAATTTAAGTACTCTACTTTCTTCATCTGCCTGAGGTGTAATAGATATAAGTTCAGGATTTTCTTCAATAAAATTTGTATTGCATTCGCCCTTAAGGAAAGTAGGATGATTCAATACATTAATTAAAAAACCTATATTAGTCTTTACTCCTGTAATTCTAGTTTCCTCTACAGCTCTTATAGACTTCTTTATGGCATCTTTAAAAGTTCTAGACCATGATATGTTTTTTACAAGTAAACTGTCATAATAAGGACTAATTATCGCCCCAGCGAATCCATTACCTCCATCAAGTCTTATTCCAAAACCAGAACCAGTTCTATATTCTTCTATTTTCCCTGTGTCTGGCGCAAAATTATTAGAAGGATCCTCTGTTGTTATACGACACTGAATAGAAAACCCATTAACCTTTACATCATCTTGTGATTTAATTCCTATTTCAGGTGAATTTAAAGCATAATCTTCTGCTATAAGTATCTGACTTTGAACTATGTCAATACCAGTTACCATTTCTGTAACGGTGTGTTCAACTTGAACTCTAGGATTCATTTCTATAAAATAATGATTCCCCTTAGTATCTACTAAGAACTCCAATGTGCCGGCACTTCTATAATTTACTGATTTAGCAATTTTTAATGCATCATTACAAATTTCATCTCTTTTTTCCTGTGATATTGAAAATGCAGGAGTATATTCTACAACCTTTTGATGCCTTCTTTGGATAGAACAATCTCTCTCATGCAAATGAACAATATTTCCAAACTTATCTCCAAGAACCTGCACTTCTATATGTTTAGATTTTTCAAGATATTTTTCTACATAAAGATGGTCTATACCAAAAGCCTTTTTTGCTTCACTTTTAGCACTAATATAAGAAGATTCTAATTCGCTTGCATCGCGTACAATTCTCATGCCTCGTCCACCACCACCAGCGACTGCTTTTAGCATAACAGGGTATCCACATTTTTCTGCAAGTTCCTTTGCCTCATAAACTGTATCAACTTCTTTTTTATCTCCAGGTATAGTTGGCACTCCTACCGCATTTGCAACAATCTTAGATTTAATTTTATCTCCAAGACTATCCATCATTTCCGCAGTTGGTCCTATAAATTCAATACCTGCTTTAGCACATTTTATTGCAAATTCAGGATTCTCTGATAAAAAACCATACCCTGGATGAATAGCATCTACACCTTTTTTAAGCGCAATACTTATTATTTCCTCGATGTTTAAATATGCTTCAACTGGACTTCTATTTTTCCCAATTAGATATGCCTCATCTGCCTTAGTTTTGAATAGAGAATATTTATCCTCATTAGAGTAAATTGCAACCGTACGAATCCCAAGCTCATTACAAGCTCTAAAAATTCTTATTGCAATTTCACCTCTATTTGCTACTAGTACTCTTTTAAACTTTCTCACTTTCATTACCCCCTATATAGCCTTTTGTTCATTTAATTATTCATTAATCATTATTAACTAGAATACATGATTTCCACCTAAAATGCAATAAAATAAGTCTAATATTGCAATAAACTAATAGTATCCTACAATAATCTATGCTAGTTAAGTTGAATTTATCATCTATTTTCTTATTTGCTAATTAGTTTTAAATCATCTATAAATGACTTAACATGCTCATCTTTAGTTGCCCAAGATGTTACTAATCGCACTGCAGAATTATCCTCATCAATTTTTTGCCATACAAAAAACAAATAATTTTCTTGAAGTTTTTCAATTGTTTTATTATGCAATATTGGGAATATTTGATTTGTTGATGAATTTATTAAAAATTTATATCCACACTCTTTAATTCCTAATTTTAATGTTTCCGCCATAAAATTAGCATGTCTCGCTAAATCAAAATAAAGATCATTTTTAAATAGCTCAAAAAACTGTATACCTATTAACCTGCCTTTTGCAAGTAATCCACCCTTTTGCTTAATATGATATCTAAAATCCTCTTTAAGACCCTCTTTGCAAATAACAAGGGCCTCACCCATTAATGCACCGTTTTTAGTTCCACCTATATAAAAAACATCAGTAAGCCTTGGCAAATCTGAAATCTTAATGTCATTTTCTTTTGAGCATAATGCAGACCCTAGCCTTGCTCCATCAACATATAAAATTATATTATTTTTAGTGCAGAAATCATATAAATCCTTTAACTCCTGTTTCTTATATATAGTACCTATTTCTGTTGGATTTGATATATAAACTATTTTAGGCTTTACCATATGTTCGTCTGTATGCTCATCTATAGCCATCTTTATATGAATAGGTTTAAGTTTTCCATCATCTACTTTTACAGAAATAACTTTATGGCCAGTTGCCTCTATTGCTCCAGTTTCATGAACTAACACATGTCCAGTGCTCGCTGATATAACAGCCTCATGTGGTCTTAAAAATGCAGAAATAGATGTAAGATTTGTTTGAGTTCCACCACAAAACATATGGATATCAATATCATTACACTTTATTTTATCCTTTAATAATTTAATTGCACCTATTGAGTATTTATCTTCTCCATATCCCTCTGTTTGCTCCATATTTGATTTCATTAATGCTTTGAGTATATTTGGATGAGCGCCTTCACTATAATCATTTTTAAAACTATACATTTATTTTCCCCTCTCTACATCATTGGTTATTTTAACTTTAAGTCTTTGTTATAACTTTTTATATTTTTAGCTTTCTATATCTATTATAGGTCGCCATTATTTCTTGCTTTCTAGGCATTGCTAAACTACCGCTTCCACCTTTTAATCTATCCATGGATATTAACCCATTTCTATCTATTTGGCAAATTATATTATCAATCATGTCACCAAAATTTAAACCCTTATTCATAAGACTTACTTCCGCCCATTTCATAATACTTCCAATAGCATTTACTTGCTCACTGTCAACTATTTGTTCCACAGCCCTTAAATCTATATCATCGCGATTTATACTTAAAACACTTAACCCAATTGTTTTCATCTTAATACCTTTATCCCCTTGTGTTATAGTTCCGGCCTTGACTACTCTATTAAACCCAATATTCGTTTTTAAATCTCTATCAATAATTCTTTGCATTATATTACCACGACTTAACTTTTTAGCCTCTTTTGTAACATCCTTTGCTTCATAATTGTCCAATTGAATTACGCTGTCTGCTACATCGAAAAACTCTCCTGAACTTCCTACTACCATTATTGTTGAAATACCATTTTGCTTATGTAAAGGTCTTACTATTTCTATAAATGGTGTAATTGGTTCCTTTTCCTTTGAAACTAATTTTTGCATTAAATCATCTCTCATCATAAAATTGGTGGCTGAAGTATCCTCATCTAATAATAGTACCTTTGCTCCACTTTCTATTCCCTCTATGATACTTGCCGCCTCTGATGTACTTCCACTTGCGTTTTCTGTAGAAAATTCTATTGTATCTTTACCGTTAGGTAGTTTACTAATAAATAGAGATATATTCGTTTTAGTTATACATCTGCTATCTTCTGCCCTTACCTTTAAGGCTGACTCATCTGTTATAACAAGTTCCCTACCATCACCTTCAATATGATTATAAACTCCATGTTCTAAAGCTTTTAATAATGTGGATTTACCATGATATCCTCCACCTACTATAAGTGTTATACCAGCTTTAATTCCCATGCCACGAATTTTACCATGACTCTTTGTATTAAATTCTACTTCTAGGGCTTTTGGTGATGCAAATGCTATACCACCTTTTAGTGCCTTTGTAGACACTCCACTTTCTCTAGGTAATATCGATCCATTAGCCACAAATGCAACTAGCCCGAGACTTTTGAGTGACCTTCTTATATATTCTTGATCTTCTACAAGGGTTACTCTACTTGTTAATTTTTCACTATCTATGTTTTTATATATTAAAGTCTTTTCAACAATGTTTGGTATAACATTATACAAAATTTTCTCAAGTTCTCTGGCTAGTACACTTCTCCCTCTTGCTGGAAATCCAACATAAAATCTAGCTTCTATTTTATCCTCATCTATAATTATTGAAGTTCTATCTAATATTTCCTGTGGACATTTACTTATTGCTATTAATCCACTTTTCCCAGACCCAAAAACTTTTTCAGAACACTTATTTATATTATAATAAAATTCTCTTGTTAAAAAATCTGCTACTGCAATATTTTTAATTTTATTATCAAAAATTTCTTTTGGAAATTTAGAAATATTCTGATCCACTATTACTCTAATTCTTGATGGTGATGCAAAAGGATCACCTTGAACATGGTCTATACAAAGCACAAAACTTCCAAAATCATACTCTCCCTCTAAGTTTTTATACAATCTATAGCTTTTCCCATCAATTTTATCTATTTCCATTTTCAAAACTTGCGAACTTTTCATATAACTCTCCTTTATTTAACATATCCCATGTTTTATAACAAAAGAACCAATCACGGAGACTGCTACCTATCCCGATTGGCTCTTTAGATTTTTCATTTAATTAAATCTCATATTTACTCTAAATTGAATATTCTAATGTTTCATCTACACTATCACTAAATCTTATTGTTCTATATTTAGTAAATTCTAACCATTTGTTTGCAAACTTCTCATTCATAACTTTTTTGTATTCATTTTTATATGATACGAAATCATTTTGTGATGTTAGTTTAATACCAAATCCTTTTTCATTTATAATAACTATAAGTTCATATGAGTAATTTTCTACTGGTATAACATCTATTAACTTACCATTTCTTATTTTAGAAACAAGACCAGCATTTAATGCAATTATATCAAAATCTTTTGTGTATTCATAACTTGATCCAAGGAAAGGCACATTATCTCCAATTTTATATTGTGTAGCCTTTATCAATTCTTTTTTAATTGCTAGTGCTTTAATATCAAAATAGTATTCATCAAAACAGTTAATAGTAAGTTTAAATTTATCTTTACTAAAGGTAGTTTCTATGACACTAGTAGATTCTGCTACCCCTGAAATAATTCCACCACCACTTACATCATAACCATCTACTATTACAAATCTACCTGTATTTTGGTTATCTGCAAATTTATCAAAACATATTTTTTCCTTTGTCCTTATAGTAACTTCAGCTACATCATTAGTTTTCGCCTCAGTTGCATCTTCATAAGTTCCTATAGTACTTGCATCTATAACTTTATTAAAAGCTACAATTTCACATTCTACTTCTTGAGTTACAAGTTTTATCTTATATTTTCTGCCTTTTACTAAACTATTTTTTCCCATCCAAAATATATTAGTAGTAAAAAGATCAGCAATAACAGGAGCATTATCAATGTGTGAAATTATTTCTCCCCTTTTATTGAAAAACTCATCTTCAAAAGTAATTCCCACTGACATTCCTGCACTTACTGTACTTACCCTATCTTTTTCTACAAAGGCTTCTATACTTTTTACTTTTGTAGTCCTGTTTGATGGAGAAATAAGAATTTCATCACCAACCTTAAGCGTACCTGCTTCTATTCTACCTGCAATTATTCTCCTATTATCAAATTTATATACATCTTGAATTGGGAATCTTAGTGGTTTTGCGTCTAATCCTTCTTCCTGAGTAAATAAATCCAATGCTTCAAGAACGGTTTCTCCTTTGTACCAAGATAATTTTTCTGATTTTGAAGTTAAATTTTCACCATAAAATGCTGAAATAGGGATGTAGCTCATTGGATGTACATTTAATTTTTTTAGAAAAGCATTCATTTCATCTTTTATAACATTAAATTTTTCCTGGCTGTAATCTATAAGATCCATTTTATTAACTACAACACACACCTGCTTTATACCAAGTAGTGATAATATATAACCATGTCTTTTAGATTGTTCTTGTATTCCTTCTTTAGCGTCTATTATAAGTAGTGCAGCTTCAGCACTAGCTGCACCTGTAATCATATTTTTAAGAAATTCTATATGTCCTGGTGCATCTATAATTACGTAATCCCGTTTATCTGTATGAAATTGAAGTGAAGTTGTATCTATTGTAATTCCTTGTTTTTGTTCTTCTTCAAAAGCATCTAATAGATACGCATATTCAAAAGGTTTACCTGTTTCTTTAGCAATTCTTTTAACTTTTTCAATTGCACCTTCTGGTAGTGATTTTGTATCATACAATAACCTTCCAATTACCGTAGACTTACCGTGATCTACGTGTCCTACTGCAACTATTCTTAATTGTTCTCTTGTATTTCCCATTAGTAATAAACCCCTCCCTTACATGTAACCATCTTTACGAAGCTTTTGCATAGCATATGAATCTTCTTGATCTTGAGCTCTACCTGCTCTTTCTCCCGTTGTAGTATGTTTTAATTCCTCAATTATTTGATCAATCGTCACCGCATTTGACTTTATCTTACCTGTACACTCAGCACATCCAAGGCTTCTGTATCTTTCGCCGTTCTTTGCAAAATATAAATCTATAAGTGGTATATTTTCTCTCTGTATATAAGTCCATATATCTATTTCATTCCAATGAAGTATTGGATGAACCCTTATATGATTTCCTTTTGGGAAATCAGTTTTAAATTGATCCCAAAGTTCTGGTGCTTGATTAGTGTAATCCCACTCTGAATCCTTATTTCTTTCACTAAATACTCTTTCCTTTGACCTAGAACCTTCCTCATCACTTCTAATTCCAAGAATTAATCCATCAAATTCATATTTTGTAACCACTTGCTGAAGGCCATCTGTTTTTAGTGCTTTGCAACAAACGAGTCTTCCTTTATCTGGTCCCATACCTGCGTCGATTGCTTCCTGATTTGTATGCACTATAAGGTCGATATTAAACTCTTTAGCAATTTTATCTCTGTATTCAATCATCGCAGGAATTTTATGCTTTGTGTCTACATGAATAAACGGAAAAGGAGAGTGTCCGAAAAAAGCCTTTTTTGATAACCACAATAATACTGTTGAATCCTTACCAATTGACCATAACATTCCAAGTTTACCTAGTTTTTTATAAGATTCTCTTAATATGAAAATACTTTCTGCTTCTAATTCATCTAAATGATCCATAATTTAACCTCCCTAATATTTATTAGCTTCCGCTACATTTGTTGTAATAATTATCTCGACCTTATTTGGCTTATATATGTGCCAATGAAGAAGATTTTTTTCTTTTTTGGTATTTAAAAAAGTTCCTTTGCCACCAATATCAGAGCCAAGATAATAATTTATAGCCTGGACTGGACATTCTTTAAGACAGGCAGTACACCCCCAACACTCATCGGGGTATTTTATAAAAGCTTTCGATTCATCGTTTTTAAAAATAAGATTTCCCGGACAAATCGTACGGCATTTACCACAACTCACACATTTTTGTAAATCTATTTTAATGCTCATAAACTTCATCTCGCTTTACTAAGTTTCTAAAGACAACTTTAACCGTGCCTTCCTTATATATAGTATTTACATACTTAAGCAAGTTTTCGTCTTTTTCCTTGAAGTCTGCATTTTCACCATAACATTTCCAGCGTGTTTCTTTCCTTGCTAGAAGATGAACTATTAAAACTTTGCAGACGTATAGCCTATCAATAACTTCGTATATTTGAAGTAGTTCTCTCATATCTTTAGCACTTAAATTATTTGAAAGAACTAAAAGTTCTTCTATTTTTTTGCTAGCAATTTGTAACTTAGAAGAATTAAAAACATAATTCTTAGATATACCCCCTGCATATTCATCCATTACCTTTTGCATTGCCTCTTCAATACCATTTATAGAAAATAAGCTATCGTTCTCTTCAAGAAAAGTTTCTAATAATTTTACTTTAGCAGAAATTTCTTTATCATTAATTAGCTTGTTTTTCTTGTTTTTTATAAACTCAATTGCAGCACAAGCTGCAATTTCACCTTCTACAAAACAACCAGTCACATATTTTTTAGGACTTCCCCCAGCGACATCACCAGCTGCATATAAGCCAGAAATTGTTGTAGCACGCTTAGCATCTACCCAATATCCACTAGCCGCATGTCCACCGACTATATAAGGCTCCGTACCTTCTATCTCAAGATTTTGTAGACTTGGTCCAACTCCATCTTCAATCCACTTTAAAGTCTGAGCAGGTGCCATATTAAGATATGCCTTGTAAAGTTCTTCCTGGGCTTCACCCGAAATGCCTTTTGTTTTTAAATAACAAGGGCCTAAGCCTTTCCTATTTTCCTCTACAGTTGCAAACAATCGTGTTGTAGTTAAAGGTTTGCCATATTTTTTTACATATTCTTCTCCACTAGCATTAACTTGCTTTGCACCAATCCCCTGAGCCACCGTGCCTGTAGGAGCTATGGTATCCTTACATCTTAGAGCAATAAATCTCATTTCAAAAGAAGTCATTTCAGCTCCTGCTCTAATTCCCATAGCATAACCTGCCCCAGTATTAAAGGGTGAATACCACATTTTATGTTTAGAAAAGCCAGGATTATTAGGTTTATAAAGACCAGATGCTCCGCCGGTAGTGCAAATAACAGCTTTTGAATATATTACGTAAAAAATATTTTTTTCTATATGAAAACCATAAGCCCCAATGACTATATTATCCTTAATAATATAGTCAATTATATTTACTCTATTTAAAACCACTATGTTTGCTTTTAAGTTAACCTCATTTGCAAGAAGGGGTTTTATGTTTTCACCATTAATTTTAATACTTCTTTTTCCACGAGTTACATATTTACCATCCAAGTCCTTTAAAATAGTAAGGCCTATACTCTCCATATATTTTGTAACCTTATTTAAATTCTTAGCTATTGAATATACTAAATCTTCTCTTATTATACCCTCTGCTTCTTTTTTAACATAGTCTACAAAGTCTTCTGGGGTATATCCCCCATTAATGTAGGCATTTATTGCATTAACACCTGCCGCTAAACATCCGCTTCTTTTAATATTAGCCTTATCTGCTACAACAATATTAATATCTTCCTTTTTACTTAAGGTTAATGCTGCATAACATCCAGCGGTACCTCCACCAACTATTAACACATCTGTTTCTAGTATTTTTGTTTCAAGCCTCATTATATCCTCCTAGCCAAGACATTTTAAAATAAATAACTATAAATACACTATTCTATTTTAGATACTAACTTCAAGTAGTCCAATATTTGATCTACACATTGATCTACTGTTTTCTCTTTTGTGTTTACAACAATTTCAGGATTTTCAGGATTTTCATATGGGGAAGATATACCTGTAAATTCTTTAATTTCGCCAAGTCTTGCCTTCTTATATAAGTTTTTAGGATCTCTCCTTTCACATTCCGAGAGAGGGCAATCAACAAATATTTCAATAAAATCATCGCCAAGTGTTGAACGTGCCATCTCACGATTTGCTTTTAATGGAGATATGAAGCAAGCAATGGTTATTAATCCTGAATCTACAAACAATTTTCCTATTTCACTAATTCGGCGTATATTTTCATTTCTATCTTGCTTTGAGAATCCAAGATCTGAGTTTATACCTAGGCGAATATTATCTCCATCTAATAGATAGGTTGCTTTGCCCATTTCATTTAATCTTAAATCTAAAGCATTTGCTACTGTTGACTTTCCAGAACCTGATAACCCAGTAAACCATAATAGCTTAGATTTTTGTGATAATAGATTTTCTCGCAACTTCCGAGTTACAAACGTATCATGCCAAGTAAGGTTTTCTATGCTCATTTATATTCACCTCCATTAATTTTAAAAACTAAGCCCTATCGAGGCCCCATTTATATCTCATATTTTTCTCAAGTCTTGAAAAAACAAGCTTATCCACCACTAACCCAAGAATTATTATTACTATCATTACAGCTACAACTTGGCTAATGTCGGCTAAATCACGGCCTACCATAAGCACTTGGCCAAGCCCTTTTGTTGAAGATAACATTTCTCCTGCCATCAAAGCCCTCCATGCAAATGACCAGCCCTGCTTAAGTCCGCTAACTATATCTGGAAGTGCTGCTGGCAAAATTACATGGGTATAAACTTTACTACCCCTTGCACCCATTGTTTTTGCAGCCCTTATATATAATGGATTTACATTTTGTATTGCATATTTAACTGATATTGCCACAGCAAACGTTGAGCCAATTGCAATTACAAAAATTATTGAAATCTCACTAAGTCCAAACCAAAGAATAGCAAAAGGTAACCAACAAATACTAGGTAAAGTTTGAAGTCCTAAAATTAATGGTCCTAAATTTTCATCTAAATATTTAAATTTAGCAATTGTAAGTCCTAGAGTAACTCCTATTATTACTGATATAAAATATCCAACTACAATTCTCCTTAAACTTGCAACAATAGCTATTCCTATTGTGTTATCTTTTATAAGTGAAATCAAAGTACCAATAACGTCAAAAGGTGATGGAAAAATATAAGGTTTCCAAATTTTTAAAACATCAACACCTAGTTTATAAATCCCCTCCCATATCACTATCAGGAGTATATAGAACAGTATTTTCTTCAATATTCCAATCACCATCGTATTCTGCTTTTGCAACCTTCTCCACCTCCTCTTTTAATGCTTTCATTATCTTAGATGTATAATAAGCTATATCACAACTTTCCATTTCTCTTGGCCTTGCAAGTTCTATCTTAAATTCTTGCTTTATTCTACCAGGATTAGCTGCCATAACAACAACTCTATTAGCCAAATAAACTGCTTCTTCTGCATTATGGGTAATAAAAATAATTGTTTTTTTTGTATTTACCCAAATTCGTTGTAGCTCTTGTTGCAGCATCATTTTAGTCTGACTGTCAAGAGCTGCAAAAGGTTCATCCATTAGCAGTATTTCAGAATCAAGCGATAGTGCACGGGCAAGAGCTACCCTTTGCTTCATTCCACCTGATAACTCATAAACATAAGAATCTTGAAATTTTGATAAATGTACCATTTTTAAATAATGGATAGCCTTCTTATATCTATCTTCCTTTGGTATTCCAGCCATCTTCATTCCAAACTCAACATTATCTATTACCTTAAGCCATGGAAATAATGCTGCTTCTTGAAACATTACTGTCCTATCAGGCCCCGGCCCTGTTATTTCATTACCATTAAGTAGAACAACACCTTTGGTTGCCTTTTCAAGTCCTGCTAAAATATTTAGTAAAGTTGATTTTCCACAACCAGATGGCCCTAATATGCATACAAAGTCACCCTTTGTAATTTCTAAATTAAAATTTTCAAGTGTACTTGTTTTCTTATGCTTTGAAATAAACTCCTTACTAACATCCTTAACTATAAGACTCAAACGTGTCACCTCTTTTATTTGATTTGAACTTGACCTTTTTCTTTTAAAACCTTATTTAAAATTGTAAGGTTAAACAAATTCTTTGTGTCTGGATTTAATCTTAAAAACCCTTCCTTAAGTGAAAATTTAACAAAATCTAAAACGGAATCCTTTTCCGGATTATTTGTAATTGTTAATCTTTTAAAGGCAACATCTAAAACATCTTTTTCTATTCCTTTTTTTGTGAGCTCTGTAATTTGTTTATTAACTATTATCTTAGCTCTACCAGGATTATTATTAATATAAGTAGTAACATCTACATGTGCTTTTATAAAATTTTCAACAATTAATGGATGCTGCTTTAAAAATTCAGTTCTTACAACTACTACAGCGGTCGTATATTTCCCTTGTCTGAATAATTCTTTATAATCCAAGATAATATTTGCTCCTGCCTCTTTAATAAGCCTTGATCCCCAAGGTTCAGGCACTAATGCTGCATCTATGTCACCCTTTTTTAGTAATGATAAAATATCAGCATTTGATGCTTGCCTTACCTCAACCGTTCCACCCTTTGTTTTATCCTTAAGTCCATTTTCAGACAATATGTTTCTAAGTGTTAAATCTTGCGTATTTCCAAACTGTGGGACTGCAATTTTTTTACCACTCAAATCTTTCAAATTCTTAATAACCATTCCCTTTTTAGATACAAATATTGCCCCAGCATCCGTTGCACCTGCTACGATTTGAATATCCCCTTTTGATTTTGAATATCCATTAATAGCAGGACCAGGTCCAATATATGCAATATCAATAGCTTTTGCAAATAATGCTTCTACTTCTGCAGGTCCTGCATTAAATAATTTCCACACTATTTTATTTTTCGTTCCTATAGCCTTTTGAAAACTGCCTTGCTCTCGTCCTACAAGAGCTTGAGAATGGGTTATATTTGGGAAATATCCAACTCTAACATCAACATTTTCATTTACCACTTTTTTTGATGAACATCCTGATAATCCAGCGATAATTAAAAAGCCTGCCACTATTACCCCCGAAACTTTAAATCCCTTTGAATTTTTCAACGTGGGCCTCCTACTAAAATTAGTTTTATTGAAATCTTCAATACTACTTATATATTATATAATACATGTCTTAAATATCTTTATACTCTAGAACTTTTTAACTTTTAACTATTTTGTCAGAAGTATTTAATTATACTTTTAAAGTATTTATAATGACTAACCATACTTATCCTATAGGTTAGGTGTATGTTAACATTAGTTTAATGAATTGTCAACACAATTATTGCTATTATTATCCTCTATATTTTTCCATACTTTTTTATCTATTGAAAATATTTACAATAAACATTTTCTAATAAAACGATTATAATGAAAGAATTAGATCACTTATATAAGTTTATTATTTAGTATAGAATATACCAAATAATAATGGGAATAATATATTAAATAGGTAACTGAATAAAATTTTCAATGTTTTACGTAGTTTTAATAACTATGTATTGAAATGTTTGTATTCCTATGGTACAATATTAATATAGAATAAGTAATTTAATTTATATAATTTAGTTTTATGGAGGTGTATTATGGAAGTTAAAGATAGTTACATTATAGTAGCATATGGAGATTCTATTACAAAAGGGATTATTTATGATGATAAAAAATCTAAATATGCAACTTTAAAGGAAAATTTTACAAGTATTATAGATAATAAAATAAAAGGACCTGTGTATAATGCAGGTAAATTTGGTAATACAATTATTCGTGGTGCACTTAAAATGTATAATGATGTGATTAAAAAATCACCTGATATAGTTTTAGTAGAATTTGGTGGTAATGATTGCGATTATAAATGGGATGAAATCGCCAAAAATCCTGAAATGGAGTATAAACCAAACACTGATATATATACTTTTCGTGAAACATTACTTTCAATGATTGATACGTTAAAAAATAATCACATAATGCCGGTACTTCTTACTTTGCCCCCACTTGATCCTTTAAAATATTTTAACTGGATTTCAAAAGAAGATTCAACTTCGGAGAAAAATATTTTACATTGGCTCGGAACAAAGGATAGACTTTTTACTTGGCATAATTCTTATAGCAAAATGATTACTCAAGTAGCTAATGAAACTGATACTGTACTTATTGATATTCGCTCAGAGTTTTTAAAACATAATGATTACACTCAATTTTTATGTAAAGATGGTATACATCCAAACATCGAGGGCCAATCATTAATAGCAACTGTTATATTAAACTTTCTAAAAGAAAATTATAATTTTTTATTAGAAAGTTAAAAAAACAAATTTACTGATATGAACTTATGAAAAATTATATATAACTGCACAATACTTTTACTTGGCAACAGTCATTGAAATTTAGTTTCGATGACTGTTGCCTTTATTGTTAAATTATAATATTCATTTATGTTGGTAAATTCCTTAGGAATAGTCTGTAAATTGTTATTTTTGACTCGTTTTAAAATTGAACTTGCAAAATTATAGAATCGTGGTACAATTTATATAATTCGTTTTATAAATAAAAGGGGGTAATATTGTGAATACTAGCATTGGTTATCCTGAAAAGCAGGGATTATATGATCCTGCTAATGAAAAAGATAATTGTGGCGTTGGCTTTGTAGTAAATGTCAGAGGTGAAAAAACCAACGATATTATAAAAAAAGGGCTAAAGGTTCTCGTGAATTTAACCCATAGAGGTGCAGTAGGGGCAGACCCTAAAACTGGCGATGGCGCAGGAATACTTGTTCAAATTCCTGATGAATTTTTTAGAATTAGCTGTGACAATTTAGGACTCGAATTACCTAGAGTCGGAAAATACGCTGTAGGAATGATTTTTTTACCAAAAGAACCGGCATTGAGATTTCAATGTGAAGGTATATTCGAGAGAATTGCAGAAGAAGAAGGACAAAAAATAATCGGCTGGAGATCTGTTCCTATAGATAGTAGAAACATTGGTGACACAGCAAAAGGAACCGAACCTATTATAAGACAGATATTTATAGGGTCGACCTTTAAGGATGAATCACTTTCAGAAGATGAACTACAAGAAGAATTTGAAAGAAGACTTTATATTATAAGAAAAAGAGCTGAAAGCGAAGTAATTAAATTGGTTAATAGAAGCACAGAATATTTCTATATCTGTAGTCTTTCTAGCAGAACAATTGTTTACAAGGGACTTTTACTTGCTGAACAAATAAAAGGCTTTTACATTGATTTGCAAGACATAAATTTTAAAAGTGCTCTTTGCCTTGTTCATCAAAGATATAGTACAAACACCTTTCCAACTTGGGATTTAGCGCAACCTTTTAGATATTTGGCTCATAATGGTGAAATAAATACTATTCGTGGAAATAGAAACTGGATGAATGCTAGGGAAGGAATAATAAAATCTAATGTGTACGGAGAAAATCTTAAGAAGTTATTCCCAATAATTAGTCCTAATGGTAGCGATTCAGCTTCCTTAGATAATATGTTGGAATTATTAAAAATGGATGGAAGATCTCTAACTCATAGTTTGATGATGTTGATTCCTGAAGTTTGGACTACTAATGATGATATGGAAGATTATAAGAGATCATTTTATGAATATCATGGATCGCTTATTGAACCATGGGATGGCCCAGCTGTCGTTGCATTTACGGATGGAATTAGAATAGGTGCAACGCTGGATAGAAATGGACTTAGACCTGCAAGATATGTAATAACAAAGGATGGTTTTGCTGTTCTTGCGTCTGAAGCTGGTGTTCTTAAATTTAAACCAGAAGATATCAAAAAAAAGGGCAAACTTCAACCAGGAAAGATGTTCCTAATTGATACAAACGAAGGACGAATAATTACAGACGACGAAGTTAAGAAAACAGTTTGTACAAATAAGCCTTATGGCGAGATGGTTTTAAAAAACAAACTATATCTAGAAGATTTTGATGGTGTAGTTGATGAAGTTATAATTGATAAAGATATTTTAAAGGAAAAACAGCAAGCCTTTGGTTATACTCTAGAGGATTTAAAACTTATCTTATCTCCTATGGCGAAAAACGGTAAAGAGCCAATTGGTTCTATGGGAAATGATACTCCGCTTGCTGTTTTATCTAATAAACCACAGCTTTTATTTGCTTATTTTAAGCAACTTTTTGCACAAGTTACCAATCCTCCAATTGATTCAATTAGAGAAAAAATGGTAATGTCTTTAATGAACTATGTGGGCTCTCAATATAATGTTTTAAATCAGGATTCTAATGATAATCCATTTATTGAAATAAGCAGACCCCTTTTAACAAATTTAGAAATGGCTAAAATTAAGAATTTAAAAGATAATGCTTTTAAAACTACAACAATCCCTATAACTTTTAAGGCAGACACTGGGGTTGAAGGTTTCAAAATGGCACTTGATAAAATTTGTGAAAGAGCCTCTACAAGAATTAAAGAAGGATATAATATTATCGTTCTTAGTGACAGATTAGTAGACTCCTATGATGCTGCAATCCCAAGTTTGCTTGCGTTATCTGCTGTTCAACAGCATTTAATACGCGAAAAAACCAGAACTTTCGTTTCTATAATAGTTGAAACAGGAGAAGCAAGAGAGACAATGCATATGGCCTTATTAATTGGTTATGGTGCAACTGGTGTTAATCCATACCTTGCATTTAAATCAATTGATAATATTATAAATGAAGGTGATATAGAAAATATTTCTATAGAAAAAGCTCATGAAAACTATATACATGCAGTATCACAAGGTCTTCTAAAAATATTATCAAAGATGGGAATATCAACTATTCAAAGTTATCACGGGGCACAAATTTTTGATGCTGTTGGTTTAAATTCTGACTTTCTACAAAAATATTTTGGAGGAACACCATCTAGAATTGGTGGAATTGGTATAGAAACTGTGGCAAAGGAAGTATTAATTAGACATAAAAATGCATTTAATAAGTTAAGAAAACCTATAGCAGAACTTGATGTTGGTGGATTATATTCTTGGAGAAAAGATGGAGAATATCACCTATTTAACCCTGATACAATTTATAAACTTCAAGTAGCTGCAAGGACTAACGATTACAACTTATATAAAGAATACTCAAAAATCATAAATGATCAAGACAAACATTTATGTACAATTAGGGGATTATTCGAACTTAATTATGGAAATGAAATTCCAATAGAGCAAGTTGAACCAATAAGTGAAATAGTTAAACGTTTCTGCTCAGGTGCAATGTCATTTGGATCTATCAGTAAAGAAGCTCATGAAACTATGGCTATAGCTATGAATAGACTTGGTGGAAAAAGTAATACTGGTGAAGGTGGAGAAGATCCTGAAAGGTTCAAGGTTGATCAGAATGGAGATTTAAGGCGAAGTGCAATTAAACAAATAGCTTCTGCTAGATTTGGAGTTACAACTGAATACCTTGTTAATGCCGATGAATTACAAATTAAGATAGCTCAAGGTGCGAAACCTGGAGAAGGTGGGCAACTACCGGGTAAAAAAGTAGATGTTAATATAGCAAGACTTAGGCATTCAACGCCTGGAATTGATTTAATATCACCACCACCTCATCATGATATATACTCGATTGAAGATTTAGCTCAGCTTATTTATGATTTAAAGAGTGTAAATCCTCATGCACGAATAAGTACGAAATTAGTTTCAGAATTAGGAGTTGGAACAATAGCTGCCGGAGTTGTTAAAGCACATTCTGATGCCATAGTAATAAGTGGTCATGATGGTGGAACAGGAGCTTCCCCACTATCATCTATTAAGTATGCAGGACTTCCTTGGGAGCTTGGACTTGCTGAGACTCAGCAGGTACTTCTCCTAAATAATTTAAGAAGCAGAGTAACAGTTCAAACTGATGGTCAACTTAAAACAGGCCGTGATGTTGTTATCGCTGCACTTCTTGGAGCTGAAGAATTTGGATTTGCAACTACAGCTCTTGTAGTTCTAGGTTGTACTATGCTAAGAAATTGTCATTTAAATACTTGCGATATGGGTATAGCTACTCAAGATCCAGAACTTCGTAAGAATTTCAAAGGCAAACCTGAATATGTTGTAAACTTCTTTACCTTTATTGCAATGGAAATAAGGGAGCATATGGCAAAACTTGGTTTTAGAACTATGAATGAAATGGTAGGTAGAGTAGATAAGATTAGTCCTAAAAAAGCAATCACTCATTGGAAAGCAAAAAATCTAGATTTATCAAATATTTTATATAAACCAGATATGCCAAAGAGAATTAAACGTTACTGCGTTATTGCTCAGAATCATGGTTTAGACAATTCTTTAGATTATAAACTTATTGAAATGGCAAAAGAATCTTTAGAAAATGGAATGAAAAGTACATTTAACTTAGAAATTGAAAATGTTAATCGTTCTGTTGGTGCAATGTTAAGCGGAAGAATCGCTATGAAATATGGCGCTACTGGTCTTCCAGATGACACAATAACATTAAATTTTGTAGGAGCTGCAGGTCAAAGTTTTGGAGCATTTGGTGCTAATGGATTAACATTAAAATTAGTAGGAGATGCAAATGATTATGTTGGCAAGGGATTATCTGGTGCTAAGATTATTGTAAAAACACCAGAAAATTGTACCTTTGTTCAAGATGAAAACTTTATTGCTGGTAATACAATTCTTTATGGAGCAACTTCTGGTAAATTGTTTATAAATGGACTCGTAGGTGAACGTTTTGCAGTAAGAAATTCAGGAGCCCAGGCTGTAGCTGAAGGAATTGGAGACCACGGTTGTGAATACATGACTGGCGGAATTGTAGTTATTATAGGAAGAACTGGTAGAAACTTTGGAGCCGGAATGAGCGGTGGTATAGCATATGTTATAGATGAGAATGAAACTTTTAAATCAAAATGTAATATGGAAATGATTGAAGTAGAATCAATAACCTCAAAATCAGATTTAGATCAGCTTTATTCAATAATAAAAGAACATTTTGAGGCTACTAACAGTAACAAAGCAAATAAGATTTTAAACAATTGGAATGAATATAAATCAAAATTCAAAAGAGTAATACCAACTGCTTACAAAGCAATATTAGAAGGAAAATAGAATAGAGAGAAAATGCAATAAGAAAATATAAGACTGTTCTCTTAAATTTTTGAGAACAGTTTATACTTTTCAATTTTGGAGGTGTTAAATTTGGGAAAATTGCAAGGTTTCAGAGAATTCAAAAGAGAAACTGCAAAAAAACGCCCTGTTAAAGATAGAGTTAAGGACTCTAAAGAATTATTCATAAAATTTCCAGTTGATAAATTACGTCAGCAAGGTGCAAGGTGCATGGAGTGTGGTGTCCCTTTTTGTAACTGGGGCTGCCCACTTGGGAACTTAATTCCAGATTGGAATGACATGGTATATAAAGAGAAATGGGAAAAAGCATATGACAGATTAACTCTTACAAATAACTTTCCAGAATTCACGGGCAGGATTTGCCCTGCCCCTTGTGAAGGTTCATGTACATTAGGTGTTAATAGAGATCCCATTGCAATAAAGGAAATAGAATTAAATATTATAGAAAAAGCATTTGAAGAAGGATGGACAAACCCACAAGAACCTAGAGTAAGAACGGGTAAAAAGGTTGCTGTAATTGGTTCAGGTCCATCAGGTCTTGCAGCTGCTGCTGAGCTTAATTCTGTGGGACATGATGTAACTGTATTTGAGAGGGACGATGAAATAGGCGGACTTTTAAGGTATGGTATACCAGACTTTAAATTAGATAAAAGTATAGTTGAAAGACGTGTTAATTTTATGAAAGAAGAAGGCGTTAACTTTAAAACTAACATAAATGTTGGCGTAGATTATAGTGCAAAAGATCTTTTAGCGCAGTTTGATGCTGTAGCTTTAACCGGTGGAAGTACAATACCTCGTGATTTGAAAGTTGAAGGACGTAATCTTAACGGTGTACACTTTGCTATGGATTATCTAAAACAACAAAATAGAAGAGTTTCAGGCAAAGAAATAGAAACTACCGAAATAAATGCTAAAGACAAAGTAGTACTAGTTCTAGGTGGTGGTGATACAGGTTCTGATTGCATCGGAACAGCTATTAGGCAAGGAGCTAAGAGCGTATATCAGTATGAGATTATGCCAAAACCTCCGACCAACCGTGATGATTCAATGCCATGGCCAACATATCCTAGAACATTAAAAACTACAACTTCACATGAAGAAGGTTGTAATCGTGATTGGAATGTTACAACAAGAAAATTAACTGGCGAAGATGGCTTTGTTAATACTCTCCATGCTACTAGAGTGGAATGGACACATACTGAAAAAGGAATGCAAATGGTTGAAATACCTGGCTCAGAATTTGAGCTCAAAGTTGACTTAGTTATTTTGGCTATGGGTTTCCTTCATCCTCAACACGAAGGATTACTTACCGATTTGGATTTAGACTTTGACAATCGTGGTAATGTAGTTGTAGATGAAAATTATATGACCAAAACTAAAGGCGTTTTTGCTGCTGGTGACATGAAAAAAGGTCAATCACTAGTTGTTTGGGCAATATATGAGGGTCGTTTAGTTACTAAAAATATTGATGAATACTTAATGGGAGAAACCTCATTAAGAGGATAAAAAAACGGTAAAACTTAGGGACGGAAGTCTAAAATATCCTCGTGATTAACGAGATTTTTTAGACTTCCGTCCCCTTTTATAATTTATTTTAATATTTAACGACATTTCAGAAGGAAAGGCTTCCACTTCTATACGTGGTAGTTAACTACCCTATCAATAACAAAACTTCAGCGGTAATATAAATATTCTGAAGTCGTTAATTTTCAGCTCCGAAGGAGATGATTAATGTGTATTATTGTCTATTTTCTTTAAAACTAGAACAGTTCTACTTGGTGTGTTTATTATAACCCCTGTCTTATTATCCTTATGCCTTAATACTTTGGTGTGATAAATATAATTCATATCTATTCTGCTTTGTCCGCCAAACATAACTTCATCACTATTAAAAACAACCTTGTAATCACCATTCTCAGAAGTTGGAAGCTCATATTTTGGAAAAGAGCAAGACGGATTAAAGTTAAATAGAAATACGAATCCACCCTTTTTTAAAGCAAGCAATTTAAATTTTTCATCAGTCCAAAGATTTTGCACGTCACTAGCACCTAAAACATTGTTATATTTTATAAAGTTTATCATTTCTCTATCAAAATTTGATAAGTACTCATACTTGAGATCCTTGTTTTCCATAAGACTCCATTGTCTTCTTGCATATTTATAACTCCAATTGTTACCTTCTCTTGGAAAATCAATCCATTCAGGATGACCAAATTCATTCCCCATAAAATTCAAATAACCCTCTCCACCTAAAGTTATAGTAATAAATTTAATAAGCTTATCAATTTCTATTGCACGATTTATTATTAAGCTATCATCATCTTTAAGCATATGAGAATACATTTCCTTACCGGCCAGCCTAAACATTAATGTTTTATCACCTACAAGGGCCTGATCATGTGATTCAGAATACCCTATATTTTTCTCCATAGGCCTTCTACTAGTTAATTCATACCATAATTGATTCATGCTCCATTTTTCATCAGGTAACTCTTTTAGCGTTTTTACCCAAAGATCAGGTACCCCCATAGATAAGCGATAATCAAAACCCAGACCACCAAAGCTTACCGGTATACACATTCCTGGCATTCCACTCATATCCTCAGCTATTGTTACCGCTGTAGGATTAACTTCCCTAATTAAATCATTTGCAAATTGAAGGTATGTAATTGCCTCTATATCCGTCTCCATGCTAAAGTATTTACTGTAATCTGTAAATGCTACTCCTAATCCTTGGTGATGGTATAACATAGATGACACACCATCAAATCGATAACCATCAAAATGGTATTCTTCTAGCCAAAACTTAATATTTGATAAAAGAAAATGAATAACCTCTGGTTTTCCGTAATTAAATAGCTTTGTGCCCCAAGCTGGATGATTTCCTTTAACACCAGTATGAAAGAATTGATAATCAGTTCCGTCAAACTCATTAATACCCTCAGCTATATTTTTAATTGAATGAGAATGTACTAAATCAAGTAACACTGCAATTCCCATTTGGTGAGCAGTATTAATTAATTTTTTTAAATCATCTGGTGTACCAAACCAAGAGGAAACAGCATAAAAATTGGATACTTGATAACCAAAAGATGCATAATAAGGATGTTGCATAATTGCCATAAGTTGCAATGTATTATAACCATCAGCCTTTATTCTTGGAAGTATATTTTCTGTAAATTCATTGAAAGTACCAATGCCCTCTTTTTCCTGTGCCATACCTACATGAGTTTCATATATAAATAATGGGTTTGTACTTTCAATATGAAAGTCACTATCCTGCCAGATAAATGCATGCTCTGGCTGCCAAATTTGACCTGCAAAATCATGAGTATCATGATCCTGAACTGTTCTTTTAATATAAAGAGGAATTCTATCTCTTGATTTTCCCTTTGCTACTACTCTTACCTTAACACGTGACATATGTTTAAGAGATTGTACTCCTGGTAAGAAAATTTCCCAATTTCCATTTTCTGTTTTTTGCAATGGATGTGTATGAGGATCCCAATAATTAAAATCGCCAATTAAATAAAGAGCATCAGCTTTAGGGGCCCATTCTCTATAAATCCAACCATTTTTCATTAAATGAAAGCCATAATATAATTCTCCATTTGCAAAAGATTTAAAGTCTTGATTACAACCTAGTAATCTTTTCTTAGAAGATGAATAAGAATTCATTCTAAGGTTAATATCGCTTTCATATGGTTTAAGGTATGGATCAATATCTATTATTTTAATATGTTCATTTTTATTATCTTCCATAAAAAATCACTTCCCATTCATAATTTGTTATAAATAAATTATATTATCACTGATATATTAAATTCGAATAAATATTGCAAAATCCTTTGTTTTTTTAAAAATAAATGAGAAAACTTAAAAAGAGTATATCTTCAATATCTTCTATTCCAACAGAAAGCCTTAACGAACTGTAAAAAACTCACATTTTATCTTTTTCATCATTAGTATTACTAGAACATATTAATATTATCTATACTTTACTTGTTTTTTAATATATTTATTTTGCTATTTCTTGATTTTGTTAGTATTATTCATTAATTTAAAATAGGTTTACATTTCAGAGTTAGTTTACATAATCCTTGATATGTAAACTAATTCTGGATTCTTTCAGCCCAAATAAAGTTATTTATAATAACTTTATGATATTTCCTCAAAAAAAATATGAAGCAAAGGTGTTAGCTTTGCTTCATATTTTTAAATATATTTTCTGCGAGTTTTAGTGCAGCTGCTATCGCAGCTCCAGAAGAACTGCCTACAAATAATCCTTCACGAACAGCAATTAGCTTTACCTTATCTTTAGCCTCATCATCAGTAATTTTAATAACACTTTCAACTAGGTTCAAATCCATAGTGGTTGGAACAAAATTATTTCCTATCCCTTCTATATCATAACAATGTTCCTCTCCACCACCTATGGTTGATTCATAAGTATCTACTAATATACCTTTTATATTTTCATTCTTTTCCTTTAAATATTTAATAACACCACTAAATGTTCCACCACTTCCTGCTTCTGCATCCTTAATCATGTAAACTCCAACTCTATCTTTTACGCTACCACCTGGGTTCTCACCCTCAAGTTTTGCGAAAATATTCACCCCTTCTTTTAATCCTTACTTTAACTTTCCACCTTCAATTACGATATTTTCTTCATAATTTGCTCCATACACAGGTGTTAATGTTGATTCATAAGCTTTGTGTACAAATTTCTCCTTGCCAATAGTTACAAGTTCAGTGTTAATCCAATCTTTAAGTTCATTATTTCCTTTAGCAACTGCAGGAGCAATTGTATCTTCTGCTCCAAGTGATGGTACGCCAACGTTAAATTTTGGGTTATCCTTAGCCCATGCAATAACTTCTGTATTATCACTTACAATAGCATCTCCACGCTTATCTTTAAGTGCCTGGAATATTTCCGAGTATTGTTCGAATTTAAGTAATTGTATATCAGGGTAGGTTTTTGTAAGATACGTTTCTGCTGTTGTTCCTTTTGCTATTATAACTTTTTTACCTTTTAACTGATCAATTGATGTAATCTTAGCACTGTTAGGAGCTACTATTCCAAGAGATACCTTCATATAAGGATTTGCAAAATCAACCTTTTGTTTTCTTTCATCTGTAACTGTAAAATTAGCCATTATTATATCAACCTTTTTAGATTCAAGATAAGCTACTCTACTCGCTGCGTCAACCAAAACAAATTGAACTTTAGTTTCATCGCCTAGAAGATCCTTTGCAAATCTTTTAGCAATAACTACATCAAACCCTTGATTTTTTCCATTTGAATCCACATAACCAAATGGAGCCTTATCACTAAATACTCCAATTTTTATAGTCCCACGTTTTTTGATTGCTGCAATAGAACTATCATTTGTAACAGTTGATCCGCTTTTCTTTGATGAATTACTTCCGCAACCCACAAGTCCCCCCACTACTATTGTTGTAACAGCTAAAGCCAAAATAATTCTTTTAACATTTCCCATAATTAATCGTCCCCTTAATTAATATTTGATCATTAATAATTAATATTGTAATATATTTAGAAAGTGCTGTGCACGTTCAGTCTTTGGACTTTCAAAAAATTCCTGTGGCTCTGAAGTTTCACATATAATTCCATCATCCATAAATACTATTCGATCAGCAACTAAGCGGGCAAACCCCATTTCATGAGTTACAATAACCATAGTCATACCTTGCTTTGCAAGTCCCAATATAACATCTAAAACTTCTCTTACTACTTCAGGGTCAAGCGAGGCTGTAACCTCATCAAAGAGAATTATTTCTGGATTCATGCATAAGGCCCTTACAATAGCTATTCTTTGCTTTTGACCTCCTGAAAGCTGACGCGGGTATGAGTCCTTTCTATCTAACAACCCAACTCTAGACAAAAGTTGTTCTGCCTGTGTTAGTGCTTCTGCTTTATCCCTTTTCTGAACTTTTAAAGGACCAAGAAGTATATTTTCTATAACTGTCATATGTGGAAATAATTCATAATTTTGAAATACCATTCCTATTTTTAAACGTATATCTTCCCAATTCATATCCTTTTTAATAAGACTTTTATCTTTAAATTTTATATCACCACTTTGAATTTTCTCAAGACCATTAAGGCACCTTAGTAGCGTGCTTTTACCACAGCCTGATGGTCCTAAAACAACTAGGACTTCCCCCTTATGTAGACTGAGGGTAACACCCTTTAATACGTCTTTATCATCAAATTTTTTATGAATATCCTGTATTTGAAGCAAGACAGTATTGTCCTTATCCATAATTTTCACCCCTAATCTTTCCATTTAGTTTCTAACTTTTTTGATATATAAGATAATGGATAACATACTAGAAAGTACAATATAAATATAAACCCATAAACTCCAAAAGAAGCAGTCGGGAATTTAAAACGAGAACTTTCTATAATCTGTTGTCCCACCTTAACTACATCTATAACCCCTATCAAAACTACAAGTGAGGTAGTCTTAACCATTCTTGTAGCTAGATTAATAGTACCAGGTAACATTCTCCTTATGGCTTGTGGTATAAGAACATACCTATAAAGTTTATAATAGCTTAATCCTAAAGCTTTTCCTGATTCAATCTGATGTTTTGGTAATGATTGCAATGCTCCACGTACAATATCCCCCATTTCTGCCGCACCCCAGAGACTAAAAACAATAATTGCGATTGTAATGCCACTAATATCTACGTTTAATGCTGTAGCAACTCCAAAATAGAAAATAAATAACCAAACAAGTGTAGGTATTACTCTAAATAATTCAAGATAAATGCGATTAATAATAAGTATGGGTTTAAATTTTGTTGTTCTACTAAGTCCAATAATTATACCTAAAATAGAGGCTATAATTATTGAAATTAAAGCAATTTCAACTGTTACAAATAAGCCTTCGAACAAACGCTCAAAGTTTTTCCCTTCAAAGATTGCTCTGATTCCCAAACTCTGCATAACGCACCTTCCTCTCTAGCCAAGATAATAAAATTGATAATGGCAAAATCAAAATAATATAAACCACCACAAGCATTGCTAAAGATTCAAAAGTTTTATAATACATTCCTATTAAATCCTTCGTTACATTCATAACATCCAAGATGGATATAGCTCCCAGTACAGATGTCTCCTTTAATAAAAATATACAATTTGCACCAAGAGAAGGTAAGCTCACAGAAAATGCCTGTGGAATTATCACATATCTAGCTAACTGAAACTTGGAAAGTGCTATGCTAAGGCCAGATTCTATCTGTGACTTACTCACAGCTTCTATTCCACCCCTAAAAGCCTCAGCCATGTAACTCCCCCCTAAAAATGCTAATCCAATTATTGCACAAGTATTCGCACTCATCTTTAAACCTAACTTTGGAAGACCATAATACAGAAAAAATATCTGCACCAGTAGTGGAGTATTCCTTGATAGTTCTATATATGCCTTAACAATAATCTCCATACCCTTAACTTTGAAGTATAGTATTGCACAACACAAAAGACCAATAACTACTGATATAAGTATCCCTCCAAAAGCTAACTTTAAAGTAATCCATGCAGCCTTTTCATATAAAGGCAAACTGCTAATTACAAATTCCCAATCAATACTCATCTACATATCACCTTCTTATAGCATTTGACTTAAATATTTTTTGTTATTTACATAAAATTCATATTTCTTAATATGTTTATCTTTAAAAGTATTCCTACAATTCATGTAGGAATACTTTATATTATATTAACATTTGATAAATTTGTCAATAGCTTAATTAAAGTTGTTTTTCTATAAATTCTATTATATTATCAATTACCTGTTCTTCCCTAGGAACTAATATATTAATTATTACATATCATATTAAACATACTTCAATACTGGGATTATGAAATAATTAAATAATGGGGACCAAATAAAAAATTCAAAAGTTTTCAAATTTTCAATCGCATTATTACTAGGTATATCAATTATTGGGACATTTTCAGGCTGCTCATCAAAAGAACCAAAAGGTGAGGCTGTTAATGTTAGAGTTGGATATTTTCCAAACATAACCCACGCACAACCGCTTGTAGGCCGCGACCAAGGTACTTTTCAAAAGGCTATAGGATCAAGTATTGGAAACTATTTAATGCAGGGCCAGCAGAAGTAGAGGCACTTTTTGCAGGAGCTATTTATATTGGATATATAGGACCCGGACCAGCTAAATAAAGTTTTAAAAGAAAACGGCCTAGCTGAAATAAAATAATACAGGTAATATGTTTAATACACTCAGTTAAAGGCATACTTTTTAAACAAAAGTATGCCTTTAACTTAATATTTTTAATTTTTTTGTCTATCCATTAATAACGATTACTTTATTAACTAATTTGCCTATATTCTCAATATAACATTCTACGATATCTTCATTTTTCAAAACCTTAGGTGGATCAAATCCTAGACCAACACCACTTGGAGTGCCTGTACTAATTATATCACCGGGCTTTAAAGTAAGCCCTTTTGACAAATCACTAATAATATATGGTATATCAAAAATTAAATTTCTTGTGTTGGAGTTTTGCCTTAATTCATCATTAACGCAACATGTTATATTTAGCTCTACTGGGAATTTAATTTCACTTTTATGAACTAAACATGGTCCCATAGGGCAAAATGTGTCTAAACTTTTCCCTTTAAACCACTGAGTGTGCTTTCCTTGCAAATCTCTAGCTGAAACATCATTAACTATAGTGTAGCCAAAAATGTATTCTTGTACATTCTCTGGTTTAATATCAGTTCCTTCTTTTCCAATTACTACTGCGAGTTCTACTTCATAATCTACTTGAGTTGTAACTTTTGAAGAAAATTTAATAAAATCACCACTTCCAATTGCAGGTGATGCTACTTTAGTAAAATATATAGGGTATTCTGGAATACCAGTACCTGATATTTTGGTTTTTTTAATTTCTTTTACATGATCTACATAATTTTTGCCAAGGCAAAATATATTTCTTTTGGGATTTGGTATTGGCGCAAGTAATTTAATTGAATTTAATGATACATAATTAAAATTGTTACTACTAATAGCATTTTTAATTTTCTCAACTGTATTTCCTTCAAAACTTTCTATTAGTTCAGTCATAGAACTAACACTAGCTTTACCTAATGAATTGTATATTTCATTGATATATATAACCTTTTGTCCAATAATAATTCCTACGCTTTCCTTACTTTTGTTAATATACGTAACAAATTTCATAATTAAGTCATCTCCTGCAGAGTTGCAATATTAAATTATTTATTATACCTTAGGGCATCTCGACCTTCAGCCCCATTGCTGATTCTTATAATATTTTTAACATCATAAACAAATATTTTTCCATCACCCATTTTCCCTGTATGAAGTACCTTCTTTGCAGTTTCTACAACTAATTCTACAGGAATATCGCAAACTATTACTTCTACTTTTATTTTAGGTAGAAGATTAATGTCTAATGCAAGCCCACGATAAAATTCTTTATGACCCTTTTGCATACCACATCCTAAAACGTTAGATACAGTCATTCCACTAATACCAATTTCGTTTAAAGCGTCTTTCAATTCATCAAATTTACTCGATGATGTAATAATATCTATCTTTGAAAATTTTTCTTCCATATCGGTACCCCCTTTTACTTTAACTTGTTTCATTAAATATCTATTCCACCGTAAGCTTCTTCTCCATGTAGTGAAACATCTAGTCCTTCCATTTCTTCTTCACTTGTTACTCTTAAACTCATAAATATACTTATAACTTTTAATATTATAAATGTCATTATTGCTGAGTATGCAATAATCGCTACAATTGCAATCAGTTGAATTCCTACTAAATTAATATTACCATATATTAATCCATTTGCGCCAGCAGAATTTATAGCTTTTGAAGCAAAAATACCAGTAGCTAGTCCTCCCCAAATGCCTCCAATTCCGCCTATTACTAGTGCTGCAACGAGTGCTGAAATACCCGAACTTACTTTCAACAACATATCCCCCTGCAAAATCTAATACTCCTAGATTTTTAAGCCATCCACCAGCACCCCATACCCAGTGTGCAATTGGATCGTAAACCATTATTGACCATAGTAAAATGAATACTGTAAAAACGAAAAATTTCATTCTCTCAGCAATTGCTCCTAAAATTATATTAGGAGTAATTATTGCAAACCTAAGCTGAAACAACTAAAAAGCAGACCAACTTAATGCAATTAAGTTGGTCTGCTAGTCTTTAATTATAGATGTAATTATTTATTATACCGAAGGGCATCTCGTCCTTCAGCACCATTACTGATTCTTATAATGTTTTTCACATCATAAACAAATATTTTTCCATCACCCATTTTCCCTGTGTGCAGTACTTTTTGTGCTGTTTCCACAACCAAGTCCACAGGAATATCACACACTATTATTTCTACTTTCAATTTTGGTAAAAGATTAATATCTAAAGCAAGTCCTCGATAAAATTCTTTGTGACCCTTTTGGATTCCACATCCTAGAACATTTGACACAGTCATACCGCTTATGCCAATTGCGTTTAATGCTTCCTTCAATTCCTCAAATTTGCTTGAAGATGTAATAATATCTATTTTTGAAAATTTTTCTTCCATAATAGTACCCCCTCTTTATTTATTAAATATCTATCCCACCATAAGCTTCCTCACCATGTTGAGAAATATCTAATCCATCATTTTCTTCATCTGCTGTTACTCTTAAGCTCATAAATACACCTAATACCTTCAATATTATAAATGTCATTATTGCTGAGTATGCAATCGTTGCTACAATTGCTATTATTTGAATTCCAAGCAATTTAATATTACCATGAATCAACCCATTTGCACCGGCAGAATTTATAGCCTTTGAAGCAAAAATACCAGTAGCTATTCCTCCCCAAATTCCTCCAATTCCATGACAACCAAAAGCATCTAATGCATCATCATATCCAAATTTTTGTTTAACTACAGTTACGCTAAAGTAACATATTATGCCGCCTATTCCACCTATCAATATGGAAGACATCGGACTTACAAAACCTGCACCAGGTGTTATTGCTACAAGTCCTACAACTATACCGCTTGCGAGTCCAAGCGATGTAACTTTCTTTCTAATAATTAACTCACATGTACACCAAGCTAATGCAGACGCCGCAGCAGATGTATTAGTTGTAATAAATGCATTAAGTGCTACACCATTTACTGCGAGTGCGCTTCCTGCATTAAATCCAAACCATCCAAACCACAAAATCCCTGCTCCAAGAAGTGTCATAGGAAGATTGTGTGGAGTAATTGATTTAAATTTTTTTCTCTTTCCTATTACAAGTGCTACAACAAGTGCAGATATACCTGAACTTATATGAACTACATTTCCACCTGCAAAATCTAGCGCTCCTAAATTTCTAAGCCATCCACCTGCACCCCATACCCAGTGTGCAATTGGATCATAAACTAATGTTGTCCATACTAAGATGAATACTGCAAATGCAAGAAATTTCATTCTTCCAGCAATTGCTCCTGAAATTAAAGCCGGTGTAATTATTGCAAACATTAACTGAAATAACATAAATACTGATTGTGGTATCGTAGTTGCATAGTCTGCATTTGGAAGAAAGCCTACACCATGCAATCCAAGAAACTGAAAATTACCAACAAAACCAGCAAAATCTTTTCCGAAACATAAAGTATAACCAATTAAAACCCATTGAAGTGATACAATTACCATTGCTGTATAACTGTGTACTGTAGTACTAAGTACATTTTTCCTTCTCACCATTCCACCATAAAATAAAGCAAGGCCCGGTGTCATTAACATTACTAATACCGTTGCAAAAATCATAAATGACGTATCTGTCGTATTTATTGCGTTCATAAAAATTCCCCCTAATTAAATATTATTATTCCTAGCTTTTAAAAATTCGTATTGTAGTCACAATGAATTTTTGCTTACCGTTAGAAATCATTTTACTAACTTTTGAAACATAAGTCAAGTATTTTAATATTCTGTTAATTCTATTTTTTCATTAAAAATATGTCATTTCTAGGCGTATTAACGCAAAAACAACATATAAATTCGAATGTAAACATTCACATTTATATATTTAATTTAATTTAAAAAGCTTCGTTTTTGCATGTCATTATTGAAATTAATTCATTTTATACGGAATTCCTTCTGGAATAATCATATATCCACTTGTACATAAACTTCAATATGGATTTATGCTTTATTTAACATATAAAACCAACCTCCTCAAATAAATTATCACAACCTTGTTAGTTATATTAGATTAATAGGTTTCAGTTTATTTGCAAAATTTATTTAATAAAAACCACTCTTGACTAATTTGTTATGGTGTAGCATATCACCCCAAGTCCTTACCACTGCTCATCATTAGCAAAACTAGCTTTTAAAAAGTTGAAAAACCGTTCTATAAATGGTAGGATATATAATAGATAAATGCAATTTTTATAAAATTGTACATATTGATAAATATTAATTTTAAAATTCAACATATATTTTTTTATTATATTTGAGGAGGCATAAAATGAGTTTATTATCAAGTTTAACTCAACAAGTTATTAAGAAAAACCCAAACGAACCAGAATTTCAACAGGCTGTAAAAGAAATACTAGAATCACTAGAGCCAGTTGCTGCAGCTCACCCTGAATGGATGGAAGCTGGTATATTTGATAGAATTGTAGAGCCTGAAAGACAAATTATATTTAGAGTTTCCTGGATAGATGATAAGGGAGCAGTAAATGTAAACAGAGGTTTTCGTGTCCAATTCAATAGTGCTATTGGACCTTACAAAGGTGGTTTAAGGCTTCACCCTTCAGTTAACCTTAGCATTATTAAGTTTCTTGGATTTGAACAAACTTTTAAAAACTCCTTAACTGGTCTACCAATTGGTGGTGGCAAGGGTGGAAGTGATTTTGATCCTAAGGGAAAATCTGATAGAGAAATAATGAGATTTTGTCAGAGTTTTATGACTGAGCTTTCAAAACATATTGGAGCTGATACAGACGTTCCTGCTGGTGATATTGGTGTTGGCGGCAGAGAAATTGGTTTTATGTATGGTCAATATAAAAGGCTTAGAAATGAATTTACAGGTGTATTAACTGGTAAGGGACTATCTTATGGTGGAAGTCTTGCTCGTACAGAAGCCACCGGATATGGCATGTGTTACTTTGTTGAAGAAATGCTTAAAGCTACAAAAAATTCCTTTAAAAATAAAACAGTTGTAATTTCTGGTTCAGGTAATGTTGCAATATACGGAGCTGAAAAAGCTATACAGCTAGGAGCAAATGTAGTTGCATTAAGTGATTCAAATGGATACATATATGATCCTACTGGAATTAAACTAGATACAGTTAAAAAAATTAAAGAAGTTAATAGAGAAAGAATAAGTGAATATGTTAAATACCATCCTACTGCAGAATATCATGAAGGTTGCTCAGGAATTTGGAAAATAAAGTGTGATATCGCACTTCCTTGTGCTACTCAGAATGAAATAAATGAATCATCTGCAAAAACTCTTGTAGCGAATGGATGTATAGCAGTTGGAGAAGGAGCAAATATGCCTTCCACTTCAGAAGCAATTAGTGTATTCTTAAAAAGCAAGATCCTTTTCGGACCTGCTAAAGCAGTTAATGCAGGCGGTGTTGCTACCTCAGCACTTGAGATGTCACAAAACAGCATAAGATACTCATGGACATTTGAAGAAGTTGATAATAAATTAAAGGCTATAATGTCAGATATTTATATTAAAGCAAGTAGTGCTGCAAAAGAATATGGATTTGAAGGTAATTTACTTGCCGGTGCTAATATAGCAGGATTCATTAAAGTAGCTGATGCTATGTATTCTGAGGGAATAGCATATTAATATTTGCTATTATCCCTTTAAAAAATAGTTTCACAGAATGAACTAAAATAAGGGATGGCAACTGGTCACCCTTTATTTTAGTTGTTTTTTTAAGCCACTTTTTTAATTTCGAACGTATATTGACAACAACGGATTAATTATGGTATTATTAATTCAATACCTTACTAAAACAGTAGGATTACTTCAAGGGGGAAATAAATGAAAAAATTATCTATATTAATTACCACTTTATTAGTAGCATCAGTAGGTCTTGTAGGATGCGGTACCAGTAAAACTACTACTTCAAAAAATTTGTTAGAAACAATAAAGAATGAAGGAAAAATACAAATTGGTACTGAGGGTACTTATGCACCATATACTTTCCATGATAAATCAGGAAAATTGACTGGATTTGATGTTGAAATTGCAACGGAAGTATCCAAACGTCTTGGAGTTAAACCCGAATTTGTAGAAACAAAGTGGGACGGTATGCTTGCCGGGTTAGGTGCAAAGAGATTTGACATGATAGCGAATGAAGTTGGAATCAATTCAGATAGAAAACTAAAATACGATTTCTCAACCTCGTATATAGTTTCGAAAGCTGTTCTAATAGTAAATAGTTCCGATAATACTATAAAAAAATTCGCTGATTTAAAGGGCAAGAAATCTGCTCAATCATTAACTAGTGACTTAGGCAAAATTGCAAAAGCTAATGGCGCGGTTCTCCAAGCAGTTGATGGCTTTAACCAGTCAATCGATCTTTTAGTTTCTAAAAGAGTAGATGCAACAGTTAATGACAGTTTATCTTACCTTGATCTAAAAAAACAAAAACCAAACCTTGCTATAAAAATTGTTGATCAAAAAGGAAATGCACAACCTAGCGGATTTATGTTCAATAAAGGAAATAAAGAATTAGTAACCGCAGTTAATAAAGCATTAGCTGACATGAAATCAGATGGCACTTACTCAAAAATTTCAAATAAATATTTTGGCAGCGATGTATCAAAATAAAAGGGTGATAAAATGAATTTAGACGCAGATACACTAAGAATACTCGGCATAGTTAAAGATTCTTTTTTTCCTTTATTAGTAGCAGGTGTGAAGTTTACAATTCCAGTAGCTGTGATTTCCTTCTTGCTTGGTTCAATTTTAGCTATGGTAACGGCTCTTGCTCGTATATCAAAATATAAATTACTAAACATAATATCAAGTTTATATGTTTGGATAATAAGAGGAACTCCTCTTCTCGTACAATTATTTATATTATTTTATGGATTACCAGCAGCCGGTATAACAATAGGACCACTCCCTGCAGCAATTATAGGTTTTACATTAAACGTGGGGGCTTATAATTCAGAAGTAATTAGAGCTTCCATTTTATCAATACCTAAGGGTCAATGGGAAGCTGCAAGTTCAATTGGTATGACTCATACTCAATCGCTCCTTCGTATAATTTTGCCACAGGCAGCTAGAGTATCTGTACCTCCACTGTCAAACTCCTTTATAAGTCTCATTAAAGATACATCACTTGCAGCTGCTATTACTTTAGCTGAAATGTTCCAAATTGCACAACAAATAACAGCAACAACATATGAGCCACTTGTATTGTATTGTGAGGTAGCTTTTATTTATCTGATGTTTTGTACAATATTAACTATAATTCAGCAAAGAATAGAGAAAAAACTTGAAAGATATGTAGCTAGGTAATTGGAGGAATTTCATGATTAGTATAAAAGATTTACACAAAAGTTTTGGCAATAATGAGATATTAAAAGGTATAGATTTAAAAAT
This sequence comes from Clostridium estertheticum subsp. estertheticum, assembly GCF_001877035.1. Taxonomy (NCBI): domain Bacteria; kingdom Bacillati; phylum Bacillota; class Clostridia; order Eubacteriales; family Clostridiaceae; genus Clostridium; species Clostridium estertheticum. Next base: position 2,240,090 of record NZ_CP015756.1, on the reverse strand, counting down.
AAAAAAGGGAGAAACAACAATTGTAATAGGCCCTTCTGGTTCAGGTAAAACCACACTTCTTAGGTGCCTTAATTTATTAGAAGTTCCTAATAAAGGAACCATAAGCATTGGGGATAACGAATTGATATTTGGCGAAAATAAAGAACCAACCGATAAAGAAATATTAAAACTCAGACGCAATACAGGAATGGTATTTCAAGGTTTTCATTTATTTCCTCACATGACTGTAATTGCAAACATCATGGAGGGACTCACTACTGTGCTTAAGCAGCCTAAAAAAGCTGCACATGATAAAGCACTTAACCTTCTAGATAAAGTTGGACTTTTAGATAAGGCTGATAGTTACCCTCATGAACTCTCAGGTGGGCAACAACAAAGAGTTGCTATAGCACGTGCTATGGCAATCGAGCCATCAGTGTTGTTATTTGACGAACCAACTTCTGCACTAGATCCTGAGCTTGCAGCCGAGGTGCTTAAAGTTATGAAGGGTTTATCTCTTGAAGGTATGACCATGGTAGTCGTTACTCATAATATGAATTTTGCAAGAGATGTAGGCGACAATATAATATTTATGGATAACGGCATTATCCTTGATAATGGAACTCCAGAGGAATTATTAACTAACACAAGTAACGAACGAATAAAACAATTTTTAAGTTTAGATTTTAATTAATATAATTTATACAAAATTCAACAGCTGGAGTTTTATTATCATTTGATTCCTTCTTATTAATACGAGTTATTAAAACTTTAGCTTTAAGGATGGGCAGACACAACTCAAACACAAAAATCGTTTCTGATATAGTAGACGATTTAAAAAGAGCATTAGAATTATAATTTTATAATAGCAAAAACACATTCCTATAAAACATAGGAATGTGTTTTTTGTTGATATATTTGTTAAATTATTTTTCTTTAAGTATTACCAAAGCGCGCTTAGCAAGTTCCGAAAAATAATTGGCAGCTGGTAAAAGTGCAGCATCATCTACCTTAAATTTAGGATGATGAAGTGAGTATGACACACCTGTACCAATTTTTACAAATGCACCAGGTATTTTCTCTTGGTAAAAAGCAAAATCTTCACCAATTAGTGTATCCGGAAGTTTTCTAATAACATATCCTTGCTTTTGTGCAACTTCTAATGCAACCTCTGTCCAATCTTTCGTGTTATTTGTTGCTGGTGGTCCACTATACCATTTAAGCTCAGCAGTTGCTCCAAATGAGTCAGCCACACCTTTAATTATTTGTCTCATTTTGCTTGGAACAAACTCACGCATATTAGCATTAACAGTTCTCACTGTTCCTTCAATATAAGCCTTATTTGGAATTACATTCCATGTGTTACCACTTTCAATATGAGTAACACTAATAAGTACTTGATCAAAGGTGCTAACACTTCGACTAACAATCGTCTGGAGCGATGTAATTATATGAGCTGCAACAATAATTGGATCTATTCCCTTTTCTGGAGATGACGCATGAGTACCAATGCCCTCAATTTCAATTTCAAAACGATCTACGGCTGCAGTCATGGCTCCCACCTTTGTTCCAAAGCTTCCCAATTCTAACTCTGGTGCGCTATGGAGTCCAAAAATTGCAGCTACATTAGATAATGCTCCGCTTGCTAATACATCTTCCGCACCGTGTCCTAGCTCTTCAGCTGGCTGAAATATAATCCTTACTGTTCCTTCTAGTGTTGATTCTTGTTGCTTTAATAAATAAGCTGCACCTAAAATAACACTTGCATGAAAATCATGACCACATGCATGCATTTTACCACTAACTTGTGATTTATATTCTAACTCCGTCTCCTCAATAATAGGTAGTGCGTCAATATCTCCACGAATGGCTATAATTGGTCCTTCCCTATCTCCTGTTATTTCTGCAACTAGTCCTGTTTTTAGTGGTAATTTAAGTATACGAATTTGAGCCTCATTTAGTAACTTACGTAATGTTTTAGTTGTTTCAAATTCTTCATTAGATAACTCTGGATGTTTATGGAAGTTATGACGTACCTCTATAAGTTTTTTCTCTAAATTATTGATATTCTCTGATAATTTTTCATTTCCCATAATATTATACCCCTTAATTTTTTTTAAAATCTGTATTATCATTATATACTACTAATAGAACTTTCTTTGCTTTTTTTTAAAAAAGTATATGTATCATACTCTATAAAATAAACCCCCCAAATGTACATAACTATTTATTAGTTATATACATTTAATAGGAGTCACATATTTTAACCTACCATTAGTTCTTACTATAATCTCCCTAAATCCGTAAATTTAGATGATTCAAGTGATACGAACATTATTACTATGTAAAACTTGCTTAAATTCTGTAAAATGGTTAAGCTTTATATATATATATAATTATTTAGATATATATATTTTAAGGAGGCTCTTGTTATGGATAAAAAAACATACACTAAAAAAAATAAAGAACAGTTAAAAAAAGAACTAACACAAATTCAGTTTGAAGTAACTCAGGAAAATGCAACTGAAAGATCTTTTGACAATGAATTTTGGAACAACAAAGAAGAAGGAATATATGTAGATGTTAATAGTGGCGAAGCATTATTTACATCTCTTGATAAATTTGACTCAGGCTGTGGATGGCCTAGTTTTACTAAACCTGTTGATAATAAGAATGTTAAAGAAAAGAAAGATATGACCCTTGGAATGATGAGGACAGAAGTAAGAAGTTCTTATGCTGACAGCCATCTAGGTCATGTTTTCAATGATGGTCCTCGTGCTGAAGGTGGATTAAGATATTGCATAAATAGTGCATCATTAAAATTTATACCAGTTCACAAACTCAAAGATGCCGGTTATGAAGATTATTTGAAAATATTTAAGAAATGAATGATTTCGCCCATGATGGGCGTACAAGTAAAATTAGCCTAAAGCATTTGCTTTAGGCTAATTTTGTTATTATAAACCATCTTTTAAATTAATATATGTTTTGTAATTAGGTGAGTCTTCACTAATTAGTTTATTTAATTTCCAATTGTATCCACTAGAATCATCATAAACTAAAAAATAAACTGCTACAATAGAAACGCTCCTATCTTTACTTTTATTATTTTTATCATCTTTATACGTAATATTTCCATAAACATATTTTATATTTTTTAAACCCTTTGTAGATAATGTCTTATCAGTTTTAAAAGTCTTCGCTTCTTCCCCTGTTACCTTGTGATTATTAGACCACCAGAAAAGTAGATTACTTCCTTCAATTTCACCATTAGTAATAGAGGGTATAATTAACGACTCCGGAATATTGCTTATCACTGCACTATCAACTGTAGTTTCTGACCCATTTAATAAAGCTATATCGCTTAAAGATATCGAGAAAGTATAATTAGTCGATAATACTGACTTTATTTCACCTGCTATATTTTCCCTCTTAGCAATAAGATTTAGTGTTCCTTTCTTTTCATTAAACATTTTTCCAGATATATTAATGTTCTTAGTATACCCATCCTTTACAGTAAATCCTTTGCCTCCGAAAATATCAGAATAGGATACCGTTTCCGCAAGACCTTGCTTTTTTATAATTTGAATAGCTTTTTCATCTGAAAAATTTGGTGATAGTGTTAACTTAAAATCATCAGAACTATTTGCATCTATAGAATTAACACTCCATGTTTCATCCTCAAAAACAAGACTACACTTTATTTTCCCCGTGGCCCTAAGAAGTCCACTATCTATAGTGGTTTCCACTAAAATTTCTTCTTTTCCATTTTGAAAATCTGGTGTCCTTAATGTTATACCAAGCTTTTTAACATTTTGTCCATTTAATGCTTCCTGTGTATTCCCAATAGTCATTTTTAATCCTTTTAATTTGGCTAAAAATATTTTGTCATTTATTCCCACCACTGGTTTCACTGAAGTAATATTAAGAGTTACTGGTTTGCCATTAGTTTTCCATTCATTTTTGCCTTCTTTAAGATAAACTACTGATACCAAAACCTTTGCCTCAAGAGCATCATTATTTAGAGTTAATGCTACTTTCATCTCATCTTTACTCTTCTGCGTATTCCGATTGCTTATAATGAAACTTTTCATGTTATCTTTATTTATTTTTATTACTGTACCCTTGGGAAGTGTTACAACTGATCCTATCAGGTCTGCCTTTATTCTGGCATCATCAATAGGTCTAACAATAAAAAATGAGTATGCAAATACTGATACTATAATTACAGAAATAATTGCTATCATAGGTATAATTACTTTCTTATGTATAAATGTTTTCTTAACCCAAGCAAAAATTTTATCTCTTTTATACTTTCTTATATCCTTATCTGATATTACAGGCATTGCTGAGGTATCTTGCTCTTTCTTCTCATTTAATGTTGGTTTAGCTTTATTTTCTCCATCCTTATTATTAAGAATCTTTTCACCTTGCATTTCTATTTTTCCATCTATTTGCTCTCCACAATATGGACAAAATTTTAATCCATTAATATTACTAAATTCATTATTACAGCTGTCGCAACGCATTTGTTACCTCCAAATATTAATATAAGTCTAAAAACAAACAAAATGTCATCTTTAATATAATATAGCTTGTTTACATATTACATTATAACTTGAATGCTTCCTATATTCAAACATATTCTTAACATCTTTTTATTCTTAGGCAAACAAAAACTCACTCCAAAATAGGAGTGAGTGAATAACCATAGTATCAACATCTTAGTATAAAGAATCTTACTCGCCAAGATATGCACTTCTTACAGAATCATTAGTTAATAATTCTTTCGCGCTACCTTCTAAAACTATTTTCCCGGTTTCTAAAACATATGCTTTATGTGCAATCGATAGTGCCATATGAGCATTTTGTTCTACAAGTAAAACTGTAGTTCCTGACTTATTTATTTCTTCTATTATAGAGAATATATTTCTTACTACAAGTGGTGCAAGTCCCATAGATGGTTCATCTAACAGCAATATTCTTGGTCTTACCATAAGGGCTCTTCCCATAGCTAGCATTTGCTGTTCTCCACCACTTAATGTTCCAGCCATTTGCTTTATTCTTTCTTTAAGCCTTGGAAACTTGTCAAAAACCATCTCATAATCTTTTGCTATATCTCTTTTATCTTTTCTAATATAAGCTCCAAGTTCAAGATTTTCCATAACTGACATATTTGCAAATATTCTTCTTCCCTCAGGTACATGTGCAATACCTAGCTTTGAAAGTTTATAAGCAGCAGTGGTATGAATTGGTTTGCCTTCAAATAAAACACTTCCTGACTTTATAGGAATAAGTCCTGAAATAGCTCTTAATATTGAAGTTTTTCCAGCTCCATTAGCACCTATAAGTGTAACTATTTCGCCTTTCTTCACGTGTATGCTAATATCATGTAATGCATGTATTGCGCCATAATTTACATTTAACCCATCAATTTTAAGCATCAGTTACCTCCTCTCCAAGGTATGCCTCAATTACCTTAGGGTTATTCTTTATTTCATCAGGCGTCCCCTGCGCTATTACCTTACCGTAATCTACAACTATTATTCGCTCACATACTCCCATAACCAGTTTCATATCATGCTCAATTAGTAATATAGCTATTTTAAATTCATCTCTTACCCAATTTATGAGCCCCATCAGTTCATGAGTTTCTTGTGGATTCATACCAGCTGCCGGTTCATCGAGCAACAATAATTTAGGTTCAGCTGCAAGAGCTCTTGCTATTTCAAGTCTTCGTTGCTCTCCATAGGGAAGATTACATGCAAGCTCATTTCTTTTACCATCAAGCTTAAACACCTTAAGAATCTCAAGTGCTTTCTCTTCAATTTCAGCTTCTTCCTTTTTAAACTTTGGAAGCCTTAATATTGAATGAAATAAATTATATTTAACATTATAATTAAATGATATCTTCACATTATCAAGAACTGTTAAATCTTTAAATAATCTTATATTTTGAAATGTTCTAGCAATTCTTTTTTTAGTAATATCATAAGGTTTTATGCCTTGTATAAATTCTCCATTAAATTCTATAGTTCCAGATGTTGGGGCATAAACACCTGTCAACATATTAAAAATTGTAGTCTTTCCAGCTCCATTAGGTCCAATCAAACCTACAAGATCATGCTCTGAAAGGTTAAGTGCGAAATCAGAAACAGCTGTTAGCCCACCAAACTTAATTGTAAGATCATTTACCTTTAAAAGCTGCATCTTTATCACTTCCTTTTGAAAATTTATCAAATATTTTCATAGATAATTCTTTTGTACCCATTAGACCTTGAGGTCTAAATCTCATAATAATTATAAGTGCTAGTGGATAAATAATCATCCTATAATCGTTTAGGAATCTTAGCCCTTCTGGAAGAACTGTTAGTATACCTGTTGATAATACACTACCGGTTAAACTTCCCATTCCACCCATAACTACGTAAGTAACTAAATCTACTGATTTTAAGAAACCAAATTGTTCTGGCTTAATATACATTAGATAATGTGAAAATAATCCACCTGCAATACCTGCGAAGAAGGACCCGATAACAAAAGCCATAATCTTATACTTTGTAGTATTAATCCCCATAGCTTCTGCGGCTATTTCATCTTCGCGAACTGACATCATAGCCCTACCTTGCGAAGAACGTGCTATATTGTAAATTATAAAAATGGTAAAGACCATTATAAAAAATACCCAAGCAAAAGTAGTTTTAGGTGGTATTCCCGAAAGTCCACGCCCGCCTCCAAGCTTATCCATATTTGTTATAACAACTCTTATTATTTCTCCAAAACCTAAAGTAGTTATAGCAAGATAATCTCCTTTTAAACTTAAAGTAGGAAGACCAATAAGATATCCAATTAACCCAGCAACTACACCACCAAGAAGAAGCGCTATAGGAAACGGCATATTTAATTGAATTGTAGCCATTGCTGCTGCGTATGCCCCAATAGACATAAACCCTGCATGTCCTAGCGTTAACTGTCCTGTAATTCCTATAATAAGATTTAAACTTACTGCAAGAATAACATTTATACAAATTAATATTACTATTCTTCCATAATATCTATTTAACATTTCAGTATCCATTAGAAATGATAAAATAAAAAACAAGATGACTCCAATAACAAGTAAAATAATAGTATTTCTAAATTCTTTTTTCATTTTTATCACCTACACTTTCTCTCTGGTTTTCTTACCAAGAAGTCCAGAAGGCTTAACAATTAAAATAATAATAAGGATTGAAAATGCAATCGCATCTGAGTAACTAGATGATATATATACTTTACTAAACGTTTCAACTAGTCCCATTATTAGTCCACCCCATAGAGCACCTGGGATTATACCAATTCCACCGAGAACTGCTGCAACGAAAGCTTTTAGCCCCGGCATTATACCCATGTATGGATCTATACTCGAATACAAAATTCCAAATAGTACACCTGCAGCTCCTGCGAGCGCTGAACCAATTGCAAATGTTATAGATATAACAGAATCCACATTAATACCCATAAGTGCCGCCGCATCCTTATCAAAAGAAGTCGCTCTCATTGCTTTACCAGTTTTAGTTTTGAAAACTATAAATTGAAGTATTACTACAAGCAAAATTGACATTCCTATAATTATAAGTTGACGATTATCAATGCTTAAGCCAAGGAAATGTATTACCTTTGACGGCAAAAGAGTCTCTGGATATGTTTGTGGATCAGTAGTCATCTTAAGTCTTACTAAATTCTCAAGTAGTACTGACATTGCAATAGCTGTTATTAATATAGATAATTTCGGTGAATTTCTTAAAGGTTTGTATGCTATTTTTTCAACAACCACACCTGTTAATGCCGCTCCACCCATTGCTATTAATAATGTAGGTATAAAACTTAAATGTAGCATAGTTGCAGCGAAAAATCCAAAATATCCTCCAACCATAAAAACATCACCATGCGCAAAATTTATAAGTCCGATTATTCCATATACCATTGTATAACCAATTGCAATTAATGCATACACAAAACCTAATGATAAGCCATTAATAATCTGCTGTAAAAATTCCATTTATTTTTCCTCCATTTCTCATAATTTATATTTTAAAATACAGACATACTACAATTTATTAATGAAGTATATCTGCTAACTTTATTTTTGTTTTCTTATTAAGGAACAAGCTTTTTAACAAAATTGAACTTACCACCATCAACCTTTAAAATTACGGCTCCTTTAATTGCATCTCTATTTGCATCAAAAGATACTTTACCAGATACTACTTCAAGACTAGTTTTTGCGAGTGACGCTTTAATACTTGGTCCATCCGTTTTACCAGCAGTTCTTATAGCTTCTACCATTATCTTTGCAGCGTCGTAATTTAGAACTGCCATAGCATCTGCATTCAAATTGTATTTTGCTTTATATTCCTTTTGGAATGCGACAACTATAGGTGCTGTATCATCAGCTGAGTAATGATCAGATAAATAACATCCATTAACTGCAGTTCCACCAACCTTAAATAATTCAGCTGAATCCCAACCATCTCCACCTAGTAATGGAACATTTATCCCAATAGCCCTTGCTTGTTTTGCAATATTACCAACTGTTCCATAGTAATCAGGAAGTAATACTACATCTGGTTTTGTTGGTTGCATTTTTGTAAGCTGTGCCTTAAAATCTTTGTCTCCTGTAGCATAAGTTTCTTTCGCAACTATTTTTCCGCCTGCTGCAACAAACCCTTTTTCAAAGAACTCAGCCAATCCTTTAGAGTAATCATTACCATTATCATAAAGAATAGCCGCTGTCTTTGCCTTTAAATCTCCTGAAGCAAATTTTGCTAAAACACTGCCTTGGAAAGGATCTATAAAGCATGACCTAAAAACATATTCTCCACCTTTTTTAGTAACATCTGGGTTTGTTCCTGATCCTGTTATCATTGGTACTTTACTTTGAGTAGCTATTGGTCCAAGGGCTATAGCCGATCCGCTAGTTAATGGTCCAACTATTGCTACAACATTATCACTACTAATAAGCTTTGTACCAACGGTTGTTGCAGTATCTGGTTTACCTTCATCATCTTCATAAATAAACTTAATCTTACGTCCATTAATTCCGCCAGCTTTGTTCACTTGATCTTCTAACAATTTTATACCATTTTGTCCTGATTTTCCAAAAGATGAAACTGAACCAGTAAGTGGTAATACAACTCCAATTTTTATCTCTCCTGTAGTTGATGCACTTTTTGCACCGCATCCTGCAAGTAATCCTATAGCCATTGACATAGATAGTAATAACGACATTTTCTTTTTAAACATTTAATAACCCCCCGATTTCATATTTATTTTCTGATAAATACTACTTACACATTTCCAAATAATCGTGTACCAATACTTTATAAAACAATTATCACATGATTGCATTTTATGAATTAATATTTTTTAAATTATTCATAATTCGTAATTTTTATTAATAATATCATATATTTTAATGCTTATCAATACTTTTTTGATTGATTTAAAAATAAATATTTCAATTCATTCATTTTTTAAATAATTGCATGATTTATATTTTGTGATTCATAATTGTAAAAACATTTATAAAAAGATAGCTGCAATTTCTGCAGCTATCTTTTATCTTATATTATTATGTTATAAAGGTTAATGATTTATTTATAATATACCCTTCACGAAAAAACAAGTGGGAACAAAGTTCCCACTTGCTAGCTATCTGAATATGAAACTGGGACATTATTTATTCCAAGTTCCTGTGCTGCTGCGTATTGATCATGTCCTGATACAATAACAAGACTTCCTTTTTTTACAACAATTGGTTTATTAAACTTATTATTATTTTTCATGTAATTTAATGCCTTGTTTTTTGATCTTTTTAAAGACATACCTTCATTTTCATTTACTAACTTTGTTATATCCATTATTTCATCAGTTCCAGTTGGCATTTCATAATTTAAGTCTATTTGTCCATTTTCATCTTTTAACAAGTGAAATATTTTTATTGATGTTGCTTCTACTGAAATAAAAGGTGTACCTGTACGGTTTACACATGCTTTAAGTTCTCCTTTAATAACAAAATAATTTACATCTTCCATCCCTACTACCGCATCTCTCCAATAATCTTTTTTTACAACTACTCTATAAACAGATTCCATATTATCATAAGTTCCTATTTTAAATAGTAAATTAACATCCCCACTCTCTAGCCTATTTGTTTTTACAGGTAGGCCCTTAATTATAATTTCACTCTTATTCATAAATAAATTCTCCTTTTAATTACTTTATTTTTTATAAAAATACAACATAATACTTAATTATCTCTTAAGAATTTCACATATCCAAAATTCTAAAAATAAAACACCTAGAAAGCGCATACCGCTTCTAGGTGTTTTCTAACTAAATTATATTTTAATCCCATATTAATTTTAGCGCAAGTGAGTTTATCTATGACTATGTTAGATGATATTTTCAGTTCTTTAGTTTGAGAAATTTTAATACAAGCTAACACAGACCTCACCCCTTTATCATTTAATAATATTTTTTCTTTGCTTATGGATTCATTGTATCATTTTACAGATAAAATTACAATTTTAATATTATCTTTTTATATTAACCTTTATAACTATAAATACATAAAAGCATATAATTTATACTAAACATATTCTACAAATGAGATATAATAAGTTCCATTGTGCCAAAAGGCAATACTATTTGGATCACGTATGTTGAATATATTGTTTTTTCAAAAAACTCTGTTTGAGGTTCCATGTCAAGTTCTATACCTATATTAGACATTCCTACAAGATATAACCCATTGTTTAAATTCAAAAATTCACCCACAGAGTCTTTAGCCATTTCATCTACAGTTAATAATTCTTCCTCTGCATATCTAGATGCAAATAATGCAAAAACATCTTCCTTTGCATTAATATAAGTTAAAAAATTAATTGAGTTTTTTATTCTTTGACTCATGCAGCATTCTGTTTTGAATTCTTTAACTTTCATAATTTCATTAGTATAAACCTCAGAATCAATAAAACGAATTACATTCCTCATAAATAAAGCTATGTAATTTTTAATTTCTGTACCATATTTATCATTTTCTAAATTTACATAAATATCTATAATCTCATCTACATCATCTCTTTGCAATTTATCAAACTGAGCTTCCGAAATATTGTATTTTTTCTTATACTCATAAATTGCCTCTTCAAACTTTTCTAGTGAAATGTAATTTTTGTCAATTAGTGCTTGCGCAAGTAGAAGATGTCCAAATCTTTGAGATGAAAGCAACTCCTCTACTTGTTCTTCTTTTAAATATTCCATATCAACAGCTATTTCCCCAAACCGTCTATCAAGTTTTGTTTGCATTGAATGTACCTTACTTGCTTGATCCGCATTCATATATCCTGCATTTACTGCTAAAACCCCTAGTTTTAATCGTACTGATTGTTGATATTCTACTGCCATCTTTAATTGCTGAAAAGTTAAATATTTTTCATTTAATAAATATTGGCCAAAATACTGACTAAACATTGCATGACCTCCTTACTTATTTTAGATTAAGAAGAATTTTATTAATTTGTTCCTTTTCCCAAGGCTTTTGAACAAATTCGAATGCTCCTGCCTTTATCGCGACTTTTACATGTTCTTTTGTTCCAGCTGAAGATGCCATTACTACCTTTGCTTCATTATCAAATTCTATTATTTCTTTAACAGCCTCAATTCCATTTTTAAAAGGCATAATAATATCCATAAATACTAAATCTGGATTATTCTCTTTGTAACTATCTACGGCCTCTTGCCCATTAGATGCTTCTAAAATATTATTACAACCACAACTTTTTAATAACTCTTTCAATTTTTTTCTAATTAGCATAGAATCATCACAAACCAATATTTTCAGCAAATTTTCTATCACTTTAACCCCTCCTAATATAATAACAATACACTAAATTTCTATTTCTCTATTTACTTTCGTCGTTTTTCCAAAAAAACCTTTTTTTTACTGTATATTTTATTAAAAACAGTAAATAAACATATGATTTTCAAAAAGTAATTTTAAGAAAATGTGCTTTTTTATATTCATAATCTTTTACATATGTTTCATTAATCTGATTATATGAATGTTGAGATATACGAGGTTCATGAATTCCATACTCGTCTATAAATGATGTTATTATTGCCGAATGAAAAATAGAATTATTATAGTTTTCGTAAAATACTACATCTCCAATTTCAAGTTTACTTAAGTCCTCTACCTCTAAACCCTTAATAACATTTCTATTTAGTTTTTGATTCGTTTTCAAATACCAGAACAGCGAATTAGCAACAGCCCAACAAATTGAAGATTTACCTCTACCATCATACCACCAAGGTCTAACATTATTGTAATCCATTCTTGCTCCCCCTGCCATTAAACACTGAGAGACAAAATTAGTACAATCCCCCCCATTTCCATTAACAAATTCATAAAACTTATACCTTTTGTTTGGCTCAAGAGCGTACTTCATCGCATAACTTGTTGCTAGTTTTCTATCATATTTGCTTGTCATACTATTACTCCTTAAAATTTATATCAAAATACAGCTATATTTGTGCTCCAAAAATAGCTATATTCTGATTATACAAATCAAACTTACTAATTTCCCATTTTAAAGTATTTAAGACATAACCTAAAGCATCTGCATTATATCTACCAGCAATTTTTTGATATGCCAATAGCTCATACACTCCATTTGAATCAAAATCTACAGGATATAATCCACTTATGGGATTTACAAACCCGTTGATTGGGACCTTTAGTTTTCCGTTTGCATAATATATTTCACTTAAATAATCAATTCCCCTATTAGAGATATCAATAATGTATTTTTGTTTATTTGTTTTACTAATAACTTCAACCTTATAATTATCTTTATATATAACATCATATTTGTATAAATCGTTATATTCATTAAAGTCTAACAATACTTGAACTTTGTTATTAATAAAAGAATAAATATAATAATACATTATCCCACCACTACCGCCTGAATTAATACCTATCAAAATATCATCTACATGGTTACCTGTAAAATCTCCCAAAAGTATTTTAGGGTCGTATCCATTATTATCACTGAATGTTATATTAGTAAACTCACCTGTCATGCCATTTTGTATTTCAAGTGTTATTTTTTCAATGAATTGACTGCCATATGTTTTTATACCAGTTAAATACACATTATCAGGTATTCTATCCCCATTTACATCTCCACTTGCATAAGCTACAATTGTTGGTTTTATTATATTATCTCTAGAATAATTATTATACATAACGGCTCCTTTGTTTTATAAGCTTTATATAGTATCTTATGATACTTTCTTTGAAAATTTACAATTATTTATTAATAAAAAACTATTAGCTATAGAATAAACATATTAAAAAATGTTTATCCTATAGCTAATTTTTCATAATATAAAACTTACAATATAGTTCTCAACTGCTGAATATGAGTAATTATATATTCCATACATCCCATACCCATTGAAAAAGCAGCCAAGATTATTATCAGCATTATTGCAGCAAAATCATATTTCATTATCTCATCCTTGTTTATTAAATATCCTACAATAATTTCTACTCCAAGAAGAACTAAAATTACTGGCCACAGTGATGCTAGTCTTAAATAATTAATACTTGGATATATTAATCTGAGCAAAAACATTACCCCAAACATAACTAAAACTATTCCAGTAGTAAAAGTCCCAACTCGGCGTCCCTTAATCATTTATATCACACTCCTTTTTCTTGCCTATAATAAGCTTTGCACCTATAACAACTATTACTACACCTATTATTATCTGAGGAGCCATCCTTGTTACATCACTGATAACATTATATACATCTCCAGGAATATATCCAGCTAAGCTGTTAATAATATTGTTAAATATTAAGTATCCACCAAGAAGTACTAATAATATTCCTGAAAACAATGCATGTTTTTTTAATATATCTTTATCTACTTTTACCAGTTCATCAAGAGAAAATAAGTAGTTATCCTCTAAAAGTAAAAATTCTTCATCAGTTGCATACCTTTTGTTTAAGCAATCAAAAAACGAATAAAACCATATCAGCGGTGCAACGAAGAGAATTGATCCTATAGAAAGAAAACTCGAAAGAAATATTATGAAGAAAAACATTGTCATTAGTGATAATCCCATCTTCATAAATCCCATATACATGTGGCCAGCCCCAGGCAAAAGTGAAAAGCCAAAAGTTAAAAATTTATTTTTTTCCTTTTTCATTGTCAAATACCTCCATATTAATTATTTTTTTAGAAAAACTGTTAAGACTTGCACTAATTGTGTTTATTGAGCTTAAACTTATAGGATTTACATCCAATGGTTTATTAGCTATAAAATTTAATGAATTTGAAAAAACAAATATTAATGCTATACTTGCTGCAGTTATTACTCTAAGAGAGTAAAATATAAACTGAGTATTACTTTCTTTTTTCTTTTTTATTTTGCCTATCACCTCTTGCTCAAATCCTAAAGGAGCATCCGCAAGTTCATTATTACTAAAAGCATCTGCTAAAACATCTGCGCAGGTATCACACAAACATATATGCTCTGACATTAAAACTAGTTCATTATCACTTAGGGAACCCTCTTTAAACCTTTGTATCAATATCTTAGTTATATGTCCATTTTCATTGAATAATGTACAACTCACATAAACTCCTCCTTCCATAAATTTTTAAGAAGTTTTTTTGATCTATAAAGATGGGTTTGTAATGTTTTTAAACTTATCCCCGTATCTTTTGCCATATCTGAGAGTTTAATAGCTTCACAAAAATAATTTACTGCAACAGCTCTATAAGGCTCTTTTAATCTTTCACATAAATTGTGTATTTTTTTCTTACTACATCTTTCTAAAAGCATATCCTCTGGAGTACCCCCCTTATCTTTCAAAGATTCAAAATCTTCATTAGACAAGCTATAAATTACTCTTGCAGGACTCTTAAGAAAGTCTTTACATTTATTTATAGCAATTCTTGTAATCCAGGCCTTAAAATTAACTCCATCAAATTTACTATAATTCGTATATGCAGACAAAAATGTTTGTTGTGCCAAATCTTCTGCATCAAAGTAACTCTTAGTAAACGATAGACAAATAGTGATGATTAAACGTTCATATTGTTTTATATAGTTTGAAAATTCTTCCTCTTGAATAACCATCATCCCCCCCTTTTGTCCCTACAATAATATAACGATTAGAAAATAAAAAACACTTCAAATATAAAATAATATATATTATTTTTATTATTAATTTCAAAATGCCTTGTCCATAAAATTAGCATTAATGCATATAAAATATGCACAAATTTCATTAATATTCATACTATATTAGTAGATATTAATACTATAGGAGTTAAACATAATGAGTAAGAAAGTATCAATTACTCTACCAGATCATGTATATAGCCTTGCGTTAAAAAAATCCAAATTAACACATGGAGAAAATAATTTCTCCGCTTATTTACGTGAGCTAATAAGCAAAGAATTTACAGCGGATGACCTCAAAACAGAGTTAATTAAACTTAATGAGCCCCTATGGCTTGGGATTACAAAAACATCAGATTATAGTTCTACTTGTATGGTATGTAATAACCCAATTTCCCCAGGAGACACAATTTGTTATACAAACTTGGGATTTCAAGAGGTTTACAAAAATTGGGTTCATAAAAATTGTTGTAGAAAAGAATAAAAACTAAAGAGAATAAATTGAGTATGATCATTGCAACAAACTTATATATTTAGATACTCATTAAATAACTATTAATTTATATGCATGCTTTACTGTATATCACCATATTCAATTAAATGGAATTTAACATGTGTTGTTATTTGGGCAGATTTATATGCTGTATGCCAATCTACCATTTTGAAGTAACCATTATATTTGGCTCTTACCATATCGCCTATACCAATAGTATCACTCCCTATTTTTTGCATATACTCAATTAATTTTTGACAATCTTCTTGAATTTGCTCCTGAACAAAATTATCAAATTTTTTAACCTGCTTTTCATCATTTAGATTATCCCACTTATACTCATCTGCATTACCAGAAAAGTCTAAATAAATATCTACTACAGGTTTATTATTCTTTATTGATATTTTTATTTTCTTACTATTTTGAAAGAGTTGAATAGCTGCGCTTTGTTTTTCGCTATAGTTTGCTTCAGCCTCTGGTGGTAAACTGGCATTATAGGTGAATTTTTTATGCTTTAAAGTCTTCATCATTGACATTAACAGTCCATTTTCCTCTGCATTTATAGTTCCAACCATTTTCCCCCTCGAAAATAGGGCGGAACCTTTAACTTCAATAGACTTTTCATTAATCTTTATTAGTGGAGTTATATTATCAATACCTGGGGCTACATTTATTAAATCATACTTATATATCCTTGTTTCACTAGTGCTGGCGGTACTAACTGCACGCTCAAGTAATTCATTTATATATATAGAGCTTCTTGGTTTATCTGTAAAATTCTCTACTGATTGATGCATTAAACTTCTAGCGCTCCCATCAACAACTACTACCCAAGCAAGAATTGCATCAGAAGGATCCCTTTCAAATATTGAATTAAGATCATATATACGACCTTGACTAGCAAATTCTTTAGAAAATAAAATTAGCTGGATTTTACCTGCCATCATTTGCTTTCCTGACCTTCTATTTACATTATCCCTAGCTATCCTTGTCAAATTTGCTTCAATATCAAATAATTCTGATTTAGCAGTAGTAACACTTGCATCAATTACTGGCATGGCATAGGTAAGTTTTAAATTCCCTGCAGAAGCTGATTCTACACCTACTGCTGTCATAAACCCAGTTTTTTCTACTAACACTTGATCCCAGCAACCACAAAGTACAAATGGTATAACAAATATTAATGCAAATATTTTTCTTAACCTTTTATACATGTGATTTCACTCCCTTTTTTCGTATGAAAGAAAATAAGTAACATATAACTAAAAATATTGAAAATGTGGTTCCAGATATTAACATAACATTACTGTAATTGCTAATCTGTGAAATACTTTTGGGCACAATGCTTAATAATATTGTTATCGCTGTAAACATAAATAAATATATACCTTTTTTCTTTAGATTTAGCAGTTTATTTATACTATAATAGGTTATACAAAAGTATCCTCTAGTTGTCATAGCTATTACCGGTAGCCACATAGCTAAAAATAGTATATCCATTCTCTCTATTATAGGGGCTCTATACGATCTAGCTAATGTAATTGTTGGATACAAACTTTTTTTAAGCATTTCTTCTCCAAAGAAAGATGTAGTAACTATAAGAAGAAGTATACAAAATATAGTGGTAATAATATTTGCAAATATTGCATATTTCATAGCCTTTTTTTTATTTGTAATTTCTGGGTATATAACTGAAATTACTTCATAACCCAGAAAAGCAAAAATACATGGACTAAAGCTAGCTTTTATACCTTCTATACCGCATTGGCCTAAAGGCATTAAAAAACTAAACCTCAATTCTTTAAATACAAGAAAAAACAAAAGGAAGCAAAAACTTATGGAAAGATATATCATAAGTGAAAATCTGGATACATATTTTATTCCGTACCATGCTAAGTAGTAGGTAGGTATTATAGTGAAAATACATAGCACTAGTGTAGGAGTTGACCTTAAAAGGTGAATATGTATTGCATTTGTATAACTTCTTAAACTTATGCAGGTGCAGTACCATAAATATAAAACTATAAGTAAATTTAACAGATTACCAATGTTTTTTCCATATAATAACTTATCTATTTCGTATATAGATTTATTGTTATACCTGCACATAAGCCTTATAATTAGTGAAATTACCGTTGTTATTATTAAACTATATATAAGTATTGAAATCCAACCATCATGTCCGCAAGCTTTAGCTAATTCAGATGGCATGGTAAGAGCTCCTATACCTATTTGGATTGATACAATAAATCCCATTAATTGACCAGAGGAAATTTGATTTTCTCTACTATCCATTTTTATTTACCTCTTTCCTTATTCTTGGGTTTCGCAACATCTGGCCTTTTCTTTAAATATCTAATTGGTGCCCTTATATAGGTGTCTTTTAAATCACCAAACTTAAAAGGTGCTATAGGTTGAAAATATGGTTCACCAAGAGAATCTAGAACTAATAAGTGAGCAAGTAAGGTTACTATGGGAACTACTACTCCCAAAATACCAAATATTGATGATGTAATCATAGTTATATATTTACAGAGTCTAATTGAAATTCCCAAATCATAAGTAGGCATAGTAAATCCTGCAATGGCAGAAGCAGCAATTATTATTACCATAAGATCACTTGCAACTCCAGCCTGGATAGCTGTCTGCCCTATTACAAGTCCTCCAACTATACTAATAGATGCAGTTATAAACGATGGAAGTCTAATGGAGGCTTCTCTCACCATCTCTATCATAAATTCTATCAAAAACGCTTCAATAACAGGAGGAAATGGTACCTTTGTTCTTGACTCTGCAAGTGATACTAGTAATGGTAACGGTATCATATAATAATGGTAACTTAGTAATGCAATATAAATGCCCGGAAGAAATAACGCTATTAATGTTGCAATTGTCCTTAATAACCTCAGATAAGTTGCGCCTAACCAATGGGTTGTATAATCTTCAGGTGCCTGTGTAAATGCATGAAAAGTTACAGGAGCTATCATTACAAACGATGTCTCTTGAAGCATTATTACATATTTCCCCTCCAACAATCCCGCTATAGCCTTATCTGGCCTTTCTGTAGCAAGGTATTGAGGAAAAATGGAATTTGGGTGATCCGCTATAATTTGCTCTAAATAACCAATTGCTATAAGGCTGTCTGTATCAATATTATTAATTTTATCAGAAATAATTTGTAGTAAGTTAGTATTTGCAATATTCTCAAGGTACGCAACAGAAACAGTTTGATGTGAGACATTGCCTACAGTAAAATCCTTGAATTTAAGATTAGGAGTTTTTAGTTTCCGTCTAATGGTAGCAATATTTGTCGCCATATCTTCAATAAAGCCATCATGGTCTCCTCTTATACTTTTTTCCCCTTCTGGCTCTTGTATACTTCTTTTTTCATATTTTTTTAGTGTACATGAGATTCCTACACTCAATCCGTCACATATAAACACTGCATTTCCAGCTAATATGTCTTTTATTAAACTATCAATTACTAAAGGAAATGTTAATCCTGCTACGAATATTTTACTCGGAAGATATTTTATATCGTCTAAGTCTAATTTTTCTAATTTTAATAAGGGTGTCATAAAATCTCTTTGGAAAAGATCAATATCACATAAACCTTGAACAAAAAAGAAACAACCCTTTTTACCTGAATTCAAAATAACTTTTCGTCTTATAATGTCAGGGGAATTTTTTAATATATCATCAATTATTGAAAAATTTTTTTCATAATCCTTATATAAATTTATATTTATATTTTTATCGTCGACCATTTCACATCACCATTATTATCATTTGCAATATATATAATATTATACGGAAATTGTATTTACGACACTTTAAGAACATAATAAAAAGGGCTATATCAAAATAATTCAAACAATTATTTTGATATAGCCAACCTTTAGTTTTTATTCAAGTCAGATCAAATTTCTGTTTTCCAACTAAAATGTATTAGCTTTCTAATTCTTAAAGCTATGTATAGGTGCAGGAATTCTTCCACCACGATTTATAAAATCGTTACTTGAGAATTCACTTACCTTCATAACTGGAGCACGTCCAAGAAGTCCACCAAATTCTACTGAGTCCCCAACTTTCTTACCTGGGGCTGGTATTAACCTTGTTGCAGTAGTTTTATTATTAATCATTCCAATTGCACACTCATCTGCAATAATTGCTGATATTGTTTCTGCAGAAGTATCTCCTGGAATGGCAATCATATCAAGGCCTACTGAGCAAACACAAGTCATAGCTTCGAGTTTCTCAATGTTTAAAGCTCCCTTTTCTACAGCCTCAATCATACCCTCATCCTCACTTACTGGTATAAATGCTCCACTAAGACCACCAACAGATCCAGAAGCCATTATTCCGCCCTTTTTAACTGCATCATTAAGCATTGCCAGCGCACAAGTTGTTCCATGAGTTCCACATACTTCAAGTCCCATTTCCTCAAGTATTCTAGCAACACTATCACCTATTGCAGGTGTTGGTGCCAATGATAAATCTACTATCCCAAAAGGTACATCGAGCCTCTTTGCAGCTTCCATTCCAACTAATTGACCCATTCTTGTTATCTTAAATGCAGTTTTCTTTATTACCTCAGCTACAACGCCAAAGTCAGCACCCCTTACTTTTTCAAGGGCAACTTTTACTGTGCCAGGACCACTTATTCCTACATTTAAGGTACACTCAGGTTCTCCAACTCCGTGGAAAGCTCCTGCCATAAAAGGGTTATCCTCTACTGCATTAGCAAAGACTACAATTTTCGCGCAACCAAGCCCATCACGATCGGCAGTAAGCCTTGCAGCTTCCTTAATAACTTGACCCATTTCACGAACTCCATCCATATTAATTCCAACCTTAGAACTTGCAACACTCACAGATGAGCATACTCTCTCTGTAACTCTCATAGCTTCTGGTATAGAAGATATTAATCTATGATCACCAGTAGTATATCCCTTATGAATCAATGCAGAAAACCCTCCAATAAAGTTTACTCCTAGTTCATTTGCAATCTTATCAAGCATTATTGCGTACTCTACATAATTCTCATCCTTAGACGCTCCTGCAATCAAAGAAATCGGAGTAACTGAGATTCTTTTGTTTATTATTGGCACTCCATATTCAAGAGCCAAATCATCTCCTACCTTAACTAAGTTTCCAGCAAGTCTCATAATCTTTTCGTAAATTCTAGCTCTAGCCCTTTTACCATCAGAATCACAACAGTCGAGTAAAGATATTCCCATTGTAAGTGTTCTAATATCTAACTTTTCATCCTCTAACATTTTTACTGTTTCCATTATTTGATTAATATTCACTTTCTACCTCCTATACAAGATGCATTGAATTAAATACGTCCTCATGTTGCATTTTTATTGAAACTTTTAACTCTTTACCCATCGTAATTAATAATTCGGCTAGTTCCTTTGAAGAAATATTAATATTAGCTAAATCCACAAGCATTACCATAGTAAAAAATTCTTGCATAATAGTTTGACTAATGTCTAAAATATTAGCATTTTTTTCAAATAATAAATTGGATACATTTGCAATGATACCTACTCTATCTTTCCCAATTACAGTTAATACAGCCTTCATTCTTTTCCTCCTTTTTTAATCACAAAAAAAAGCCGAATAGATAATACTCGACCCTTGAAATCAATATTATCCCCTGTCCTTTTACCTGAGAGTTTCACTAGTTTTCACAAGCTTGCTCCTTCGGTGCTCAATTCGAGTCTCTCCAAGGGCTCGTCCTATAACAGTCATATCCGTGCGGTACCTAAAAGATTTACTTTTTGGGTGTATAGATATCCTATACTCTTCTGCTATAATCATCCGAACTATTTAGTTGTAAGTTATTATTGTTATAATAACAGTTTTATTAACTAATATCAACATATTATATTAATTTCTTTATTTAGGACAATCGAGTAGGAGCTAAATAATTAGTTTATTTAGCGTCCTCTCACACCACCGTGCGTACCGTTCGGTACACGGCGGTTCAATAGAAATTAATGTTTTAATAAATATATTTCAGACATGGAGACTAAACCTATCTTTTTAAGGTATTTATTAGTTATTGTTTTGGCTAATATTGGGCTGTTGGATGTTCTCCAATAGCTTTTTCTTGTGTTTGCATACTGCCAAGCTTTATTGCTTGTTAAACCTAATTTAATAAGGTTTTCATGCTTTGTTTTAATTTTCTTCCACTGTTTCCAAAAACACATTCTAATCCTTCGTCTTAACCATTCATCAAGTGTTTTAAGAATAGTTTTAATATCTGCAATAGCAAAATAGTTTACCCATCCTACTATTACCTGCTTGAGTTTTCTAAATCTATATTCCATGCTCATCGCATTACTTCTTGAAGTTAATTCCTTTAGCTTTGCTCTGAATTTATCTATAGGTTTTTGAGGAACTCTCATTCTATATTCACCTTTTGTTCGGTAAAACGAAAATCCTAAAAATTTAAGTTTCCAAGGTCTATCTACTGTACTCTTTTCTTTATTCACTTTAAGCTTTAACTTTTCCTCAATAAATCTTGAGATACTATTCATTACTCTATTTGCTGATTTCTCACTTTTAACATATATATTTGAGTAAGTAAACCAAGGGAACTTCACCCTTAGTTTCTCTCAGAACCGTACGTGAACCTCTCAGCTCATACGGCTCCCATCATTCGGCTGTTGGTAATATTCCCATTTTCCAATGTGCAAACAAATTTCTATCTCTTTTTGCAATACTCCCTAACCAATATTCTGCTCTTCGTCTGTGTTTTCGTTTCTTATACTTTCTTCGAACCCATTTTACTAAAGCATTATTGATATATCTTAATACTGCATACATTTCCGTTTTATAGAAATGTGTATAATAATTAATCCACCCCTGTATCTTTTTATTAAACATACTTGATATATCCCACAAGTCTTTATCTACCTTCAACTGTACCCTCCAACTTCTTACCTCTTTCCTAATTCTTTTCTTTGCATTATCTGCTATCGCTGGTAAGAAACTTGTAAAATACTTTCCATATTTACTTTTTGCGCCTCTAGGCTTAAATGTATACCCTAGAAAATCAAATGATATATTTGGATAATCTCCGTTTCTATCATCATCTTTACAGTATACAATCTTTGTTTTATCAAGGTTCAGTTGCAATCCGTATTCTTCGAACCTTTCTTGCAACCGTTTTTGTAGATATTTAGCCTGTTTTAGGGATACACAGTGTGCTACTCCATCATCTGCGTATCTAGCCCACGGAATTGTTTTGAATTCTTTTGTTATAAAATCATCAAACACATAATGTAAAAACAGATTCGCAAGTACTGGACTTATGACACCCCCTTGCGGAGTTCCTGAAATTCTTGGCACTAGTTCTCTATTTTCCATTTGAAATGGTGCAGTTAACCACCTTTGAATATATAGAATAATCCATTCTTCATTTGTGTGTTTCTTTACCATTTTAATTAAAATGTCATGTTTGATATTATCAAATAGTCCCTTTATATCAAATTCAAGGACCCAATCCTTCCTCCAACACCTTTTTCTTGTAACATCAATTGCTTGTATTGCAGATTTATTAGGTCTATATCCGTAGGAATCTTCATAAAACATGGGCTCTACTTCTGGTTCAAAGTATAGTTTAACTAGCATTTGTGCAATTCTATCTTCAACAGTTGGTATCCCTAGTAATCTAGTTCCTCCACTTTTCTTCGGAATTGCAACTGCTTTTACAGGTTGAGGAAAATAACTTCCTGACGACATCCTATTCCAGATTTTATATAGATTATTTTTCAAATTCTTCTCAAAATCTTCAATTGACTGTCCATCAACTCCATATGTTCCCTTGTTTGCTTTAACCTTTTCGTAAGCTGTAACTACAGCTCTTTTAGAAATATTAAACGGCTTTGTTTCCATCATAAGCTCCTCCTCCTTTCAAAGTTGACCTATTTCTGAAACTGAATAACTCGAAGTCCTTCGCTCCACTTCCATTACAGAAATTTCTTCACTACTACGACTCAATCTGCCCCTATGCTTGCATTGATACTCTTTTCTCACAGTTCTTCTGCTTGAAATACTCTCTTAACATCAAGCCGTAGGTTCCCACGTTCCGTACAAATGCCTGTACTAAATTCATGCCACCTCTATGCCGTCCACCGCCTAGACAGTAAACAGGTTTCCTCTAGACTTATCCCAGATTAACGACTACCCTCTGGTTCTGATGAAATCTCTACGCTTTCGACATTTCCGTAAGTGGTTCACATGCTCGTTCATCTCTTTAGTACATACTTGACAGATTTAACTCTGCCTTTTCCTTAACGCTCAATACCATAACTTTTGATTATAGCACCTTAAGGTAGTTTGAAATCTCCACCTGCATGGCGATTTCGGAGGGCCTTCCTCCATCATCTGTATAGCACAGCAATATTAAGCAACTCTTACGAGTTGCTTACCACGCTTTCGTGGCACACCATCATCAGCATATCTACAAAAGTTTAGTCCTCGCTTTGTTAGTTCTACATCAAGTTCATTTAACATTATGTTACTTAATAATGGGGACAAGGGTCCACCTTGAGGTGCTCCTTCTCCAGTATTCATAAATACCCCATTTATCATAACTCCACTTTGTAGATACTTTCGTATCAGAGAAATTACTCTACTATCTTTAATATCTTCCGATAGTATCCTAATTAATTTATCATGATTTATCGTATCAAAGTATTTTGAAAGGTCTATATTTACTGTCCATGTATGTCCAGCATTGATATATCCCCTGCATTTTTCAACAGCTTGCTTTGCACTTCTTAAAGGCCTAAAACCATAACTATTATCTGAAAATTTCTTTTCATATATTGGGATTAGAACTTGTGAAATCGCTTGTTGAACAACTCTATCTACTACAGTAGGTATTCCAAGTAGTCTAATTCCCCCATCAGGTTTGGGTATTTCTACCCTTCTTACTGCTTGAGGTCTATATCTATTTTCCAGTAATAATTGCCTTAGTTCTTGTCCATGCTCTTTCAGGTGATGTAAAAGTTCATCTACTGTCAAACCATCAATACCATGACTTCCTTTATTGGCCTTTACTCTTTTATATGCTTTATTCATATTATTTCTCGATAATATTTGCTCGAGCAAATCATTACCGTATCTATTTACACCGTTTCTTCCTTCTTCTGATATAGAAGAAATACTATGCACTTCTACGTTACCTTTGAGTTCCACTCTATTCTCTCGTAGAGAGCCTTCTTTATGAAGTTGTCTGCTTTTATCATATTTCTTCGTATCTTTCAAAATTTCAAAACCTCCTATTGTTCCGTCCTTCCCACGCTAACGCGTTTAGCATGGTACTATGACATCTGCTGACTTCTGATAGTTCAGACATACATCACTGTATGGTTTGTTATCTCTAAATTCATATCCATAACTTACCTATCAGATCTCCCCGGGTAAGAACGTCTACTTTCCCTCCAAATATCTGCTACATTTACACCGCCTGTTTCGGATAGTTAGGGCTTCGTTTTGTTAAGCAAACTTACCCACAAGCATATGCCTTATATGTAGTTTCTGTTCGTCAGACCAGAGTTTTGCCGCCGACTTCCTTTAGATTCCACCTCACGGTGGACACCCTTGTCTTAAGCTAACGGTTGGCACTATCAGCCCCCGTATCGGACTTTCACCGACGAGTAAACGCCCATGCCGGGCACACTTAAAAAAGATGCCTCTGAAGGCACCTTTTAATCATATCTTATATTTGATTTTCTTTAATCTTTATTTCCGACGAAATACTTGGATTAAATACATGTTCTATTCTAGGTAGCGATATTCCTAGTGTTTCACGAAGAACATCCTCTACTGTTTCTACCGTTTTAATAGTTAACAAACTTCTAACTTCTTCAGGCACATCCTTTAGGTCAACTAAATTCTCCTTAGGAATTAATATTTTTGTTATACCTGCCCTTTGAGCTCCAATTAACTTTTCCTTAAGTCCACCAATTGGTAGTACTGCTCCTCTTAAAGTTATTTCTCCTGTCATTGCAAGTTTTGGATCCACCTTTATTCCTGTAACAAGAGATGCAAGTGCAGTGAACAATGTAATTCCAGCTGATGGACCATCTTTAGGAACAGATCCTGATGGAACATGAATATGAAGATCTCTTTCCTTAAAGTTTATAGAATTCATTGGTAACCTTGATTTAAGTAAACTTAAAGATATCCTTGCAGACTCCTTCATAACATCTCCTAGTTGTCCTGTTAATATAACTTGTCCACTTCCTAACATGTCCGTAGCTTCAATGAAAAGTATTTCTCCACCTACAGATGTCCATGCAAGGCCTGTAACTACGCCTGGGGGATTATCCTTTTGAGCCTTATCATGACTTGAAACTTTTCTACCAAGTAAATCGTCTAACTCACTTTCAGTAACAGTAAATGGTAACTCTCCTTTATGTGATACAATTTTTTCTGAAGTAATTCTTGCAAGAGTAGCTAGTTGTTTTTTCAGTCCACGAACACCAGCTTCCATGGTATATTCACTAATTATCTTTTGCAAAGCTCCATCTTCAATAACTAACTGTTCTTTATTTAACCCATGTTCTTCAAGTATTTCAGGTATTAAATGGTTTTTCCCAATATGGAATTTTTCATTCATAGTATAACTAGATATCTGGATTATCTCCATTCTATCAAGTAATGGCCTTGGAATGTCACCAATGGAATTAGCTGTTGCTATAAAAAATACTTCAGACAAATCATAAGGTAAATCTAAATAATGATCTGTAAAGCTGTTATTTTGCTCTGGATCTAATACCTCAAGTAATGCACTGGCTGGATCTCCATTATAGCCAGTCATTAGCTTATCCACTTCATCTAAAACTATAACTGGATTTATTTCTCCTGCTTTCTTTATGCTTTGAATAATTCTTCCTGGCATTGCACCAATGTAAGTTCTTCTATGTCCTCTTATTTCTGCTTCATCACGTATGCCACCTAAACTTAATCTTATATATTTCCTATCTAGTGCCTGTGCAATACTTTTACCTAAACTAGTTTTACCAGTACCTGGAGGTCCAACTAATAATAAAATAGAACCTTTTTTATCTTTTTTAAGCTGCATAACCGCTAAATGTTGCAAAATTCTATCCTTAACCTTATCTAATCCATAATGCTGCTCATCTAGTATTCTCCTTGCTTCTCCTAAATTAATAACTTTTGGTTCAGACTTTTTCCAAGGAAGTTTAACTAATAAATCTAAATAATTACGTACAATATTATATTCAGCACTATTCTCACTTTGTCTTTCTAGCTTTTCAAGTTCATCTAAAGCAGCAATTTTTATTTCAGCTGGCATTTGAGCCTCTTCAATTTTATCTATATAAGTTTTATCTTTCTTCGCACTCTCACTTTTTCCTTCATCTAATTCTGTTTGAATCGCCTTTAATTGATCTCTTAATACTGATTCTCTATATCCTTTATTAGCTTTCTGAGTGAATTTTTCTGCCATCTCAAGTTGCAACTTGAGAGCTTCCTTTTGTTTTAAGATGTAATCCATAAACTTAAGGCTTCTATCTTTTAAAGATTTAATTTTAATTAACTCATACTTTTCTTCGTTTGTTAGTGGCATAAATTGAGTAAGATGAGCCATTAGTGCATTTAGCTCCTTTTGATCTTCTATCATCTTCATAAACTGGTCTGATCCCTTAAATCTTTCACTAACCTCACGAGTAACCTTCTTAATGCATTCAATCATTTCTTCTTGACCTTTTTCATTAAGATCAATAGTATCTGGTATTACTTCAAATTCTACACGTATAAAACCACTTTCAATAATAAGTTCATTAATTTCAACCCTATCTAAAGTTTTAATTTTCACTTGATATCCTTTTTCTGTTTTCTCAACTTCATTTACATGAAATGAAACGCCAACTCTATGGAAATCTTCTTCTTTTAATTGGTTCTGGTTAAAATTTTGTTTTAAAGGTAAAGCGATACTAAATTGCTCATCATCGTCTAAATTTTTAAGTTCTTCTTCACTAATTTTAGTTAGCTTTAAAGTATACTCCATTCCTGGTAATAAAACTATATCTGCTACAGGAATTACCATTCCCTCTTTATTTTTTTTATCTAAACTCATCATTATATTCATCCTTCCTTTCAAAAATATTCATAAGTGAATGTTCATTTAATTAAGCTAACAAAGCATCCTGTATTATTGTAATCAACTCTTTTAGTAAATCATCCCTTTCAACTTCTCCAATACATTGGTTACTCGCAATAGACTTTATTGGAAAAAAAAGTATTGCTATCAAATTATCATTTTGGATATCCTTAAGCACTCTTTGCTGCTTCATTTCCTCAAACAAATTATTAAGATTTTTCACGCCTTTTCTATCTAAGCAATGGCAAGCTAAAGCTGGACAACTGGAAAATTGATCTACAAAATGAAATATCTCTCCATTCTCTTTGATGTAAGTATAATATCCTCTGACCAGTATTTCAATAAGTTCATGTCCATCCATATTCTTATAAACCATACTAAGCAAATAATCAAATATTTCTTCAGAATATTCATAATATATATCTTGAAACATAATTTCTTTATTCTCGTAATAAATATAAACAGTAGCTGGGGAAACCCCTGCTTCTTTTGCAATTTTTGAAATAGAAGTACCATGAAAACCTAATTCAAGTATTAGTTTAACAACTGCTTCCTTTATACTTTTCTCTTTTTCATCATCTTTTCTTCTCATCTAAACACCTCTACTAATCTCTATAATAAACGATCATTCATTTATTGTCAAGTAGCATTTTATTATTCCTGACAGTATTTTTTAAATGTTCTATGTCTACTGTCAAGAATATTTTTACAATACAGAACTGCTCCTTAATTTTTTAATACTCCTAACAAGAAAAAATGCAGTAAGTGATGTTGCAATCAAATCAGCGCAAGGTTGTGAAAACCATAATCCATCCAATTTAAGAAATAATGGGAGTATAAGTATAATAGGTATTAACACTATGACTTGTCTTAAAACACTTAAAACCATCGATGTTTTTGCCTCATTTATGGCTTGAAAATAACTTGCACCTAAAATTTGAAATCCTAAAATAGGTAAAACCATTAAATCAATCCTAAGTCCATGTGCACCTAATTTTATTAATTCAGGATTATTACCTACAAATATTGTTATAAGTTGATTTGCAAATAGTTGCACAACAATAAACCCAATTACAGCAATACAAGTTCCAAAAATTATGGCGAGTTTTAAAATTTTAAAAACTCTATCATACAATTTAGCCCCATAATTATATCCTATTATAGGCTGTATACCTTGACTAATACCAACTATGGGCATAAAAATTAGCATTGATATACTATTTAATATCCCCATTGCAGCAATTGCAAGATTCCCTCCATAAGTATAAAGACCTTTATTATATAAAATAGCTACAAGGCTTGAAGCTATTTGCATAGAGAACGGTGCTACACCAATAGCAAAAATATCATTTACAATATATTTATTGAGCTTTAAGTTAATTTTCTTTAATTTAAGTATGCTTCCACTGTTTTTTGCTGTAAAATATCTAAGCACTAATAAAGTATTAAAAACTTGAGAAAATACAGTTGCTATTGCAGCACCTTGAATTCCCATTTTAAATACAAATATAAATATTGGATCTAATATAATATTAATAATTGCGCCAAACATCATTGTAAGCATTGCCATTTTGGGATTTCCCTCTGCTCTAATTATATTATTAATACCAAATCCTATATTTTGAAAAACAGATCCCATAAGTATGATTTGTATATATGCTTTTGCATAAGGCAGATTATTTTGATCTGCACCAAACAACATTAAAATTTTATTCAAAAATAAAACTCCAAAAATTCCGAGTGCTACTGATATTATTGTTAAAAGCATCACAGCATTCCCCAAAATGTTATCTGCTGCCTTAACGTTTTTTTCTCCAAGTCTTATTGATATCACTGAACAAGCACCTATACCAATAAGCATTCCAAATGCCATTATAATGACTGATATTGGAAATGTTATAGCAAGTCCGGATAATGCGTATGATCCCACCCCTTTAATATGTCCAATATATATTCGATCCACAATATTATATAAAGCATTCACTACCATTCCCGTTATAGCTGGCACCGAAAACTTAAAAAGTAATTTGCTTATACTTTCCGATCCTAATTTCCCATTCATAAAATTTCCTCCAAATTAAAAATAATATAATCTTGTAACATCCTAACTTATTTTTCATTATAACATCAGCTATATATTATATCATACGTTTTATGATTTAAACTGTCGTATAAATATAAATCCATCCAATCTAATTTATAAATTCAAACTTCTAATAATTACTTTGTAATAAATATTTTGTAATAGTTATTATCATTTACATTCTTATGCAACTATAGTATTATAATATATAAGAAATAAATATAAAATTTATAATTTAAACATAGTATTAAATATAACTAGTTTTTTAAAACATCTTAATTATAATATATTTTAAAGAGGAGCGATTAAATTGAAAATTGAAAATTTACTTAAACAAAGAACTTTAGATTCAACTATAAATGTAAAAAACTCTATAGTTATGGCACCTATGACTACTTTTTCTGCAAATCCTGATGGAACAGTATCTGTTGCAGAATTAAGTTATTATAAAGCAAGATCAAAAGGTGTAGGCATAGTAATCACTGCCGCAACCAATGTACAAAAATCAGGTAAGGGATTCCCTGGACAATTTGCTGCCTACAACAATAGTTTTTTACCAAGTTTAAAAAAATTATCACAAACCATAAAAGGAGAAGGTGCCTTAGCAATTCTTCAAATATTTCATGGTGGTAGAATGGCAATTCCTGCCGAAATACCTGGTGGTCAAACTATTAGTGCAAGTGCCATAGCGGCTGAAAGAGAAGGTGCTATGACTCCACGCGAAATGACAGAGGCAGAAATTCAAGATACTATTAATGCTTTTGGTGAAACAACAAAACTTGCAATAGCGGCTGGTTTTGATGGTGTAGAAATTCATGGAGCCAACACATATTTATTACAACAATTTTTTTCTCCTCATTCAAACCGAAGAGACGATATGTGGGGTGGGAACCTAGAAAAAAGAATGAATTTCCCACTAGCTGTTATTGCGCAGGTTAAGAAAGTAATAAAAGAAGATGGCATAAAGAATTTCATAGTGGGCTACAGGTTTTCACCAGAGGAGCTAGAAAATCCTGGTATAACTTTAGACGACACTCTTTCATTTATAGACGTTTTATCAAATCAAGGATTAAGTTATTTGCACAGCTCTATATCTGATTTTTGGCAAAGTTCAATACGTAATGCCTCCAGTACTAATCCTATTATTTGCAGTATGCTTGATAAAATACATGACAGAGTCCCTTTTATTGGTGTTGGCTCTATCCACACACCTGAAGATGCTATAAAGGCATTAAACAGTGGTGCCACATTTATATCTCTTGGTAGAGAACTAATCATGGAGCCCGACTGGGTGAGTAAGGTTCAAACTGGTGATTTTTCAAAAATACGTACTACTTTAAATAAAACTCAAAGAAAATCTTTAGATATTCCGGAGCCACTTTGGAATACAATTATAAATACACCTGGTTGGTTCCCAATGTCAAAATAAGTACTTTATCACTATTAAATACTTAACACATCTTATTTAACAAAAGTGCCAGATATAAAATATATCTGGCACTTTTAATTTTGATTACTTACTTTTTAAAAATCTTATATAAAAAATTCTTTCTGCGCCTAATATACTCTTTAGTTTTATAAAAATAAATAATAAGATGCAAAAATTTATTCTTTATCAGCTTACCGACTATTTTTTTTTGAAAACCTCCGATGTTAAAATACTTTAAATCCTGACCTAAAATGTCGTCTTCAATAATTCGTGATATTTGCTTCTTAATTTCTAATTTATCGCAGTCTGAATCTTTATAAAACAAATTGTTTAAACTCATTATAATGCTATCTGTGAATTTCAATTCTACTATATCTTTGTTAGTATCTGTATATACATTATTTTTAATTAAAAATTTCCTTACTGATTTGTACATGTTATTTTGATTATTATATAATTCTTTATTAAATGTAGATGTAATAGAATTATCATTATAATTTACATAATTATAGAGTTGTTTATCAATTATAGTGATGTTACCACAATGTTCTAAATATTGGAGATTGAACATAAGATCCTCCCCCCAATTTATTAAACTATCAAATTCAAGATTATATTTTTTTATAATATCAACAACATATAACTTATTCCAGAGATAGTTAATATAATAATGTTTAAAAAGAATACCAAATTCATTCAAGAATGTTTTTTTTGTCATATTAACTTGCTTGTTTAAACTGATCGCCTTAATATTTATTTCACCATTTTTACCCTTAGAAACTCTTGTATATCCACAAAATACCAAATCGATGTTTCTATTTATTTCATTAATTAAAGTTTCAATCATATTAGGTTCAATATAATCATCAGAATCAACAAATTGAATAAATTTTCCTGTAGCTGCTTTTATACCTTTATTTCTAGCAGATGATACTCCTAAATTTTTCATATGTTCTACTTTAATACGATTATCCAGTTTTGCAAAGGTATCACACAACTGTCCACTGTTATCAATTGACCCATCATTAATAAGAATTAATTCTATATATTTATATGTTTGATTTAAAATGCTCATAATACATTTCTCTATATATTTTTCTGAATTATATACAGGAACTATTATACTAACGATCCTATTAAGATACACTTTCTTCATCCAATCCTAAATCTTTTTTTATTTTAGTGGTTGATATTTTTGGGGTTCTTGATAGATATACTACATCACAATATTCTTTTAAAAAATCAAATTTTCCAGACCAATCGTTCCCAATAGTAAACACGTCAACATTAAATTCCTTAACATCATGAACTTTCTGTTCCCAACTATCTTCAGGTATAACCAAATCCACATAACGTATAGCTTCAATAAGCTTCTTTCTTTGATCATACGAGAAATAGCACTCTTTACCCTTTAAAGCGTTAAATTCATTAGTTGACAATGCTACTATAAGATAATCCCCCAGTTCTCTAGCTTTTTTTAATATATTTATATGACCATAATGTAACAAATCAAAAGTCCCATATGTAATTACTTTTTTCATTAGTTTTGTCCTCCCTTAAAGATATCATTCTATAAACCTAATTCATTAAATAGCCTTTTAGTATTGTTAAAGTTTGAATAGCTATTAGTTTTATCATTAACTTTTTCTCTAATATCTTTAAAATCGTCTATATCATTGTTTACATTTTTTATGTAAGTTTTTAACTCAGAGACATCTTTAATAATTGGTCCTGGAATCCAATCATAAATATCTTCAAAAACAAACCCTCGGCTACTACTATATTCTTTTAAATCGTCCATTACAAAGCCAATAGGTTTATTAAGCAACATAAAATCAAAATAGACTGATGAATAATCGGTAATAAAAGCATCGAATTCTTGAAATAATGAATATAGTTGCTCACCTATATTTTTAAAATCACAATTTGTAACTATCTTTATATTACTTAATTTACTAAAGTCCTCTTTTTTAAGATAATCCATAGGATGTAATTTAATTACAAGTAAATCAT
The DNA here is from genome assembly GCF_001877035.1 of Clostridium estertheticum subsp. estertheticum. Classification (NCBI taxonomy): domain Bacteria; kingdom Bacillati; phylum Bacillota; class Clostridia; order Eubacteriales; family Clostridiaceae; genus Clostridium; species Clostridium estertheticum. The sequence goes on along the minus strand of NZ_CP015756.1, from coordinate 2,206,693 downwards.
TATTATCCCTTAAATATTTATTAAACTCTTCTAATTCTTCATTAGATAATAACGGTAATTTTCTATTTTTGTGTTTACCATCATTTCGTACTTCTGCCATAACTGATTTTCTAAATGTCGGCATCCATAATATTTTCTTATTATAAATTTCCCCATTTATCTTTAATTTAGCTAATATATTTTTGAATTTATTTATTTCATCATTTCTAGGTAATCCAGTAATTAATACTTTACTCTTACTTACCCCAAAAACCTTGGATATGACATTTTGAAATTCATAAGATGTAGCTATAGTATATGTAAAATGAGGAATATTCTTCTCATCTTTATTGTCTAGATATCCTATGTTTTTAAGTGGCATACCATGCCATAAATTAATTACAATTTGCTTTTTAAGATTTTCTATCCCATTAAAAGGTGTATGAGTATAAAATATATACTTCGAAGTCATATAATTAAATAACCCCAAAAGAGAATTCTTTTTTACAACCTTAACCTTAAATGAAAGTTGTAATTCACTAATTTTATCTGGAATAAATAAGTCATTTACTAACCACACAATTTCATATTGAGTCAAATTTTCTTTAATTATATAATTGAATACACCCATACAGTTATCAGAGAAATCTGGAAAACTAACTAAACAAATCTTATTTCTTTTCTTTTTTAACATCTTATTTAATAATGAACATATTTTTAAAATACATATATTTATCAAAAAACCATTCCTTTTTTAAATATTTATTGTTTTATATAGTATTATCGGTAACTATACTATATTTCTAACATTCGAAGTCTATCCTTATATTAACACACTAATCGTTTTTTGTCGTTTATTGTCGACTAATATTGTCTCATTAAAAAAACTATACAAAAAAATAAAGAAATGATTAGAGAAGTAAATTGCAATTTACTTCTCCATTCATTTCTTTAAAATTATTTTTATATTTGTTTATATTATAATTTTGCCTATTCTATTATTATAGTTTTATGAATAAGTCAAAATAAGCAACTTAACCATAAGTATATATCTATTCCTTACTAATTTTAATTTTTATCATCATATACGAAGTTACAAGGTCCTCCTTCACAATTTGGTACTTCTTCATCATCTTCGCCAGTATAAATTTCTTTATTAGTTACATCGCTTCCAGTTGATGTTCCAAGCAATTTTTCAATGTCTGTTGATATATCTTCTGGTGTAGTTGTTGGTTCAAATCTATATTCTACATTACCATCTCTACCAATAAGGAACTTTGTGAAATTCCATTTTATTGAATTTCCTATTAGTAATTCTGGGAATTTTTTCTCAAGCATATCATTAAATTTTTTTTCATTAGGCTGATTCAAGTCAAATCCCTTGAATATTGCTTTTTCTGTAAGGTATTCAAAAATCGGATGAGCATTCTTTCCCCTTACATCAGTTTTCTCAAACAACGGGAAACTCACTCCATAATTAATTTCACAGAAATTTTTTATTTCACTACTTTCACCAGGTTCCTGAGCTGCAAATTGATTACTTGGAAAACCCAATATTTCAAAGCCCTTGTCCTTGTACTGCTCATAAAGCTTCTCTAACCCCTTGTATTGTGGAGTAAATCCACACTTGCTTGCTGTATTAACTATAATAAGTACCTTTCCCTTATATTGATTTAGAGAAACCTCTTCCCCGTCTATTGTAATTGCATTAAAATCATAAATTGACATTTATTATCCCTCCATTTTTTATATAAAAATTAATGTTTCTTAATAACTATTATTATCTATAAATCTATTATAGCACAAAAAAAATAAATTACAATAAAGTTTAGCCTTTATTTATAGTATTATAAGTATAAAAATATTTAAATATTCATTAACTTAGATATGGAATTTATTATATTAGCTAAAAATGTGATATAATAATTCTTTATGTATATCTAATACCATTATAAATGGAAAATTTGTTAGGAGTGAAAAAATATGAAAAGTACAATATTAACACCTAGTGGGGTAATAAAATTAGAAGAAGAATTAACCCTACGAACCGGAGAAAAAAGAAGAGAAATAACGGCAGCAATTAAAGAAGCAAAAGGGCATGGCGATCTAAGTGAAAATGCAGAATATGATGCAGCTAAAGATGAGGAAGCAACTAATAATGATAGAATAATTGCAGTGCAAGAGTTACTTCGAAACTCTACAGTAGTAGATGACGAGAGCAGCGATGAACACTTAGGTCTTGGTGGGCAAGCTGACATTAAATTTCTTGATACAGATGATATTGTAAAAGTACGCTTGGTATCCACAGTAGAGACCAATCCAGACCTTATGAATATAAGTATTGAATCACCACTTGGAATTGCAATCTATAAAAAAGCACTTGGAGAGAAATGCACAGTTTTAGCCCCTGAAGGTAATTATGAAGTAAGTATAGAGAAGATTTACGAATAGTAAACAATATTAAGATTAATTAAATCTTTTTATAAATTAAAGTAAAAATTTAAGCAGAGAGTAATCACTACTTAAATTTTTTCATATTACTAATGAGCTTTGTCAGTTGACGAAGCTTTAAAACTTTTTTCAATCATTTCTACAACTTCAGTATACTTATTCTTTTGATTAGTTGGAAATTTAAAAATAAAAGTATCAATTGAGCCTTTTCCAACTACTTTCTTTTGGTATACTATTTTGTCACCCTCAATATAAGATATTACAAACCAATTACCAGATTTAACTTTATAATACATATTGTTATTTTTTATAGCTTTGTTGTATATTGAATCAACTGTATCGTGTGATATATTGTTAGTTCCATAAACCTGAAGTGATATACTTTCATCATCGGATTTAAGCATATTCCCGTTAGCAGTATCTTTAACTACTTTTAGTTCACTAGGATACTTAATTGAACATAAAAACTTCGCATTAAGATACTTTTTATATTCAACTTCTTTAGGTAACTCACTTTGTGACTTAGTATTTGATATTTTTTGGTCCTCAATTGCCTTTGCATCTGATAATTTTTTATCTGCTATTTTTTTTGCATCTACTATTTTCTTATCTGCTATTATTTTAGCATCTAAAATTCTCTGGTCTGCTACCTGCTCCGGCGTCCCTATTGTAGATTTGGCATTCTCTGTTGACAGCGACGGTGAAAGTGTTTTATATATAACCCCTATTACAATAAGTAGTCCTATAACTGAAAAACTTATAATGACTTTTATTGACCTTTTCATTAGTTTTCCTCCTAATATATTCATCTTTAGTAACAATTCTATGCTTTAATTTTTTACCTGAATAATATATTACCCTCCTAACTGTCACTGATGTATTCAGTATACATTATTCTGTTGTCTTTCCAAAGTCAATAAGTTACTATTAATGCAATAAAATTCCTATAAACATTTTCTTTTTACCCTAGGGAATATATACCTTAAACTAGTTATTTTCATTTTGTTTTTCTATTTCTAAAAGTTTTTCTTTCACACTCAACCCACCAGCATAACCAACCAATTTACCATTAGCACCAATAACACGATGACAAGGGATTAATATAAAAATCGGATTTTTACTATTTGCCATTCCTACTGCACGAGCTGCATTTATATTACCAACATTTTTTGCTATATCCTTATAACTGTTAGTTTTTCCATAAGGGATTTCTAGCAGTGAACTCCATACTTTTTGCTGAAATTCTGTCCCACTAGGAGCAAGCGGTAAATCAAATGTTTTTCTTTTTCCAGAAAAATATTCTTGAAGTTGCATATTTGCTTTTTTTATCAAAACAGTCTCATTAATATTTATACCTTCAGGCATTTTTCGAGCAAAATTCATCTGAGTTATAGCTATACCATTCTCAACAATTCCTATTTTCCCAATTATTGTTTCATAATAAAATATGTTATTAATATTACCACCTCCACTTTTATTTTCTTTATAATATATATTACTATATTCCTTCATAACTGTCTGCCTAAATATCATTTTAATATTTTATATATCCAACTACTTTAATTATACATATAAACTGTACTTAGGAACAAAGCGGATATATATACATAATATATATTGAAGACTATTTTTATGGAGGATATATATGTACCAGTGCCCCTATTTTTATAATATGATTCCGTTCAATAGATATACGCAGCCAAACGATAGCATAAACCTTGTTTTAGATTCACAAAATTACTATAACATACCAAAAAATTTTCGTAAGTCATCTACTTTATTAAATACTCAAAACAATAAGAATTTAAATCTTAGTGGATTAAACACATTGAACATTTCTGGAAGTCAACAATTTTCAAAGGATAATTTACCTATTGCAATAAATAGTATAAACACATCATTACCAATTACCATCATTGACCTAAGACAAGAATCACACGGATTTATTAATGGGTTACCTATTAGCTGGGCTAATGCAAAAAATGATGCTAATATAGGACTAACTAAAAATCAAGTATTACTTGATGAATACAACAAACTAAGTAATATAAAACTAAATGTCCCTATTACATTTTATAATCATAAAAATATAACTATAATTCCAACAAAAGTTGAAGATGAACAATATCTTGTTAATTCTAAATCATTATCCTATAACCGCATTACAGTTACCGATGGTAAGATACCTAAAGATGATATGGTTGATTACTTTGTAGCGCTTGTACTAGCACAGCCTAAAAACAGTTGGTTTCATTTTCACTGTAAACAAGGTATAGGTAGGACCACTACCTTCATGATTATGTATGATATGATCAAAAATTCAGCCAAAGTTACAGCTGAAGACATCATAGAACGACAATTACTATTAGCTAATTTTGATGAGAGTCATATCAAGTCTTTTAATAATAATGAAAGAATTAACTTCTTAAATAATTTTTATAAATACTGTAGGGAAAATAGTAATGAGTTTTATTAAATGGAGTGAATTCAGAAAAAATCTAGATACTAATAATTATATAAAAAATCCTATAACTCCAACTTACTTATATGTTATATCTCAAAATGCAATGACGCCAGCTGAAAGGACAATGATAGCTACCCTTCAAGGACTTGTTAATAAACAATCATCTATTCAAATATATACGCTTAGTTCCTCACAACCAGATTATCAAACATGGCTTGATAATTTAAAAGAAGAATATGGAATTCCATACGAAAATGTCTTAAATCCGTGGCGCTTATTAGACGTATTTAAAGATTATATTAATGGATATGTTCTTTACAATAATAAAACACTAAAAGATCCTTCAATAAATAACGCTTGTTCACTTGCCTCCTTAAATAATTGCATTGCGATTGATGAAGTTATCCAAGACAAAACACGAATCTATGGAATTACAAAGATTATAGGTGACTGTAGAAATACTACTGAGAGCTGGGCCTTTGATAATTTATGGAACTCTGGTCTAAATCATTCCATAGTAATTCAGTTATCACCAGATAAATCTTGTGCATTAAGAGACTATGGCATAATGAGCAAATCTCTAATTTTTTATGAAGATAAAATTGATGTCACAACCCTACGAGATAAAATATTTTCGGCCCTAGATAAAGACTCCACTTGCCTCGGTTGGGGCCCTGATGAATTTATTAATGTAAGTACAGCTTCAAAATATGGTGTTAGTATGGTTGCTGCAGATTGGTCTTATAATTTAACTGTATTAAGTTCATTTCCTTCATTACCTATGGATCAAAAATCGTTAGTTACCGTACCTATTAAAGAAAATGTTCATCATGTAACATTTATTATGTCCGATGGAGATAATCAGCAGTGGGATCTTGGAACTAATTATGGTTCTCATAAATGGTATGGTTCCCCTTATAAAGGGAAATTCAATTTGGGATGGTCATTAAGCCCCTCCTTATATTATCTTGCACCGACTGTATTTAAACTATATTATGAAAGTGCATCTCATGGATCTACCAATGACTATTTTATAGTACCACCATCTGGTAACGGCTACATGTACCCAAGTAAATTTGATAAGAAATCACTAACTATATATATTAATAGATTAAATGATTATATGGAAAAAGTAGATGAGAAATATGTATCAATCATTGATGACTCTTCTTTTCACAATAACGATCTTTGGGATAAGTTTACTATAAAACCTAATATACACGGATTATTTTATCTTGACTATCATAAACACGACAACTACCACGGGGAGATTATTTGGTCAAATAATAAACCCATAGTTTCCTGTAGAGATTTACTGTGGGATAATATTGAAAGTGAAGAGGAACTTATTAAAAATATTAATCATCGAATTGATTCTGGTAAAGTGGATATTAATAATTCTAATAGTTACACTTTTGTTTATGTTCATGCTTGGAGCAAAGACCTTAGCAATATTGAAACAGTAGTAAATAAATTAAAAGAAAATCCTAAAGTTGCAATAGTAACCCCTGAAACATTTATGAAATTGGTAATGAATAATGTTAAAAATAAACATCAAAAGGCCAGAACATAATGTTCTAGCCTTTTGACTCATCTTAATTTGTTGTAATCACTGTAACTTTATATCTCATAAAAATTTTTACTATATATGTAAAAACTAATATTAATATTGAGGTTCTTGATTCTGAATATATTTTTGTCTTCCTTTTAAAATATCCATAGCAGAATCAAGTTGTACTGCTATTTGTTCAAAATCATTTTTCGCTTTCTCATCCTCTGTTTCTAGAGAAAAAGTCTTCATTGTAGCTGAAGCGCTTTGTATTCCAGCAATTGCTTGTTGCATTTGTGTTCCTACAGTCATGTTTTCACCTCCCTTAAATATATATAATAGCTCTTGTAGAGATGATTACCCCTTTGGCTTAAATATTATTGCACCAATAAAGCCAAAGATTATTGCAGCAGATATTCCAGAACTAGCCGCTTTAAAAACGCCAGTAAATACTCCTATAAATCCTGTTTGCTCTGCATCTATTAGAGCTCCTGCTACAAGTGTATTTCCAAAACTACTTATTGGTACAAATGCACCTGCTCCTGCAATTTTAACCAAAGGATCATATAGTCCAAGCCCGCCTAAAATTGTTCCTATCACAACTAACGTACATGTAGTATGTGCAGGTGTAATCTTTAAAATATCCATTATAAGTTGGCCAATAACACAAATTAGACCGCCTACTATAAATGCTAAAATAAATTTTTCCATAAATAAACTCACACCTCTTTTTTTACATTTCTATGGAAACTGCATGAGCAATACAAGGTATGCTTTCCTTTTGTTGATAGGATATCGGAGACATTAATGCACCAGTTGCAACAATCAATATCCTCTTTAATTCCCCTTTACGCATACGATTAAGAAAATGCCCATATGTTACAGTAGCTGAGCACCCACAACCACTACCACCCGAAAAAACTGGCTGATCTTTTTTATATATTAAAAGCCCACAGTCGGTAAATATATTAGGCATCATTTCTATACCATGATCTTTTAATAAACTGATAGCAATTTCGTGTCCTACCTTGCCTAAATCTCCAGTGGCAATTAAATCATAATATGAATCATCAATATTTAAATCTCTAAAATGCGCCTCTATAGTATCTACTGCAGCCGGTGCCATAGCAGCTCCCATGTTATATGGGTCTGATATCCCCATATCTATTACTCTTCCCATGGTAGCCGAAGTTACTCTAGGACCAACTCCTTCGCCACACAGTACTGCAGCTCCAGCCCCAGTTACTGTCCATTGAGCAGTAGGAGGTCTTTGACCACCATACTCTGTAGGATATCTATATTGTTTTTCTGCAGTTGCATTATGGCTACTTGCAGATGCCATAACATATTTAGCTGACTTACTATCTATTAATTGAGCAGCTAATGCTAATCCTTCCATTGAACTAGAACACGCACCAAAAATTCCTAAATATGGCATCCCTAAAGTCCTAGCCGCAAAACTGCTAGATGTTATCTGATTCATTAAATCTCCGCTTATAAAAAAATTTATATCCTCTTTTTTTATATTTGATTTTTCTATTGCTCTTGCACAAGCATGTTCTAACATAACCTTTTCCGCTTTTTCAAAGCTATCCTGTCCAACCCATAAATCCTCATGAATTATATCAAAGTCGCTGGCTAGTGCACCATTACCCTCAAATGGTCCCCCAACTGCTGCAGAGCCTAATATTATAGGTTTAGAATTAAATATCCATGATTGATGTCCTTTTAGCAACTACATCGCCCCCAACCATTTTATTGTGATTTTTATTGTAGCTACAATAAAAGCAGAAAAAACTCCGAAAACAATGATTGCTCCAGCAAGTCTAAACATATTTCCAGCTACACCAAGTACAAATCCTTCACTTCTATGTTCAATTGAAGCAGAAGCTATTGAATTGGCGAATCCTGTAATTGGAACAGCAGACCCAGCTCCAGCCCATTGTCCGAGATGGTCGTAAATTCCTAGTCCAGTAAGTAAAGCAGCAACAAAAATTAAAACTACTAAAGTCGGACCAACTGATGTTTTTTCATTAAAATTAAAATATGTTATAAAAATGGACTGCAACCCTTGGCCAATAGAGCATATAATACCGCCTACAAAAAAAGCTTTAACACAATTTTTTAAAATAGGTCTTTTGGGCTCTATTTTTTTTACAAGCTCATCATACTTTTGCTCTGTTGGGGTTAATTTTTTCTTTTTCATATTGGACATTATTTCACCTTCTAACGTAATAAATATGGTTCTAATTTTTTCATGACTTTATCTAATTCTCCAGCGTTTCTTAAATACATAGATTTTGCTGATTCATTTTTAGTCTCTAATGCAAAAGTCATAAGATCTGCCTGGCTCTTTTGAATACTAGCATATAACATCTCTTTATTCTGCGATTTCGGAACTTGTATAACATCATCAAAAAGATCTAAATATAAGTCGCCTGAGGAATCTACCTCACCGATAAAGACATTATCAAGTACTACTCCCTTATTTTCTAGTTCAGTTTTAAGCCAATTTCTATTAAGTCCACTATTGGTAAGACCTTCATTTAATATATTTCCATCTAATATAACTGTCTGCGGCTCCGACCTTGATGCAACTTTTATTCCTAAATCATATGAGGTAACAGGCCTTTTATCAGCTTTTAAACTAACATTTATATCTCCTGTTGTTTCCATAACAGCAAACTCAACATCCGCTAAATTAAAAGATTTTTTTGAACGTAATTCTTGTAGAAACTCCTGCCCAGTCATTCTTTCTTTAGCTAAGTTATCTTCCATAACCTTGCCATCCTTAATTAATACTCTTTCCTTACCATTTATCATGTTGTAAATCCATTTGCTTTTCATGGAGGCGTAATCTAAAATAATAGGCAGCAGTGACCAAACAGCTAGTGCCGTTAGTCCAAAATAGATGTTTGCAATGATGTCTAATGAAATTAAAGTAACTATAAGAGCAATAACTACATACGAAATAAACTCGAATGGAGTAACTTTAGATAAGTTTCTTTTTTTCATAAATCTTGTAACAACTAACGTTAAAAAAAATAATATTATTGAGTTGAATAATATTATAAGCCAACTATTCATTATTTCACCTCACTCAATTACCTTTGTATTGTGGCTCTTCAAACTCTATAGAGCTTACTCTTTTTTCTAAACATGCTTTTATTTTACTTATTTCTTCAAATGCTTCAGTATAAATGAGCCTAGCTTCTTTATCTCGTTCCTGTAATGAATATAATCTTAAAGTAGCTTCACATCCTCTTAGAGAAGCTACTGTTTGTTTTACTTTAGAACCAACAGTCATATGAACCTTCCTCTCTTTATTAATCCTCATATAAAATAGTTTGCCTAATATGCCTAAATTTAATTCATTTTATATTTAAAAATATTAATAAAACTCACAGTTATCAAGTTATGATTGTTATAATAATGATATATAGTTAAAAAGGAGGATTAAGATATGGCAGAAGCTTTAAAAAATATGTATAACAAGGAGTTCCTACAGCAATTTGGTGAGCAAATATATAATGTCTATACTTCTTTTGATATTAAAGGATTTATAGCTACTATAATAGATGATACTTGGGATGAACTAAAACTAATGGAGAGGATGGATCGAATTACTAAAACACTTGGGGTCTTTTTGCCAAAAAAATATGAAGAAGCGCTAGAAATACTATTTAAAATTGATGAGTACTGCGTTGGATTTCCATACCTGTTTTTTCCAAACTTTGTTTGCGTGTATGGTTTATCAGATGATAATTGGGAGCTTTCTATGTTAGCTCTAAAACGATTTACCATTAGGTCCTCCTGTGAATTTGCAGTAAGACCGTTTATTATGTCTGATCCAGAGCGGATGATAGTTAAAATGCTAGAATGGTCAAAAGACAATAATGAACATGTAAGAAGGCTCGCAAGTGAAGGCTGTCGACCGCGTCTACCCTGGGGAATGGCACTTACTATGTTTAAGAATGATCCCACGATGGTATTATCTATACTTAATCAACTAGTAGAAGACCCATCTATTTATGTACGTAAGAGTGTTGCTAACAATTTAAATGACATTTCAAAAGATAATCCTTCTGTAATTGTGGAAACAGTAAGACGTTTAAAAGGAATAAATAAGTATACTGACTGGATACTAAGACATGGCTCTAGAACATTAATTCGCAAAGCAAATCCAGAAATAATGAAGTTATTTGGATATGGCGAATCTATAGATAGACCTATTAGCACAAGTGCTACTTTGTCTATAGATCCACCTAATCTAAAAATTGGTGAAAGTTGTAAAATCAATTATGAACTTTGCATTCGTGAAGGTGACCCTATCCATATACGAATTGAATATGGGATTTATTTTGTACGAGCAAGAGGAAAAACATCCTGTAAATTATTTCTTTTGTCTGATAAAATAGTGACTGGAGGCCAATGTCTTACTGGAACCAAAATACACAAATGGGTAGAACTCACTACAAGAAAACATTACCCAGGAGAACACAAAATAGTGATCCTGATTAATGGCTCGGAAGTAGCCTCTTCAGTTATGGATTTGATTCTTTAGTCATATTCTTCTTATATTTATTATTAACTCAACTTACATATATGTATTCAAAAATTTACAAAAGCACTCTCACTAACAATTTAGTTAGAAGAGTGCTTTTTACGTTACCACAAATTACCCGCAATTACTTTAAAATATATAATTCTTTAATTTACATCATTGTTTAATAGATAGAATAATTTAACGTACTATTTTTTTAATAAATTCTTCTGCTTTTACCACATACCTTATATGAGTTCCTTCACCTATCTTACCCATGTCATCAAATGCTTCTACTTTAAACGTTAATTTTTTACCTTCTGCCTTTTCAAGTATCGCCTCAGCCCTAACCTTAACTCCAACAGGCGTTGGCTTTATGTGCTTAACACTAATTTCTATACCAACTGTTGTGTATCCAACAGGCAATTCCTTTTTAATACCATTTTTTGCTGCATTCTCCATAAGAGCTGTCATAGCAGGAGTTGCGTAAACATCTAAATCCCCTGATCCATAAGAATTCGCTGTATCACTTTTTCCTACCATCTGCTCTATAACAGATTTCAGTCCTTCATTAAAATTAAATTCCATTTTTATCACTCCACTCTTTTATTATTTATAAATAACAAGTACCTTATTATACTAATATAACATCATTATGAAAGTGTATCAAGTGATTTGACATGCTTATTGTTAAAAATATATCAAAAAGATATATTTCTATCTATAGGTTGAGACAAGGTTATAAATGTATCTGTACTTTGTACTCCTGAGATTACCTGAAGCCTATTCATAAGTAAGTCCTGTAAGTTAGAAATGCTCTTGCACATTACTTTAACAAAAATAGAATATGCACCCGTTGTGTAATGTAGCTCAACTATTTCTTTTATTTCTTTCAATTGTTCTAATACATCTGGATATGAAGATGCCTTGTTAAGATAAATTCCAATAAAACAACATACGTCATATCCAAGTTTGCTTGTATCTAATATAAGTCTTGCGCCTTTAATTAATCCCATTTCTTGCATTTTATTCATTCTAACATGAATTGTACCACCACTTACATGACAATTCCTCGCGATTTCAAGATAAGGTATTCTAGAGTCTTTAATTAAGATTTCTAATATTTGATAGTCTAATTCATCTAAACCCGGAACATTTAAATCCATACCATCAGCTCCTAATAAATTATTATATGTACCTAAAATCAACAATATTATATACTTTATACCATTATATCAAATCAATTAACAAATTAGCAAAAAAAACAGCAAATAAATTTGTTTCTTTAACATTTTAATACTAAATTAACTTATAAATTATCAATTTTATAAATATATTAAATATTCATTAAATATATTGCAATAAGTTATCAAAAGTATTATTATATTATCAATGGATCAAACAAAAATAAATATTTATCAGGGGGAATTACAATGACAGAATTAATAAAAGCAGAAAAGAAATTATTGGATGTAGCGGTGGCTAAAATTAAAAATAAAAAAATAAAAGATATATTATTCGTTCAACAGTCAGTTTTAAAAGCTGTAGATGAATTTATGTATAAGAGAAGAATAACTAGAATATTACCTCTTATGATGTCTCCAATTACAGATACTTTAAACCATAGCGTTGAGGAATGTGAAATAAGTTATAACAATCAAACTTTCAATGTTATGAAATCAATGATATTCCACAAACAAATGACCATGTTAAACGCAGATATTGATAGTCTTTATATCGTATCTCCAAACATAAGACTCGAAATGGCAACTAGAGGTGATTCTAGACATTTATTTGAATTTACTCAAGTAGACTTTGAATTTAAAGAAAAAACTATGGAAGATATACTTAAATTCATAGAAGAAATCATAACTGCTATATTTAAATTTGTAAAAGAGAACTGTATTCCAGAGTTAACAAGACTTGGTGTAGGTACAGATCATTTAAATATAACTGGACCATTTAAAAAATATACAACAGATGAGATGCAAGCAAAATATGGCGATGATTTCGAAGCAGAGGCATCAAAAGCTGCTACAGAACCTTTCTTCTTAACAAACCATAAAAGAGAATTCTATGATGCTGAAGATTTAGATAACTTAGGCACTTATAGAAATTACGACCTTATTTGGCCACTAGGATTTGGTGAAGGTTTAAGTGGAGGAGAAAGAGAATTTAAACTAGATAGAATACTTTTAAGAATGAGAGAACTTGCAACTGATGAGAATGCATTTAGATATTACATTGAGCTTGCAAAACAAGGAGAAATATTTAAGACTGCCGGAGCTGGATTTGGAGTAGAAAGAATAACAAGATTTATTACTCAGCAACCTGAGATTAGTGATGTTACATTATTCTGCAGAAAACCTGGTGAACAATATATATTCTAATTATTGCTACTAAGAAAATGAAAGATGATGGCTACTTTAATTAGCCATCTTTTTTTTTATATTTTATCAACCATATTTTTTTCTGCTGCTTCAACCATTCGCCTCACCATTTCCCCACCAACATTACCTGAATTTTTTATTTTATTTACAATATTACTAGGCACATCTCCCATATCTGCATTATGATTTTGAATATTATCTAGTCCCATATCATTTGCTACTTCCATCTTAAACTTTTCTAGTTTTCCCATTGCTTCTGGTACTAATACTCTTCTAGACATTTTACTACCTCCCTATAATTTTATGTTATAGATAACCAAAAATGATTTCGATTTCTACCCTATATAACTATATTTAGTATTTTATAAAACTGACTTTTTATTCATTGATGTGAACTACTCATCACTTTAGAAGGAAAACCCTTTCCGTAATACCTACGGTAGTTTGAAAACCTATAATATTATTATAAGCAATTAATTGCTAATTATACAAATGCAATAATTGCAAATTGGTATTGAATCATTTACAATGATATGCTATTCATCTCACCACCTAAGAGGTGGGAGAATTTCGCATAAAGAGAGCTAAATTTAAAATTATTATTTATTTTTTACTGCTGGAAGTTGCTTTTCATCTTCACCTTCTTTGCATTCGCTGCAAATTCCAAAATAACTAATATTTTTATTTACCACATTATCACTTTTATTCATCATAGATTTTTCTGTTGCATATGCTACATGACCTTCAGGTAGATTTATTTTTCTTGCATGCTTACCTTTGTCACATCTCATTTTGCGACTCTTACTATATAATAATTATCGCTCATATATATACACTTTTTAATCTCTTCCAATTGCACTTTCTATAAAAATTATAAGGCTCTCTTCTTTTATACCCTCTAATTATTGTGGTAAGTAAGCACCTAAAAGAATTTATAGATTTAACGAAGGCAGCCTGGACCTTTGCTTATGAAAGGCAAGTATATAAAACATCAGATAATAAGTAAATAATATTAGTATATCCAAACGAGCATTTGAAGAATTTTATAAAGTCAGAAATCTGAAGATTAATCGGAAGTGTTTACACAAAATGTAAATAAGGGCAAGATAAAAACACCTACCTTTGGTATTATTGCCATAGGTAGGTGTTTTTATTAAATGTTTATTCTAGTTATTCTTATCACCAAAATTTAATTAAATTTCATTGATTTCATTATAGTATCAAGGTCAGCATCTGCTTGTTTATCTCCAGAGTATGTATTAATAAAAGTCAATGCATATCCTTTATCAATATAGCAATAATATGTTTGATTAATTTTAGCACCGTTCTTTAAAGTGATTGCTGCTTTTAAAGTATAAAAATCTTTACCTGCGATTTTTTCAGCCTTTGTATCCTCAAAAGTATATTTCATATTAGTTAATTTACTCATATTAGTTTTAGTAATTTCAAGATATTCTTTACCTGTTTTTACTACTACATTTCCTGCTAATCCAAGATTTTCTGTCTGAAATATAATGTTTGATCCTGAAGGCACATTTGCGGAATAATGTTTTTGTGAAACCAAAAACATAAACACAGATTTTTCTTTTGATAAATCCAATGTTTTTTTAGCTGCATCATCTTTAGCAATGGCTTTAATACCTGCATTGTATAATGAATCTCGTGTTTTGTCATCCATTACACTCCACTTTTCTGGAATATTTAGTGACATCCCAAAGGTTGGTTGTGTATACTTAGTTCCTGCAAAAGAACCAAACTCTAATGTGTTTTTTTCAGCACTAACTGCCTTTTCAGCAATAACTGCCTTTTGTTTTGCGGAACACCCCACAAGTATTAGAGCTAATAAAATAAAAATTGTTGATACTGAAAGTGCCTTTTTTAATAATTTCAAGTAATCTCCCCCTATATAATGTACATTTGATAATGTACATTTGATAATGTACATTTGATAATGTTACATTATATAGAAGCAATTGTCAACATTTTATAACTTAGGTATCAATTTATCGCTCACACGGTTTGATATCAGGAACCTTAAAAAACCAAATAAAACATATTAAGTGTTTCTATTGTATCACAAGATAGTTCTAATTTTAACTCACTTGATACTCTCTTAAAAAAACTCCAGTCTGTTTCTTTGTATTGGAATAAAGGCTTTCCTATCTTCTTCCCTTCTCCTATACATTGAACATAGCTATAGCCTGGATAATCCTTTATAATTATTCCTATAAGTTCATCATACGTCATATTCGCATCTTGAAATGATCTGCTTTTTTCTTTTACATCCAATTCAAAACTTGATGTAAGTGCTTGTATTTCTAAGTAATAATATTGCTTGTCCTAATATTTTGCACTATTCCATTAAATATTATCTTGCCTTTACCTAGTAATTTAATATTTAAAAGGCTAACACAAAGATTTCTCCTTACATTAGCCTTTAGTTTCCTTTTTCCAATTAAACCTTCTTAACCTAAGATACCTAGTTTGTAAGGTATTTCTTCTGATTCTTCTACAATAAATATTAACGTAGAACACTATAATGCTTGACGTAACACACCGTAATACGCTATGCAATTTTTCAACTTTCACTCTGGTTTCATATCTACTAAATCCGCATCAAATGTAATATTTTTGCCTTTCTAACCACTTTATTCACTTTTTAAATAATTTAGTATATTTACACAAATTAGAAATTTAGCGAACAGTTTCCATTTACCATTTCTTACAAACCAACATTCTCTCTTGTAGCATCTAAAACATCTACGATGCCTCTTTTACTTAATTTCCTTATTAGATACTCACAGCCCTTTTCTAAAGCAATATTTCTTTCTTCCTCATAAATAGGTATTATGGTATAGAAATTAATTATATTACCTTTGGTGCTCACAAAACTATCAAGACCACTTTCTTTAGGTTTACATACCATGATGCATGATAATTTTGTATTTGATGCAAATGGCTGTGCAGGATCTCCATTGGGAAAGATAATATCTTTTCCAATCCACCCATTATACAAATGAGGGATATGCGCTGTTTTCCTTATCCACCCTAACGGCCAGTAATTATTCATATCGTTCATATCATTTTTACTTATTGGCCAGCTTATTGGTAACTTTATTATTAATTCAGCAAAATTTTCTTCAAATGCTTCTACTGAATCATCCATTGGACAATCGCTCATACCTGTAGTCGCAATTGTTATGAATTTATTATCACTTGAATTAGGTATTATGTTTACGCTAACAGCAACTTTACTCCCAGGAACAATTTCTGACAACGTGTTAGTAACTTTTCCAAAATACTTTTCTAAATGACACAGAATCTCATCATGCTGACTTTCAATTATACTTTCAGTATCTTCATCTAGAGTATCCTCAATTGCATCATGCTCACGGAGATATCTAGCAAGCTCACTGTGTCCCTCCATCTCAGCAGCAACAATCGCGTTTATCTTCGTTTTTGTTTTACCTTCTCCTACGTAGTAAAATGCATCAATAGTTGCTCCTGCTTTTAGTAACACTTTAACCATTTCTTCAGACCCGTTGAAAGCAGCTCCGATTAAAGGTGTCGCATGTATTCTAAGTCCAGTATCCACATTTGCACCGTGATTAAGTAACCATATAACATTTTCAATTAGGTTTTTGTTAACTGCACCATGTATAGGAGTAACACAACCTCCATCATTCTTTCTAGTGATATTTACATCAAGTCCCTTTCTATATAAAAATTCCAGAATATCTTTGTTATTTTGTTCCGCTGCTACATGCAAAAGTGAATAGGAACTTACATTATATGCAGTTATTACTTTAGGATATCTTTCTACCATATTAATTAATGTCTCTAAATCTCCTTTCGAAATTGCATCAAAAATATCTCGCTTAACCTGAATCCAACTTAAATCGCTCATACTAACTCCTTTCTTATCTTGGTGGAAATGTTCCTTTCGTAATTAGTCATGTTATTCATTATAAATCTTTAAACTAAAATCTGTTCATTTATACTAATTTACATAAACTTCCTTATTTTGAAATCTAATGTTAGCACCGGCTTCCTACTTTTGTTTTATCTACCACATTGATATTTAAAAGACTAACACAAGAATTTCTCCTCATGTTAGTCTTTGGTTTCAATTAAATTTGTCACAAAAATTGTTGACATATCATACTATCTTTTCTCTTCTATTTCTATTCAAATTTAATCCCAATTCTCGCAAGCATCTTTAAGTCTTTCATAAAAGAACTCATAAAAATTTTCATATTCTTGTGAACCAACCCCATCTCTTCTATCCCAATCTACTATTGTACATTCACCGGTTTTAATGTCAGATGTGTCCAAACAATATACCCATTCATCACTACTCTCTATTACAACAAATTGTGATGGTAACCCAATCTTCCTGTATCTTTCAGTAGCTTTTACACAAGATGGAATTTCTCCTTTAGACACCCCATAAATTTCAATACCCATAATTAATATATGACCATAATTTTGAAGAAACCATTTGTAACTTTCAGGAATAGTAACCTTTAAAAGGGTTTCAATTTGTAAAATCCTATTAATATCAACTCCTCCCGTAGAATTACAATATTGCTTTTTCTTTTCAATAATTCTAATTATTTCATTTTTTTCCTCCATGTTAAACCTCCAATAATAATATTATGCATTATTTTCCCAAACTACTTTCTATCAGATTTGCTCTCTTTTTCCAATAAGCTATCCTGAAATTATTATATTGCTTATTTAAAACCTCATCGCTTCTAAAACTTACTCTTTTTAAATTACTTCTTATTTTTCTTATTTCTTTTATTTCTTCTAAAGATTTGTTTCTCAAAGGACTCAAGTCATTTAATTTTGTTAACTTTGGATACTTCGGATTTTCTAATAACCCATGCAGAATATCATAGTATTCTTCTTGATGTTTACTATATGGTAATTCTACCATTGGACCTGATTCAATTTGTGCTAAGTGGTGTAATTCAAATGGATTTCCATTAGCATCAATCGGTGAACCTCCAAATTAGCCCGTTCCAAATTAGTTAACCCATCATCTCCTTTAATCGACCAATCAATTTCATTACTCTGATATACTCTTCTACTTACATCTTTTACTTCGCCGCCAACCTTTACTGTTCCTTTGAATTCAGCAGGAGTATACTTTTTAACTTTTCCTACCGTTTTATTACCATTCTTACTCTCTTCAACAGCTTTATTATAATCCTTCTGTTGCTTATTTAGTTCAACTTTCTTTCCGCCCCCACCTGATTTCATTGGATCATTTTTAACATAAACAATTTGCCCATCTGGTGTAACCGCTTTTGCTGGTACTAAATCATCTATATATTTTCCAAACTTATTAACATTTTTTTCAATGTTATCCATGACTTTACTTGCACCTTTTTTAATCCACGATACTGCAGTCTCTAGAGCTTTAGCTCCTCCCGTAAATAGTCCAGTAAATAAAACTCCATTTTTAAATTGATTTAACTGTTCTCCTAAATTAGGCATACGAAAATTAGCAAGTTCATTAAGTGCATAATATGTAGAGTTTTCTGCTCCACCTATGAACAATGTTTTAACAAAATTTAGAGCTAACTGGCCTGTAGTTTCTGCTGCAAATAAAGATGTTCCTGCCATAGCCGGTCCAAACATTGCACCACATAGTGCACCTACAAGAGCTCCTTTTGCCGCACTTATTAAATAATCAAGTGGGCTACTCATTTTATTGTTTTTAATATCCGAGGCTATTGTTCCGCCAACATTACATGCTGCTCCAAGAGCGGCTCCTATTAGCGCAGCTCCAATTACAGCTCCTGCACCGAATGTAGCCACCGATACAACTACTAGAGCGACTACCGCTACCACTGCCACTACCGCAACTGCTGCTTTAAATAGCTTACCCCAACTAAAACCCTTATTTTCTTTCTCAGGTGGTTTTGCTACAACTGCCTTTTTAACCGGCTTAGGTTCTGGTTTTTTACCTATCGTGGGTTCATCATCAAATGCAGCAAAAGCTTCCCTATCACTTCCGTTTTTTATTACATTATTGGATAAGAAGTGCAGATCAGTTTCCATTGAAAATCCACTTTTAGTTCCTGATTTTGCTACAAGTATTTGACTCTGCGCCTTAAGTTTAACGCTTTGTGGTGTTTTCATTGTTATTCCACCAGCTGCATTTAAACTTAGTTTTTTATGACTTTTAATTGTTACTCCAACCGCATCATCAAAACTTATACTAAGTGGCACTTTGCTTCCACCTTTTATATTCAAAGCACCTGGCACCATTTCTATTTCACTACCGTGTTCTGTGCCAAAATACCTTTTAGTTGTATCTGCTGTTTTAGCACAACTGCTTCCATTTTTTCTTACACATCCTGTAACAATTGGCTCTTCGCTAGTTTCACTTGGGAAATACAAACTTGCGCTTGTTCCAACTATGGGCATTGAGTACATTACATTTCCTGTTGGTGGTGCATACGGTAACCAGGAGGCTTTGTCTTTATTTTGGCTTTTGTCTATATTTAAATGAAGTTTTATCTTTTCACCCTTAACTTCAAGAACTTTCCCCTCAATAGATGCCCCACCAATAAGTGAATTTGTAACTTTAGTTTGCCATACTCCGTTTTTTCTACATAAACGGTATTTGTAAATAACTTCATCACTTAAAGCACGAGCTTTATATTGATTTACATAAAAGTCCTTATTTTTAAAGCTGATATTAGCCCCTACTTCATACTTTTCTCTTGTTTCTATTTCATAATAGAAATAGTCAGTATCATGCCCAGCTTCGCTTCCACCTGATTCATGATATTGTTTTAAATCCTTGCAAGCTTTATAATCACTAGTATCTTCTAATTTATAACTTGTTTTACTTGGCCTCCCAAAATAAAACATATTAAGTGTTTCTATTATATCACAAGATAGTTCTGATTTTAACTCACTTGATATTCTCTTTAAAAAACTCCAGTCTGTTTCTTTATATTGAAATAAAGGTTTTCCTATCTTCTCCCCTTCGCCTATACATTGTTCATAGCTATAGCCTGGATAATCCTTTATAATTATTCCTATAAGTTTATCATACGTCATATTCACATCTTGAAATGATCTGCTTTTTTCTTTTACATCCAATTCAAAACTTGATGTAAGTGCTTGTATTTCTAAGTAATAATTTCCGTTTATATTGCTTGTCCTAATATTTTGTACTATTCCATTAAATATTATCTTGCTTTTATTATTAGAATTTTCATCTTCTAATTCTTCATAAACACATATTTTATCATCAGTGGAAGCATTTATAGTAGACTGAAAATTTATTGAGTCATCTATCAAACATTTTAAATATAAATATCCATGTTCATTAGGTTTGTTTTCAATTTTTATATTCTCTATATTTAGCAATTGATAAGGTGATTTAACCCTTAATGTATGAACTGCCCCCATTTACTTTCCCCTTTCATTACTACTTCTTTACTATTTTCTCTGCTTTTTCTATTTTAACTACTCTTGCTCTTGGCCGGTTGTCACGAATTTTATTTTTCCTTGATGTAAAGAACATATAAGCACAGATTCTGCTGTAAGTGCTGGTTTTCCATCAACCAATGTATCCTCTTTTACCTTCATCCAATCGCCTGATACTTTCACAAGACACTTTTTCCCTGGTGGAAGTTGCTTTCCATCTTCACCAATTAAATAAATATCTTCGCCTTCCTTGCATTCGCTGCAAATTCCAAAGTAACTAATGTTTTTATTTACCACATTATCACTTTTATTCATCATAGGTTTTTCTGTTGCATATGCTCCATGACTTTCAGGTAGATTTATTTTTCTTGCATGGGTACCTTTGTCACATCTCATTTTTGCGCCTCTTACTATATAATAATTATCGCTCATATACATACACCCCCTCTTTTAACTCTCTTCCACCTGTAATCTCTCAAGTTTTATTCCCTTAAAATCACGTCTTAAAAGACTTTCTGCAACATCAAGTCTTACAACTATTAATGGTTTTGTACTTTCTTTTATTCTAAATATTTTCTTACCTTGAATCTTTTTTTTACTTAGGATTATGTTTTTAATTATTTTTTTATCTAAACCTAGTTCTGTTTTACCACTTAAGGCTTCTATTTCTTCAAATATAGGTAAATAATAATTTTCTTGTCTATCATGTAATCCATCAATAAGTGGTAAACTAATAAACAAAATATCCCTATCATATTTTTCAATAATTTTTTTAAGCTCATCTGATATCAAAAATAATTGGCTATCTAAAACATCTAAGAATTCGCAATAATTACAAGCTTCTACATTAAATATTATCATGTCTTCAATTTTATGAGCATTTAGAAGATTAATATATTTCATGTTAATTTTCTTAAATACATCTATAATTCTTGGCGTATTTGTATATCTTTCATCTTGTTTTAATAAAAAATAATCCATACATTCTCCTTTTTTATTTTTCTTCTGGATATATCATCTCTGTCTCATCCATATACTCTCCAACAAATATCCTGATATCTTCTGCTTTCTTCATCTTTTCATAAGAAGGTGTTCCTATAAATTTTTCTATAAGTCCTTTTAAAAATTCAACTGCTAAAACATGATATTTATCTGTTTCCTCCAGCATCATATTTTCTATATCCATATCAGTTATACTTCTTCCACACTCTTTTTTCTTTTCCTTGAGTTCTTCCATATACTTAAAAATTGAAGTGAAAATAAAATTTAGATCTATATTAATAAAACATTCCTGCTTATCTAAAACCCAATTTTCATCATATAGATCAATTCTATATTCTCCTTTATTTTCAAGAAGACTAGTTCTAAGAAGAGAAAAATATATATACCTTATTTCCCCTTTTAATTGTTTCTGTTGAAGATCTAGAGCCTGCTTACATACTTCACTAAATGCTGAAACTAAGTTTCCATCTATAACATCATTATCACTTTTATATATTTCATCAATTTTAAGGAAATCATTAATCCATCTATTAACTACATACTTTTCATAAAATTCTGCTAAGAGTTCCTCTTTATTTTCTTGTATTATCACGATTGCTTTTACACCTCCTCATTTGACATGTACATATAAAAACAATTATTCAATCTTAATCTTTCCACCACTCATAGTTACATTATCTTGTATGTTAATTTTTGCTCCACCTTGAGTTAAATCTACCCCATTACCACCTTGAATCGATATCTTGCCACCACCAGTTAATTCTATATCTTCTTTAGCATCCAAAACTATTTTTTTATCACTATTAATTTCTATTCCACCATCATCTGTTAATCTCATCAGTAAATTTCCATTTCCTATAATTTCTACAGCACCTGGTTTCATTACCACTTGTTTTCCGTACTTTGTTCCTATACTTTTCACTGCTGGATCACTACGCTTCTCACTATTACTTGATTTAAGATTTGCTGAGCTTATTGCATATGCATTCTTTTCTTCATTGTCTGGAAAATATAGTCTTATTACATCTCCAACCTCTGGCATACAGTACCAGCCTGTACCATCTGGTGATGAATAAACCGTTGAATATGAAAACCATCTTGCTTTACCTATATCTTGATTTCCATCTATTTCTAAATTAATTTTAACCGTGTCATTTTTTGTATCTAAAACATTTCCTTTAAGAGAAATTCCTACTACCTTGTTATTGTAAGCTCTACGTACTTTTATACCCTTATTATCCCTTAATATATATTTGTTAGAAATCATACCATCTAAAAGTTCCATTTCTGAACTGTATATATATAAACTTTTACCTTTAAAGTTTACTAAATTGTATAAATACATTACTTTATACGTTATTACCTCATAACTTATTAAATTAATGTCATTTAAGCCATCAATTCCGTTTTCTGACTTAAGCCTATATTCTTGTAATGCTTTTTTTATCGAATAATTGTATTTATCAACTTCATATGTTGTGTAACATCCTAAATTTCCTATTGAATACTTTATATCTTTTAATTGACATTCTGATACTACTGGCACATTAAAATGTGAAGATAACCTTTTTATAAATTCCCAATCTGTTTCTTTATATTGAACTATTAACTTATCTATTTTAGTCCCATTCGTAATACTGTCTAATATGTTGATGTTAGTATATTCACCGTTCACAATATTAAAAATTTCTCCATAACTAGAATTTTTATCTTGAAATGTTCTAGTTTTTTTCTTGATATCCATCAAAAAAGTTCTGCTTAACGCCTCTATTTCTAAGGTTCTTACATCTTTATTTGCATTAACTTGAATATTCATTTTTTATAGGGACAACTGAAAGTTCCCATTAAAGTCTTTTCCTTAAATTCCAAAAAGAACATTAAATTATATAAGAAATCATCTATTACTGAGCTCTTAAATTCAAAAAATCCTATGTTCTTAGACTCAACTTCTAAAACCCCATCTTCATAAAATACATTAGATGGATTGCTTTTCTTTATAATCATCTTCATTCCATCTTTAAGTTCTTCAACACGTTCTTCATCTAATGGACTATCAATAATGTTGAGTGTTATAGCTATACTTCCTTCTTCATTACTCTTTATTATTTCTGGACGGCTTTCCGATGGATATTTAAATTTTCTTACATCAAGTGGCATATCTTCAAAATCCTTTGGAATATATATTTTTAATTTTTCATCAAAAAATTCTTTTTCTTCAAATTCGTAATATCTATTTCCAATTTTTATAGGTCCACTACAAATATCTTTTTTTGCTTGTTTTTTTTCTGATTCATTTATAAAATCTAAAATTTTCTCGTCAATTCTTTTATCCATATTTTCTACATTCCTCCTATTCTTATAAACTTTGCCTATTTCATAAATGTTTTTAGGTACATATAAAGTTTATAGGCACTCATATATTCTAATTTATAACTAGTTCGCCAAAATAAAACATATTATGGCCTTTATTATATTATAAAATATTCCTTAATTTTACTCATTTGTAATCCTTTTTAAAAAGTTCCATTTCTCCCATCCTTTCATAGCAAGTATCATTAGAAGCTTCTTTTGATAGCTGTATTTCGATTATCCTCCATCTAATAAAATTAGTCTAAATCGAACTTGCGACATTATTTTCATATACTAATTCTTTGTTTATGAGTTTACGAAGATAAAACATATACACTACATTAGCTAAGGGTACTAACATAATTAGAATATAAAAAATCCATTTTTCTTTAACTTTAGGTAATAAGAATATCGTTCGAATAGTTCCATTTAATGATAATATAACTACTAAACACATAATAATAACAATTACTACAGAAATAATCCCTACTGCAATTGTAAGAGCAAGTACTGGTATAGAGAAGTAAGGTATAAGAAATGCAATAATTATAGTTAATATCATAGTATAGATAACTGTTATAAGGTTTAAACCCTCAGGCATTTGTGAATAGCACTTAATAATAAGAAGTATTATGCAAATAGAATATAATATTGCTGAATAAATAGAATAGCTAAGTAATTTCTTAGAGAATGTTAGTCTTAATTGCTTTATCCCTGCATCACCAATACCTTTTAGGTTTTTGCTAGTAATTATATTAATTTTAAAGAGTATGTATAAGGATAAAATTAATATTTGTACTATTATTGCAATTAAAAAAATAATTGATAAAAAATCTTTTGATACAAATAAAAAGACCGATACAATAAACAATACCGGTATTGCCAATAAGAAAATAGGAAATAATGTTAGAAAAGGATAAACAGTAATAGGGGAATTAATATTAAATTTTGCCTTTTTATCTAAAACTATAAGTGAAATTAAAATAACGGTTAATATAAAAGATATAATAAATAAAATAATACTCATAAAAAACTCCCATCATATTTAAATTAGAGACTGTAAATAGTTTAGCAAGAAATAGATAAAGTTTATTGTGAAGACTAAAAATAAACACTCTTCCATAGCTTACAAAATCATTTGCTACAAAATATGTTATTATTACATCATTAACCATATACTTAGCGTATTTAAGTCATTTATAAAATGATTTCTTACTTTTATAAATTTCTTAATTAGTGAAGTCTACAACTTGTACCACTTTAAAATCAAATAAGATTTTACACAGATGCCTTAGCTTACTTTTTTGCAGTAGCTGGGCGATAAATACCTGCACACTTTGTCTTGTCTCCACCCCAGTCAAACTCTTTTTCTCTATCTGACTTCTTAATTATCTGCAGCATGGAAAGCCCTACATTATTAGGATCTTTAGTGTCAACTGTCTGGTCTTTAAAAAACACTATATATGTATCTTTATCCGTTGTAACTGTATAGAAAGCTTTCAAATCACTTGTCATTTCCCCATTATCTTTATTTTCCGAAACTGCAAGCGCGACATCTTTTGATTTGATTTTGCCTTTATAAAAACTCCTTATATAATCAATACCACCATCAATGTCCTTAGCTTCTTTCAATGCCTTAGGGGAGAACATTTTTTTCAGTCCTTCCTTGTTATTGTTCTCCAAACATTCTATTATGTTCTGAAACCGTGTATTAGCAATTTCCCTATCACTTTTGACATTTAGTGCAGACGCTCCTGCCTTTACTATCTTAGACTTGATAGAGTTAC
This sequence comes from Clostridium estertheticum subsp. estertheticum, assembly GCF_001877035.1. Classification (NCBI taxonomy): domain Bacteria; kingdom Bacillati; phylum Bacillota; class Clostridia; order Eubacteriales; family Clostridiaceae; genus Clostridium; species Clostridium estertheticum. Next base: position 2,180,724 of record NZ_CP015756.1, on the reverse strand, counting down.
ACGCTATTAGCCCTAACGAAAGTGTAATAATGGTTATTAATAATATTAATCTCTTAATATTCATGATTTTCTCCTTTTAAATTGGATTTTTTTACTAAGAACTCTTTTATACAGCGCTTGGAGATATATCTTTGTTTACCACTATACCTACTTTCCTAGATGTAGTTTCAGATTCACAAAATGGCCATAGCTTCCCCTTTAAAAATGTGAATTCTTAACCACCTGCTTTTTAGTTTACAACTGGTACCAATTTAAAATTAAATAAGATTTTACACAGATGCCTTAGCTTAATTTTTTACAGTAGCTGGGCGATAAATACCTGCACATTTTGACTTTCCTTCACCCCAGTCAAAATATTTTTTTCTATCTGACTCCTTAATTATCTGCAGCATGGAAATTCCGACATTATCAGGATTTTTAGTGTCAACTGTCTGGTCTTTAAAAAACACTATATACGTATCTTTATCCGTTGTAACTGTATACTTACAATCCAGTTCACTTTTTCTTTCACCATCCTCATTATGATCCTTAGTTGGTATTGTACCCTCATCTCTTGATTTCATCTTGCCTTTATAAAACTCCATTATATAATCAATACCACCATCAATATCCTTCGCTTCTTTCAATGCCTTAGGGGAGAACATTTTTCTCAGCCCTTTCTTATCATTACTTTCCAAACATTCTATTATCTTTTTAATATGTGCATTACCAATTTTATTATCATTGCTGATCTCATCATTTAGCGCAGACTCTCTGGCCTTCATTAGATTAATCTTGACAGAACCGCACGCTGTTAGCCCTAAAGAAAGTGTAATAATGGTTATAAATAATATTAATCTCTTAATATTCATAATTTCCTCCTTTAAAATTAGATCTTTTTAATAAAACTCTCTCTTACAGTGCTTGCAAATATATCTTTATTTACCATTATACCTACTTTCCTAGATGTAGTTTCAGATCCACAAAATGGCCATACTTTCCCCTTTAAAAATCTAAATTCTTAAACACCTGCTTTTAAGTCTACACCTGGCACCAATTTAGACTCAAATAAGGTTTTACACAGATGCCTTAGCTTACTTTTTTACAGTAGCTGAGCGATAAATACCAGCACATCTTGACTTGCCTGTACCTCCATCAAACTCCTTATCTCTATCTGACTCCTTAATTATTTGCAACATGTAAATCCCGACATTATCAGGATTTTTAGTGTCAACTGTCTGGTCAATAAAAAATACATTATACGTATCTTTATCCGTTGTAACTACATACTCACAATCCAGTTCACTTTTCCTTTCACCATCCTCTACTGAATCATCAGTTGGTATTGAGCCCTTATCCCTTGATTTCATCTTGCCTTTATAAAAGGCCATTACATAATCAATACCACCATCAATATCCTTCGCTTCTTTCAATGCCTTAGGGGAGAACATTTTTTTCAGCCCTTTCTTATCATTACTTTCCAAACATTCTATTATCTTTTTAATACGTGCATTCCCAATTTTATTATCATTGCTGATCTCGCCATTTAGCGCAGACTCTCTGGCCTTCATTAGTTTGGACTTTACTGAACTACACGCTATTAGACCTAAAGAAAGTGTAATAATGGTTATAAATAATATTAATTTCTTAATATTCATAATTTCCTCCTTTAAAATTAGATCTTTTTAATAAAACTCTCTCTTACAGTGCTTGCAAATATATCTTTATTTACCATTATACCTACTTTCCTAGATGTAGTTTAGATCCACAAAATGGCCATACTTTCCCCTTTAAAAATCTAAATTCTTAAACACCTGCTTTTAAGTCTACATTGGCACCAACTTAGACTCAAATAAGATTTTACACAGATTCCTTAGCTTGCTTTTTTACAGTAGCTGGGCGATATATACCTGCACACTTTGTCTTGTCTCCACCCCAGTCAAACTCCTTATCATCATCTGACGCCTTAATTATTTGCAGCATGTTAAGCCCAACATTATCAGGATTTTTAATGTCAACTGTCTGGTCAATAAAAAACACTGTGTATGTATCTTTATCCGTTGTAACTGTGTAGTAAGCTTGCAATTCACTTGTCTTTTCCCCATTATCTTTATGGTCCGAAACTGCAAGCGCGACATCTTTTGATTTGATTTTGCCTTTATAAAAACCCTTTATATAATCAATGCCACCATCAATATCCTTCGCTTCTTTCAATGCCTTAGGAGAGAACATTTTTTTCAACCCTTTTTTGTCGTTTTTTTCTAAACATTCTATTATCTTTTGAAAACGTGTATTCGCAATTTCCTTATCACTTTTGACATTTAGCGCAGACTCTCCGCCCTTTACTATCTTAGACTTGAGAGAGCTACACGCTATTAGCCCTAAAGAAGTTGTAATAATGATTATACATAATATTAATCTCTTAATATTCATAATTTCCTCCTTTTTAATTAGATGCTTTCAACACCTTACCATTCACACCTAGCAATATGGTTTTCGGCGTCAAATTCCCATGTTTTTTGATGTTGATATCTTTTGTAAAAAGCCTTCCATAAATCAGGATGACCCGAAAAATCTATACTTCCGTTTACAGTAAGATTTGCTGCTTTTGCATTCTGATACTCAGGATTGAATCCAGTGCACCACCAATTTTTGTATTGTGGCTTCTAATCAACAATTGTGTTTCCTTCCTTATCTTCTGTCCTTACTAAATCATTAGAATAAAATGATTTTGTTCAAATTCTTATTTTTGATTTTTTTTTACTTTTTTAGACCATTGGTTCACCCAAATTACAAAATATAATTGCTTATGTGGGCAAATTTTGCTTACTAAGGATATTCTACCATAATAACTTTGCTAAATCAGGGGAATATTGTCACCTTTCATGCTAAAAGTTCTACATTCCTATTATCAGGAACAAAGAAATGAAGTAATTACTCTGTATAATAATTAACAACATATCTTGAATTCCTCTACAATTTTTATCATAACTATTCATGCTCTGATTTTCGTTGCATAAAATTATAGAAAATACTTTTTTTATTAGAAAAATTAACCTTTATTATTGTTACTGGGTTATCTAAAATTCTATCACTGCAATATTCACCCCATAACTGTTTAAGAATATTCTTTTGTTATGTTTATTTATACCATTTTATCGATTATATTATGTAAATTCTTATACTAAAAAAAATGAACCAGCTTACTTTAATTTCAGCTGATTCATTTCATCTTTTCACTGCATTATTAAAAATTATGCTATTAGTTTACTATAATCAAATTTCAGCATAACAGTGGCTCAATTTCAACACATCGAAGGCTCCAAGAGAGCATATTATTCATTTATTCTTCATTTTTATCATCGCCTAAATAATATGAACCAAGGAATATTTAAAATCATATTTACTATTGCATATACTATTGGCAACAATAACAACACCCGTACCTACAATAATAATGATAAAATAATATAATATATTAATAATTTCTTTTTTTTATCTCTTTTTACGTCTGGCTTCTCTGTTTCAATATTATTAATACTAGCATATGAAATATCATTTTTATGTATTTCTCTATAATTTATGTGATTTTACATAAACCATCCTTTTAATTTTGGTTTTTTATCAACTAAACCTTTTACTTCTTCGCAGGTTAATTTTAACCTTCGAAGAAATTCCTTAAATGCTATCTTTTTCGCAATTGAATTACATAAAAATTCCATGACAAACATAACAACAATACCTATAATAGTAAAAATGATAGCTTCATACAAATTAGACTTTTCAACCTTAGTTGAGTCTAATACTCCCTTAAGTAATTGCATCAGTAGAACTACAATTACTATCTTCCCAATTGCATTAAAAAAACCTCCTATTGCTGAAACAACTGTAGCGATTTTGCTTCCTTATAACATTTATAAGAATATTTAATATACACCTTATTTAACACGCCCTCATTTTCAGATTATTATTTATCGTTAAAACCTAACAAATCTTTAATGTAAGTATTATTATAATCTAATCTGAAGCGCATAGAAAAACTAAAATCTCCTTATCATATTAGATGTCATTACTAGTTACTTACTGAATTCTTAAAAGAACGTATAAAATCAGCAAATTCTTCCCTTTCTGATATGGATGATGCTCCTGGAAAATAAAACTGTTTTAATGTACAAAATAAGATTTTTTTTCTATGCCTATATACTAATTTAATTGAGGATCCAGATGTATTAACTTTAACCTTTCTTAGATCTCCTACTCCTACTTGTGTGATTCTTGTTAAATTGGCTTTTATCTCTTTGGTATAATCATCTCCATAAGCTGGCACAAAAAACATTTTCATATTTCCGTAGATCAAAATAAGTTTTTCACTTTGTGTATAATTGAAAACACTATTATTTATTGCCCTTGAAAGTAACTTATTTAATATACTCTCTCTTATCATGCTTGAATTGCTTTGCATTGTCATGATAGGTACTGATTTATATCCTGTACTATCAGAAACTACCCTTTTCATAAGTTCATTAATTTGTCCTTGTATATTTGCATCCTCCACCTTAACTGCACCTTTATTCCTTTTCTTTCCTATTAATAATGATATAATAATAACACTAATAATAAAACTGAAGAATATAATTATAAATCCTACTTGTGACACATCGTTCTCCCCCTTTATGTTACATATATAATTTTAGTAAATTTCAACCAATACCATAATTTAAAAAATAAGGACTAACACAAGAAGAAACTGAAATCAGTTTCTTCTTGCTAATAATATTATTCAAAATAAGTATTAGGTACGTATATATTAACCTTACTTACTATTTTTGTTGTATAATCGAATGAAATACTCACACTTATATTCTCAATTTCATAACTCAAAATTCCTATACTTCCATCTGGTTGAAGAATTTCATCAACATCTTCAGTTTTCTTTGACATAATATTTTTTACATCATTTATAGTCTTGCCCTTAAAATTAACTCCATCAATTAAAATATTATCGTATTTATTTTTTTTGATTCCTGCCTCTGCCTTTTCAAAATTCATTTCATATTCACTAATAATACAATCTCTGTAGCCAATACTTTGTTCAGTGTTATTTACAAAATTAACCTGACCTAAATTATATCCATCTTTATTAATAACTGCGAGATAATATGTCATTTTTTCAAGTTGCAGTCCATTGGTATCCTTTTCTAAACTGGTATTAGATGATATTAATAATCCACCATCAAGGATGGCTCCTAATTTTGATTGTCCCACTTTAAATTCTACACCTTCAACAGTTACTGAAAGTGGTTTAATTTCATTCAGTCTACTCCTTGGTTTGTGTGAATTAGAACATTTATTAAAGAGTATTGTAATAATAATAATGATTAAAACAGCTAAAATTTTTCTTCCTATTTTTTTTAACATTGTCCCCCCCAAATTTTATATTTTCATCATAATTATACATTATATATAAATTTTAGTCAATTTTCTTCTTTTAATCTTTTTTAGTATATAATGTAATTATATAACCTTTAGCATTCAGTTTCTTAATTCCACCAAATGATTTTGTTACATGCTGATATTTCAGAGACCCTCTGAGACATGATAGCTTAAATTGGTAAAACAAAAGACTAACATAAGAATTTCTCCTCATGTTAGCCTTTAGTTTTGTTTTTCACCGTGATTTACTTCTTTTCCAATTGTATTTTTATAACTTAAGACACCTAATTTGCAAGGTGTTTTATTCTAGAAAGCTTGTTAACATAACACTATAAAGTGGCAGGCAATTTATTATAGAATTATTCCAACAAGTCTTGACATAGCACACTATATCCTAGTCCATCATCGATTTCTTCATTATAGTATTCTGGGCTTATGTGTTTTATAACATTTCCATTCGAGTCTACGAAAAATCTCTCTACTCCTCCATGTCTGTGTGCTTCTTTTTTTAGATTGTTCGAATTAAAAATATATGACCTAAATTTTAAATGTATGGATATAAATGGTATATAATAATAGATTTTGCATTTGGGTTGGATGAAAGAAAAGTAGAAGCATGATTATAAAATAGCAGGATTTTAAACATAGTTAGGAGGAGTTTTTTATTGAAAATATTGACACCATACGCTCCTATTTCTTCACATAAAATTATTTAAATGGGTTTTTATATATAAATTTGCAGTTTAGACAAGTTATCAGATATAATAGTAAAGTGATTATTTAAGAAATAGGGGGATATTATGAAAAAATGTAAAAAAATTAAAAATTATATTGCTATTATTATATTAAGTATTTTTGCTATGACAATGCTTGGATGTAATAATACGAAAAAGGTTGATTCAAAATCTGATTCAGTTCAAAAGAAAGAAGAAATTACTGCGACTGACGAAATAACAAATGCTAAACTACATAATAAGATAGTTCAAGTTGGTAACAAAGTTGTTACCTTACCAGCAAAATATACTGATTTTACTAATGCAGGTGCAGTGCTATCATCAAAAGAGCTTTCAGAAGACTATATAATGGATGCAAATTCAACACAAATGTGTGATATGTCTATTGGTACTACAAAATTTCAATTATCCTTAAAAAACAATTCAGATAAGAAAGACTCTTTAAAAAATGTAGATGTAGAATATATCTCTAACACACAAGGAAAAGATATATTTTATACTGGTGGAATTTATGTTGGAAGTAAATTAGATAATTTAACTGGAAAATGGGGACAACCATCAGAAGATAATTCAAATAGTAACGATAAGAGTATGAAATATTGTTATTATGAGGATTCTGTAAAGTTACCTGTTATGTGTTCAGCGACTGGAAATGAATATACTGTTACAATTGATAGAAATACAAGTATCATTACAGATATTCGATACAAATGGTCACAAGCTAATATGTCTGATACAAGTACATTGAAAACTTATTCAAAAGAAATACCTACTTTTGATGGCAAAAAGCACGTTATTTCTTATCAAATTCCAGCTTATATAGTACAACAAAACCAAGAACATAAAATAGCAATTTGTACAGTAGATAATGTTAAATATATTGTAGATGTTCCTAATGATCCTAATTCAATATCTTATTCATCTAAAAATATTGATAATAGTATAAAAGAATATTCTAATACTTTAGCTATTGGTAAAACTAACTATAATTTTTATATTTTGAATAAAACAGATAATGATGCACATGTATATGGATATGAAAATAAAGAAAACTCATTATTATTTACTATGTGTTACATGAATAAAGACTCTCAATACATTACTAATTGTAAAATAACTCCTTATGATAAAAATGGAACTATAACAGATTCAGCAATTTCAAAGTTTAAAGACATTATGTCACAAATCACAAAATCTATGCATGAAACTATAACTCAATAAATTTAATTTATAGATGATTGAATTATATAACTATAATATTATAGATATTTTTAATGCTTATAGCAACATTTATAGGCTACAGAATATCTATGATATTTTTTATGATTTTGTAAATATAAAATGTCGAAAATGTTTTATAAAGTAAATAATATAGGAATTCAATTAGCTGACAGTAGAGGTATATCCAATGTGCTTAGCAAAGATATTTTTATAAAAAAAACTTATAGATTGTTATAAAGAATGAGTTAAAGAAGGCAATAAACATTATAAAAATGTTTATTGCCTTTTCTCATGCCACTTTGTAAGAATCATCATTAGATTGATCATTATCTATAACAACTCCAAGCTTAGTTGATATTATGGCATTGAGTTTATTAATTGATCTTGATAGGCAGTTTATTTGTTTCTATACGCGTATTAGCAAATAAGCAGCAACAGCTACAGGAAAGCCATTATTGACTATTAGATTGATTAATTCGTTAACTTCCATGATTACCACTTCCTACATTGGTTATATGTTCAGAAGCAGATTATTTCATGTTTAATGCTTAAGGAAAAATAATTATTTAGAACATCTTATCAAGAAACACTTTTGAAAATTCTGGAAAAACTAGCCTATATATTCTTTGAGCTTTTAGTTTCATATTATTGAATACTTTATTTACCATTTGAATTGCATGAAATAAAGACTAACACAAGAATTTCTCCTCATGCTAGTCTTTGCATTGTTATAGTCTATTAAAACCTCACCTATTGAAGTTACTGTGACTAAACTTTCAACATCACCGTCATAGCTATAATCTAGAATTACCACTTTACAAACTTTAGAAGTCACCTAACATCTTGTTAATGCGGACTGTGAAGACCTTGTTTAAGCTTATTGTTCCCAAACTGATACAATTTCTTCATTTAATTCTTTAGCTTTCTTATAGTAGTGTGTAAAATCTTTATCCTCATGATAAAACAATCCGACTATAATATTATTTTTGGGTTTACAGATTATACAAATAACCTTCCCTTGCTTAAACAGTTTAGGTAATTGTTGTCCTTCTAAAAAACCATTCAACTTAATTATAGTTTCCATATCATTAAAATGAGTTTTTAGTAATCCATCATATTCTAACTTACTACTATCCCCAATTTCTTCAACATATTTATCTTTTAAGTTTATAGTTAAAGAATAAATAATATTGTATTTTAATAAAATATTATTTATTTTACTTTTATTCATATTTTAGCTCCTCCTGGATATATATTTCATCCTAATTACTGCCCTGGATCATACTAATTACCATCTTCAACTTGAATTAACCTTGCTCCTTTACTTTTCCAATAATCTTTAATTTCTGATTGTCTTAATTTATTACCATCAACTTCAGAATTAAAGATTGTCCTTTTTGAGTATTAGTAAAAGGCCCTGGTTCAATAATTAGTGGCTATGAAAATTTAGGATCTCTAGGATTCATTATGTGACCGTCAGGTATCTTTACTATTTCTCCCTTCCAGTTTTTTGTTATTTCAGTTTTCTCAGCCCCTTTATTAATAGCACTAGTTTTACTTTTACAATCCATATAACCACTAGGATCAAAATATCCCACAGGATTATTCCCACAATAAGCATAAAAATTTAACCCATCACCTCTATAAACATCCTCCTGAGTAAACCTACCAACTACATGATTATAGAATCTAGCTCTTAAATAATATTGCTGAGTAATTCCATCAAACTGCTGACCAGTATAAGTAATTCTATTATGAACTTCCTCATTACTCTCTAATACAGTTCCAAAAGCATCATAACAATATTCATTTCTAACACTTTGATTGCTATCTGTAATATGAGCTGTGCTACCCTGCTCATATTGGGTGTAGTAATACCTATTTTCTTCTGTATTACTTGTAATATCCGTAGCAACAACTTCATACCCTCTAACAAATCTAGAAACTGAATTATAATCCTTATCAGTTTCAACTAAAATATTTTCCTTAGTTATAGCTTTAAACTGCTGGTTTAAGGTATTATACTCAAATGTGTTTGCACCTAGGTTACTTTCCTCTTTCTTTGCTTTTCATTGGTATTCAAAATCCCAATAATTTTTTATGATGGGATCTATTAATATTGTTATTTTTATTTTTGTTGTTTACAAAATAGTAGTACTCTAAAATACTCTTGCGGTACTATTGATTTTAACCCTAAACCCACACCATAAGCTAAAAATAATTTATACTTGTTTTTTATCTTTTTGATAAATTAAAGCGGCTATATTATTTCATTCTTTTCCATAAACTCGTACCATTCATCATCTATTCCCAATTCAAAATATCTTTTACCAAGTACAAACTCATCAATAAATTGTTCTAATTTTACGTATTCCTTAATTTCACATTCTAACCCCGGTTCACTAATTACACAATTAACAATTCCCGTTTTTTTATTGAATAATAGTGGGTATGGTTGCACTTCTCCAATACAAATCCAATCTTCAGGTTGTGGAACACCATAAAATAACTTATTAAATTGTTTTTCATTAAACAAGTCTTCTTCTGTCCAAAATTCAATTTCACCAAATCTTATATCACTATATTGGTAAATAATAGCTAACTCTTTATTGATTTTACTAACCTCATTAATTATGTCATCATTTTCCTCTTTTTTTTCTAAAGAAAATAATGCTAAAAGTGAAATATCTGATTCCAAAATCTTCTCTATCTTATCTAACTTTTCCTGAATAGTATTTTTCATTTCCATCACCTTTCAATTATTATTTTTATTCTTCCACCTTCTGAAACAGCTCTCATTTGTACACCTAAATTTTAATCTATTCTTCTATTTGTAAATTCATCTATCATTTTCAAATTGCCAAATTCATCAAGACCTCCAAGTTGCAATTCCCGAATGTGATCAGGATCCATACTTTTTAACTTTTTCAATTCTTCTTTTACCTTAGTTGGATCATCTCTATATTTGTTAATAATATCTTCCCTAATATATTTCTTATATGTCCGTGTTATATTAGGATTCCTATTTGATGCTGTTTTATATGATTGATTATTATTACCTAGCTCTTCTAATATGTTAGCTTTATAATTAAAATCATTTATATCCATATCCTTTATCTTATCTCCTCATTTAACCCCTTTTTCATATTTTAACTTTACTTCATGATAATCTCCTAATTCATCACTTTTCTTTATAGCTTTATTATATCCATTTATGTTGCCTTTTGTTGCAGCAACATTATCCCAGTATGCATTATACAACTTTGCATCTTCTTTAGACATTTCTCCTAAAGCACTCGTTTTACTCTTACAATTAGCATACCCACTAAGGATCACAATACCCTACAGGATTACTCCCACAATAACTATAAAGATTTAACCCATCACCTCTATAAACATCCTCCTGCGTAAATCTTCCAATAATAGGATTATAGAACCTTGCTCTCAAGTAGTATTGATTTGTTATACCATCAAATTGCTGTCCAGTATAAGTTATTCTATTGTGAACTTCCTCTTTACTATCTAATACATTACCAAAAGCATCATAACAATATTCATTTTTTATTTGTTGCTCTTTATCTGTAATATAGACTGTACTACCTTGCTCGTAATGAGTATAATAATATCTATTTGTTTCTAGATCTTCCCCTGAAATATCAGCAGCAACAACCTCATACCCTCTAGTGAATCTAGAAATTGCATTAAAGTCCTTATCAGTTTCAACTAATACATTTTCCTTATGGAAAATAAACTTAGTTAACTTTTCATTTTCTTCAATCTCACATCTTAAGCCTTCACTATCGTATCTACTAACTAAAGTATTTCCTTCCTTAGTTATAGCTTTTACTTGTTGGTTTAGAGTATTGTACTCAAAGGTGTTAGCACCTAGGTTACTATCTTCTTTTATTGTATTGCCTTGTTTATCATAAGTAAAGTGATTTGTGCCAGAATCTTGGTGTAATTCCTTTAGCTGGTTTTTTACATTATAAACATACTTGTCAGTTATATCATTTGTTGTTTTTGTTAGTCTATTCCCTACTTTATCATAGGTGAAGCTCTCTTGTCTTCCATCATAGCTAGAGTCTTTTACTCTATTCATGCTGTCATAGGTGTAGTGATTTTTATGCTTAGAGCTTACTTTTTCTATTTACATTTAAAATCATAAGCATAACTATAATCTACTAATACCTCACCTGTTGAAGTTACTGTTACTATCACCTATCGGTGTAGGGTTTTCTTTCTAATATACAGTTTTTCACCTTACACTCTATATTGTTCCACTTCTCAACCTGCTACCGCTTTTGCTTTCGCACTACAGATAAAAATCCATCATAATTTACTTATGATGGGATTAGAAATTTTTATAATTTACAATTATTAGCTTGAGCCCTGACCCCATAGAATAAACTGGAAACAGTTTATTCTTACTAATATTAATTGTTGTTTTTGTTAACCTGTTACCTTCTTGAAATAACCTCAGTTTACTCTTAAAATACTCACATTCCTAAGATTCTAATCATAAAGTCATTAATAAAAGCCCCCTAAAGCCTGATGAAAATTATCATATACCTTTCGGAGATTTTATACTTGAGTTAATATATAAACCTTTGGATCTTTTCTATCTAGGGTTCCAAAAAAATATATTGCATTTCCAATAAAGAGTTTGTAAAAATTGTCTTCTGATGGTTCAAATTATCCTGTTAAACTAAGCTCAATCTGTGGTGGTGCTTTAGGTGATTTTTCAAATTCAAATTCTTCGAAAATTTGCATTATAAAGAACATAGAATTTTCATAATTGTATGTAGATGGGGTTTCATCATCTAATACCCATTTTGGTATTCCACCTATCTTATTTTTATTTATTTTATTATTAGTTGCCTTTATTAAGTCCCACTTTTTAAACTTAACTTTTTCACAATAATCAGTTTGCACTCTAGCTTCTGAAGTTTCAAAAATCATACTCTTAAAATTTTTTTGATACTTATCTAAAAACCCTAATGGTATATTAGCTCCCTTAAGATGTACATTTAACATCTCAGGTATAAAGTATCCTTCCTTAGCACAAGATGTACAGGCAAATATAGCCATAGATAAACCATACCAAACATGATTTTCAGGAAATGCTACTTGAAACATAAATGTTTGTTCTTTATTGCATAATTTACATTTTGGGATTGTTGCACTAATTGGAATTCTAGGATAGCCTCCTATAAAACATAAATCTGAATTTTCTTGTATATTTTTTTCCTCATTAATTTTTAATACATAACATTGCTCCATTATTTTCCTCCTTCTTAATTCAAAATTTAATAAACTTATTGTCTTATAAAGGGTTTTCAAATACTTTACTTATAGTCTTTCCATTAATTCTAACTTGCTAAAGAACCTCATAAGGTCTTGTTGCTCCTTTCATTGATCTTGGAACTACTCTAATAAATACCTCTTTACCTTTTAAAACTTCCTTGGCTATCATTTTTTCAAATTGAGCAAAATTTCCTCTATTAATATTTAAATTTTGTTGAAATAAATTTTTTGATCTCGCTCCTACTGGTCCTCCGAGGTTTTTACCAATTGCATGGCCTGCATCATCAGTAGCAAGTCCAAGTTTCTGCATTAAAGTTCTCGCTGATTTATTGGTATTAGTTCCTTTTCCTATATGTTTTGATTCTATTTTTGCAAATGCTGATCTAAGTTCCCCATTACTACCAACTCTAGATCTATACTTAAGCCCACTACTTTTAGCTACCCTTTCCTCAAATGATCTGGCTTTAGTAATACATGTATTTTTAGCATAACCACTAGGATCATAATAAATAACAGGATTATAAAATCTAGCTCTCAAATAATACTGCTGAGTTATACCATCAAACTGTTGACCTGTATAAGTTATCCTATTATGAACCTCTTCCCTACTATCTAGTACATTTCCAAAAGCATCATAACAATATTCATTTTTTATGTGCTGCTCTTTATCAGTAATAAAACCAGTACTTCCCTGCTCGTCATGAGTATAGTAATACCTATTTTCTTCTGTATTACTTGCAATATCCGTAGCAACAACCTCATACCCTCTTGTAAATCTAGAAATACAATTAAAGTCCTTATCAGTTTCAACTAAAACATTTTCCTTATGGAAAATAAACTTAGTTAGTTTTTCATTCTCTTCAATCTCACATCTTAAACCTTCAGTATCATATCTACTAACTAAAATGTTTCCTTCCTTAGTTATAGCTTTAACTTGTTGGTTTAGATTATTGTACTCAAATGTGTTTTCACCTAGGTTACTTTCTTCCTTTATTGTATTGCCTTGTTTATCATAAGCAAAGAAATTTGTTCCAGAATCTCTATGTAGTTCCTTTAGCTGGTTCTTTACATTTTAACCATATTTATATGTTATATCATTTGTTGTTATACTTAATCTATTCCCTGTTTTATCATAGGCAAAGGTTTCTTGTCTTCCATCATAGCTAGAATCTTTTAATCTATTCCTGCTGTCATAGGTGTAGTGGTTTTTATGTTTATTGCTTACTTTGTCTTTAGGTAATACCTATATTTTATCTATTCTATTACACTTATCGTGTAGGGTCCCCTTTATATTATATAACTTTCACCTTGTACTCTATATTTTTACACTCCCCAAACCGCTACCGCTTTTGCTATCGCTTGGTATGCAAAATCCCATCATAATTTACTTATGATGGGATTTAATATTTTTTACACTCATATGATACTTGAAAAAAATATATGGTTCGTTCTTAACTCTTTCTCCAAGATGCTTCAACAAATTGGAACTTAGTGAATATTTCTTGTTGATATATTTATATGGTAATAAACCTTATGTTAGCATTTCTTAATTATATCTATACCTATATCATTTAGCATAAATATTTAAAATCTTTGTATTTATTTCTTTGCCAAAATCAATGGAATCAAAAAGTGCCCTATACTCATTATAAAATAAACCAACAATAATATCTGATGTAGGTTTGCAGACAAGACATTTTACTTTACCCTGTTTCCAGGTTACTGGCATATCTTGATTTTCCAATGAATTATTTAAATTTTTAATTATTTCTAAATCGCCAAATAATTGCTCTGGCAAATCTTGGTTCATAAGTTTATTTATTTCTCCAATCTTTTCAATTTTATCATCCTTTAGATAACTGATTATAACATAATCCATTCCATTAATTTGCATTAATTCTTGAATTTTCAATCTTCTCATTTTCAATCTCCTTAAATATATTTCAATCTTCTAGATTATATTCCGGACCTGGGTCATACCATTTATCAGGTTCCTTTTCTATTACTCTGCCTCCTTTAGATTTCCAATGGGTATCAATTTCTGATTGTCTTAATATATTACCTTTAGGCTCAGCGTTAAATATTGATTTCCCTGGATGTCTACTTGGTGAACCCTTTGTATGTATATTGCCTTCTGGATGACCTGGACCAGGTAATTCATCAATAACTCCGCCATCTCTTACAGGCAGTTGGTGTCTATGATGTGGTGCTAATTTTGTACCACCTGATTCGCCTTTTAAGAAAGCTTCTCTTTGTGCACTTGTAAAAGGCCCTTCTTTATATATTGGTTCTGCTGAAATACTAGGGTCTCTAGGGCTCATTCTATGCCCTTCAGGTATCTTTACTGTTTCTCCCTTCCAATTTTTGATTACGCCAGTTTCTTCTATCCCATTGTTCTCATTTATAGCCTGAGTTTTTGATGGTGGACATTCCCTTTTCGAATACCCACTAGGATCATAATAAGCAACCGGATTATTCCCACAATAACTATAAAGATTTAACCCATCACCCCTATAAACATCCTCCTGAGTGAATCTCCCAATAACAGAATTATAGAACCTTGCTCTTAAGTAGTATTGATTCGTTATCCCATCAAACTGCTGCCCAGTATAAGTTATCCTATTATGAATATCCTCAGTACTTTCTAAAACATTACCAAAAGCATCATAACAATATTCATTTTTTATTTGTTGCTCTTTATCTGTAATATAGACTGTACTGCCTTGTTCATCTTGAGTGTAATAATATCTATTACTTCCTAACTCTCCATTAGCAATGTCAGCTGAAACAACCTCATAGCCTCTAGTAAATCTAGAAATACAATTATAATCCTTATCTGTTTCAACTAATATATTTTCCTTATGAAAAATAAACTTAGTTAGTTTTTCATTCTCTTCAATCTCACATCTTAGACCTTCAGTATCATATCTACTAACTAAAGTGTTTCCTTCCTTAGTTATAGCTATTTGTTGCTCTTTGTCTGTAATATGGGCTGTATTGCCTTGTTCATCCTGAGTGTAATAATATCTATTACTCCCTAAATCTCCTTCAGCAATATCAGCAGCAACAACCTCATATCCTCTAGTAAATCTAGAAACTGGATTATAATCCTTATCAGTTTCAACTAATATATTTTCCTTATGAAAGATAAACTTAGTTAACTTTTCATTCTCTTCAATTTCACTTCTTAGACCTTCAGTATCATATCTACTTACTAATGTATTTCCTTCCTTAGTTATAGCTTTAACTTGTTGGTTTAGATTATTGTACTCAAAGGTGTTTGCACCTAAGTTACTTTCTTCTTTTATTGTATTGCCTTGTTTATCATAAGTAAAGTGATTTGTCCCAGACTTCTGGTGTGATTCTTTTAATTGATTTTTTACATTATAAACATATTTATCTGTTATATCATTTGTTGTTTTGCTTAATCTATTCCCTACTTTATCATAAGTAAAGCTTTCTTGTCTCCCATCATAGCTAGAATCCTTTAATCTATTCATGCTGTCATATGTGTAGTGGTTTTTATGTTTACTGCTTACTTTGCCTTTAGGTTAATCACTATATTTTATTTTCTCCATGCTATTACACCTATCGGTGTAGGTTTCCTTCGTAATATAGAGTTTTCACCTTGCACTCTATATTTTTCCACTACCCACCCTGCTACCGCTTTTGCTTTCGCCTTATAGACAAATCCCATCATATTTTACTTATGATGGGATTTTATAATATTTACAGTTGTAATTTAATTGATTTTCAATTTTCTAAATTTTATTTTTATTCCAGAATAATAGTATATGTGCAAACAATTTTTATTTTAAAATATTATTTCTTCTGTCCCTATCTCAATATCATCATTATCAAATCTTATAACAAGAGTATGATCTCCTACCCAGGTACAATCAAATGTTATAGCAAATGTGGTAGTATCCTCATCAATATATTCCGGTATAATTATCTCACGTGGTTTAATCAATTTTTTAAATTGATCTTTATTTTCAATAACTGGGGCTTCAATATTATAATTTTCAGCCTCAATATTTTTTCTTATTTCCTTAATATTTTCCAGATAATATTTAAATAAATCCCCCTCTACTGTACTTAAATACTTATTTTTACTTTTTTCGAAAATTTGATAACTTTTTTTCTGTTCTTCCATTATTCTATCTTCACCATCTACAGTCAAAAGAACATCATAATGTTCTCCAAATATATTTATACTATATCCTTTTCTCCATCCTAAATCATAAACTTCTAGCTCTCCAAAAACTGAATCAATTATTTTTTTCAATATTCTCTCCTTCTTTCAAAATAATATCGTTATTATTTTCTTCATATTTTTCCTTCCAAAAGATCAAACAACATATTTATTTCTCCTATACCTCCAGTATGTCCAAAATATTTATTAATCTTGCTTGGAACTAATTGCATTGTTTTCATATCATTACATTCATGCCATGTAAGTCCGTGTTTTTTTCTAAGTTTTCCCAGTTCTTTAATAGAAACTCCACTTTTTTGTGATAACTCCTGATCAGCAGCTTTAAAATTATACTTTCTAGCATCCTTTAAACTAGATTCTCCACTCATACCATTAATTTTAACTTCCTCCAACGCAACATCACTAAAATCTGCTTCTGAATTTTTATAACTAATTCCATCTAAGTCATATTTCGCAAGTTCTCTTTGAATTTCTTTGTCATTAGGAATGTATTTTGATTCTCCCCTCTCACCCGACCAAACGCCTCTCTCGCCTTTTTTAGGTGTTTGATCATGTTTCTTTTTATATTGATACTCATCAAAATTAGTTTCTTTATTACTCCCTATTGGACATTTTGTATATCCACTAGGATCAAAATATCCCACAGGATTACTCCCACAATAACTATAAAGATTTAACCCATCGCCCCTATAAACATCCTCCTGAGTGAATCTCCCAATAACAGAATTATAAAATCTAGCCCTCAAATAGTATTGATCCGTTATTCCATCAAACTGTTGACCTGTATAAGTTATCCGATTATCAACATCTTCAGTACTTTCTAAAACATTACCAAAAGCATCATAACAATACTCATTTTTTATTTGTTGCTCATTATCAGTAATAAAAACTGTACTACCTTGCTCATCATGAGTATAATAATATCTGTTTCCCTCTGACGCTAAATCTCCATCAGAAATATCAGCCGCAACAACTTCATAACCTCTAGTGAATCTAGAAATTAAATTATAGTCCTTATCTGTTTCAACTAATACATTTTCCTTATGGAATATAAACTTAGTTAACTTCTCATTCTCTTCAATCTCACATCTTAAACCTTCAGTATCATATCTACTAACTAAAGTGTTTCCTTCCTTAGTTATAGCTTTAACTTGTTGGTTTAAGTTGTTGTACTCGAAGGTGTTTACACCTAGGTTACTTTCTTCCTTTATTGTATTGCCTTGTTTATCATAAGTAAAGAGATTTGTGCCAGAATTTTGATTAAGTTCTTTTAGTTGGTTTTTTACATTATAAACATATTTATCTGTTATATCATTTGTTGTTTTGCTTAATCTGTTGCCTACCTTATCGTAGGTAAAGCTTTCTTGTCTTCCATCATAGCTTGAATCTTTTAATCTATTCATGCTGTCATAGGTGTAGTGGTTTTTATGTTTACTGCTCACTTTTTCTATTCTATTTCCATTTAGGTCATAAGCATAATTGTAATCAACTATTACTTCACCTGTTGAAATTACTGTAACTAAGCTCTCAACATTGCCATCACCATCATAGCTATAATCCGTCTTTAATCCATTTCCATAGTTTATGCTTTTTATATTATCATTTTTAAAGTAATCATAATTTACTACGGTGTTTTCACTATTATCCTTTATTTCTTTTACTCTATTTGCATCATCATATCTATAAATACTACTTTTACCTGTAATATCTTTTATAGTTTTAATATTATTATTTTTATCATAATCATAATTTAAAAGTGTTTTTCCTGATGCACTTTTGCTTTCCAGCATTCCTTCAGCATTAAAGTTATACTCATACAACATGTTTCCTGTGTATGCATTTTTTAGTGTTCCATCTTCATTATAATTATATCTTTGATCTATAATGTTTAAGATTTTTTGCTCTTTTGAAATTTCTTCTATTGTCTTTTTATAAGCTTTTACAGAAACTATGTTTTTATCAATATTATAACTTCTATCTACAATGTTTTCATTTCTGTTTAACTGCTTACTTAAATTTCCTTCTTCATCATAATAGAAATATTCACTATTTCCTTCTTGATCTTTTATCTCTGATACTTGTCCTAAACTATTATAACTATAAGTTATTGTTCCACCATTTGCATCTGTGGTTGTTATAATATTCCCTGCATAATCGTAGGTGTACTTTTCAGTCCCACCTTCTGGAGTTACTATTTGAGTTATTCTTCCCCAAACATCTAAGTCATAGCTTGTTTGGTTCCCGTTGCCCTCAGTGATTCCAGTTATGTTTCCTCTAGCATCGTATTTATAACTTTGAGCTTTTTTATTTTCTTTTCTGGAGTTTGGAGTAACTATATCCTTAATTTGACCAAGTAAGGTGTAGGTATACTCAACCTTGTTGTTTTCACCATCAATTGAGGTTTCCATATTTCCCTTTGGATCATAAGTGTTTTTAGTTACTGTTTCTCCAAGGGCATTTTTCACCTGGATTACTTGACCTTTTAGGTTGTAAACATAGGTTGTACCTAACCCATCATCTGTGGTTTCATCATATTGCTGTGGTAGTATTTGTTTTATTATTCTATCATTTTTATCATAAATTAATCTTGTGGTATTTCCTGCGATATTCTTAAAGTTAGTAAGTCTATCTTGAGAATCATAAGTGTACCCTTCACTCTTTTTATCTTCTTCAAACTGTAATTCTTCAAATAACTTTTTATTTTCCTTAGCCTTTTCATATCTGTCAAGAGCTTTTATGTTATAGTCATTTTCACTTGAATATTTTTTATTTATAAGTCTTGCATCTTTCCCACTATATTTACTTAAAGCTATGATTTACTTAAAGCTATGATATTGCTGGCTTTATCATATTTATATACATGGCTTCTAAATATGTTATTTATCTCATCTTTTTCATATTGCTCAATAACCCTATCTATAACATCATATACTCTTCCAATTTCAAAGCCTTTTGGAGTTGTAATTTTAGTGGTATTGCCATTTTTATCATATTCATATTTAGTGATTGCCCAGATATTTTTATCCTTATTTTCTGGTGAAATAAACTTACCATCTATTTCTTCTTTCTTTTCTATTAAATTTCCTGCTTTATCATAGTTATAATGAACTATTTTTTCTGTAGTATCATTTATTTTAAAGCTTTCGTAGGTTTTATTATTTAATGAGTCATATTTGTATCTCGCTTTTGCACCATGTTTATCTTTAACTTCGATAAGTCTATTTTCTTTATCATATTCAAAGTAGATTTCATGGTAGTAATCGCAATATTCTTCTTTATTAACTAAGTCTGTTCCATGTCTTTCTAAGATTTTGTTACTATTTTCATCATACTGGTAGCAAATTACGTTATATTTTTCTTTTTCAACTGGAACTCTTTTTTCAATTAGATTACTAATCTAATCATATTTAAATAAAGTAGAGTTTCCTTCACTATCTATTTCCTTAATTATATTCCCATGAAGGTCATATTCAAAGGTTTTATCTATAATTCCATCTTCATTTATTATAGAAGCTAATCTATTCATTGAATCATAGATATAGCTATACCCCAGTCCATCATCTGTTTTTGCATTGTAGTATTCTGGACTTATGTGTTTTATGACATTTCCATTAGGGTCTAAAACAAATCTTTCTACTCCACCATCTGGATATAGTGTTTTTATTTTTCTATTATCTTTGTCATAGACATATTCTATACCTAACCCATTTTGTAAATCCTCATCAAAGTAATTTGGATTTACCTCTTTTATTATGTTTCCTTCGCTGTCTCTTATACTTTCTCCACGAAACCTATCGAAAATATTATATTTTCACTAAGAATATAATATTTAACTCTAAAACAAAGAGTGGATTAAGACCTAATTTACAGTCAAATCCACTCTATTTTCGATAATTATTTTTTAAGTATATCTATAAATAATAGGATAATATTAATCTCTTCCCTTAACTTGCTGTTTATAATCTCGGATTTTCTAACATAAGCTGGACGTTTGCGTTTGCTACTACAATCTGAATACAGTGTTCTTAGGCCCCACGAATGAAAAATAAAAATTTATGACTTTATATCTAAATCATATTAATATCATCAATCTTAACGTCTAAAGCTATTAAAATATCCTCTTCTAATTTTTGAGCATTAAATTCTTCTTTTACTCTACTTCCAACTACTCTTATTGACTCAATTATATTTTTTATAACCAGCAATCTTTTTAAAGAAGAATCTGAGTTGTTAAATTTATTAAAATCAATACGTAATCTAATATCAGCACTCTTTTGTTTTTTCTTAATTAGTTTTCTTTCTTTAAAAAATCCAGCTTGTTCGAGTTCCGGAGTTAAATTTGCTAATATAGAAATAATTGATATTTTTTCTATAGCTATTCCATAATAATTATTTTTTAGCGCCTCTATTTTATTAATTATTTCCTTTCTTATTGCTAAAAATTCTTTTGAATTTTGTTTGTCTAGCTCTCCTGTAATATAAATATTCATCTCTTCTCCTCCAATTAATAATCACTTTTGTTTAACGGTGGTCTTTTAATGTATTTCTCTTTGTATTTTAATATTTCTTTATTTTGCCATTCATGCATTTTCTTTTTACTTCCGGTCTCTTCAATATTCATATATGCATTATTCTCCTGATAAAAGCCTTGAGTATATCGCTTTGTTCCTCTTGTAGTTTCTCCATATTTAAGAATTTCATCTGTTTCAACGTCTCTTATAGTATATCCTACAGCAGGTTTTGTAGTTTGATGCGAATTTCCATGTACTTTATCACTACTAGATTTAGTTACTTTAGGATTTTCTTTATTATATACATCTGCCCTACATTTAGTTGAAGTAGGTTCACCTTTATGTTCTTTTTGAAAATCATTCCATGCACTTGACTTAGAGTCACACTTCATGTACCCACTAGGATCACAATACCCCACCGGATTACTCCCACAATAACTATAAAGATTTAACCCATCACCTCTATAAACATCCTCCTGAGTAAATCTACCAATAACAGGATTATAGAATCTTGCTCTCAAGTAGTATTGTTGAGTAATTCCATCAAACTGCTGACCTGTATAAGTAATTCTATTATGAACATCTTCGGTGCTTTCTAAAACATTACCAAAAGCATCATAACAATATTCATTTCTAATTTCTTGCTCATTATTAGTAACAAAAACAGTACTTCCCTGCTCGTCATGAGTATAGTAATACCTATTTTCTTCTGTATTACTTGTAATATCCGCAGTAACTACTTCATAACCTCTAGTAAATCTAGAAACCAAATTATAATCCTTATCAGTTTCAACTAAAACATTTTCCTTATGGAAAATAAACTTAGTTAGTTTTTCATTCTCTTCAATCTCACATCTTAAACCTTCAGTATCATATCTACTTACTAATGTATTTCCTTCCTTAGTTATAGCTTTAACTTGTTGGTTTAGGTTATTTTACTCGAAGGTTTTTGCCCCTAGGTTACTTTCTTCTTTTATTGTATTGCCTTGCTTATCATAAGTAAAGAGATTTGTGCTGGAATCTTGGTGTAATTCCTTTAGCTGATTCTTTACATTATAAACATATTTATCAGTTATACCATTTGTTGTTTTTGTTAATCTATTCCCTACTTTATCATAGGTGAAGCTTTCTTGTCTTCCATCATAGCTTGAATCTTTTAATCTATTCATGCTGTCATAGGTGTAGTTGTTTTTATGTTTGCTGCTTACTTTTTCTATTCTATTACCATTTAAATCATAAGCATATGGTGATAGCATAAAAATAGTACAATAGAAATTGAGAAAGTTCCTGATAAGTATTACAATGAAAATAATAGATGGAGGGACTTAATCATGAGAAAACAACACGATAAACAATTTAAAGAAGATGCTGTCAAATATTATATAGATCACAAGGATCTCGCATTAACAGGCTGTTCCAAAAACCTTGGCATAGGAGGTAGTACCTTGTCAAAATGGTTGAAAGAGGCCAATGAAAAAAATGGAATTCAAGTCCGTGGATCTGGTAATTACGGCAGCGATGAACAAAAGGAGATTTCACTATTAAAACGTGAACTTCGTGATACAAAAGATGCACTTGATATACTAAAAAAAGCAATAAGCATTCTGGGAAATTGACAGAAGCAATTTTTCTTGAAGTACAAAACGAATGTGAAGACCTCAAGGGAAAACGCCGGGTTTCTGTCAGCAAAGTGCTTAATATATTAGGCGTTTCACGATCGGGATATAACTCATGGATGCATCGTCTTCCTACAAATCAGCAAAAGAGAATGCAATCTGTAAAGGGAGAAATCCAGAGAATCTATGATAAATCGTACCAAAATTATGGTGCTCCTAAAATTACAAAAGAAATACAAAAATATGGTGAAAAAATATCAGAACGTACTGTTGGAAAATATATGAGAGAACTCGGAATAAAAGCCCAGTATATAAAACCATATACTATTACTACAAAAAATTCTGATTTCAGCAGCAAACTTGAAAACATACTTAATGAGCAATTTAATCCACTTGCTCCAAATACAGTTTGGTGCACAGATATCACATATATTTGGACGAATGCAGGTTTTGTATATCTTACTAGCATTATGGATTTGTATTCTAGAAAGATTATAGCTTGGACGCTCACAGAGACTCTTCAGGTATCCTGTGTTATTGATACAATTAATAAAGCCAAGGATAACAGGGAAATGATTAACCCAATCATTATACACAGTGACAGAGGCAGCCAGTATGTCTCTAGTGAATATAAAAAGGTAACTACCAACATGACTACTAGTTATTCAAAAAAAGCCTTCCCATGGGATAATGCATGTATTGAATCTTTCCATGCAATTATCAAACGTGAATGGATAAACCGGTTTAAAATTAAAAATTACATTTGTGCGTATGCTCTTATATTTGAATACATCGAAGCATTTTACAATACAGTAAGAATTCATAGCCATTGCAACTATATGTCACCTGTTGAGTTTGAAATAGCATATGAAAAAGCAACCAACCTTAGTATATTAAACGCAAGTTAATTTAAGAAAGTTGCAACAATAACTTTCTCATTTTAATTTGTACTTTTTATTGACATAGCACCAAAATACGTATTCCATTTATCCGTTTTTGAAATAAAGGAATTATCATCTAACCTTGAAACATCCATAGCATCACACCAAATAATAGAAGGCGTGTTCTCTGTATCCATAACAATAAGGCTTTCTGGAGGTTCTCCCAACACTATAAATCTAGATGGTAGCCCTATAGCAGACCTAATTCTAATTGTCTCAGCAATAATATTTGTATTAGCTCTATCACACGAAAATGAAAAAGTATCGATTCCACTAAGTAATTCTCCACCATAAAATAACGCTATTTCACAAAAATCTTTAGGTAACTCTATTCCAAGATTAACCTCTATTTTATCTAAATCCACTTTATTAATCCCATCATCAGGGTATAACTTTATATATCTTTTTCTTAATTCTTTTATATTTTCCATTATATTATTCCACCTCTATCTATTTATTTTCCACACGAAATTTCCAATATTCACGAGTATCAACACTAAATTTTTTCCTGTCAATCGGGAATTTAGGGTTAGGTTTATTTTTCCCATATTGGCTGTGTAATATGTCTTGTCCATACTTACCAACACCATGATATCTGGTACTTGCCTCAGCTAAAGCTCCTCTTGAATCTTGTCCTGTATGATGCAAAGTTGCAAAATTTCCATCAGATAATTGTGGTTCTAACCCACTGGCAGCTGCTTGTGAATTAGTTTTTCCTATAAATCCACTTTTCCCGTCAGTACGAATATGCTCCCACTCAATATCATTACATTGATACACTTCATAGGTTTGTTTCGTACCTTTAGGTCTATTTACAGTCCATTGTTTTTTTTCTTCTGAAAAAATCTTTCGATTATTACTGGGTTCTTCTATGCTCTTCGTATCATTTATAGCCTGAGTTTTCGATGGTGGACATTCCCTTTTCGCATACCCACTAGGATCATAGTAAACAACAGGATTCCCTCCGCAATACCCATAAAGATTTAACCCATCGCCTCTATAAACATCCTCCTGAGTAAATCTCCCAACCTTGTTTTTTCTGTCCTTTGACTTTGTAGGTAATAAAATGTTACTTCCCTTTCTGCATCATCATAGGTTATATTACAAGTATCTCCATTTGGGGAATCTTGCTTTGTCACTCTTCCTCTTATATCAAAGAAGTTTTTAGTATAAGTTTGTCCATTTTGATCTGTAATGCTGTTTATAAATCCGTCTTCATTATAGGTATATCTTGTTATTCCACGATCAACGTGAACTACTTCTGTTAAATATTGTCCTTCATACTTATATTGAACTGTTCTGTTTAGTTCATCTTTAATTTGAATAACTTTTCCTTCTTTATAGAAAGCAAAAGCTTACAGTTTTTGCTAGCACCTCAGATTTCCTAACATAAACTGGAAGTCTGTGTTTGCTAATAGAAAAAGGCTAATGCCTTTTTCAGCATTAGCACTTATTGTTATCATGATATATATATGCAATTGTTGTTATACCTCTCTACATTATGATAATTATGCAGTATTATTTCTTATAACTTATTTAATTATATATATAATTAAATACTCATTATGAATGAAGATGATTACTTAATACTATATTGTTATAATCAATTCACTTCTACAATTCCAAAAAAGTGTCATTATCATCGTAATAATGAATTGATTCAAGCAACTCTTCATTTGATGCATTTTCTTTTCTACTCAATGTGGATACTATTACATCTTGTAATAATTCATCTCTAAAAATAAGTTGCAACTCTCTTTCCTCAATAAAACTTGGTGATTTTTCTTCAAAACTTGTATCATCAATTTCAGGGTACTCATCTATATAACAATTTGATTTTAACTCAACATTATCCAATTGTGAATATACACACCAATTATTGTCTTGATACAGTTTTTTAGATCCATCTTGCAAATATATATTTCTTAATTCATTAATTATTTGATAAAATTTGTATTCTTTATTCTTTGTTAACATTTCTCTTCACCTTTCTTACTTTTTAATTTTTCCAAACTTATCCAATTTTCCTATTCTCCCTAGCTTACCTCCTCCCCACATATCTCTTCCTCCATTTCCAGTTGGATGATATATACTGGAATTAGTACTATGGTCAGTTCTATCAACTAATTTCAAAAATCCAGTTTCTTCAGAATGATGCCATGTAAGCTCTGTTGGGCTGTTAGATAAATTAGGATTATTATCCAACCATGTTTTTAATTCTGGATTTCTTCTAAACATATCTTTTCTGAACACAGTATCGCTATTTAGTCTTTCTACAACTGATTTATTAGCTTGTCTAAATTGAACTGAATCACTTGCATAATAAAAATTATTATCTAACTCAAATTGGTGGAATGTATTATACTGCACTGCACTTCTAGGATTATCCGCCACCTCAGTATCATTTATAGCCTGTATCTTACTTCCACATTTTGACTTATACCCACTAGGATCACAATACCCCACAGGATTATTTCCACAATAACTATAAAGATTTAACCCATCACCCCTATAAACATCATCCTGCGTAAATCTTCCAATAACAGGGTTATAAAATCTAGCTCTCAAATAGTATTGATTCGTTATTCCATCAAACTGCTGCCCTGTATAAGTTATCCTATTATGAACATCTTCAGTACTTTCTAAAACATTACCAAAAGCATCATAACAATACTCATTTTTTATTTGTTGCTCTTTGTCTGTAATATGGGCTGTGCTACCTTGTTCATCTTGAGTGTAATAATATCTATTACCCACTAAATCTCCATCAGCCATATCAACAGCAACAACTTCATGCCCTCTAGTAAATCTAGAAATACAATTATAATCTTTATCTGTTTCAACTAAAATATTTTCCTTATGGAAAATAAATCTCGTTAACTTTTCGTTCTCTTCAATCTCACATCTTAGACCTTCAGTATCATATCTACTAACTAAAGTGTTTCCTTCCTTAGTGATAGCCTTAACCTGTTGGTTTAATGTATTGTACTCGAAGGTGTTTGCACCTAAGCTGGTTCTTTACATTATAAACATATTTATCTGTTATATCATTTGTTGTTTTACTTAATCTGTTCCCTGCTTTATCATAGGTAAAGCTTTCTTGCCTCCCATCATATCTTGAATCTTTTAATCTATTCATGCTGTCATAGGTATAGTGATTTTTATGTTTACTGCTTACTTTGCCTTTAGGTTAATCACTATATTTTATTTTCTCTATGCTATTACACCTATTGGTGTAGGGTTCCTTCGTAATATAGAGTTTTCACCTTGCACTCTATATTTTTCCACTACCCACCCTGCTACCGCTTTTGCTTTCGCCTTATAGACAAATCCCATCATAATTTACTTATGATGAGATTTTGTATTTTTTAAATTTACAATTACTGGCTTGAAACCCGATTAAATAGAAGAAATTGGAACCAAGTTGTTTTACTAATTAATATCTTTCCAATAAGTTTGAATTATATGATAATTGACATACACAAAGCATAAAAATTAAAAATTATTTATTCTTCTATTATTTCATTTTCCTTCATAAATTTATACCATTTTTGGCTGCTTCCAATCTCTAAATATTTTTCTCCCACTACATATTCATTAATAAAATTCTCGAATTTATTATATTCTTTTATCTCGCATTCTTCTCCTAATTCACTAGTTACACAATATACATAGCCATTTTTTTTGTTAAGTAATATAGGATAAGGCGCTACTTCTCCTATACAAATATATTGAGCCGGATTTTTTACTTCATACATAATAATATCATTTTGGTGATCTTTAAATTCATCATCATCAAACCAGAATAAGATATCTGCAATGTTCATATATTGGTATTGACTTTTTAACCATAAAAAATCTTCTATACTATCTAATTCCTCAAAACTTTCTCTAGATTTAGTAGACTCTCTTTTCTCTATTAAAGCTAATGCCATATACGAAATGTTTTTTTTCAAAATTTCTTCTATTCTTTCAATCTTTGTTAATATTATTTTATTCATATTATCACCTTTCAATAACTATTTTTATTCTTCCATTTTCAGCCACATTTCTCAACTGAGCACTTATATTTATTCCTATTTTTCTATTTGTATACATTTCAGCCATTTTAAGATTTTTCCATTCATCGGGTCCTCCTAATTGCAACTCCCAAATATGATCAGGATCCATCTTATTAACCCTTTTAATTGCCTTCTTTAATTCTGTAGGATTATCTTTGTACTTTTGTACTGAATCTTCTTTCATATATTCTTTATAAGATCTTGTAATACTTTGATTACGTTTAGATTTTGTTTTACTTAATTGATTATTATCACTTAATTCTTTTAACTTTTCGGCTTTATTATTAAAATAATCTATATCCATTTCCTTTATGTCAGTTCCCCATTTAAATGTTTTCTCATATTTTAATTTTGCTTCATAGTAATCGCCAAATACATCATATTTTTTAATTGCTCTATTATAATCTGGTAACATTCCTTCGGCTGCTGCAACATTATCCCAATGGTCATTGTATCGTTTTAAATCTTCATCAGCTACCTTTCCAAATGCACTTTGTTTGCTAGCACATTTGTACCCACTAGGATCACAATACCCCACCGGATTACTCCCACAATACCCATAAAGATTTAGCCCATCACCTCTATAAACATCCTCCTGAGTAAATCTCCCAATAACAGGGTTATAAAATCTAGCCCTCAAATAGTATTAATTCGTTATTCCATCAAACTGCTGCCCTGTATAAGTTATCCTATTACGAATATCCTCAGTGCTTTCTAAAACATTTCCAAAAGCATCATAACAATACTCATTTTTTATTTGTTGCTCCTTGTCTGTAATAAAAACGGTGCTACCTTGCTCATCATGAGTATAATAATATCTATTTTCATCTGACGCTAAATTTCCATTAGCAATATCAGCAGCAACAACTTCATGCCCTCTAGTAAATCTTGAAACCGAATTATAATCCTTATCTGTTTCAACTAATACATTTTCCTTATGGAATATAAATCTTGTTAACTTTTCATTTTCTTCAATCTCACATCTTAAGCCTTCAGTATCATATCTACTTACTAAGGTATTTCCATCCTTAGTTATAGCTTTAACCTGTTGGTTTAAGGTATTGTACTCGAAGGTGTTTACACCTATGTTACTTTCTTCTTTTATTGTATTGCCTTGTTTATCATAAGTAAAGTGATTTGTGCCAGAATCTTGGCGTAATTCCTTTAGTTGGTTCTTTACATTATAAATATAATTATCTGTAATATCATTTGTTGTTTTGCTTAATCTGTTGCCTACCTTATCGTAGGTAAAGCTTTCTTGTCTTCCATCATAGCTTGAATCCTTTAATCTATTCATGCTGTCATAGGTGTAGTGGTTTTTATGTTTACTGCTCACTTTTTCTATTCTATTTCCATTTAGGTCATAAGCATAATTGTAATCAACTAACACTTCACCTGTTGAAGTTACTGTAACTAAGCTCTCAACATTGCCATCACCATCATAGCTATAATTTGACTTTAAACCATTTCCATAGTTTATGCTTTTTATATTGTCATTTTTAAAGTAAACATAATCTACTACTGTGTTTTCGTTGTTATCTTTTATTTCTTTAACTCTATTTGCATCATCATAATTATAAATACTACTTTTACCTGAGATATCCTTTATAGTTTTAATATTATTATTCTTATCATAGTAATAACTTAAAAGTGTTCTTCCTGATGCACTTTTGCTTTCCAGCATTCCTTCATCATTAAAACTATACTCATATAACATGTTTCCTGTGTATGCATTTTTTAGTGTTCCATCTTCATTATAGTTATATCTTTGATCTATAATGTTTAAGATTTTTTGCTCTTTTGAGATTTCTTCAATTGTCTTTTTATGGTTTTTATAAGCTTTTACAGAAACTATATTTTTATCAATATTATAACTTCTATCTACTATATTTTCGTTTCTGTCTAGCTGCTTACTTAGGTTTCCTTCTTCATCATAATAGAAAAATTCACTATTTCCTTCTTGATCTTTTATTTCAGATACTTGGCCTAAACTATTGTAACTATAAGTTATTGTTCCACCATTTGCGTCTGTTGTTGTTATAATATTTCCTGCATAGTCATAGGTGTATTTTTCAGCTCCACCTTCTGGAGTTACTATTTGAGTTATTCTTCCCCAATCATCTAACATGTAGCTTGTTTGGTTTCCGTTACCCTCAGTGATTCCAGTTATGTTCCCTCTAGCATCGTATTTATAACTTTGAGCTTTTTTGTTTTCTTTTCTGGAGTTTGGAGTAACTATATCCTTAATTTGACCAAGCAAGGTGTAAGTATACTCAACCTTATTGTTTTCACCATCTATCGAGGTTTCCATATTTCCTTTTGGATCATAAGTATTTCTCGTTACTGTTTCTCCAAGGGCATTTTTAACCTGGATTACTTGACCTTTTAGGTTGTAAACATAGGTTGTACCTAAGCCATCGTCTTTGGTTTCATCATATTGCTCTGCTTATAACTATATCCTAGCCCATTGTCTGTTTCTGCATTGTAGTATTCTAGGCTAATGTGTAATTCTATTTACCTAAACAAACTACCCTCTATAGAAATTTTATTACTATAGAGGGTAGTTTCTTATTTATCTTGTTTTAATTAATCTAATAATTTGTACTCTTTGTTACTATAAACATATATCCACTTTGGAATTTATTTTATTTTTTAAAAATTAAGACTTTGAAACTATACTTTTCATACATACAACCCGCTTATAAATTCATCAAAATTGTCTGCTACTAAATGCATATTTTTATATGATGGTTTTACAAAATCTTTTTCAAATGCACTATTCCAATAATAAATTTTACCTATGTTTTTTCCTTTAAGACAAATACAAATTGGTGATTCAGTTGGATCCATCACAATTGCTAAAAGATTTTTGGGAATTAAATCCCCTTTATTAAAAACTTCATATTTCTCTTTTATATTAGGCATTTTATTATTAGATAATGGTAATATATTCATAGCACATGATTTTATAAATTTATCTTTTGTTATAAATTTATAGGGATTAAGCTTACCCCCATTACATTGAAGTATAAATCTTCTATACTCTTCTGGTAATATGTTTCCTATATACTTTTCAAAATCATTTAAATCCTTAATAGAAATAGATTTCTCTTCTTCTTTTATTGTTATATTTCCGTATACTATTATTTTTTTATTTAAATTATCTCTATTTTCTTCAACTTTAATATCACTCTCTTGTTTATCCACTAGCTCTTTATCTGGTTTTGATAATGAATTAATTTTATTCACATCTATTATTCCGTTAATTTCATCTTTTAAAAGATTTACATCCTTAAATTTACGATATAACTGCACTATTCTATCTAATATATAATCTTCCCTATTTATAGATGAAACTTTTTTATATTCTTTTAATGCTTCTTCAAAGTTTCCTAAACATTCGTAAATATTTCCTCTAAGAAAGTAAGTCCGTTCATTTTCAGGTTCCCCCAGTTGTATAAACATTTCTAAATCCATTAATGCTTTTTCATACATTTTATTTCTATAATAACAACTACCTCTATCATAATAAACATGATTTTGGTGTTTGCCCCCATTAATAACAGTTGTATAGCATTCGATAGCTTCTGCAACTTTATCATTAACATCATAAGCTGATCCTAAAGAATACCAGACTTCATAATTTTGTGAGTTTAATTTTAATGCTATCTTATAATACTTTATTGAATTTTCATCATCATTTAATAGAGAATACATATTACCTATTAATGAGCATACTTTATCATCATTAGGATCAAGTTCAAATGCTAAAAGATAATCATTTAAAGCTTCTAAATCTTCTTCAAAAATGTCTGTTAACAAATTTGCCCTCGCTACATAATATTTCTTATTTCTTGGTTCTAATTAAATTACAGTATTATAATCTATAAGTGCATTGTTATATCGGTCTTTGTTTCTCCACATTTCACCTTGCTTATTTAAATTGCTTTCTGCCATCATTAAGTATATATTTGCTCTTTCATAAAATAACTCTGAATCTTTATTACAGATCCTTATAATTTCATTATAATCCTTTAAAGCGTCCATATATCTTCTAATACTAATATATAACTTAGCTCTATTTTTATAATTCTCTATATTATCTTTATCACTTAATATTAGTTTTGTATACTTTTCAACTTCTTCACTTATCTTCACTCTAGATCCTCATTTCTGTTTTATTTATGCCCTCTGCCTTTATTTTTACATTGTGTTACATTATTTTGTTGTTCTTTCTTAAGGTCCTGTGCTTTAGCATTACCTCCAGTATGACCCACACTTCCATGTACCTCTTCCTTAACAACATACAATGTTTCTAAATCATTTGAATGTTCAAGTTCATATTTAGAGGGTATCTCTTTCCCATACTTTTCATTATATATTTTTTTTGCATCTCGCTTATCTTTATCCCTGCCATTAAACCCATTAGGTAATACTATTTTACTTCCATCCCCTCCATTATTATATAAATGTTCAGGGTGCTTACTAAATAACGGTGTCTCGTCTTTATCAAAAGTAATATCGAAAGTTTCGTTAGGATCTTTATTATATTTAGGTCTATATTTTAAAGTATAAACTTTGCTGCCATCTGGTCGTATTTCTACAGATACTACATTGTTTTTGGGTGTACGTTTCTTTCTATCATAACCACTAGGATCAAAATACCCCACCGGATTACTCCCACAATAAGCATAAAGATTTAACCCATCGCCTCTATAAACATCCTCCTGAGTAAATCTTCCAATAATAGGGTTATAGAATCTAGCTCTCAAGTAGTATTGCCCTATAATCCCATCAAATTGCTGTCCTGTATAAGTTATCCTATTATGAACATCTTCTCTGCTATCTAATACATTACCAAAAGCATCATAACAATACTCATTTTTTATACGTTGCTCTTTATCTGTAATATAGACTGTACTACCTTGTTCATCCTGAGTATAATAATATCTATTACTCCCTAAATCTCCTTCAGCAATATCAGCAGTAACTACTTCATAACCTCAAGTGAATCTAGAAATTGCATTAAAGTCCTTATCTGTTTCAACTAATACGTTTTCCTTATGGAAAATAAACTTAGTTAACTTTTCATTTTCTTCAATCTCACATCTTAAACCTTCACTATCATATCTACTAACTAAAGTATTTCCTTCCTTAGTTATAGCTTTAACTTGTTGGTTTAAATTATTGTACTCGAAGGTGTTCGCACCTAAGTTACTTTCTTCTTTTATTGTATTGCCTTGCTTATCATAAGTAAAGAAATTTGTGCCAGAATCTTGATGTAATTCTTTTAATTGGTTCTTTATATTATAAACATATTTATCTGTTATATCATTTGTTGTCTTTGTGTGTCTATTCCCTACTTTATCATAGGTGAAGCTATCTTGTCTTCCATCATAGCTTGAATCTTTTAATCTATTCATGCTGTCATAGATGTAGTTATTTTTATGCTTAGAGCTTACTTTTTCTATTCTATTTCCATTTAAGTCATAAGCATAGTTATAATCTACTAACACTTCACCAGTTGAAGTTACTGTAACTAAACTCTCAACATTTCCATCACCATCATAGCCATAATTCGACTTTAAACCATTTCCATAGTTTATGTTTTTTATATCATCATTTTTAAAGTAATCATAATTTACTACGGTGTTTTCGTTGTTATCTTTTATTTCTTTAACTCTATTTGCATCATCGTAACTGTAAATACTACTTTTACCCGTGATATCTTTTATTATCTTAATATTATTATTCTTATCATAGCCATAATTTAAAAGTGTTCTTCCTTATGCACTTTTGCTTTCTAGCATTCCTTCATCATTAAAACTATACTCATATAACATGTTTCCTGTGTATGCATTTTTTAGTGTTCCATCTTCATTATAGTTATATCTTTGATCTATAATGTTTAAGATCTTTTTATCTTTTGAAATTTCTTCTATTGTTTTTTTATGGTTTTTATAAGCTTTTACAGAAACTATATTTTTATCAATATTGTAAATTCTATCCACTATGTTTTCGTTTCTGTCCTGTTGCTTACTTAAATTTCCTTCTTCATCATAATAGAAAAATTCACTATTTCCCTCTTGATCCTTTATCTCAGATACTTGTCCTAAACTATTGTAACTGTAAGTTATTGTTCCACCATTTGCATCAGTTGTTGTAACAATATTACCTGCATAGTCATAGGTATACTTTTCAGCTCCACCTTCTGGAGTTAATATTTGAGTTATTCTTCCCCAATCATCTAGGGTATAGCTTGTGTCATTTCCATTACCATCTGTAATTCCAGTTATGTTTCCTCTGGCATCGTACTTATAACTTTGAGCTTTTTTATCCTCTTTTCTAGAGTTTGGAGTTACTATATCCTTAATTTGACCAAGTAAGGTGTAGGTATACTCAACCTTGTTGTTTTCACCATCAATTGAGGTTTCCATATTTCCTTTTGGATCATAAGTATTTCTCGTTATTGTTTCTCCAAGGGCATTTTTAACCTGGATTACTTGACCTTTTAGGTTGTAAACATAGGTTGTACCTAACCCATCGTCTGTAATTTCATCATATTGTTCTGGTAGTATTTGCTTTATTATTCTATCATTTTTATCATAAATTAATCTTGTTGTATTTCCTGAAACATTCTTAAAGTGAGTAAGTCTATTTTGAGAATCATAGGTATAAGTTTTACTCTTTTTATCTTCCTCAAACTTTAAGTCTTTTAATAACTTCTTATTTTCCTTAGCTTTTTCATATCTGCCAAGAGCTTTTATGTTATAGTCATTTTTACTTGAATATTTTTTGTTTATAAGTCTTGCATCTTTCCCACTATATTCACTTAAAGCTATGATATTGCTGGCTTTATCATATTTATATACATGGCTTCTAAAGATATTATTTATTTCATCTTTTTCATATTGCTCAATAACTCTATCTATAACATCATATACTCTTCCAATTTCAAAGCCTTTTGGCGTTATTATTTTAGTAGTATTGCCATTTTTATCATATTCATATTTTGTGATTGCCCAGATATTTTTGTCCTTACTTTCTGGTGAAATAAACTTACCATCTATTTCTTCTTTCTTTTCAACTAAATTTCCTGCCTTATCATAAATATAATGAACTATTTTTTCTGTAGTATCATTTATTTTAAAGCTTTCGTAGGTTTTATTGTTTATTGAATCATATTTGTATCTTGCTTTTGCCCCATGTTTATCTTTAACTTCGATAAGCCTATTTTCTTTATCATATTCAAAATAGATTTCATGATAGTAATTGCAATACTCTTCTTTATTAACTAGGTCTGTTCCATGTTTTTCTAATGTTTTATTGCTATTTCCATCATACTGGTAACAAGTTACGTTATATTTTAATTCTTGTTGCTTACTACTTATAGCATTCTTTTCAAGTGATATTGCTTGATTATCTTCTAATTCTTCTGTTGTAAGTTTTTCTACTGGAACTCTCTTTTCAATTAGATTGCAAAGTAAGTCATATTTAAATAAAGTAGCGTTTCCTTCACTATCTATTTCCTTAATTATATTCCCATGAAGGTCATATTCAAAAGTTTTGTCTATAATTTTTTCTTCATTTATTATAGAAGCTAATCTATTCATTGAATCATAGATATAGCTATACCCTAGTCCATCATCGATTTCTGCATTGTAGTATTCTGGACTTATGTGTTTTATAACATTTCCACTAGGGTCTAAAACAAATCTTTCTACTCCGCCATCTGGATATAGTGTTTTTATTTTTCTGTTATCTTTGTCATAGACATATTCTATGCCTAAACCATTTTGTAAATCCTCATCAAAGTAATTTGGATTTACCTCTTTTATTATGTTTCCTTCGCTGTCTCTTATATTTTTCTCAATGAATCCCATTGGATTTTTTTATGTCTAACAGCCTATCCATATGGTCATATTTATAGCTATAATTCCCACCATTTGGCGTTTCCACCCTTATTAAGTTACCCATCTTATCATAAGATTTTGTTGTTTTATTTCCATCAGTTTTAGTTAATATTCTTCCATATGAGTCATAAGTGTACCCCTCAATTTTCCACTGCCCAACCGAAATCTTTGTTTTCTCTTCTATTAAATTACCTTCATTATCATGAACGTAAATATTCTCTTTTCCATTGTTATCTGCCTGCTTTATTAAGTTCTACTCTTCGTCATAAACATATTCTGTACTTAATCCATTTGGCAATATCTCTTTTAATAGACTTCAAAAAGCATTATATTCCTTATAAGTTTCAAAGCCATTCCTATCTTTTGTATAGATTTTGTTTTGATAATCGTCATAATTATATTCCTCTGTGGTTCCATCTTTATAAAATAAATGCGTTATAAGTCCATCTTTATTAAACCTTGTTTTTTCTGTCCTTTGACTTTGTAGGTAATAAAATGTTACTTCTCTTTCTGCATCATCATAGGTTATATTACAAGTATCCCCGTTTGGAAAGTCTTGTTTTGTTACTCTTCCTAACTAAGTTTTGATGCTTTTTCTAACTTCTTAAATTTACTCATGGCTCCCATACTTACGCAAGATAACCCTCCAGAGGTTATAGCTGAATCTAAATAACTAGTTAAGCTGTTATTAAGTACCCCATCTTGTGCATAGTCCATTATTGCATTAATTGCAGCGTCACCACCCATATCAACTGCGAGCTTTTTCACTAGCACAGACCCTGCTCCCCCTGTTAAAACAGCAATTGATATTGCCGATACCATAACCGAGCCATATTTTACTATGTTATACAAGGTTTTATTACGTCCACAAACTGTATCACGCATGAAGTTATGAGACTTTGAAAACTCCCCGCTCTGGGCTTTGCTGTAATTCGAGCTACCTTCCGCCATTTCAGACGCACCTACGCCCACTGCTGTAATTTTACCTATTATTGCAGCAGCAACAAGTGCTGCTCCTCCTGTTACTACTGTTGCTGCTGCAACTAATCCAAATCCCATCTTACTTTTAGCTTCTTGAATTTTTTGTTCAGTTTGAGCCTTAGCTTGTGCATTAATCTGATCTATTATTTTTGCATCATCTTTACCTCTATTTAATTTAATGGATTTTTCTATACCTAATCTGAATATGTTTTTATAGAACATGTGTTTTTGTCAGGTTATTAATTAAAGAATTTTTACAAAAGCTACATTAAATTCACCATTTTCAATCGTACAATCGATATAAAACCAAAAAATAAGAGTTAATATCTTTAAAAATATTAACTCCAATTATAAAATATATTTAATTATTCAATTCTAATACAATGTTTATCTAATTTCTTTCCACATTCTAGGCACTTTATTTCTCCAAAACCAAAATTTACTTCTTCAACTGGACCTATAGTCATAGGTGGATATAAAACATCCTCGTATCTTCCACATTCTTTACATTTTACTTTCTTTAAATATGCTAAATGATACTCTTCGTTATAATAAACTGATAAACAATATATCCAATTTTTTCTTGAATATGCCACGACTTTGAATTTTTTATTTTTTTTAATAAAGTTTACTAATGTACCTGCTGTATATATTTTACATAATGCCCCCTTGCTTTCAATATTGATTATTTCTGTTCTCTCACATTTTTCTAACCCTATCGTATCTAATATATATGCTATACTACCATATATGATATTAGGATTTTTTTTAACATCTATAATTTTCATAATTACTCCATTTCAATTAATATAATATTATACTCTGTGCACCAATTTCTATAGTATTGCTTTCAAACTTAACCATAAAACAAATTTCTTCATTACCATGTAACATTGAATACTAAAACTTTCTTTTTCCCCTCTTTTATTATATATTAATAATCGTTACTAAAGTATAATATCTTCTGAACCAATTTCTATAGAATCATTTTCAAATTTAATAACAAGAGTATGCTCTTCTTGCCACGTGTTGTTAAATGCTATGGCAAATACGACACTTCCTTCTTCCATAAAATTCGGAATAATAACTTCACATGGTGTAAGGATTCTGCTAAGTTGATTTCTATTTGTAATTTGTGGTGCTAAATCATCCCACTCACTCTTATCAATATAATCTCTTATTTCATCCAGATTGTTTACATAATACTTAAATAAATTTTCTTCTGCTATATTTAAAAATTTTTTCTTGTTTTTATCAAATTCCAAAAAAATCTCCCTTTGTTCTTCCATAATTTCTCTATTTTCTTCACCATCTACTATTAAAATAACATCATTGTTACATCCAAATATATTTATGTTATATATTTTTCTCCATCCAAGTTCATACTTCAATTCTCCAAATACTGAATCTACTATTTTTTTCATTTCATAACCCTCTTTCTATATACTTAATATTAATATTCTTAATAACTATTCTATTTTCCCTTCCAATAAGTCAAATATCATATTAATTTCTCCAATTCCACCACTATGACCAAAGTAAGAATTTAAACTTGTCGGAACTAATTGCATAGTTTTCATATCATTACATTCATGCCATGTAAGTTTATTCTTCTTTACTAAAGTTTCTAAATCATATGGTAGTATTCCTGTCTTAGCTGATAATTCTTTATAAGCAGCTTTAAAATTATATCTCCTAGCATCATTATTTTTACCTATTCCTCCGCTCATCCCATTAATATTTACATTTGCCCATGAAACATCAGTAAAATCAACCTCTCCATTTCTATATTGTATACCATTAAGCCCATATTTCTCAAGCTCTTTTTTTATCTTTTCAGAACTTGGAATATACTTAGATTCAGCACGTTCACCGGTCCACTGACCTCTATCTCCATCTTTAGATGTTTGATTATACTTCTTATTATATGAGTATTCATCAAAATTAGTTTCTTTATTACTCCCTGTTGGACATTTCGCATATCCACTAGGATCAAAATACCCCACCGGATTATTTCCACAATAACTATAAAGATTTAACCCATCACCTCTATAAACATCCTCCTGAGTAAACCTTCCAATAACAGGATTATAGAACCTAGCCCTCAAGTAGTATTGTTGTGTAATCCCATCAAACTGCTGCCCAGTATAAGTTATCCTATTATGAACATCTTCGGTGCTTTCTAAAAGATTACCAAAAGCATCATAACAATACTCATTTTTTATTTGTTGCTCCTTGTCTGTAATAAAAACTGTACTACCTTGCTCGTCCTGAGTATAATAATATCTATTACTCCCTAAATCTCCATTAGCAATATCAGCAGCTACAACCTCATACCCTCTAATAAATCTAGAAATACAATTATAATCCTTATCAGTTTCAACTAAAACATTTTCCTTATGGAAAATAAATCTTGTTAACTTTTCATTTTCTTCAATCTCACCTCTTAGACCTTCAGTATCATATCTACTAATTAAAGTGTTTCCTTCCTTAGTTATAGCTTTAACCTGCTGGTTTAATGTATTGTACTCGAAGGTGTTTACACCTAGGTTACTTTCTTCCTTTATTGTATTGCCTTGTTTATCATAAGTAAAGTGATTTGTGCAAGAATCTTGATGTAATTCCTTTAGCTGGTTCTTTACATTATAAATATAATTATCTGTAATATCATTTGTTGTTTTTGTTAGTCTATTCCCTACTTTATCGTAGGTAAAGCTCTCTTGTCTCCCATCATAGCTAGAATCCTTTAATCTATTCATGCTGTCATAAGTGTAGTGGTTTTTATGTTTACTACTTACTTTTTCTATTCTATTTCCATTTAGGTCATAAGCATAGTTATAATCTACTAATACCTCACCTGTTGAAGTTACTGTAACTAAGCTCTCAACATTGCCATCACCATCATAGCTATACTTTGTCTTTAAACCATTTCCATAGTTTATGCTTTTTATATTATCATTTTTAAAGTAAGCATAATCTACTACGGTGTTTTCATTGTTATCTTTTATTTCTTTGACCCTATTTGCCGCATCATAACTGTAAATGCTACTTT
Organism: Clostridium estertheticum subsp. estertheticum; assembly: GCF_001877035.1. Classification (NCBI taxonomy): domain Bacteria; kingdom Bacillati; phylum Bacillota; class Clostridia; order Eubacteriales; family Clostridiaceae; genus Clostridium; species Clostridium estertheticum. The sequence goes on along the minus strand of NZ_CP015756.1, from coordinate 2,140,762 downwards.
TACCTGTGATATCTTTTATAGTTTTAATGTTATTATTCTTATCATAAGCATAATTTAAAAGTGTTTTTCCTGATGCACTTTTGCTTTCCAGCATACCTTCATCATTAAAGCTATATTCGTATAACATATTTCCTGTGTATGCATTTTTTAGTGTTCCATCTTCATTATAGTTAAATCTTTGATCTATAATGTTTAAGATTTTTTGCTCTTTTGATATTTCTTCTATTGTTTTTTTATGGTTTTTATAAGCTTTTACAGAAACTATATTTTTATCAATATTGTAAATTCTATCCACTATGTTTTCGTTTCTGTCCTGTTGCTTACTTAAATTACCTTCCTCATCATAATAGAAAAATTCACTATTTCCTTCTTGATCTTTTATCTCTGATACTTGACCTAAACTATTGTAACTATAAGTTATTGTTCCACCATTTGCATCAGTTGTTGTTATAATATTCCCTGCATAATCGTAGGTGTATTTTTCAGTTCCACCTTCTGGAATTACTATTTGAGTTATTCTTCCCCAATCATCTAACATGTAGCTTGTTTGGTTTCCATTCCCCTCAGTGATTCCAGTTATGTTTCCCCTAGCGTCGTATTTATAACTTTGAGCTTTTTTATTTTCTTTTCTGGAGTTTGGAGTTACTATATCCTTAATTTGACCAAGTAAGGTGTAGGTATACTCAACCTTATTGTTTTCACCATCAATTGAGGTTTCCATATTTCCCTTTGGATCATAAGTATTTCTCGTTACTGTTTCTCCAAGGGCGTTTTTTACCTGGATTACTTGACCTTTTAGGTTGTAAACATAGGTTGTACCTAACCCATCGTCTGTAATTTCATCATATTGTTCTGGTAGTATTTGTTTTATTATTCTATCATTTTTATCATAAATTAATCTTGTGGTATTTCCTGAAATATTTTTAAAGTGAGTAAGTCTATCTTGAGAATCATAGGTATAAGTTTTACTTTTTTTATCTTCTTCAAACTTTAAGTCTTTTAATAACTTTTTATTTTCTTTAACTTTTTCGTATCTATCAAGAGCTTTTATGTTATAGTCATTTTCACTTGAGTATTTTTTGTTTATAAGTCTTGCATCTTTCCCACTATATTCACTTAAAGCTATGATATTGCTGGCTTTATCATATTTATATACATGGCTTCTAAAGATATTATTTAAGTCATCTTTTTCGTATTGCTCTATAACCCTATCGATAACATCATATACTCTTCCAATTTCAAAGCCTTTTGGAGTTATTATTTTAGTGGTATTGCCATTTTTATCATATTCATATTTTGTGATTGCCCAGATATTTTTATCCTTATTTTCTGGTGAAATAAACTTACCATCTATCTCTTCTTTCTTTTCAACTAAATTTCCTGCTTTATCATAGTTATAATGAACTATTTTTTCTGTAGTATCATTTATTTTAAAGCTTTCATAAATTTTATTATTTAATGAGTCATATTTGTATCTTGCTTTTGCACCATGTTTATCTTTAACTTCGATAAGTCTATTTTCTTTATCATATTCAAAATAGATTTCGTGATAGTAATTACAATATTCCTCTTTATTAACTAGGTCTGTTCCATGTTTTTCTAAGATTTTGTTGCTATTTTCATCATAGTAATAGCAGGTTAAATTATATTTTTCTTTTTCAACTGCCACCCTTTTTTCAATTAGATTGCAAAGTAAGTCATATTTAAATAAAGTAGAGTTTCCTTCGTTATCTATTTCCTTAATTATATTCCCATGAAGGTCATATTCAAAGGTTTTATCCAGGATTCCTTCTTCATTTATTATAGAAGCTAGTCTATTCATTGAATCATAGATATAGCTATACCCCAGTCCATCATCTATTTTTGCATTGTAGTATTCTGGACCTATGTGTTTTATAACATTTCCACTAGGGTCTAAAACAAATCTTTCTACTCCACCATCTGGGTATAGTGTTTTTATTTTTCTATTATCTTTGTCATAGACATACTCTATGCCTAAACCATTTTGTAAATCCTCATCAAAGTAATTTGGATTTACCTCTTTTATTATGTTTCCTTCGCTGTCTCTTATATTTTTCTCAATTGATCCCATTGGATCTTTTATAGCTAACAGCCTATCCATATGGTCATATTTATAGCTATAATTCCCACCATTTGGCGTCTCAACCCTTATTAAGTTACCCATCTTATCATAAGATTTTGTTGTTTTATTTCCATTGCCATCTTTAATTTCTGATACATAATTTAAATTATTATACCCAAATTCTATAGTTCCATAATCTGTTTCAATTGAGGTATTGCGGCCCACTTCATCATATTCGTATCTGTATACATAATTACTATTTGTAGTAACTATTACTGGATCTTTTCCTTGTTTGTCTTGATCTTCGCTTTCTAGATCATATTCATATTTTGAAGTGTTTTTATTTCCATCTGTTTTAGTTAATATTCTTCCATATGAATCATAAGTGTACCCCTCAATTTTCCACTGCCCAACTGAAATCTTTGTTTTCTCTTCTATTAAATTACCTTCATTATCATGAACGTAAATATTCTCTTTTCCATTGTTATCTGCCTGCTTTATTAAGTTCTGCTCTTCATCATAAACATATTCTGTACTTAATCCATTTGGCAATGTCTCTTTTAATAGACTTCCAAAAGCATTATATTCCTTATAAGTTTCAAAGCCATTCCTATCTTTTGTATAGATTTTGTTTTGATAATCGTCATAATTATATTCCTCTGTGGTTCCATCTTCATAAAACAAATGCGTTATAAGTCCATCTTTATTAAACCTTGTTTTTTCTGTCCTTTGACTTTGTAGGTAATAAAATGTTACTTCCCTTTCTGCATCATCATAGGTTATATTACAAGTATCTCCATTTGGAAAGTCTTGCTTTGTCACTCTTCCTCTAATATCAAAGAAGTTTTTAGTGTAAGTTTGTCCATTTTGATCTGTAATGCTGTTTATAAATCCATTTTCATTATAAGTATACCTTGTTATTCCACGATCAACGTGAACTACTTCTGTTAAATATTGTCCTTCATACTTATATTGAACTATTCTGTTTAGTTCATCTTTAATTTGAATAACTTTTCCTTCTTTATAAGTGAAGAAAAGTTTATAGTTTGAAAAAGTGGTAAGTGTATCTATATTTTCTCCTATATAGGTTATAGAAAGTTCATTTTCATGTTTGTCAGTTATACTTATAAGGTTCCCTAAATTATTATATTTGTAAGTTTTTTTGTCTGCATAGGACTTGAAGATCCATGAATCATCATGACATTTTAATGTATAGACAGTTGCTCCACCTTTATCATTAATAAAGATTCCATCTACTTCAGTAAAGGTTTCAACATGGCCATCTGTGCAAAGTACATTTACAAGCTCATTCTCTAAATACAGATAACTTTCAAAGTTTGTTGTCCATCCCATTCCAAGGGACCCAGTTCTAGTGTTTACAGATTCATATTTTCTTTCAATTTTAAACTCTTCGTGGATATCTGGAAGTACAATGTCTGTTGCTGGTATATATAAACTTCCTGTAGCTCCATCAACTGGATCAGAGAAACATAGTTTATTACCAATGTATTTTTTCAAAATGATGCCTGTTATATTTGCATCTCCTGTTGTAGCTATCTCTCCCGCTGCATTGAATGCCACATCTGACACATTTCTAATTCTGCCTAAATTCTTACATCCAATTTCGAATTTTTCAAGTTTATTCATCATACCCATATTTACGCAAGATAATCCTCCAGACATTATAGCTGAATCTGCATAACTAGTTAAGCTGTTATTAAGTACACCATCTTGTGCATAGTCCATTATTGCATTAATAGCCACATCGCCACCCATATCAACTGCAAGCTTTTTCACTAGAAAAGACCCTGCTCCCCCTGTTAAAACAGCAATTGATATTGCCGCTACCATAACTGATCCATATTTCACTATGTTATATAGGGTTTTATTCCCTCTACAAACTGTATCCAGCAAAAAGTTCCCGGTATCTGAGAAGTCTCCGCTCTGGGCTTTACTATAACTTGTGCTGCCTTGCGCCATTTCGGATACACCTGCAAGCACTGCTGTAGCTCCACCTACTAATGCTACTATAGGACCAAGTGCTAATCCCCCTGTTCCTACTATAACTACCGCTGCTACAGCTATTGCTACCACTCCGATTACTGCTGCAACTAATCCAAATCCCATCTTACTTTTAGCTTCTTGAATCTTTTGCTCTGTTGCATATTTAGCTTGTGCATTAATTTTATTTATTAACTCTGCATCACCTTTATCTCTATTCGCTATACCCTCTGGTAATGGCACTACGTCTTTAATGCTTCCTTCACATATGATTTTAGGCCCTTGCAAAAAAGTTTGATCAGTTATTTGAAGCCCCAGAGTCCCCCCCTTTGACATCTCTATTTTGCTTTTAGCCGAAATTTGAATAGTTTCAGGTCTAAGAGCAGGTGTATCTCCATCTCCATTTCTCATTCCTAGTTCTAAATTTTCTGTTGCTGTAAAATTTATATTTTTACCAGTAAGAGATACATCTCCTGACTGTGCTAAATTCAAAGCTACGCTCCCACTATCATCTGCTTTAAAATTCATATCACTTGGGGTTAGCTTCATTTCACTTCCACTTGGATTTGAAAATGATTTAATATCTGGGTCTTGTATTTTGCTAGCATATTGTGCATTTTCCCCATTACTTCTTACTGCATGGATTGCAATTGCTTCCTTTTCATCATTTGTTGGAAAATATATATGGACTTCACTCTCTTTTTCGGGCATGCAATACCAGCTACTACTCTCAATAGCATAAGTGAAATATTTCTGATTTGAAAACTCCTCGTATACAGGGTCTATTGTGAAATGTACCTTAACATTATTTCCTTTAACTTCTTTTATAATAGCTGGTATGCTCATTCCAAATATTTTATGGTTAGTTTTATAAACAGTTCTAATTCCTCTTTCAAGTACCATTGTGTAAATATTTTTTATTTCTTCTTTAGAAACTTCCGTATGAATTTGGGCTACTTTACATGCAACATTATTTAATACTACTTGTTCACCTAACTCAAAGTCTTTATCGCTTATAATATCCCAAGCTATATATTCTTGTAGGAAATTTTCCTTAAGACCTAATGCATCTCGTTTATTATAAGTATCAATATCTTTTGTAACTTCATATTCTTCTAAAATTATTTTTTCACTTTTATTAATCATTGGTAGTCCAAAATAGAATCTTCCATAATCTATTGTACACTCTGAAATCAAAACAGCATTAAAATGAGATGCAAGACGTTTTAAAAATTGCCAATCTGTTTCTTCATATTGTAGTAGAAAATCTTCTATTAAAGCTCCTTGTGTAACTTCATCTTTAAAGCTTGCTCCTGGGTAACTTTCTAAAACTTTTGCTATCACATCTTTGTAAGTCATACCTAAATTACAAAAAGTTCTACTGTTTTTCTTAATGTCAAAATCATTAGTATAAGAAATGCATCTAATCTCCATTATGTGAAGATTACTTTCATAACTCATATGAACTTCACTTATTTTCCCTATAAACAATGTTTTTTTCATATTTTGTGAATCTATTTCTACAATTACTTTTTCATCTGTGATATTTTTATTTATATATTCGGAGATTTTACCTTCTTCTATTAATAAATTTAATTTTAAATAGCCATGATCATTAATAGCCTGTTTGACCTCTATATTCTCCACCTGCACCGCATCATAAGGTATATCTATTTTAAGTTCCTTATATGTAAGTATCATATAATTCCTCCTTCCTTTTACTCTTCTCTTTGTCCACTTGTATAAAATTTAATTTTTCCACCATAACCACATTGGAGCTTACATCTTCCAAGTAATGCTGGTTTACCGTCAATAAGGACATCTTTTTTACCGTCAATCCAATCTGTAAATATTTGAGCCTTGCATACACCTGCACACATTTCCACTAAATCTTTACCTATTTCCACTTTTGGAGGTTTGGAAAAGAAATCCATAACCTTCTCCGTAAAAGTTTTTGGTTTATCTTTTATGTCGGCTACTATCTTTTTAGCAGCTGCTTGTACACTGGGGTTCTTTGGGCTCATACACACTCCAAAACTTCGCACATTAATGTTAGGTTTACTATCCCCTACATTTAACTGCGGAATTCCATGAATAAGTTCTCCATGACTTGTAGGAACAACAAGATAACTCTCACGTGCTGCATAACTACAAAGAATAACTGCTGTATGTGTAATATAACTATCTTGAAGTTTTTTTATTCTAGCTGCTTCTGCATCAACTGCAGCTTTTGCTTCAGCTGATACTTTCGCATCCTCTGCATCCTTTTTTTCCTTTATTGCTGCCTTTTCTTCTGGTGATTTATTAAGAGAATCCCATGCATTTCCAACATCTCTCTTTAGGTACCCCCCTAAATTGCTTGCTAAGGTACCCATACCCTTTACCGTTTCAACAGTATCTGTTACGCTTTTTTCTGCTTCATATTTAGCTGTTCCTAAAACTGTTCCATATTTTTCTTCATTTTCACTTGCCACTTATATCACCTCCACTTCTTCAAACTTAATGCCAGTAAAATCTCTTTTTAATATACTTTCTACTACATCTAATGAAACTATAAAATAATCTCCTAACCCTGCTTTTATTGAAAATATATTATAAACTCCTATTTTATTACTATCTAATACTATTTTGTCTATATCACCATTCTTAAGATAGGTTGTCTTCTCACTTAACACCTCTAACAAATCTGATAACACTAACTTATAAATCTTCTGAGTTTTTAGTTGCATATTGGTAAATACTACTGTTTTATATATTATTGTATTTTCATACCATTTAAAGATTTCATGAAGTTCATCTGAAACAAGTAATACCGGCGCTTGTAAAAATTCTGGATAAACACTAAATTCTTTTCCACTCACAGGCATGTTTGTAATATCTTTAAAATCATTTTCATTATCTTTTAGTAACATCATCTTTTGACTATTATTAAAGTCTACTAATTTAATTGCATTTTCAAGATTTCTATCTTGTTTTAAAATATAGTACTTCATTCTTCTATTCCTCCAGTTATATATATAGTTTGAAGTTGCTCCGGAGTTAAATATAAAAATGGCACATCCTGTTCACTAAAAACCACCTCTTCTACACTGGCATCTTCAAAAGATACATTATTAAAGATTGCTCCAGTAAAGTCTGAACCTCTAAGGTCTACATTTTTAAAGGTTATATCTTTTAAAATTGACTTTCTAAAATCTACTGCTCTAAGATCTGCATTTTCAAAATTACAACCCTCGATCTTTGCATACTCAAAAGATGTTCCTATTAATTTTGACCTTTTAAATTCACACTTTTTTATATTGGTATCCTTAAATTGAGCTGTAGTTATGTTACTTTCTGAAAAGTCTATGTTATTTAATTTACTTGCCTTGAAATTTATAAATAACATGTTTTGTTTTGTTAAATCACCATTTTCTAAATTGCTGTTGCTCCATACAGAATAAACTAATGGCAATTTTTCCTCAGATACTTTCTTTAATTCTAAAAGGTCTTTCATTATCTTCTCTCTATTATCCATAGCAAATATTGTTTCACTTTGGCCTTGATATTCACTCCATTTTACTGTGTACATATCTGAAAATGACCCGTTTTTTACCCATACTTCCTCATCTAAGTTCCATAACCATATTCTTGCAAGTTCTGACATGCTGTTGTAACACTCTACTACTAGCTCGAAGATTATTTCTTGAATATCATAGAAATTTACCTTTCCCATATAAATATTTTTCGCTTGAATTAATTTTCCCTTAAATTTTATAAATGGTTCGAATAAAAATTTCAAATCAATTTCTTTATAGATGGAGTTCTTATCAAGGTACCACAAACTACTGTATCCATGGATCAATATTTTATAGCTTTCATTTAATATATTAATCCTGAGGAGTTCGAATTGTAGTACCGCTAATTTATAATTCTCATTTTTCCCTTGGTATTTTTTTGCCTTGTCATTTATATCTATCATGCCTTCTATTAGAAGTCCTCGTAATTTTTCTTGATTATTGTCTAAATTTTCTTGAAATTCAGTCTTGTACTCCTCCATTAATCCTTTAACAAAGTGTTCTTTAAAATCCTTTATAGATTCTTCTCTATTCACCTTAACCCCTCCTAATATCATAAGATTAAATCATCTCCTGCGAAGTTTAATTATTATTTACTTTTGTACCTTTTTCGCGTATTTGACCTTCTTTATCAAAATCTAGTCCCCCATTTTTGTCACAAGCAATGGTGATTGATTCTTTTGCACTTATTAAAAAACTTTTCTTAGCTTCAATTTTTATATTCTCACTCGCTTGTACATTTAAATTGTTTTGACTCACAACACTCAATGTTCCGTCACTTTTAAGGCTCATTTCTGCCTGTCCACTATTACATGAGATAAAAATGCCTTCTGGTGTGAGTTTTACTTCCTTATCCTGCGCTGTTCTTAAATATTTATCATCTGGATTCCCCATTCTATCTTCCCCACCACTTGGGCCAACCTCATATCCACTTACCGAACTAATGACAAAGGCCTCATCTTCATCTTTTGTTGGGAAATACACTTTTACACTATCGCCTTTTTCAGGCATACAATACCATCCACTTCCATCCTTTGAGGCAGACATTGTGGAATATTTAAACCAATAAGCTTTTCCTTCGTCTTGAGATTTATCTATCTCCAAATGTACTTTTACTAGGTCGTTTTGAACGCCAATAATCTTCCCCTCAATGGAAGTTCCTATTATTTTTGTGTTATATAATTTCTTTTGTCTTATTCCATTTTTTATTCTTAGTTTATAGGTATTTTCTAAGATACCATCCTTCATTTCATAAATACCTTCATATACATAAAAACTTTGATTTTGTAATTGTATGTTATCTCCCAAATTCAATATTTCATGATTTTGTATTTTATAAGATATATAATCTATTTCCTTTGCATCTTGGAGGTGATTTTGTAACATATATTGATAATCTATTATTTCCTTAAAAACTTCATAACTTATATTTTGTGTCTTTAACTCTTTTTTTTGTTCTTGAGCACCTATATAATATTGAATGCCTTTGTAATCTTTTGTGGGCAATATTCCTTGATTATACTTGGAAGCTATTCTCTTTATAAACTGCCAGTCTGTTTCTTCATATTGAATTAATAATTCTTTCATTGGTTCATTTGGTATATTTACAATATACTTTGCCGACGCATAGTCACCCATTATTTGATTTATTAACATCTGTGTTGTCATACCTACATCTTGAAATGATCTAGATTCTATTTTTATATCCATTAGATAAGACATACTCTTTGCTTGCAAATTAATACTGTAAACTTCATTATCTACGTTTATTTTTATATTAGTCACCACGCCATAAAATAAAGTTAAATCTTTATCTCCAGTACAATAGACTTCAATAGTTTTGTTTTCAGTAGTTAAATTAATATCTTTATCTTTTTCCTCATTTTTTAAAACTCCAGTCAACTCTAAAGTTGCATGATCATTAATAGTTGTTGTTATCTTAAGGTTCTTAATTGATTCTATATTGTATCCATTAACCCTAAGGTTTTCATAAACAATTACTTCCACCTTATCATCTCCCATTTCCTCCCCCTCCTAATTAACTTTCATCAACTTTATACTAGCTTTTATAAGAAGCTCCCAGATATTAATATCTTTATAAAAACAATTGTAATTGCCAACTAATACCGATCCTTTCTTTTCTCTATAAAAAATCAAATTATAAAGCTCACCTTTACCTGTTGGCGTCTTGTAAGTTCCATAAGATATTTTAGAAGTTCCTTCTCCACATTCACCCTCTTCTAGCCATTCTAAATAAAGCTCCATATCTTTAAATCCTTTTTCCATTCCTTTTTTAAATTGAGCAAAGGTTTTTTTTTCTGCCCCTTTACTAATATAACTTCCAGTAAAACTCACACCATAAGATTCATTTACTAATGTAACTCCTTCTTGAGTGTTAACTTGCTCAACAAACCATTCTACAGGCATAGGAATGTTTATTTTACCTTTTAGAAATAGCGCTCTTTTAAAATTGAATGTTTCTCCTTCTAGAGTTACTTTCCCAGTCTCTATTTGCGTTATTACGTCTTCAAGGGTAATCTCATTAATGCTTTCCTCAGTATCCTGTTTTGTACCTTGTGCTACTTTTTCATGCTCTTCTCTTTCATTTTGCATTCTTTGTTCTAACCTTAGTTTTGCTATTTTCTCATCTATATTACTCATTTAAAATTGCACTCCTTTTATACCTTTTGACCTCATATTATATATTTCTTATCCATTATTGTGAACTCTAGTTCCATTCAATAAAATTTCATCGCCTTCTGTCATTATCATGTTACTTCCTGATTCACATAGAATATCAATACCATTTACTGCACTAATAGAGAGCTGATTTTCTGCTCTCAAAGATAGACCTTTAGCACATGCTAAGTTAATATTTTTTTGTCCTATAACGTCAATTGTTCCATCATTATTTAAATTAACTCTAGCTTGTCCTCCATTACATTCGATCAGTACCCCATTTGGAGTAAATTTAACCTCTTGCCCTGAATCAGTCTTCAAAGATTTATTATCAGGATTTGACATTCTATCATTTTCATCTGGTTTATCCGCACTATGTGTAGCTATCGCATTAATTACAAATGCACGTTTTTCATCTTTAGTTGGACAATTCACTCTTATTTTCTCACTTATTTCAGGCATACAATACCATCCTCCACCATCTGGTGATCCTGCTATTGTAGAGTATGGAAACCAATAAGCATTCCCAGAATCCCGGCCCTCATCTATTTTAAGACTTACCTGTACCCTATCTCTTTTAACCCCAATTATTTGTCCATCCAATGAAATACCAATAACTTCTTGATTAAATAATCTATTTTGTCTCAATCCACGTTTATTTTGAAGTTTGTATTTATTACATAAAATACCTTGCTTTAATTCATTACACACAGAGCTCACATAAAATGATGAATTCTTAAAGTTAATACTACTGCCTAGTTTTAATATTTTATGACTTTGAACTTCATATATTATATAATCTGTTTCGTTTGCATCTAACAGATAATTTTTTTTCATTTCTTCATAGGTATCAATTTCTTTGTATACATTATAACTATTTATTTCTAAATCCTGCTGTTCTAAATTTTCTGGAACACCACAAAATAACTTTATATTGGGAGTCTGTATTTCTGAGAACAATCCTTGATTGTATTTTGATATAATTCTTCTAATAAATTCCCAATCTGTTTCCTTATATTGAAGTATAAATTCTCCAATAGGAACATTTGGGATATTCATTACTACATCTGCATTGCTATATAAACCTATAACACTTTTTACAAGCTTATGAGAAGTCATATTTACATCTTGAAAAGAACAGCTTTTCTTAACTACATCCATTAAATATGTGAAACTATAAGCTTCAACATACAAATAATATACATCCTTATTGGCCTTTACCTTTACACTTGAAATAATTCCGTTAAATATAGAGTTTTTATTTCCTTTATCATCTTTGTAATGCACTTCTATAGGAGTATTTTCTTCTGTAGAATATATATAAGTCTCTCCTTTATCTTCTGGTAATAGTCCAACTAACTCTAACTTTGAATGATTATTAATAGAATTAGTTATTTTTAATTCCTTTAGATACTTAAGTTCAAATGCACTTATTTCTAAATTATCATAAGCAATGACATTAGTAGCCATAATACCCCTCCATTCTTATAAAGTTATTAATTCTTTAATTTATTTATACATCAACTACTATTTTTTTATAACCCATCCTACCTTTATTACTAGCGTTTTTTCTCCCGCCCTCTATTTCATCTAGTATTATCAATAAATTCTCATAAATCTGCTCATTTGAATAATCCCTTAATTCTAGCTTTAGACGGCTTGCTATATAATTTAATAACAAGTCCCGATCTACTACCTGTTGTGATTGCATACATTGCATACAAAAACATATATCTAAGGCATTGGTTAGATTATATTGAAAAGCTTTTTTTGCAAAATATCTTAAAATAATTGGTGATAGACTGCTTTTCTCATATGCTGCAAATGGACTATTTATAATATTTATAGTGTCATACTGCGTTGACATATCTTTAAAACTGACATAATCAGTTCTAAGAATAGCTCCTGTTTTTGCGTTAAATCTGCATAATTCAATTTCATCGCACTGATTATCTAAATTGTCATCTATATATATTTGAGCTTCCCACTTAATAAAATCCTTATCCCTTGTCTCATCTGAAAACTTAATTTTTAATATTACTGTATTATTTGTACGGTAATATGGAATAATACACTCTTCCTTTAGCATGTAGATCATATCATTATGCTTAACTATCCCCTTGTCCACAATAATATAATCCTTGTTTGCTTTTATGCTACATCCAGACAGTATCCCACTAGAATACTGTGCAAGTCGTATATCCATAAACTCCCTTGGAAGATCTCTTAACTGCTCTAACATTTCTATTTTTAATATTCTACCTTTGTTAAATAAAGGATATGTATTGAAAAACAAGTTATCCCCTCCTCACCTTTATTTTAGACCATCGAAGAAATTTGTCTCCCATTCATCATTTTCAAAGGAGAAAAACGCTTCTTTTCCCATAAGTAGCCCTTCATCTTTTCTTAACACAGACAGTACAGAAAAGCCCCACTCTTCTTCTCTTGCCCATACGAAGAATTTCACTTCATCATTTACGATGTTGTCTGTATCTTGCTGCGTAATTACATCAGGGTACATTTTAACTACTTCCTCAGGAACAATGCGCTCAAAGTCTTCAGGGTTCACCTCATAACTATATTCATACCTTGTACAATCATTTGTGTCTTTAAGGTATAGTTTAAGGATTATTCTTTCCATAAACCGTGATATAGTCCCCTTTGCCCTATTTCTATCTACACTGTGAATTAATATTTTTTCTTCTCCAGTGTGAGTGAATGCACTTATGACATAAGGCAATGTAGGCATTTTACTGGAAAGCATAATATTTGCATATCCATATTTTTTTGCCTGCAGATATTTAAGTGATCCTCTGAGACATGAAAGTTTTAAATCATAATTTTCTTTCCCATCTTTTTTATTTCTTTTAAATTGAATTATTTTTCCAGGTATGAATTCTTTTAATGCTTCTTTAAAGATTTCAACCTTGCATGATTGTCCCGTTAATTTTATTATCGAATAATCAAATAATCTATCCTCATCATATAATTTTCCTAAAAACTTTTTTATTATATTATATATATCTGCCTTTAAGAGTACCGTAACCTCATATATGTTTAGCTCAATTTCTGGTGGTTCCTTTACAGTTTCTAATAAACCGCTGTTCATATATGATAATTTCCATTTATCAAATCCAATAACCGTTCCTTCTATATTATGCTTTTGCTGCGATGTTAGAAGTACTTTTAGGAGGCTTGGATTATTAAAAAATTCTTTTTTAACGCGCTCAGCAAGATCAAAAAGAAAATAGTAATTGCTTTTTACCTTATAATAATCCTCACGGCTTTTATCTTCATATTCTTTGAATTTTGTGGGTATTATTGACTCCACATTTTCATACTCCTGGCTGAGTTTTTCATATATTTTTAATACTCCATTCTCATCAACAAATCTAAAAACATCTACATCAAATTCTTCTAAAATAACGTTTCTAATATCTCCATTATCTTTCATAAGTTCTCTCGCCATTAGTATTTTTATAAATTGCATTATTCTAAAGGTCAAATTGTTTCCACCAAAATCTGTATCACCATTTTCATAAGCAGTTTCTATATCTATCTGATAGGACACTCGATTGTTATATATTGTGAAGTTACAAGATGTTAAATCTGTAGTTCCCCCTCCACAATCTATAATAAGAGCCTTATATTTTTCACCATCAATGTACTTTTTACTTTCAATAAGCTCTGATATTGTATTAAATAATACTGCTGCACCTTCTTCTAAGGTGTCTTCATTTTCTACTACATAATCTTGTAATATCTCTTTAAATAACATGTAAAACTTGTACTTTTGCTTTGCGGGTGATGATATATGAATATTTTTAAAATTATATTTGTATTGTTGTTTTGCTAGATTTATAACATATTCTAAGTACGCTTTTATAATATCTTTTCTCTTAACAAATGCCCATTTGCCATGGATATCTATGACTTTTTCCATTTTTTCAAAGTCATTTACCCATCTTTTAATATCATAAAATATGCTAAGTCCATCATCTATATAGCTTATCTTAGATGTTTTCACAGCATCATATCCAAAGATATATTCAATGTTATGATCCTCTATAGCTTTAATTCCTACTATACTTGGAATTAAAAAGGTAACTTGCAAATTTTCCTTAGCAACATCTATGACTTTAACGAAACTTGCTTCATTATCTATATAGGTGCCCGCTGTTGTGCTAGATGTACCAAAATCTATAGCAAGTGGTATATCTGTATCCTTCATTTTCTGAATTTCAAATTGTAATATAGACATAGAATAAAACTTAACATGTTTTGGGTTAAGTTCTTCAATTCCATAATAAATATTATAGAGTAGTTCGGACTCAGCTTTTTCGAAATATAAAAGACTGTAATGCTTGTTTTTTGACTCCATACCAGGAATCTCTCCATCTTTCACAATATAGTATTTTTTTTCGTTTTCTTCCCTAACTGCTACAAGATTAAAAATAGTACATACCTCGAACTTGTTATCTACTAAAATCATATTTGACTCATCCAATTTGTTATTGCAATTCACTCTATAATCATCAAAAACCTCAGTATTTAGAGAGTCATAAATAGTGATTTTAGCTGGGCATTGTACGTTTTTCTCATCTAATATAAGCTTTTGTGCTCTTTTTAAAAAATCTTGCACTCTTTGCATACCATCTTTATCATATTTTCTAATAAAAAGGCTCTCTTCTATACCTCTATACCTCATAATAAGCCTTATTAGCTCGTCCTTATCTAAAGGATTAATAATGCTTTTTACCAACTTTTCTTTATAACATATCTCTCTTAATTGAAATGTGGTCATAAGTCTAAGCTCTTTTTCTTTATATTTATTATTTTGAAATTGACCCCTTGAATTGTCTTTATGCAACTTATATGAAAGTGTACTCATATCATCATCCTTAACTTTAGATTAATTTATTACTATTCCATCTAATTTCATAGTTTTATCAATGCCAACAATACCAAAATGTTTATCCCAATATATAGTAACATCCATGTTTATAGGTAGAAATAGATTTATTATTACATCTATTTTTCTTTTTAATTTTTGTGTTTTTGATTTTGCTAAATAAATTAGCAGCTTTTTATTATGATCATTACTTATGTATACTATATTATTTGTAAATGTTTTTCGTATTATCTTATTAAATAAATGTAATGATTCTCCAGTAACATATAAAGTAATTAGCCCACTCAATAAATAATCTATTTCTTTTTTATTAAATTCATTTATATTCTCAGATAATTCATAACCAAAAGAACCATTACGTATATCTTTCATGATAATTTTTTTGTAATACTCATTTTTACATAATCCTTGCATGAGATCTATTTCAGCCAAAAAGTGTATTACTATATCAAAAAATGTTTCTATTAACTCTTTGCTTTCATCAAAATTAACATCAAGCAACTCACCAAAAATGTGTTGAAATCTATAATATGCATTTATTTCAATAGTATTATCACTAGGAAGTGAATTTGCATTAAGGTCTTCAAAGGCAATTTCCATATAGGGACTATATACTTTTGCCGGTACAAACTTTATATTTTCCCTTAATATATTTTGTTTATCAGCTTTTAAGAGTATATCCCAAATATAATTCATATTAATATTCCCATACATTTGTATTCTGGGTATAGCAGTTGAACTTCCGACACTAAGAAACTTAGAATATCCCGCGTTAAATAGTAATTTTTGTCTTTTGCCTTAAAATATAGTTTTAATACTTTTTTAATGTTATCCTCGCGTATTTCATCAATTATAAAATAATTCATATCATAGGTTTCAGCATCCATTTTTATTGATTTATTCACTAATTTTAAATAATGAAATTCTAAATGGTTGGATACTTCAAAAGAATTAATAATTCTAATTAACTCCGCTTTTGTTTTTATATTACTGGAATTTTTGGCAGCGAAACTATTTATAAAGCTTGAATTCCTAGCGTTTGACATTATATCATAATTATATTTTTCCATCCTTGCACTACATGGCGAAATTACTTGACATACATTCCAAATCTTAGATTCTGCATCCGCTGAAGATATTATTAGAGAGTCTCTAGTATGAATCCCATACCTCATTTGACACATACTATTTTGAACCAAGTATCCATGCTGCGCTCCATATTTTTCTAAAGAGATAACATGTTCATAATTAATAGTATCTTCACACGGCATTGGAAACCCCGTACTTTTCAATAACAGCTTTTTCACATTCCAAAGTGGAATCATATCGTATATAACGAATTTAGTATATTCCCCAAAATCTACATATATCTTATTTATAGGTTCCTTAATTTCCTCTTCGCAACTTAATAAAACTACATCAGCTATTTTTGAAATATATGGTATATTCAATGTTGACCAAGGTACATTATTATCAATAAAGTTTTTATACAACTGAGTTACTTTCGCTAAATACTCTGTGTTCTTTTTCAAAGTGAAATTTGCTTCATAACTTCTTTCTTCAGTTTCGATAGTTCCTTTAAATATTTTTTCTTCCCGAATAATATCTCTATATATTAAGTAATCACATTCTAGAAATACCTTAAACATCAACACTTCTTTGTTTTTGGTTAGATACTTTAAAATAATTTTTGGATCATATACTTTTTCTTCCATATCTTCAGGTAAAATGGGGCATAGAAATTGATTTGTCGGATCTATTTCTTGCCTTTTTTGTATGTTACTATAGACATTATAGTTTCCCTTGGAACACTCTATCTCACTAAATACTCTCTTTTCTAAGTCATCATATCTTGACTTAGAATATTCCTCTAGTGAAATGAACACACCATTTAAAACCTTCTTTAACAATAACCTATCGTTTAAATTATCAATACTATTTAGTTTTTGGTATATTTTATCATTCATTTTTTCACCTTACTTTGAAGTTTTGGCAGTGTCTATTATAGTTATTTTTGCTTGTACACTCTTAGCCTCTGCTTCTATCCCTTCTTTGTCATATATGTTCTTAGCTAAGATGTATAGTACCTTCGCAGCACTCAAATCCCCACTTATATACTTTTGATCTCCATCTTTTACATATTTATCTGCTTTAGCTCTCTGCGTTGCGAGCTCAGTTATCTTTTGATCCATAAGATATATTTTCTGTGCTAATTCTTTGGAATAACTTACTCCCTTAATTTGATCATACATTTCTTTTGCCATAACATAGTACATTTTGGCACTTACATAATCGCCAGTGCTGTAGCTTAAATCACCATTTTTAATATTTTCTATAGCCTTAGTTTCAGTAGTTGCATCATCTTTCTTTTGATCATCATCTTTCTTTTGCGTTGCTGCCTGTGCTACTGCGGCTTTATCTTGTACTACAGCTTTTTTAGCATAAAGTTTATCTAACTTATCCATTGCTTCTTTCTTCTCATCTTTCATGTCATTATCTATAGCTAAATCCTTCGCCTGTTTATAATAACTTTCTGCGTCTTTAATATTTCCAAGATCTGCGTTTTTATCACCTAAAGTTAGAAAATCTGTTACTTTAATTGAATTTCTTGCTATTCCTATCTTCTCCAAAATATATTTTGTTCCACTGTTATCTATATCATGCGATTGTCCTAAAGCAATCATATATTTATCTAATGCCTCATCATATTTGCTTGACTTTAACTTATCATCAGCATCCATAATTGTCTCTGTAAGTTTACAATATTTATCCAAAGTATCTTTCTCCGGCTTAAGTTTATATTTATTTGCTATATCAAAAGCAGCTTTGTATTCTTCATTTGCTTTTTTTATATTCCCATAAGTGGTGTATTGTATCCCACTACTCTTGTGCGCGTTCATTTCGCTTATACTATCTATTTTTTTATTTCTACTTATTCCTAACATTACACCTATTACTATTAAAATTATAATAATTGGGATCGCCACCATAAGAATTTTTTTAAGCCTTTTCTTGTCTTTAGGATTTATAAATACTTTATCAACAAATGTTAATGATATTGTATAGTTTTCAATATGTTCAAGTTGCTTTGACAACAGCATATCTTCAACATTATCAGCTAATTCTTTTGGATCTTTTGACTCTGAAGCCGCATCCACCAATTCTTGCTCGTCAATATTTTCCCAAATACCTCTTGTTGATAGCGATATAATATCACCATTAATTAATTTAATTTTTTTAGATATGTATGGTGAATATAATTTTTCTTGGCCCAAATAACAATATAAATTATTTCTTTCATTATGTTTTGCTATTTTATCTAGAGGTATATCTTCTTTCGCTGTGAGCATTTGAGTTAAAGATTGATCTTCGCTTTTATATCTTATAACCCCATCTCTATACAAATAAAATCTTGAATTACCGGCAACGCCGTAAACAACCTTCGTATAATCTGTAATCACAACTGTAACAGAAGCTTTCAGTCTCACATTATTGCTTTGACTAATCAGTTCATCATTTGCCTGCTTAAAAAAATTGGTTATATCTCTTCTTCTAATTGTAGGTTTTTCAGTAAAATTTCTTATAATACTTTCAACTGCTATTTTTGCACTTTCTAACTCTAAGTCATCATCTATACCGTCTGCTATAACATAACATGCATAATTGTCTAATTCTACAAAAGCGAAATAATCTTTATTTTGTAATAGTGTACCTGCTTCTGATATAAAATTTGTTTTAAAGTCTGAATTTAATTTTCTCATATTTTCACGCCCTAAACTAATTAATTATATATATATTTCATTAGTATAATACTGCCGTTTTCCTTATTGATTTTTTCTTTACTCTTAACAACCTGTATTATCCCATTTGCCATGTTTTTTAATTTTTTATTATTTTTTAAGATTTCTTCTATTTGAATCCAAGTTAATGAATTATATACTCCTTTATTCATAAGAATTATAATATCCTTTTTTTTAAGTACTACTGGTTTTTCTAACATTTCAATATCCTTAAAATCATCTTGTCCAAGATAATTTAATAGCCCTTTTTCTTTTAATCCTAACAATGCTTTCTCTTTTGTAAGTTTACCTTTATAAAATTCATTTTTTGCAAGTACATTAACAGTATGTCCCTCACTTAATTTAAATAACTCACCTTTTCTATAGACTGCTACCATTGCGTTTCCTACAAGTCCATAATGAAGTAAATTGTTTACTATTATTGCACTTACTACACTAGCTCCACCTTGATTGTTATCTACTCTTCTTAAAATTTCACTATTTGCTTCATTAAATGCTCTGTTAAAAAAATATTCTGTTTTTTCTCCATTCCACTGCTGCAAAAATAGTCTTCTGAATGTGTTTATGGTAGTTATACTTGATATCCTACCTGCTTCATTTTTGCCTAGCCCATCTGCTAAAACAGCTAGAGTTCCCTGTGGCGAACATATAGTTTCCATATGATCCTCATAAATTTCTTCGTTCCCAATTGTTGCTGCGCTTTCTATTTTTATATAAGATTTATCTATTATTTTTATAAGTATATTTTTTAGGCCTACTAGAACTAATATTATAATTAATAAAATAAGAACAACCATATAATAATTTTTTTCAGCAAATTCTATCATGATAAGCTACCTCTAACCATTATCTTCCCACTCAAAGTTATCTCCACAGAAGGGAACAAAAATAAATTTACTTTTACCAAGCTCGATAACATCATACCCTGATAATTGAACTGGTATATAAATTGCTTCTCCGTTGAGATATGCTATTCCGGAAGATTCTCCTGGTAATAACACATAGTTTTTTTTCTTTGGATCATATACAACTATTGCATGATTCCTTCTACATACATTGTTATCGCCCAATATCTGTATGTCCATATCATCTGCTCTTCCAATAAAGTTCTTTCCAGTTTTTATCTTATAATCTTTTCCAACTCTTGCTCCTTCAATGCATACAAGCCACCCACAAAGTGGTTCAATTTCCTGATATAAAAGATCAGTTTCAACATCAAATTTTTCTGCCAATTTAGACTCATTATTTGCTTTTGATGCGGTTTCTATATTGCAATATGGGCATACTGTTCCATATCGTCTTTCACTAAACATATGTCCATTTTTACATCTTGTAAGGCCCATTTATATCCCCCATTTCATCTGAGTAAAAGCTTTGTTTTCCCAATAAATAATATATCCCCTTTTCTTACCTTGCAGGGACTATTATTTACTAATCTATATAACTTGCCATCTTCTATCCTTTTTATGCTTACGCCACTATCAGAATATATATCTTCTAAATACCATACTCCTCCTGCAAAATTTATTACTGCATGTTCTTCTTCAATGAAATTTGAATATATCGATTCACTCAAATCAATATCTACTCTCTTTTGATTAGTATTTCTACCTATAATTATTCCTGTTTTTTTTGAAGTTTCCCATCTTTTAATAATTTCATTTTCTTCATTCACTAACGCTATTTCATTAATTGAATATACATTTGTTAAATCTTTTTTATAATGTTTTTGAAATAACCTTATAAAACCTATAAGTGCAATTACTACTCCTACAGTAGCAAGAATACTTTTTATCAACATTGACTTTATTGTTATAAAAAGTAAAACACAAACTAGCGAAAGAATTACACCTATAGATAAATTTATTATCCCCATACTTGCTAACAACATTTTATTCTCTTTTTTATTATTTAAATTTAAATTATTCAAAGTAATTCACTCCGTTACTTCTATTTATTTTTGAAAAAGTTGTTGAATAATTGGCTTGTATCAATAGGATTTTTTTCTTTCTCATGAAGAAAGTCTTTTTTTACATTATCAGTATTAGCACTAAACCCAAAAAATTCTTCGAATTTATTATGAATATTCTCCATATTATTGTCTACATTTCTATTATCTTTTTTGTTGCCTTTACTTTCAGTATTCTTATTTTGTTTACTAGTATTCTGTTTAATGTTATACAATTTTTCATCATACTGCTTTTTTAACTTTTCATCACTTAAAATGCTATAAGCTTCATTAATTTCTTGGAACTTTGCACCTAAGGTATTATCATTAATATTAGTATCTGGATGGTACTTCTTAACCAAACCTCTATATACCTTTTTAATTTCATCCTTAGTTGCCTTAGGTGAAACCTGTAATATTTCATAAAAATTCTTCATGTATTTCCTCACCTTATTAAAATCTCATAGAGAAGTCTTTATTAAAATTTAACTTATACAGGTGCAATGGTCGTGTTAATCTGACCATTACAGCATGTATAAGTTAATAGTTTTTTGTGTTTTAAGCGCTAAAGCCCCCAGCTAATGTTATCTTATCTAGCTTGTCCTTTTTCTGCTTTATAACAAGTTCAAATGTTCCTACACCTTCTGTATCTCCGTAATGTTCTTTATAATCTACTACAAAGGCATTTGGGAAAAATATTTTTCTTATAATTTGATCTGCTGAGAGTACATCAACAGTAATTTTTCTATAACAATCTGCTTTTTCTGCTGGTACTAATGACCAAACTCCCATTTGTCTTGTACTATCAAATCCTTCTCCATCTAATGCAGTTAATATTTTACCACTAATCACCATAGTGCTTCCTACATCTTTTGAACGTGCATTTGAATCTTTTGGAGTATCCGTTTTTAAAACTATTTTTTTTACACTTTCAACTCCGAGTTCTATCTTTTCTGCGCCTTCAATTACTACTTTAAAACCCATAATTTACACACTCCCTTTTATGATTTTACTTTTTTATTCTTTATTGAATATACAATCAAATAAATAATACTAAAAAAGCTTACTACTACTGAGCCATACTTAATAAGTTCATACATAATTATTCACCTTTCAATCAGTTATTACTCTCCGAATCCACCTTGGAATTTCACCATTGTTGTCTTATCTTTTTTCTGTTTTAGTTCTAGGATAAATGTTCCTACGCCTTCTTCATCACCATAGTTTTCTGCATAACTTACAACAAAAGCATTTGGCAAATTAATTTGTCTTACCACTTGTGATGCAGAAATAACATCCACTGTTACTTTTCTATAACAATCTGCTTTTTCGGATGGAACAAGCGACCATTTTGCTAACTTAATAGTACTGTCAGCTGCCTCTCCATCAACTGGTGTTAATATTTTCCCTTTGATTGATAGTGATGTTCCAAGGTCCGTAGAACGTGCATTAGAATCATCTGGAGTATCTGTGTTGAATTCGACTGTTAGTATGTTTTCGATGCCTAATTCAATTGTTTCAGCACCTTCAACTTTTAATTTAAATCCCATTTTTTTTCCCCCTGTTTTTCGTAATATTTATAATTCAGAAATAGCAGTAATACTGCCATTTCAAACTACCACATAAAATTCTTAATTAAATATTTAATGCAACAATATCTTATTCAATTATTGCATTTCTTGTTATCTCAACCTCTAGGTTTTTAACATTGCCGTTGAATACTATATTAATATTGCAAGTACCACTTTTTTCATCTATTAAAAAGCTAATGTCATCGCCTTCTTGAATAATAGAATTTATATATCCCTTATTTGTAACCCATTTGCTTTTTATGCTACTAGGATTATTACTAAAGAACTTAACAATGTTATCTTCTTTAAAATCATTAGTATGAAACCTTAACATTCTTTCGATATAAGTTGTTACTGTTGTCTTGTAAATTGATTCAAAATCATTTCCATTTGCTAGTAAACTTCTTGCTTTATATACGGTAATGTGTTTTACATCTTTCCCATTTACTTGAGCATTTTCAGAAGAAAAAATAAATCCAAAGTTCTTTCTGTTTATGGAATTTTTTATTTCATTTGTGAAACCTGATATCTCTTTGGCTAGAGTTGTTGTAACTCTTAAGGAATTGTCTGCTGCTTCTATATCAAACCTAATGCCTGGATATTCATAAGAAACATTTTTGTACGATTCGCGTAAAAATTCTGGACATTGGTATGATGCTACAATTCCAGCAGCAATATAAGAACTCCCTATATATACCCCTTCTATCCAAAGTTTTAAAATGTCTTCCTTTTCCTTTGATAATTGAGCCGTTCCACCATCTGTAATAAGCATCTTTTTATCAATAATAACTCCAGACTTATCCTTAGGTATAATTGTAAAGTTAGGTACGCAAGGTACTGCGAACTCGCTAAAATCATTGCGCATCAAAGGTGCACATTTATCCATAAATCTATCTATACCCTCAGTAGCTACGTGGTTAAATGTAGTATCCTCACCAGTTTGAAAGCTAAAGAATGTTTGTATCCTATAATTTCTAATAGTAGATAAAAGTAATGCTAAATCTTCCATTGAAGTTGTATCTGATTTTTCGACTTGCTCATTCCCTTTGAATCTTTGCCTTTTAACTTTGCTCTTACTATGGCTTTCTAGTTCTATGGATGGAGCAATTCCAAACCAAATAGTATTAGTGAAATCATTTTTATCATTTACTGTATTTAAGTATGTAATAAGTCTTGATATATTCTTGGAATTTACCAATCTATTTACAGTTGTATTACTAACTAATAAAGTTGGTTGCATACCTTTATTTTTTGTTTTATATTGATTAAAAAACATCTTCACACCTACTAGCTTTTCAACTAATGGCTTAACTGTTTTTACAAAATCATCCTTAGCATTTTTGTAGAACTCCAAATATGTGTTATAGTTTGTTACCTCTAATTCTAAGTTCACCCTGCTTTCCATAGTTGATACTAGTGGACAAAATGTTCTTATAACTAGATCCTTTACATAACCTGTCTTTGTATCATTTACAACGTCATAATCTTCCTCAAAGGCCTTTATAAGTCCTATATTAGCATTGTCATCTAAAGTAACAAGTGCCGTTTCTTCGTTTTTAGGTGCTTCTAAAACCTTTAATTCTCCATTTTCGCCCATACTTAAAGCACCTATTATAAACTTAGAATTATCAGTTTTATTATCTTCTTCACCAAGGAGCAGTCTAGTCTTTATATCTTCAATAGCCAGTGGTAACATAGCCATGATATTGTTATAATTACAACTTGCTTCTTCAAACATATAATTAAGCTTGTCCGCTAAATCTAATTTACTTGGGTCACCCTCTTCTAACCCCTCATATTTACTATAAATATACTGTATTTCTTTTCTTGATTGCTTTATATCATCCATTACTTTTTTAGGAGATATCATATCTAATAAGTTTTCAAATTTGAAATCAACATTAGCAATTCCTTGAGCACTTTTTGCATCAATTAAAGTAAAAAGCATCTTCAAAAAATCATTTGATTGGTTTATTGGAATCTCAGTAATATACTCTTTAGAAAGATTTTCAGGTTTTTTGAGAGTATACATAACTTTCTGATTACTAGCATTGTAAAACGAATATATTACAGGTGAAAACTTGTCTAAGAACTCGTCAAAACTTTTCACTAAAAAACATTCATTTATTTCTTTTATTTTATCGTCATTTAAACTATTTAAACCTTTTGTGTCACCTATTACAGTAATTATATCTAATTTCTGTGGATTTATTTCTTCAAATAACATGGTTCGATTGGTTTGTTGCACAACTTCCATATTCTCGCTCCTTTGTTTTATCTATTGAATATTTGTATGACTTCATCATTATTGGCAATTCTATACTTTATTTTTACATATTACATTTCTTTTGTCAAATTTTATATTGATATTTCCCAGATAAGTTAATAAAAAGGTGACCAATTCTTTTCTATATGCTAATAATTAAAGGCTCTAGCAATTTTGCTAGAGCCTTTAACTTTTCTATTTTATTTACGATATACCAATTTTGATTTTGCCATATTCTTATCCTATGCTTTAGCCTTACTTAAAGCCTCCTGTGTTGCGCTAATAATACCTTCACTACTATAAGTAGCACCAGACACTGTATCTACCGTTGTTGATTGGGTCGATATTATTTGAGAAATTATCGTACTTTCTGCTCTTGCATAAAAATCAGGAGTATCTCCATTTGATACTGTTTCAACTTTAGTTATTTTATTGTTTTTTATTGTAACTGACATCTGCGTTGTACCACCATGAAACCCACTACCCGATCCTGTATAAGTCCCATCTTTATAAGTATTTGAAGTAGTTGCTGTCTTTGTATTTGTATCCTCAGTACTAGCTGTTCTTGAACTTGAATCAGTAGTTGTTGTAGTATTACTCACTGTAGCCAATCCACTATTTTTTAATGTAGCTGCTCCTAAATTATTAGCAGCATAAAGTCCTACCATTGCTGCTATTGCTACACTACTTGCAAGCTGCGGGTTTACATTTTCGCCAAGAACATTTATCTTAGTATTACTTCTTGGACATGCTTCGATGCATTTAAAACAGTTAATACAATCTCCACCACATACACTCTGAGCTTTGTAAAGTGATAATCCCATTGAACAATTATTTGTGCACAATCTACACTTTCCGCATTTATCAGTAGGCTTTTTAATTTTAAGTATTCCTATTCTTGATAATATATTAAAAACAGCTCCTAAAGGACATAAATATCTACAGAAAAACCTTTCTACAAAAAGAGCACCTATTGTTATTAAAAGTAAAAGTGCCACTCCAATAGTGTAATTAAATAATACCTGAGGAAAATTTGTTATTTGCGCAAAAGCATCCCAAGGACTAGTTGTATCAAGAACTTTACTTCCCATAGTCCAAACAACAACTACAAGTAATAATAGAACTACATATTTCACGTATTTTAAAATTTTATCCACGTCTTCGTTTACCTTAAAATTAATCTTAAATACTTTTTTTGATAATAAATAAATGAAATCATTATAGCTTCCAAATGCACAAACCCAGCCACAAAAGAATCTACCAAGGAAAATAGTTACAATTATAACTGTTGTGAACTCAATTAAACTAGGAAAAGCTGTTATGAAATTAAAATTCCCTTTAATAATCATAGTATAAATGCTTTTTAGTTCTGAAAAAGCTAATATAAATAAACCCGGTGATAAAACAAACATAATCAATTGTATTATATGTCTAAATATTTGTATTTTCTTTATCTTTTTTACCATTTTATATCCCCTTTTAAATCCTATTTTTATATACAAACTCCTGACCCGTTATTGTAAATTTTCCTTCCATGCCTGACGTAACATAAATCTCCTTACTTTTAGTTATTAATATGGCATCTACGCCCTCTATCTCTTCTATCAACTTAATAGACTTCTCCACACCCATAATATACACACCTGTAGATAGTCCATCACCATCAATAGAGTTATCAGATATTATCGTAGCACCCACAATATCACTTTCCGATGGATATCCCGTACTTGGATTTATTATATGGTGAAATCTTTTACCCTCCACTTCAAAATATCTTTCATAATTTCCTGAAGTAACTACTGATTTATTAATAACACTAATTGTTAAAGCGAATTCGCCACGAGTTTTAAATGGATCTTGAATACCAACACTCCATGGGGTTCCATCGATTTTTGTGCCAAGAGTTAATATGTTTCCCCCAAGATTTATAAGCGCACTCTTAATGCCATTTTTAATCATTACATTTTTAACTTCGTCTGCAGCAAATCCTTTAGCAATACCTCCAACATCAATTTCTTGTTTCTTATTTTTTAAAAAAATAGATCTATCATCTTTATCTAATACTATATCCTTATAGTTTACAATTTTAAGCTTCTCCTTAATTTCATTACTACTCGGGACCTGTTGCCCTTCTTTTCCAATACCCCATAATGAAACTATAGGTCTTATTGTAATATCAAAAGCTCCTTCAGATAGCGTGCAATACTTTATCGCCTTTTGAATAACATAATAAGTATCATTGCTAACTATTTGCGGCTTGTTTCCAGCATTTTTATTTATTTTTGAAATTTCACTATCATTTTTGAATACCGACATCTTATTATCTATCTCACAAACCTTTATAATAGATTCTTCAATAGCTTTTGATGCTTTCTTCCCATATGCCTTTAACTGGTTAGAGGTACCAAGTGAATAAAATTCTCTAACAATATAAGATTTTTTATTATTTCTAGTTGTAAATATTATAATTAGAATAATAAATATTAACGATATTATTATAATTAAGATGTTGTCGATAATAAGCATCCTATTAGCCCTCCTTATAATATCTTAATTTCAAACTTAATTAACCTTACGATATCCATAATATATCATGAATGTTAAATTTAGATTAAAATTTGATTAAAGTTCCCTTCCAAATTAGGAAATAAATTTAATTATTTACTATATATTTATAATAACAAATAATTATGTATCAACCATCAAATGATTATGTTATTTTTGTGTTATTTTTGATTTTCTCTAAAGCTTTTTACGAAAAAAAAGCTACTGAAATATATAAATATATTTCAGTAGCTCATTTTTTAGTTTCCATCTTTAATAAGATCATTATCCTTTTACTCCACCTACCGTTAGTCCTCCTACTATTTTCTTTGATAAGAAAATAAATGCTATCATTATAGGTACAATAGAAATCGCAACACCTGCGAAAACTGCACCATATTCTGTCTGATATGTTCCTCTAGCGAGCATTACCATTATTGGAAGTGTAAACTTAGTAGGATCAAATAACAATATAAGAGGTATTAAGAAGTTATTCCAAGTTTGAATAAATGTAAATATAGACATTGTAGCAACACTTGGAAATATTAAAGGTAATACTATCCTATTAAATATTTTAAACTCGCTGCACCCATCTATTCTAGCAGCTTCTATAAGTGACCTGCTTATTGCACCATCTGTATATCCTTTAATAAAAAATACCGATGCTGGAGTTGCTATAGCTGGTATTATTAAAGGCAAATATGAATCAAGTAGACCAAGCTTTTTTACCAATTGAAATAAGCCTATCATCCCTAATTGTGTAGGTATCATCATTGTTCCAAGTAGTACCCAAAAAAGAATTTTATTCCCTTTAAATCTAAATTTTGAAAAGCCATAGGCAGTTAATGCACTAAAATAACCACTTACTGCTGTAACTGCAATTGCTATAACTACACTATTTACTAGACCGTTCCATATAGGTTGACTTTCTAGTAATCTATGATAATTTGCCATTAATGAAGTGCCTGGTGTTAAAGACAATGTTGTAGCAATTTCACCATTAGTATGAGTAGCATTAATTATCATTATAAAAAATGGTAAAAAACATAATATGGCTAGCGCTATAAGCGCTATATACAAAACTGTTTTACTAATGATTTTGCCTATTTCTTTATTATCGTTTTTTAACACATTATTATGTTCCATCCCTACCCCCTTATTCATAATCATCAGCATTTCTATTTATAAACTTAAATGATATTATTGCAAATACAAGTATTATTATAAATAATGCATACCCCACAGCAGCGCCGTATCCATAGTTATTGTTTACAAATGCAGTTCTATAAAGATACATAACCATTGACATAGTTGCATTATTAGGGTCTCCTGAGCCTTTTGATAATGCGTATGGTATATCAAAAGATTGCATTCCTCCAATTAATGATGTTATGAACGAAAATAATATCGTTGGCCTTAATAAAGGAATTGTTATTGACCAAAATCTTTGTGTTTTAGATGCTCCATCAACAGTTGCAGCTTCATAAAGTTCTTCAGGAATATTCTTAATTCCAGCCATAAATATTATCATACTATATCCAAACCACATCCAGAAGGAAGTAAGTGACACTATGCCTCTAGAGTAATTTTCACTCATAAGAAAGTTTATTGGTTCCTTTATTAAATGAATATTCATCAATATTTTATTTACTGACCCTGCCTGCCAATCAAATAAAAATGCAAATAATATGCCAATTGATGTTGCAGTAACTAGATTGGGAAAGAAATATACCGCTCTAAAAATATCTTTTCCTTTTAATCTTGCTTCGTTTAATGCTACGGCTAAAATTAACGCTAAAATTAATTGAGGAATTCCCCCACATAGCCACATAATCCAGGTATTAGCTATGCTCTTTAAAAAAACAGGATCTGCAAATAATCTTGAGTAATTTGCAAGACCTACAAATTTAATGTTTTTTGACATACCATCCCATTTAATAAAACTAACATATAAAGAATAAATCATAGGATACAATTGAAAAATAAGAAATGTTATAAAAAATGGAGCGATAAATAATAATCCATACTTTTCTCTATTTATTTTACCTTTAACCAAAGTGACACCCCCTATTTTTAAATTAGCCTTATTTACTAAAAAACAGTTAATAAGGCTAATTACTATTTACTTTTACATGTCATCTAACTAATCTACTTTAATATCCGGATATGCATTTACTACATCAGCTTTAAATTTTTTAAGAAAATCCTCTTTTGAAGCTGTTTTACCTATTATTAATAAGTCTATTTGTTTATTCCAAGCATTATTAATTGTATCATCATATTGTGTAAACAATTTACCATCAATGCCTTTAACAAGTTCTGTGTATACTTTATAAACGTTTTCACCTTTTAAATATGAATTGTTTCCTGCATCTGTACTTGATAATTTAGCTTGAACATCTACGTTATTCATGAAGTCACCTTTATCTTTTGCCTGTGCTTCCATAAAATCTTTATTTGTAGTTATATACTTAACAAACTGCCAAGCATTATCTTTTTGTGTACTCTTACTAGATACTCCAAGCCAAGTTCCACCCCAATAATATGGTGTTGGAGCTTTTACGAATGCATAATTGCCTGTTTCTTTTGGAGCATTTATTCCTAAAGTAAAAGGAAGTCCCCAAGTCGGAAGCATATACCCAAATGTTGTTTTATCTGACATAGATCCAGTCCAGGCTGGTGTCCATTGAGTAAATTTAGCATCTAAACCTTCATTTCTAATTTTAGTTGCTTGATCGATATAATCCATCATTTTAGTATCAATAACTAACTTACCATCTTTTACCCACCCTTGCGTACGACTACCAATAGCCACATTTACTAATTCATTATATCCAGCTAATAACTTAACTGATCCATTACTCTTCGTTTTAAGAGTCTCACCTAATTTGATAAAGTCCTCTGTTGTTGTCATCATTTTTTGAATAGCAGCAGGGTCATCTGTTCCAAGATACTGTTTAGCTATACTTCTCTTATAGAAGAATCCACCAGGTGTTGCCTGCCAAGTTAAAGCTCTAATTGACTTGTCTCCTTCATTACGTCCTAGCTCTACAGTATATGGTACCATTTTACTTGTAAGTGCCTCTGCATTATAAGGCGCCTTTGTCAAGTCCTCATAAAAGTCTAAGTTTGTAAATTTTTTCACATAAGCAGATTCTGCTAAAAAAACATCCGGTCCACCAACTCCAGCACTCATTGTAGAAGATATTTTAGTTACATATGCACTATTATCATTTGGTATTGAAACAAGTTGAACTTTAAGGTTTGGATAAACTTTGTTAAACTTAGCTATAATACCCAAATCTTTAAGCTCAGTATTCCATGACCATATCTTTATAGTTCCCGTGTAGTCAGCTGGTGATTTATCAGCCCCTGTAGTTGCTGCTTTTGAGCCTGAATCTGTTTTTGTAGCTGTACTCGATCCACAACCAGCTAACATTGAAGTAGCCATTATTGTTGATAAAGTTAACAATGCAAATTTCTTCAAATAATTTTTTTTCATTATTGTCCCCCCATTAAATCTTCTATTAATAAATAACATTCATAAAAAGAATATTATAATATCAACCAAATTCTAATAAACTCGTGTTTAATTTGGATTAATCATCTCATGGGTCGCTGCATGTAAACTAGTTTATTTTAGAGCCTTACACGAATTTCTTTCAATCAAGTCAATAGGTAACGTATAATTTGCTGAAAAATTTGAATTACTCTCGATTGATGTTATTAGAGTATTTGTTGCAATTGATGCCATTTCAAGAAGCTTCATCCTTACAGTTGTAAGCGTTGGATTTATATATCTTGCAACCTCTATGTCATCAAATCCTACTATAGATATATCTTCTGGAACATTTAGATTCGCTTCTTCAATAGCCTGCATAGCTCCTATTGCCATCATATCATTTCCACAAAATATTGCAGTAGGTATTTCCTTTTGTAGAAGTTTTTTTGTAGCATTATATCCTCCATTGATTGTAAAATCGCCTTTAACAATTAAATTACTTTTTACAGCAATCCCAGCATCTGTTAATGCGTTTTTATAAGCATTAAATCTTTCTATACCTGATAAATTTTCAGATATTCCTACTATATGTGCAATACTCGAATGTCCAAGTCCAATTAAATAATTAGTAGCTTTGTATGCACCGTAGTAGTTATCAGCATTTACAATTATACATTTATTATAAACCTCTTCATCTGATTTCACTGCTTGATCTAATAATGCAACCCTACAACCAGAATTTATAATTTCTTTTATTTCTGGCTCTCCATTTTTTTCTCCTATAAATATTCCACCAGACACCGTCTTATTATAGAAAATTTCTTTCACTTTTTTATAATCCTTTTGTTTACTTACTATAGAAACAAGTACGTTATAACCCATTTTGCTTGCATTTTCGATAACCGATCCGGTAAATGGTGTAAAGTAAGAACTACTAGTAACTTGCTTACCATTAGTATCCGTCTTCATATCAATTATAAAAAGACCAATTACTCTGTTTTTAACCCCAGCAAGCATTCTAGCAGATGCATGTGGTACATAATTATTTTCCTTTATTATCTGCTGAATCTTTTTTCTAGTTTCGTCTGGAACATTATCATAATTGTTAATTACCCTTGAAACGGTGCTTCTTGAAACTCCTGCTATTTTTGCAATATCTATACTATTCATTCCGCACCTCTTTTTAGAATTTAAACGCGTGTTTATAATGCAATAATACTCTAATTTTTCATGCTTTTCAAATTGTAATATGTCTAGATTTCCTCAGATAACCATGTTTTAACATAATTTACTCCATTTACATCCGAATTGCTCATTCTCTTGCAGAATCGTTTACATTTTTTAGAATTTAACATTATCTGATATTTACATTATGCTATTAATTGGTACCTATATAATATATATCCATTTTACCTGTTTTAGAATCAGTTAACGCAGTATTTAATACATCTACACTTATATTTATTTCTAAAATTTTTGTTCCAGTTGTATTTTACTACTTAGATAACTAGCGCTTAGCCCTTCTATTTCAAAAGAATTAGGAGTGAACTCCTCCTTAAATGGTTAATTTCCCATCTCTATTTCTATTTTATGTGCGCATCCATCACCAAATACAGGTAATATATTTCCTTGTATAGCTTTTCCATCCACCGTAATTAATTTAACACCTTTACAAATATGCTTATTATTATTAATTTTAATATTATATATATCTCCTCTGTATGTTCTCTCAATCTCAAAACTACTCCACTCTTTTGGAATGCAAGGATTTACACGAAGCCCATCATACTCTGGCTTCACCCCTAGAATAAATTGAGTAATTGCAAAATAGTTCCATGCAGCAGTTCCTGTAAGCCAAGAATTTTTAGCTTCTCCATATCGCATTGCATCTTTTCCTGCTACCATTTGCGAATAAACATAAGGTTCAGTTCTATGAATCTCACTTATTTCCTCAACAAAGGCTGGAGCTATCCTTTTATATACATCATATGCCCTATCCCCTCTACCTAAAACTGTTTCAGCAATCATTATCCATGGGTTGTTATGACAAAATATCCCACCATTTTCTTTATATCCCGCTGGATAAGATGTAATTTCACCAATGTTTACATCATATTTGCTGTAAGCTGGGTTCAAGAGCATTATGCCATACTTAGTATCTAGTTTTTCCTTCACAGAATCTAATGCTTTTAAAGCTAAACCTTCTTCTACCCCAATGCCCGCCATTACGCAGAACCCTTGTGATTCGATATATATCTGCCCCTCATCGTTATCCTTGCTACCTACCTTATTTCCAAAAGCATCGTATGCCCTTAAAAACCATTCTCCGTCAAAGCCTTTTTCTATAACTGTTTTTCTCATTTTATCAATATGATTCTGCGCTATTGTAGCTTCTAAAATCAGGTCAAATCTTTTGCATAATTCTACATATTCTGGTCCTATAAATACAAACATTCCAGCTATTAGAACAGATTCAGCAACCCTTCCATCTGGATCTCCAAATGTTTGAAACGATTCATCTGGTTCTGTGGAAAAACAATTTAAATTCAAACAATCATTCCAGTCAGCCCTTCCAATTAAAGGAAGTCCATTAGGTCCAAGATTATTTACAACATGATAGAAAGAACGTTTTAAATGTTCCATAAGTGTATCTTTTATGTTATCATCACAATTGAAAGCCACAAGTTCATTTAGTATACTAAAATCTCCTGTTTCTTTTATATAGGCTGCAGTACCTAATATTAACCATAATGGATCATCATTAAATCCTCCACCGACTTCAAAGTTACCCTTTTTAGTTAATGGTTGATATTGGTGATAAGCTCCACCATCCTCAAATTGTGTTGCGGCTATATCCAGTATTCTTTCCCTCGCCCTACCTGGAATCTGATGCACAAATCCAAGTAAATCCTGATTAGAATCTCTAAATCCCATCCCTCTTCCAATTCCAGATTCAAAATATGATGCACTTCTAGACATATTAAACGTTACCATGCATTGATAAGGATTCCATATATTAACCATGCGGTCTAGCTTATCATCATCCGTTTTTATACTATATTTTGATAATAAATTAAGCCAATATTTACTTAAAGCTTCTAATCCCTCTTCTACTTGAATATCTGTACTAAACCTCGCTATCATATCCTTAGCAATAGTCTTATTAATAACACCAGGGCTTTCCCACTTGTTTTCTTCCTCATTTTCTACATATCCAATTATAAATATCAAACTTGTTTCTTCTCCAGGTTTAAGTCTCAATGTTTTACTATGTGATGCTACAGGTGACCATCCACTCGCTACAGAATTATTAGATTTACCGTTCATAACCGTTTGTGGTGAATCAAATCCATTATATAATCCTAGAAACGACTCTCTGTCACTATCAAACCCATCTATATCAGTATTAACCGAGTAAAATGAATAATGATTACGTCTTTCTCTATATTCGGTTTTATGATAAATTACAGAATTATCTATCTCAACTTCACCAGTACTAAAATTTCTCTGGAAGTTAGTCATATCGTCATAAGCATTCCATAAGCAGAACTCAATAAATGAAAAAATCTTAATTTCCTTAATATCATTTGATGTATTTTTTATTTTAAGTTGGTTAACTTCGCCATGATACTTTAAAGGGACAAACATTAATTGCTCTACTTCAATACCATTTCTTGCACTTTTTATTTTAGTGTAACCAAGTCCATGTCTACATTCATAGGAATCTAATTCAGTTTTCACAGGCATATATCCTGGTGTCCAAACGTCGCCACCATCGTTTATATAATAGTATCTCCCCCCACTATCAACTGGTGCACTATTATATCTATATCTAGTTAACCTTCGAAGCCTCGCATCCTTATAAAAGCAGTAGCCACCACTAGTATTTGAAATTAGAGAGAAAAAATCATCTGTTCCAAGATAATTAATCCATGGATACGGAGTCTTAGGTGTAGTAATAACATACTCTTTTTTTATATCATCGAAATAACCAAATTTCATTGTTCATCCCCCCTATATTTGTTCAATTCTATTTTATATAAAATATTTAAATATATCAATAATCATATAAGCGTCAATTACCTCTAATTCTTACATTATATTCTATTAACACGCGTTTATGAGTTTTTTTACAGCTTCTTAAATTAATAAGAAATACAGAATATATTGTATATCTCCTGCATAATTTCACCCACAACTTTACAAATGTGCAAATAAGCTTTATTATTGATAAGGCATAAGAGGAGGTTTAAAATGAAATATATTATTGGAATTCTCGGATTAATTGTTGTCTTAGGACTTGCATGGATTACTAGTACTGATAAAAAAAAGGTAAAATACCGACCTATCGTTATAATGGTTATTTTACAATTCATACTTGGATTTATATTGCTAAATACTGGTGTTGGTAATTTTCTAGTAGGTGGAATAGCAAATGGTTTTCAACTATTACTTAAATGTGCAGCTGAGGGCGTTAATTTTGTATTTGGTGGGTTAGTTAACGCAAATCAATTTACATTTTTTATAGGTGTGCTTTTACCAATAGTATTTATTTCTGCTTTAATCGGAATTTTACAACACTTTAAAATACTTCCTTTTATAATTAAATATATAGGCCTAGGATTAAGTAAAATTAACGGTATGGGCAAACTAGAATCTTACAACGGAGTAGCCGCTGCTATTCTTGGTCAATCAGAGGTATTTATTTCTGTAAAAAAAGAACTTGGCCTATTACCGGAGCATAGACTTTATACACTTTGTGCATCAGCAATGTCTACGGTATCTATGTCGATAGTTGGCTCTTATATGGTTCTTATTAAACCTAGATATGTTGTAACTGCACTTGTTTTAAACTTATTTGGTGGATTTATTATATCTTCAATTATAAATCCATATACAGTAACCCCAGAGGAAGATATATTAATAGTACAAGAAGAAAAAAAGCAATCATTTTTTGAAATGCTCGGTGAATACATTATGGATGGTTTCAAAGTAGCTATCATAGTTGGAGCAATGCTTATTGGATTTGTGGCCATAATTGCTATGATTAATATGATTTTTAAAGGTATTTTCGGTATTTCTTTTCAAAATTTACTTGGCTATGTGTTCTCACCATTTGCGATTTTAATGGGTGTACCCTTTAAGGAAGCAATACCTGCCGCAAGTATAATGGCAACGAAATTAGTATCAAATGAATTTGTTGCAATGACTAGTTTGGCAACTAGTACTATACATTTAACAACGCGTACAACCGCTATTGTTTCTGTATTTTTAGTTTCTTTTGCTAATTTTTCATCCATTGGGATTATTTCTGGAGCAGTAAAAGGGCTTAATGAAAAACAAGGGAATGTTGTTGCTCGATTTGGTCTAAAACTGCTATTTGGTGCAACATTAGTTAGTGTATTAACAGCAACTATTGTTGGTTTAATTGTATAATATAACCATATAATAATATTATAAAATCAAAATAAAAGGTTGGTAATAAAAATGAGAATGGTAGATGTGATTTCAAAAAAACGTGATGGTAAAGAATTAACAACAAAAGAAATTAATTTTTTTATTGACGGTTATACTAATGGAACTATTCCTGATTACCAAGCAAGTTCCCTTGCAATGGCTATTTATTTTCAAGACATGAATGATCGGGAGAGAGCAGATTTGACTATGGCTATGGTTAATTCCGGAGAAACTATTGATTTATCAAAAATTGAAGGTATAAAAGTAGATAAACACTCAACGGGTGGCGTAGGCGATACAACAACGCTAGTACTCGCACCACTAGTTGCTGCTTTGGATATACCTGTTGCTAAAATGTCTGGACGAGGACTTGGACATACTGGCGGAACTATTGATAAATTAGAATCTATTAGTGGTTTCCATGTAGAAATTACAAATGATAAATTTATTGAATTAGTTAACCGTGACAAAGTTGCTGTTATTGGTCAAACAGGTAACTTAACTCCTGCAGACAAGAAATTATACGCACTTCGTGACGTAACTGGAACTGTGAACTCGATTCCACTAATAGCTAGTTCTATTATGAGTAAAAAAATTGCATCAGGAGCTAATGCAATAGTTCTAGATGTTAAAACAGGCGCAGGGGCTTTCATGAAAACGGATAAAGATGCAGAAAATTTAGCTCATGCAATGGTGCAAATTGGTAATAATGTAGGAAGAAATACCATGGCGATAATCTCTGACATGTCACAACCTTTAGGATTTGCAATTGGTAATGCACTTGAGGTAAAAGAAGCCATTGATACATTAAAAGGAGAAGGTCCTGAAGATCTTACTGAACTTGTCCTAACACTTGGAAGTCAGATGGTAGTGCTTGCTAAAAAAGCAAAAACATTAGAGGAAGCAAGAAAA
Source organism: Clostridium estertheticum subsp. estertheticum (assembly GCF_001877035.1). Lineage (NCBI taxonomy): Bacteria > Bacillati > Bacillota > Clostridia > Eubacteriales > Clostridiaceae > Clostridium > Clostridium estertheticum. The sequence continues at coordinate 2,103,530 of NZ_CP015756.1, read as the reverse complement.
TTGCTTCTTGAAGTAATAAAAAATGGTAAAGCATTAGACAAATTTAAAGTATTTATTAAAAATCAAGGTGGAGATGAATCGATTGTGGATAATCCAGAAAAATTACCACAAGCTAAATATAAAATTGATGTCCCTGCTTTAACTAGCGGTTTTGTATCTAATATGGTAGCTGATGAGATTGGAATTGCAGCAATGTTACTTGGTGCAGGTAGAGCAACAAAAGAAGATAAAATTGATTTAGCAGTAGGCCTTATGCTACGCAAAAAAGTAGGTGACAAGGTAGAAAAGGGTGAACCTATCTTAACTATATATTCAAATCGTGAAAATGTAGAAGATGTAAAGAAGAAAATATATGAAAATATCTCTATTAGTGATCATGCAACTAAGCCAACATTAATCCATGAAATTATTACAAAGTAGCCCCATACCAGGCAGTTAAGAATTATATCTTAACTGCCTTTAATCAATAATATGATTTACGAATAGAGGTCTGAAAACTCCACTCGTATAATTTCATTTCCATTTTTCGCAACATTACTATATATTATATTTTCATCAAGTACCTTGCCTGCAGGGAGTCTTATTGTAAATGTGCTACCTTCCCCAAATTTACTCTGCGCATATATATTACCACCATGCAATTCTACAATCGATTTTACTAAACTCAAACCAACACCTGTACCTTCTGCATTTCTAGATAAAGATTTATCTACCTGTTTAAATCTATCAAATATCACATCTAAATATTTCTCTTCAATGCCAATACCATTGTCTTTAATTGATATTTCAACAAATTCATTTTTATCAATAACTTTTACAAATATCTCATTACCGCTTTCTGTAAATTTTATAGAATTTGATATTAAATTTAATACTATTCGTTTTATTCTTTCTGCATCACAAGCAATATTTTTTTCTTCTATATCTGTATCAAAGGTAATATTTAAACCTTTACCTTCAATCAAAGTAGTTGCAGCAATCACTGTTTCTTCTACCACTGTTACTATATTATTATTTGCTAGGTTTAATTTAAAGAATCCTGCTTCAATCTTTGATAAATCAACTATATTATTAATAATTTTAGATAATCTATATGAATTTTGCTTAATTGATTCTATATATTCTATAATTGATTTTTTATTATCGTCAAGAGACCCATCTTTACAATATACATCAAATAATTGAGCTATTGAAAAAATAACATTCAACGGTGTTTTAAGTTCATGAGATATATTAACAAGGAATTCACCCTGCGCCTTACTAGCAATATTTAATTCCGCTGACAGTTTACTTTTCTCTTCGTTTTGAATTACAAGTTCTTTATTAGCTCTTATTAACTTAGCTGACAATTCTGCTTTTTCTTCACTTTCTTTAATGCTCATTTTCAACAGTTCTCTTATCTGTTCATCAAAATTATCATCCATATGGCATCACCCTTCAGTTTACTTGAAATTATCTATTGCAACAAATATATAATAATAAAGTATCTTATACTTAAAAGACTTTTCCTATATATTATTTCAATATTTTGTAATCCCTTTAATATACTACCATATTGTTTTATGTTTTGGTATATTTTTATTTCGCTATAATTTGACATAATAATAAATTATGATACCACTCTGTTTATTAAAAACAAAACACCAACTATTTTTTATTAACAAGTTGTCTTCGACCTAAGTCATTATAATGAATCCATTTCTTATGAGTGATCTAATTGCTAAGATTTATTTTTCAACATGATTATATACTACTCATTACTTTATTTTTCTACAAATTCCTTTATTAGCCTCTGTATCAATTGTTACTGCATCTTATAAGTAAAAGGGTTATACTGTATAGCATAGTACTTAAATTAAAAAATATTAAGGGGTGGTATATCATAGACTCTAATATACTTTTAGATAAACAAGGAAAAAATGAAATAAAAAATATGTTCAAGTGGATGAAAAAGTCAAAAAAAGTTACAGGCTTACCTAATCAAATTAATAATGGGCATTGTAATAACTTTGCCTCTCATTGTTGCCTAAATTGTGACAAATGCTGGGGAGCAAAACCCAAAACACCAAAATAAATATTAATTGTATAGACATAATACATCTTTATAATATACAATATACACTAAGGCAAAACGACAAAGCTTTAAAACTATATTTGTTAAAGAAGAGGTGGAAATGTTCATGAAGAAGATTAAATTTACATTAGCTGTACAAATTCTTGTTGGTCTTATTTCAGGTGTTATTGTAGGCGCAATTTTTTATGGTAATCCAACAGTAACAACTGTTCTTAAGCCAATTGGTGATATCTTTTTAAGATTAATTAAAATGATAGTAGTACCAATTGTTTTCTCATCGTTAGTTGTAGGTATAGCTGGTGTAGGCGATATAAAGAAAGTTGGAAAACTTGGTGGTAAAACACTTCTTTATTTTGAAGTTATCACTACTGTTGCAATTTGTCTTGGTTTATTAATAGGAAACATAGTTCATCCAGGAACCGGCATAGATATGCATTCACTTGTAAAAACCAGTATTTCAAGTTATGTAGATACTGCATCAACTGTTCAACATCATAGTTTCGCTGATACCTTTGTAAATATTGTCCCAACAAATATTTTTGCATCCTTAGGTAATGGAGATATGTTATCAATTATATTCTTTTCAATTATGTTTGGTTTAGGAATCGGCGCAATTGGAGAAAAAGGAAAACCAGTCCTTCGCTTTTTTGAAGGGGTTGCACAAGCAATGTTCTGGGTAACTAATCAAATAATGAAGACTGCACCATTTGGTGTGTTTGCTCTAATTGGCATAACAGTTTCAAAATTTGGTCTTGCTGCTTTAATTCCACTTGGCAAATTGGCTATAACAACTTATGGTGCAATGATATTTTTTGTAATTGTTGTATTAGGACTGGTAGCTAAAGCAGTTAAGATAAATATATTTGCCTTCATAAAACTTTTAAAAGATGAATTAATCCTTGCGTATAGTACTGCAAGTTCTGAAGCAGTTTTACCTAAACTTATGGAGAAGATGGAAAAATTCGGTTGCCCAAAAGCAATAGCATCTTTTGTTATACCAACAGGGTATTCTTTTAATTTAGATGGATCAACTTTATACCAAGCAATAGCAGCACTTTTCATTGCTCAGCTATATGGTATTCATTTACCGCTACTTACTCAGATCAATCTAATGGTTGTATTAATGGTTACTTCAAAAGGCATAGCAGGTGTTCCAGGGGTATCTTTTGTAGTACTACTAGCTACATTAGGTTCTGTGGGAATTCCAATAGAGGGACTAGCATTCATAGCCGGTATAGATCGTATTTTAGATATGGCAAGAACTGCAGTCAATGTAGTTGGCAATTCACTTGCTTGCGTTGTTATATCCAAATGGGAGGGCCAATTTAACCCTATAAAAGCGAGTGACTATATAAAAGAAATTAATGAAATCGCGGTTAATAGTTAATATAATTTAGAATAACAAAAATAAACCTTGCTCATAAAAAATGAGTAAGGTTTATTTTTGTTATTCATATATTGTTCACATTAGGACTTAAATACATTAGTTACTGGCAAGTCTTCTATAATTTTGGTACCTTTTGTTTGATGCTTTTTCTGCAGCTGCGAATAACTCCTCAGCATCCTCTGGGAAAGTTCTTAGCAACGATGAATAACGAACTTCACCAAGTAAAAACTCTCGGAAACTACCTGTTGGCTCCTTTGAATCTAAAATAAATGGATTCTTTCCTTCCTTCTCAAGATCTGGATTGCACCTATAAAGGTGCCAATATCCTACTTCAACAGCACGTTTGGTATTTGCCGCAGTAGTACTCATACCGCCTTTTAACCCATGACTTATACATGGTGCATAAGCAATAATAAGTGATGAACCATAATAACCCTCAGCCTCTACAACTGCTTTAAGAAATTGACTTTGACTTCCTCCCATAGCTACTTGTGCTACGTAAACATTACCGTAACTCATTGCCATCATACCTAAATCTTTTTTATTAAACTTTTTACCAGATGCTGCAAATTGAGCAACAGCACCTATTGGGGTTGCTTTCGATGATTGACCACCAGTATTTGAATAAACTTCTGTATCAAATACAATTATATTTACATCCTCCCCCATTGATAGAACATGATCTAGACCACCAAATCCAATATCATATGCCCAACCATCTCCTCCATACATCCACATTGATTTTTTAGCAAGGTGTTCTTTACTGCTAAGTATTTCATTTGCTAATTCCCTAAGTTCTTTACTTAAGTTTGCTTTTTCCAATACCTCAATTACCTTCTTACTTATAATTTTTGATGTTTTCCCATTACTATAATTGTGGATCCAATTTTTAAGTAATAACTTCACATTTGAATCATTTGTTAAATTAATAATTTTCTCTACTTTTGACTTTAATAACTCCCTTTGTTGGTTCACTGCTAAGCACATACCAAGACTAAATTCCGCATTGTTTTCAAATAATGAGTTCGACCAAGCTGGTCCGTGACCTTCTGAATTTGTTGTATATGGCACGCATGGTGATGCCGCACCCCAAGCCTGACAACACCCTGTTGCACTAGCAAGATACATCCTATCTCCATATAATTGTGTAATTACCTTAGCATAAGGGGTTTCGCCGCATCCTGCACAAGCCCCAGAAAACTCAAGTAGTGGCTGCATAAACTGACTTCCTTTTACGGTAGCAATGTCACCACAGTTCTCTTTCTTAGATAATGATAATGCATAATACCAGTTATTCATCTCCTTTTGCTGAGTCTCGATAGGTTCCATTGTAAGAGCTTTTTCTTTAGCAGGACAAACATTAGAACAAATTCCACAACCTGTACAATCTAATGTGTCAACTTGTATTCTATATTGATAATCCTCAAGGCCTTTTCCCATGGCTCCCTTTAATTTAAATCCATTTGGTGCATTTTCTACTTCATGAGCACTTGCCAAAAATGGTCTTATTGCAGCATGTGGGCACACAAATGAACATTGATTACACTGAATACAATTATCTACATTCCATGATGGAACCTGCGAAGCTATGCCTCTTTTCTCGAAGGCTGATGTACCTAGTGGTGCCGTACCATCCTCCATTCCTATAAAAGCACTTACTGGAATACTATCTCCCTTTTGAGCATTAACAGGTATAAGAATATTTTTAATAAAATCAGGAACATCTGTAGCTTCTGCTGAAGCTTCCTCGACCTCATTAACCCAGACACTTGGAACTTCTACTTTTACTAAACCTTCAATGCCTTTGTCTACTGCCCCATAGTTCATATTAACAATAATATCACCTTTTTTACTATAACTTTTGTATATAGATTTCTTCATATACTCTACTGCCTCATCTATTGGTATAATGTTTGCTAATTTAAAGAAAGCAGCTTGAAGCACAGTATTGGAACGTCCACCTAAACCAAGCTCTTTAGCAATGTGCGAAGCATCAATTGTATAAAACTCTATGTTATTTTTAGCAATATATTGTTTTACTTTACTTGGAAGATATTTTTCTAATTCTTCACCCTTCCAGGCACAATTTAATAAAAATGTCTTTCCATATTTTAAATCAGAAATTATATCATACTTCTCTAAATATGAAGAATTATGACATGCAATAAAATCTGCTCCTTTTACAAGATAACTTGATCGTATAGGCTCTTTTCCAAAACGCAAGTGCGATTGTGTTACACCACCAGATTTTTTTGTATCAAAAACGAAATAAGCTTGAACAAACATATCCGTATGATCGCCAATAATCTTTATTGAGTTTTTGTTTGCTCCTACTGTACCATCAGAACCAAGTCCCCAAAATTTGCAACTAATTGTTCCTTTTGATAACACATTAATCTCTTCACCAACAAGGATTGAATGATGTGTTACATCATCATTAATTCCAACAGTAAAGTGATCTTTAGGTGTACTTTGTTTAAGATTTTCGTATACCGCAACTATTTGAGCAGGTGTTGTATCTTTAGATGATAATCCATAACGTCCTCCATAAATTTTTGGACGAACTTCTTTGTTTACGTAAGCAGTACACACATCTTCAAATAGTGGTTCGCCTGCTGACCCTGGCTCTTTAGTTCTATCTAAAACAGCAATGTTTTTAACTGTTTGCGGAATTGCCTTTAACAAATGCTCCACTGAAAATGGTCTGAATAGATGCACTTTAACAAGACCGACTTTTTGACCATTTGCATTTAGATAATCTATTGTTTCCTCTATTGCTCCACATACAGAACCCATAGCGATAATTACTCGGTCAGCATCATTTGCACCATAGTAATTAAATAATTTATAATTTCTATTTGTAATCTTATTAATATCATTCATATAATTTTCTACAATACCAGGAATAGCATCATAAAACCTATTACTTGCCTCACGTGCCTGGAAGAAGATATCAGGATTTTGTACTGTGCTACGTTGAACAGGTCTTTCAGGATTCAACGAATTTTTCCTAAATGCCATAAGGGCATCTTGATCTATAAGTTTAGCTAAATCATCATATTCAAGGCACTCAATTTTTTGAATTTCATGAGAAGTTCTAAAACCATCAAAGAAGTGTAAAAATGGTACACGTCCTTTAATTGCACTTAAATGTGCAACACCAGATAAATCCATAACTTCTTGTACACTTGCTGTAGACATCATTGCAAAACCTGTTTGGCGGCAAGACATTACGTCTGAATGATCCCCAAAAATTGAAAGTGCATGAGTGCCTACTGTACGGGCACTTACATGTAATACTCCGGGCTTTAATTGTCCTGCAATTCTATACATTGTAGGAACCATTAAAAGCAACCCTTGTGATGCCGTATAAGATGTAGTTAAAGCTCCTGCTTCAAGAGACCCATGAACTGCACCTATAGCCCCTGCTTCTGATTCCATCTCTACGAGTTTTACCGTTTGTCCAAAAATGTTTTTCTTTCCATAAGCCGACCATTCATCTACATGCTCAGCCATTGGTGAAGATGGTGTTATTGGATAAATTGTTGCTACCTCTGTAAAAGCATATGATACATAAGCACAAGCTTCATTTCCATCCATAGTTTTCATAACTTTTGTCATATATAATTCCCCCTTGGTATATTTATATATGGTTATTTTATATAGCCTTTAACAAACTACAATATTTTATTATGATGTTTACTTATGATACCCTAACTATTGTAAACGTTACTTTTATTATTACACCTTGACTTAATTAAGTCAATAAACGGTTTACAGAAAATTTTATTATAAAGAAGATCACAATAAACACATTATTTTGATTCTCAATTTTAAAATAACAAAAGTTCCAGGTATGAAATCCTCATTTTAAATTAAACCATACATAAAGAAAGCAACAACACCATGAATTTATTATCCATAACGTTGTTGCCTCTTATTTTCTAAACCCTAATTTAATCTACACTATTTTTTATTGTTTCACATACCTTGCTAATCTCTTCTTTTGTAAGCCCTACAGAACTTGGAAGATTTATTCCTCGTGCGTAAAGTTCATTTGTAACAGTTAAATCACCATGTCTACTCCCCTTATATGGCGGCATATCATGGATAGGCATAAAGAAAGGTCTCGCCTCTATTTTACCTGCATTTAATTTTTGTATAAGTTCATCACGAGTTATACCATATTCATCTTCAACTAGGATTGAATATAACCAGTAACAGTTTTCTACATTTTCTCTTTCAGCTGGCAATGTAATTCCTTTAATTTCACCTAGAAGCTGGTTATAATACAATGCGTTTTCTCTTTTAGTTTTTAAATAGTCTTTAACATTCTCAAGTTGAGCTACTCCAAATGCAGCTAAAAGATTTGGCATTCTCATATTATATCCTATTTCTGAATGATAAAATGCTTTATTTTCAGTAACTACTTTTGCTTGAGTAGACAAAAATTTTGCCCGCTTGCCGTGCTCTAAATTGTTAGTTACAAGCATTCCACCTGCCCCAGTAGTTATAAGCTTATTACCATTAAAACTAAAACAACCTATGTCACCTATTGTTCCTGCCATTTTACCATTACAAGTAGAACCTAGCGATTCTGTTGCATCTTCTATAACAAATAAATTATGCTTTTTCGCTATTTGCATTACTTTAACCATATCTACGGGATGACCATAAATATGCACTGGCATTATAGCTTTTGTTTTAGATGTTATTAACTCTTCTATTTTAGAAGCATCCATAACAAATGTGTCACGGCATACATCTACAAATACAGGCTCTGCACCTACATATTTTATTGTATTAACTGGAGATATAAATGTAAGCGATGGAACTATAACCTCGTCTCCACCTCCTATTCCAAGGGTTAACAATGCAAGTTGAAGAGCAGCCGTACCATTCATAGTAACTACAGCACTTTTACTACCTACATATTCACTAAATTTTTCTTCAAATAAATTAACATAACTTCCTACTGAAGATACCCAATTAGTATCTATACAGTCTTTAACGTATTTTAACTCATTGCCTCTAATTTCTGGTATACATAAAGGTATCATTATAAAAACCTCCTACTTTTTGTACATTCTATAAATTATAAATTGTATAAGGTAAATATACATCATTACGTAACGTAAGTTGCAAGTGAATTATATGTAATAAAATTATTATTTAAATATTTTCTATATTTAAACCATCCTCATCAATTTCTAAATTTAGAGTTTCCCAACTTCCGGATAAGCCCTTTAAAAATTCTTTTAGTTTTCCTTCAGTATTACTATCATCTTTTTTAAGCATTACCATAATTGTTGGTCCAGCACCACTAAGAAATACGCCTAAAGCTTCACTTTCTTTAACAAAACTTGAAATTTGCGAGTAATTTCTTATTAACCCCATTCTATATGGCTGATGAAGTTTATCTTTGCAAGCAAGCTTTACACCTTCATAATCACCATTAACAAGTGATACAATAAGCATCGAAACCATACCTACATTATACACAGCATCTTTAAAAGGTATTGTTTCTGGTAGTACTGCTCTTGAAGACTTAGTTGATAACTGTAGCTTAGGGATTAGTGCACAAAATTTTATGCTCCCATTAATTGGAATTTTATTGTAATGGTTAGCTCCCTCATTCATAATTGAAACAGTCATGCCACCAATCATTGCAGGAGTAATATTATCCGGATGTCCTTCAATTTCGCAAGCATAATTTAAGACCTCTTGTTTTGTTAAAATATCTCCACATAACCTATTAGCAGCTGTAACCCCTGCCAATATACATGTAGCACTACTTCCAAGCCCTCCACTAACAGGTATTTCCGTTTTAAAAGTTAATCTAACACCTTTGGGATCCTTTTGTAGTTTTTTAAAGGTTTTTAACATTGAATCATAGACTAAATTGTTATTGTTTGCAAATTCCTTATTACACCCAAAAATTTCAAGCCCAGATTCTATCTCTTCTACTATAAATCTATTATAAAGTTTAAACGCAACCCCGAGAGTATCAAGTCCTGGCCCCATATTTGCACTTGTGGCAGGTACTTTAATTTCAAACATAACTATTTACAACTGTTTCTTTACCTCTTACATAAAAAAAATTCATATAGTTGCCCCCTAATCCGACAGTATTTATTATTATTTCATTCATTTTATACTTTTTTGACTAAAATTTCAAGTATATTTACATAGTTTGACCATTTATTCTAAACAAGAAGTATTAATTTTAATTTAAGAGCCACTATAAATTTTATAGTGGCTCTTAATTAGAGTATTTAAATATATTTTTCAGCACTCTTCCAATGTTTTGTATCTAAATTATACTTTGAAAAATCAGGTACAGTTCCATTTGTCTCTACTAATGCTTTTGCAACTTTTTTTAAATCTCTTCTTGTTTGACACTTATATAAATTTGATTCTTCTATTGATTCCATTACATCTTCAATTTTTCTTTGAAATTTATTCATTAAAATCCTCCTTATTTTCATGTTAATAAATAGTAATAAACAAACTCTAATATTTTCACTTAGCTAGTTTTAACTATTTAAAACCTTACTATACTTACTAAAATGAAATCACTTTAGATAATATTAATATGTATTAAGTAATTTTATACTTATATCTCCATGATAATTGGAAGAATAATTGGCCTACGATTTGTTTTTTCATATAAATATCGCTCTACAGATTTTTTCATGTTAAATTTTAATACATTCCATTCAATAACTTTATTCTCTAAGCACTTATTAAGTTCAGTCCTAACAATCTCTTTCACTTCATTAATCAAAACATCCGACTCCTTTGCATATACAAATCCCCGAGTGATTATATCAGGCCCTGCAATAATACTATAAGATTCTCTCTCTAAGGTTACCACTACTGTGAGCATGCCATCTTCTGCTAAGTGTTTCCTATCTCTAAGTACTATGCTTCCAACATCCCCCACTCCAAGTCCATCAACAAATACGGATCCAGTATGTACTCTCCCTGTAATCTTCGCCTCATCCTTTGTAAGTTCTAAAACTTGCCCTGTCTCCATAATAAATATATCTTTACCTTTCATACCTAATTTTTGTGCTAAATTAGCATGTTTTCTTAAATGTCTAAATTCACCATGGACTGGCATAAAATATTTAGGATGAACTAATGCATGAATTAATTTCAATTCTTCTTGATATGCATGCCCAGATACATGTACTTCTTCTAAATCCTCATAAATCACCTCTGCCCCTCTTTTGAATAACTCATTTATCACCCTAGAAATAAGTTTTTCATTGCCTGGAATTGGAGATGCTGAAATAATAAATAAGTCATCAGGTTCTATGGTTATTTTTCTATGAGTAGCAAAAGCCATCCTAGCAAGTCCTGCCATAGGTTCTCCCTGACTTCCCGTAGTTATTATTGTAATATCTTTATTTTCGTAATTATGCATTTCATCTACATCAATAATGTAATCTTCTGGTATATGAAGATATCCGAGATCCATAGCTACTTGTGATATATTGTCCATACTCCTTCCAATAAAAACAATTTTTCTATTATATCTCACGCAGGCATCTACAATTTGCTGAATTCTATGAATATTTGAAGCAAATGTGGCTACAATAACCCTACCCTCTGCACTAGAAAATATTCTAGTTAGAGTCTTTCCAATAGTTTTTTCAGAAATTGAGTGCCCTTCGCGCTCAACATTTGTGCTATCAGCCATAAGAAGCAGAACGCCATCTTTACCTAGATTTGAGATACGTTCTAAATCCATTACGAGTCCATCAATTGGGGTATAATCAATTTTAAAATCACCAGTATGTAATATAACACCTATTGGTGAATGGATAACAATAGCACAAGAATCAGCTATGCTATGAGTAACTCTTATAAATTCAATTTTAAAATTTAGTAATTCTATTGTTTCCCCTGCATTTACAATATGAAGCTCACAATATTGCAACATATTGTGTTCCCTTAATTTATTTTCAATTAATCCTAATGTTAGCTTAGTACCATAAATAGGTACATTCAATTGTTTTAGTATGAATGGCACTGAACCTATATGATCTTCATGACCATGAGTTAGGAAAACTCCTTTTACCTTTTTCGCATTATTTTTCAAATAAGTTATATCTGGAATTACTAAATCTACACCATACATTTCCTCATCCGGGAATGACACACCACAGTCTATAACAATGATTTCTTCCTCGTATTCAATAGCCGTTATATTCTTCCCTATTTCTCCAAGTCCACCTAAAGGAATAACCTTTAAACTTTTCTGGGTTTCCATTAAATCCTCTCCTTTATTTATATTAATAATATTTTTTCCCTTTATTTTGCCATGAATTATGAAATTAATACCTTTTTCCTATAGTTATTATCGTAATCTCTCTATAAAGATTATAATTACTTAATTAAAATTAGTCAGATAGAATTAAATATGGTACAGTAATAAGCGCAAATAGATTTTAACACTTACTTTATTAAAAAAATAAATTTAATTTGGAGGATCATATGATTACAAAAGAGAATTTTTTAAACGATATAAAAAGTGGAACTAATATAAAAATTTCATTAATGGTAATGAAAATAATGTTCAAAGATGCTTCTAAATTTGTCTGCATATTGGTAGATAAGAGTGGAGAAGTAAAAGCTAATATACCTAGCAAAAATGGTGATATTACAGAAGGAAGCGTCCTAGAAGTTGAAGGATTTAAAGATAAAAACTTAGATGTTAAAAAATATAAATTTATTTTAGATTATAATTTATCAGATTATCTACCAACTGTAAAGAGACCTATTGAAGATATTATGAATGAAATGGACACTCTTACAAATAAGTACATTATTTCAAATGAGGGTAAAGCCTTAAATGACTATTTCTTTAAGGATAAACTATTCTTAGATAAATTTCAAAGAGGAATAGGCGGAGTATCTATGCATCATAATTATATAGGTGGTCTTGCAGAACATACATTAAATGTTATGTATTTAACTGCTACACTTTGTGAAAGATATGAATGTAAACGAACTGAGATAGCGGTACTTGCAGCAAAACTTCATGATATTGGGAAGATTTATGAATTATATTATGATGGTCCTTTTAAATATACCCTTAGAGGAGAAATGGAAGGTCATATTGTTATTGGAGTAGAGTTATTAGATAGAGCTATTCGAGAGAATGAATCACTTTATTCTGAAGATTTTATTACTAGGATAAAGGGATGTTTAGTTCAGCATCACGGAAAGCCTGAATTTGGTTCTCCAAGAGGAATGAAAATGGAAGAATCATTTATAGTTAATTTTGCTGATTCCACAGATGCTACTATGAATAAAATTTCTCAAATGAAGGATAAAACAGAACCCGGTAATTGGTCAGACTACGATAGACGAATTGATACTAAATTATACTTATAATAAAATAAGCTTACCATTTATTTTAAATGGTAAGCTTATTTATTCATCATATTTTACTGTATTGAACTATTTTCATTTTGAATAACACTATGTTTTCTACCATATACTATGTATGTAATAATTCCAATTATTAACCAAACTATAAATCCTATCCATGTTTTAATTCCAAGTCTACTTAATAAAACCAAACAACAAATTATAGCAAGTATTGGTGTTACTGGTACAAGTGGACACATAAAAGTTCTATTGAAATCTGGCATCTTTTTTCTAAGTACTATCACACTTAAGGCTACAACTATAAATCCTAAAAGAGTTCCAATACTCAAAAATTGGACAATAATATCTAATGGTAAAAATCCTGCTATTATTGCAGCAATGACACCTGTAATAATTGTTGCTATGTATGGTGTTTTATACTTTTTATGGATTTTTGAAAATAACTTTGGTAATAATCCATCTCTAGACATTACCATAAATATTCTTACCTGTCCATAAAGCACAACTAAAATTGTAGATATCATTCCAACTATACAACCTACTCCAACTAAAATAGAACCCCAGTTTATTCCTATTGTTGCCAGTGCAGCAGGAAGTGCATTCTGTAAATCTATAGAATTATATGGAACAATTCCAGTAAGTACAAATGCAACGGCAATATACAATATACTAACTATAGCTAAACATGATATAAGCCCGATAGCTACGCCTTTCTTTGGATCTTTAGCTTCTTCAGCACTAGTTGCAATTGCATCGAATCCAAGGTAAGAAAAGAATATTGATGCTGTTGCTGCAAAAACTCCCTTAAACCCAAATGGTGCAAATGGTTTATAGTTTGCAACATTAATATGTCCTACTCCGACTATTACAAAAATAAGTATTATACCTATTTTTATACTTACAATTATATTATTTATTTTAGAACTTTCCTCCATACCAAAACACAAAAGTACAGTTAAACATAATACTATTAGTATTGCAGGTAGATCTACTATTCCACCATTACTTGGTGATGATGTAATAATACTAGGCAGATTAATGCTTGCTGTCTTTAAAAGACCGACGAACGCCCCAGACCACCCTGATGCCACAGCACTACAAGCAACTAAATATTCGGCGGTTAAACACCACCCTATTAACATAGCAACTATTTCTCCAAATGCTATATAAGCATAGGAATATGTACTACCAGCTACTGGAAACATAGTTGCAAGTTCACAATAACAGAGTCCACATAAGCAAGCAACAATTCCTGCTAACACAAACGATATAATAACTGCTGGCCCTGCAATATGTGCTCCTGCGCCTGTTGCAACAAATATTCCTACTCCAATAACAGCCCCTATACCTAAAGCTGCTATATCTTTTGCTGTAAGGTCTTTCTTTAAACCAGACTTTTGTATTCCGTCCTGCATCTGCTCAAAAGATTTCTTCTTAAAAATATTCATTTATGCCCACCTTCATATTGTTGTTTTTACCCTCTATATAGTTAATGCAATAACATGTTAAGTGATTTATTTAAGATCACTTATGAAATTGGGAAGATCAAAACAAGATTTTACAATTTTTTTTGTTAAATAACGAGTTTCTAGTGGTAATCTATTTACGTCCATATCACTAGGATCATAAACATCTGATGCCATTGTAAAACTCCATATACCACCTGGATAAGTTGGAACAAAAGCAATATATGTTTTTACTATTTTAAAATTGTTTTTTAATATTTTTCTTGTATTCTCTATTATGTTACGATGAATCATTGGAGATTCACTTTGACATACCATTACTCCATCAGTTTTTAATGTTCTTTTTACATTTTTATAAAATTCTTCTCCAAACAAATCTTTAGCAGGGCCCTCAGGATCTGGTGAGTCAACCATTACTATATCATATTTAATATCAGTCTCCTTCACATATTCAACTCCATCTCCGAACTTAAAATTGATTCTTTTATCGAAACTTGGACCTCCACTTATTTCTGGAAGAAATTTTATGCATTCCTCTGTTACCAATTCATCAAGCTCCACCATATCAATTGTCTCAAGCTCCTCATACTTTGCTAGTTCTCTTACCGCTCCACAGTCGCCTCCACCAATTACCAAAACATTTTTTGGGTTTTTATGAGTAAGTACTGGAATATGTGTAATCATTTCATTATATATAAATCCATCAGCAGATGTAGTCTGCATTACACCATCAAGCACAAGGCAAGGACCAAATGCATTGGTATCAATTAATGCTACCTCTTGATAAGGGGATTTTGCATAAGAAAAACATTTATTGACCTTATAACTAATTTTCAAATCTTTTTTTTCAACTTCAACTTCTTCAAACCACAGTTCGTCATCAATATTTTTAAAATACTTTGGCAATTCATTCGTTTTCATAATAATTCCTCCATTATAATAAGTATAACTATCTTTTTAGTTTATTAATAAATTCAACTCAGACCCTTTACTTCTTTCTTTTGAGCCGCGTAAAGTTACAGCTTCAAGTATATCATAAAAATTAAAGAGTTCAACTTGCATTTAATTAAATTTCACTTATAGTAACACACTACTGCACTAATAATACTATATTAATAATAAAGTAAAATCTGTATGAGGGGGTTTTTATTATAATTAATATAATTAACTATTATTGGCCACCTTTAATCCTTACGGCGGCTGATTTTTATAAATTATATATGCCTATAAAAATACATAAGAAAAATGTACAAATATAACTGTCATTTTATTTTAACCTAAAATAATAAATTAAAAATAAATTTACAAAATAGTCTTGAATATTTATTATAAGAAAGTTAATATTAGATGAAAGTTAATATTAACCTAAAAACTTTATGTTCAATATACTATTAATCAAAATAGAAAGGGAGCGATATTATGACAAATACTACTTTTAGCGGTCTTGAAATGTTGAAAATTGCCATATTAATGGAAGAAGAAGGTTATGATTTTTACATCAATGGAGCTAATTATACTAAAGGAAAAACTAAAGAATTTTTATTGGCTGCTGCCGGTCAAGAATTTATCCATAAAGAAAGGTTTACAAAACTTTTTAATGATTTAAGTACTGGTAAAGAAATGGATTCTACCTATCTATTTGATATCGAAGTAACAAAATACTTGAAAAATTTAATTGAAAATCAAGTCTTTGATAAAAAAGAGCAACCAAAGGATGCTTTCAAAGATTTAAAAGCAGCACTTACTTATTCACTTAAAACAGAACAACTTACAATAAGTATTTATACACAAATGTACGAGAAAGTATCTCAAAATGATGTTACAGGAATATTATCCACTATACTTGAAGAAGAAAAATCACATGCAGCATACTTTTCAAAATTACTTAAAGAAATAGTAGCATAGTCAAAGAAATACATGTTTAATTTTATTAATGAATATAAATATTCAAACTGTTACCTATAGTATAATCATTAAAAAAAATGTTTATACTATAGTTTTTTTTACACACTTTCTAATATCCTAGACTTCTAAATTAATTTCTACGATTTCTGGAATAGCAAAAAATCTTATAGGTAACATTCCATTACCTATGCCATTAGTTAATAATATATCTCTATTTTCCTCATGAATTATCTTCTTGCAATACATTTGACCATATTTAGAAGATGTATACGGCGCATATAATCCAAAAATTGTTACTTGCCCTCCATGAGTATGCCCTGCAAAACCCAAATCATAATTGATAACATTTTTATAATCACTGAAAAAATCTGGGTTATACGATATAGCAATAGTAAAATTATCGCTCGTTTCTTTTAATAAATTAGCTTCTGGATTTCCTTCAAGTAAATCATCCACTCCTATTAGTTCTATAGTATCGCCTCCCATACTTATCAATTCTTTCCCATTTTTAAGTATCTTAAATGAATTGGAATTAAGTTTCTTCACTAAATGATCTTTCCCCTTAAAATAGTCATGATTTCCGAGGACAGTAAAAATTCCTAACTTAGCTTTTAATTTTTTTAATACTTGTAGCTCCTTATCTAAATACTTACTTACATCACTTTTACTTTTCACTGAAACATCTAAATAATCACCTCCTATTATTATAATATCTGGCTCTATTTTATTGATTTTATTAACTATATTTATTAATCTTTTGCTGCTAAAGCCTCTTCCATAGTGCATATCCGATATAAAAATTATTTTAAAATTGTTAAATCCTTTTGGTATCTTACTATTTTTAATTTTAATTCTTCGAACTCTATAAACTTGAGCTTCAATTAAAGCCCACAATATAAAAAAAACAAATAATCCTATTAAAATATTAAATACATTAGACATAAATTTTCTCCCTTAGAATTTTATATTCCAGTCACATTAAAATATTGTGTACTATTAGTCTTACTCAATAAAAGAAGGATAACTCCTCTGCCACTATGACAGTTTGGTTGTCCTTCTTTTTATTGTAGATAGTTAAGAAGTATTATTATCTATCGTTTAATGGGACATAATTACTACTTCCCGCAACACATTTATATGCCGGTCTAATAATTTTACCATTGTTTATTATTTCCTCAAGCCTATGAGCACTCCATCCAGCTATTCTTGCTACAGCGAAGATAGGGGTGAACATTTCATCTGGTATACCAAGCATTCTGTATACAAATCCTGAATAAAAATCTACGTTAGCACTTACACCTTTATAAATCTTTCGAACACTTGCAATTACAATAGGAGCTAGTTCTTCTACCCTTGCGTAAAGGTTATATTCATCCTCTAAACCTTTTGCCTTTGCAAGTCTTCCAACGTATTTCTTAAAAATAACAGCCCTTGGATCAGATATAGAATAAACAGCATGACCCATTCCATAAATTAGTCCTGATTTGTCAAAGGCCTCTTTAGTTAATATCTTTAATAGATATTTTTCAATCTCTGCGTCATCTTTCCAATCGCTTACTTTTTCTTTCATATCTTCAAACATTTGAACAACTTTTATATTCGCACCACCATGTCTTGGCCCCTTTAAAGAACCTAGTGCAGCCGCTATTACTGAATACGTATCAGAGCCAGATGATGTTATTACATGTGTAACAAATGTGGAGTTATTACCACCGCCATGCTCTGCGTGAAGAACTAATGCAAGGTCAAGTATTGTAGCTTCAAGTTTTGTGTATTTACTATCATCACGAAGCATGTACAAAATATTCTCAGCCGTGCTTAAATCATCAAGTGGGCTACGAATAATTAAATTATTATTGTTATGATAATGTGATAACGCCTGATAACCATAAACCACCATAAGTGGGAAACACGCAATAAGCCTCATGCACTGCTCCAAAACATTACTTGGTGAAGTATCTTCTGCTTTATCGTCTATACTATAAAGTGCTAATATACTTCTTGCTAGTGAGTTCATTATATTTTTACTCGGCATTTTCAGTATCATATCTCGCACAAAATCATCAGGAAGATTTCGATATTTAGAAAGCAAATCTGTAAAATTTTTAAGTTCTCCTTTACTCGGAAGATCACTAAAAAGTAATAAATAACAAGTCTCTTCAAATCCCAAACGACTGTCTTTCAAAAATCCATCCACTAAACTTTCAATATTTATGCCTCTATATTTTAAAACACCAGGAGTTGGGATTGTCTTATTATTCTTAACTATAGAGGAATTCACTTGACTAATCTCCGTTAAACCTACAAGTACTCCACGACCATCAATATCTCTAAGCCCTCGCTTAACTTCAAATTTAACAAATAACTCTGGATCTATAAAACTGCTTAATTTTTTAGGAATTGTTTTTTTAAACTGAATCAATTTTTTATTATCCAAAATATCACCTCCCACAAAGTAGTTACTAAACTTTCTACTATACTTTTATTAATTATTACTAATCTGTTTCTGATTGTCTTTGCAACACTGCAAGTCCTGTACGGACAACTTCCTTAATTCCATAAGGCCGCATTAACTCAATGAATGAGGATACCTTTTCTTCATTTCCAGTTATCTCAATTATAATACTCTTTGCACTCATCTCTACAATATTACATTTGAATATATTTACCGTTTCTATAATAAAAGATCTAGTACTTTGATCAAGTGCAACTTTTATAAGTGCCACTTCTCTAGAGACGGATTTTTCAGGACTTAACTCTAATATTTTTATTACATCTATAAGTTTATTCAATTGTTTTACAATCTGTTCAGTGATTTGTTCATCCCCACTTACTACAATTGTCATGCGCGAAATAGTAGGATCATCCGTAATACTAACAGTTAAACTATCAATATTATAACCTCTACGTGTGAATAACCCGGCCATTTTGCTTAAAACCCCTGAATGATTTTCAACTAAAATAGATAAAATGTATTTATTCATAATTTACACTCCCTTCTATAATGTACTCTCATCTTCGCTTACAATACATTCTATCAAAAAAGCTTTATTACTTGCCATCGCTTCTTCAAGAACTCCTTTTAATTCTGAATTAGAGTTAACTCTTTTTCCACAAAGGCCATAAGATTCTACAAGTTTCACAAAATCAGGATTTTCACATAAACTCACACCGTAAGTATTTTTGTATACATTGCTTTGATACTCACGAACCATACCAAGATTTGAATTGTTAAATAATAAGAATATTATATTCAAATGATTTTGTTTTATAGTTCCAAGTTCAGACATACTCATTTGAAAACTTCCATCTCCCATTACCGCAACAACACGTCTCTTTGGAAACGCAAACTTACAGCCAACTGAGGCCGGAATCGAATACCCCATTGTTCCAAGTCCCCCACTAGTTAAAAATCTTCTGTTACCAACCATATCAAGATAATGTGAGGTCCAAATTTGATTTTGCCCCACGTCTGCAGTAATCAAAGCATCTTCTTCTATCATTTGTGATAAAAGCTCTAAAGCATATTGCGGATTTACTTTTGCGCCACTTTCCCTAATTGTAACACATTCTTTTTCCCATGTTGTTATTTGATCCCTCCACATTTTTGTATCGATTTGCATTACTCCATCAGTAAGTTCTTGCAATATTTTTTTACAATCTCCAACTACAGGAATAAGAGCACTAAGATTTTTACCTATCTCTGCTGGATCAACATCAATATGGATAATATCTGCCATTTTTCCAAAGCTCTTAGATCCACCTGTTGCTCTATCTGCAACTCTTGTACCAACAAGAATTAGAACATCGGCCTCAGATACTGCTTTATTTGCATATTTAAAACCATGTGAACCAATTAGTCCAACATTGTAAGGATATTTTGATGGAATTCCATCCTTACCCATTAATGTGTGTACCATGGGAATCTTAGATTTTTCTATGAATTTTATTAACTCCTGTTCAGCCTTGGCGGACATAACTCCCCCTCCCACACAAATAAGAGGCTTACGGCTATTTTTAATCTTTTCTAATGCTTTTTTAATTTGCCTTTTATTCCCATTAACAGTAGGTTTGTAGCCTCTTATACTAATTTCACTTGGATATTCGAATTCTATTTCCGTATTTTGTATATCTAGTGGTATATCAACAAGTACTGGACCTGGTCTCCCAGTTTTTGCTATATAAAACGCCTCTTTCATAATTCTTGGTATATCTTTTGCATCCTTAACTAAATAACTATGTTTTGTGAAAGAGTCTGTTGCTCCAATTATATCCGCTTCTTGAAAAACATCTTTTCCAATTAGGTCTGTTCTAACTTGCCCAGTTATTGCAATCATTGGTATAGAGTCTGCATAGGCAGTTGCAATGCCCGTTATAAGATTAATAGCACCAGGTCCTGAAGTTGCAATACATACTCCTATAGACCTTGTTGCCCTAGCATACCCACTAGCACTATGTCCTGACGCCTGTTCATGTCTTACCAATATATGCTGTATATCTGACTTCCTTAATGCTTCATATAAAGGAGCAACTGGAACCCCCGGATAACCAAACACTATTTTCACCTTTTCTTCTTGTAAACATTGAATTATTGCCTCGGCAGCTTTCATTTTTGTACCCCCTTTAATTTTATATAAATTAGAAATTTGAGTATAAAAAAAAGACCTCATCCCATTGGGGCGAAAAGTCTATCGCGGTACCACCCATTTTTTTATCTTCGTTTTATAACGGTGTATAATTAATATATACCGGCACGGCTTACCTATATGATTTATATATAATATATAAACCATATAATTTCAGCTTACAACTCAAGGGTGAGTTTCAACATTAACCATTTATGGGTTTACACCGTCCCCACTCTCTAAGAATATGAAGAATGTCTACTTTCCCTATCACAGTTTTCACAATATTCAAATTTATTTCCATGTTTTAGAATAGTATACTTTATGACCTTTTTTTTGTCAATATTTTTTTAAATATTTTAAAGTTTATGTAAACAATCATCGATTTTCTATTACCTTCCATTTTCTATAATTGAATAAATTAACTGAGGTATATTTTTTAAAGATGATTGTTTAATAACACCGCCAATGTCAAAAGCTACCTTTGGCATTCCGTAGACAACACTTGACTTTTCATCTTGACCTATAGTATAAGCCCCTCTTTGCTTCATTTTCATAAGACCTTTTGCCCCATCATAGCCCATTCCCGTTAGAATAACTCCAATGGCTGCACTTCCTGCTTTCTCTGCAACTGAATTAAATAATACATCTACTGATGGGCAATGTCCATTCACCTTATCACCAGTAGAACATTCCACGTAATAATTATTTCCACGACGCATTAATTCCATATGTCTATCTCCTGGTGCAATAAGAATTTTCCCTGGAAGAACGATATCACCAGTTTCAGCTTCCTTAACATCCATTAGGCAAAGATTATTTAACCTATCAGCATACATTTTTGTAAATACAGGAGGCATATGCTGTGTTATTAAAATACCAGGCATATCTATAGGGAATCCCTTAACTACTTCAAGAATAGCTTGTGTTCCACCTGTAGATGCGCCAATAGCAATTATTGTATCACTGCTTCTTGATCTTATTTTATCAGTATGCCTCTTATTTATAATGTCTTTTTTGATATTTCCTACCTTAGCCATTGAAGCGATTTTTATTTTTATAATTAACTCATTTATAAAAACTTCCTTACTACTACCATTTATTGAGTTAATCTTTGTAACAAAATCTACTGCACCAGCATTCAAAGCATCAAAAACATTATCACTTACGGCACTTACTACCACAACTGGTATAGGATATTGAGGTATAAGCCTTTTCAAAAATTCAATACCATTCATCTTTGGCATCTCTACATCTAAAGTCATAACATCCGGCTCAAGCTCTATTATTTTATCCCTTGCTTCGAATGCATCCCCTGCAGTTCCAACTACTTCTATACTCCTATCTGCACCTATTCCTCTAGCTATCGTTTCTCTAAAAAGTAGTGAATCATCGACAACTAACACCCTTAT
This sequence comes from Clostridium estertheticum subsp. estertheticum, assembly GCF_001877035.1. Taxonomy (NCBI): domain Bacteria; kingdom Bacillati; phylum Bacillota; class Clostridia; order Eubacteriales; family Clostridiaceae; genus Clostridium; species Clostridium estertheticum. The sequence goes on along the minus strand of NZ_CP015756.1, from coordinate 2,081,256 downwards.
TTTTTTTAATATACTCATTCTTACCTATCCTTTCCTATAAACAGCTGGCATGATATATTTATAATTAGTTTCATTTTTATTTACGGATTCAGAATGGCCTAAAAAAAGATAACCACCTATTTCAGTCATATCATAAAATTTCTTTATTAATTCCATCTTTGTTTTTGGCTCAAAATATATCATTACATTTCTACAAAATATAACATGAAACTTTTTTTTAAACGGAAAAATTTCAGTCATCAAATTAAAATTTCTATATATTACTTCATTTTTTATTTCCTGTCCAATCTGATAATTTTCATCATCAACTTTACTAAAATATTTAAGTCTCCAATATTTAGGTATTGTATCTACAGCATCCTTTGAATAAAGACCCATTTGTGCTACTTCTAGTACCTTTTGGGAAATATCCGTAGCCAGTACTTTAGTATTCCACATAGGCTTTTGATTCCCAAAATAATCTGCAATTATCATGGCTAGGGTATATGGCTCCTCCCCACTAGAACATCCTGCACTCCATATTCTTAAATCTTTATTTCTACAAGTTGACTCTAAGTAATGCATAACAGTATCCCTAAAATAATTAAAATGCTCGACTTCTCTCATAAAATAAGTATGATTGGTAGTTAACTTGTTTATAAGTTGATTAATTTCATTTCCTGAGGGATCATTAAAAACGAATTGTAGGTAATCCGAAAAATTAGTGAACCCTTTTTCTATAATCATATTGCTAAGGCGACCCTCTATAAGAAGTTTTTTTTCTGTAAGATTGATTCCATAATTTGCTTTCATATAACCTGTAAGTTCTTTAAATTCACTTTCCTTTAACTTTATCATAATATCACCTTTATTTTTATTAAAAACCATGGTCTATATTAGAACTACAAACCATGGCCTTAATATATTTTTAGTATTTACCAAAATCACTGTTGCTAAGAGATATTCTAGGTTTATCTTTAGTTGCTGCTACCTCAGAATGTGCTAGCGATTTGTTTTTAGAAGAATTTATATTTTTCTGAGATTTTAAAGCTACTTCACTATAAGATGTCAAATCACTTCTTTTTAACCTAAACTTCCCTACCATATTTTTAAGCATAGATGCCTGACTTGAAAGTTCTTCGCTAGCTGCTGCACTTTGCTCTGCAGTTGCCGAATTTGTTTGAACAACATCTGAAACTTGTTCTATGCCCTTATTGATTTGGTATATTGCAGTTGCCTGTTCATTTGAAGCTGCTGCAATCTCTCCAACTAGAGTTGCAGCTTTTGATACCCCTATCACTATCTCATTAAGAGATTCCGCAGTGTTATTTGCAATTTTAGTTCCAAACTCAACTTTCTTAATAGACCCTTCAATTAAATCTGCAGTTTGCTTAGCTGCATTAGTGCTTCTTGCTGCAAGATTTCTTACTTCCTCCGCAACTACCGCAAACCCTTTCCCATGTTGCCCTGCTCTTGCAGCTTCCACTGCAGCGTTTAACGCTAACATATTAGTTTGGAATGCAATATCATCAATAACCTTAATTATTTTGGATATATTAGAAGATGACTCATTTATATCCTCCATAGATTTAAGCATTTCTTTCATATGAGAATTCCCAAGCACAGCTCCATCCTTAGCATTAAGTGCAAGTTCGTTTGCTTGGCTAGCACTTACTGCATTTTGCTTAGTCTGAGCCGCTACCTGCGTTATAGATGCAGTTAATTCTTCTATAGAACTTGCTTGCTCTGTTGTTCCCTGAGACAATGCCTGGCTTCCATCTGAAACTTGGTTTGATCCTGCTGATACTTGGTCTGCAGCATTATTTATTTCCGTAAATACTTCATTAAAAGATTGAACTATAAGGTTTAATGCATCCTTAATTTGTGCAAAATCACCTTTATATTCATTGTTTATTGATAACTTAAGATTAGAATTAGACATTTCATCTAAAACCTGTGAAATTTCAGTTACATAAGATGATAAAGAATTTATAGTGTCATTTAATGCATTTTTGATATCCGCATGATCCCCTTTGTAATCACCCTTCATACTTACCTTTAAGTTACCATTTGCCATTTCCTGAAGCACTGATGATGCTTCTTTAATAGGTTCTATAACGGCATCTAATATATTATTTATACCTTCGACTATGTTTTTATATCCTCCGTTAAAGTTCTGAGCATCTCCTCTTGTAGATAATTTTCCCTCAACACATGACTTTGTTAACATATTTGTTTCTTTTTCAAGATTGTTAACCGCAGAAACAACTAGAATTAAGCTTTTTGCAAGTACATCTTTATCAGATTTAGGACTTATCTCTACATTAAAATCTCCTTTAGATATACTCTCTGCACTTGCTGCATTTTCGCGTATATTCTCAACCATTTTCTTAAACGAAGCCATTAAGGTCCCTGTCTCATCCTTTGATGATTCAGTGATCTCTATATCAACATCACCAATTGCAATTCTATTCGCATAATCAACTAACTTCTTTATTGGTTTAGTAATAGTTCTTGCTATTATTACTCCTAACCCAATAGCAAGTGTCGCTCCAAGTATTATAAGTATTAGCATTAACCTTATTGAACTGTTTGCAGTAGCTGTATTTGAATCAGAAGCTGTTTTTGCAAGAGCAACCTTCGCTTCTGACATTTTTTTCATATTTTGTGCAAGCAAATCATTTGCTTTTACACCTGCACTATTCATCAAAACTATTGCCTCAGCATCTTTGTTTTGTTTTGCAAGTAATATCACATCAGCTGCTACTTTCTCATAAGCGAGTACAGAATCATCAGTATTTTTTATAAGTTCTTTACCCTCTGCAGTTATGGTACTTGTTTTAAATTCATTAGATTCTTTAGTGAAACTTGCATTATTGTCGTTTATTTGTCTCTCAAACTCCAGCATATCTTTTTCATTAGACGACATAATCATATCTCTCAAATTTGACCTAGTATTTTGAAAAACATGATTCATATTGTAAAGATTACTCATGGGAACTGTCATTTTTTCATACATTTCAGTATCCTTGTTCGATATAGTATTTAAATTAATAATACCTGTTATTCCAATTATTATAGCGATAATTGCCACCATAAAAAACCCACATAATATTTTTGTGCCTATTTTAAAATTGTTAAATAACTTCATTATTATTCCCCCTATTATACAGTTTCAATAATTTTGTCTAATTCTTCATCATTAAGTAACTTATCACAATCGAGCAGAAGCTTAACTTCATTTCCTACTTTCCCTATTCCTCTAACATATCGATTATGAAAACCTGTTTTCATTTGTGGTGGTGGAACAATATCACTATCATCTATATTAATTACCTCAGCGACATTATCCACAATAAGTCCAACAACAGTTTCCTTAATATTAATTACAACTATGCATGTCCTATCATTATAATCTTTGGGCTCTTTTCTAAATCTAAGTCTTACATCAATAACTGGTATAATCTTTCCACGAAGATTTATAATTCCTTTTACATAATCAGGTAATTCAGGTACCTCTGTTATTTCCTGTATACCAATTATTTCTGTTACAAACTTAATTTCAATACCGTAAGACTCTTTACCAACAGAAAATGTTAAAAATTTTCCTTTTTGAGTATCCTCAGCTGTTTCCATAATTTCTTCTAAAATTTCTGCCATTTTTTTAACCACCTTTTTTTATTTTATCTATCTAAAATTCCATTTACATCTATAATAAGGCTTATATTACCATCGCCCAAGATTGTACATCCCGCAATTCCTTTAGCTTTCTTAATATAAGTGGGTAGTGCCTTAACTACTACCTGCTGTTCTCCAATTAATGAATCCACAAACAAACAAGCCGATTTTGTATTATCTTCAATTAGGACCATTATCCCATTGATTGATGATGTTACTTTTGTATTTATGTCGAATATTCTATGAAGTCTATATATGGGGTATGCTTCTCCTCTTATCATTATCATTTCATTTCCATCACTATCTGCAATTACTTCATTCTCTTTTGGCTTAAATGACTCTTTGATAGATGTAATAGGTATTGTATATTTGGAATTTCCAACTGCTACCTCAAGTCCATCGATTATTGCGAGTGTTAAAGGGATTTTAATTGATATTATGCTTTTACGTCCCATCACACTTTCAATTGAAATGGATCCGCCAATACTATCAATATTTTTTTTGACAACATCCATACCAACTCCACGCCCTGAGTATTCTGTAACACTTTCATTAGTAGAGAATCCAGGTAATAAAATATTCGAGAAAATTTCTTTATCCGTTAATTCATCCTCAGGTCTTGTAACTAATCCTTGAAGTTTAGCCTTTTCATATATTTTACTTTTGTCAAGACCACGTCCGTCATCACTAACAATTATAAATACATCACCGCCAGCATTTTTCGCCTCTAATGTTATTTTCCCAATAGAAGGTTTTCCAGAGGCTATTCTTTCCGCTTTATCTTCTATGCCATGATCTAATGAATTCCGAACTAGATGCATTAATGGATCTGATATATGATCTATTATGTTTTTATCAACCTCTGTCTCCTCACCTATAATTTCAAGTTCAACATCTTTATTTAATTTTTTACTCATATCTCTTACTATTCTATTCATTTTGTGAAAAGTCATAGAGACTGGTACCATTCGTATTGACATTACAACATCTTGTAATTCATTAGTAAGTTTTCTAAGTTGCCTAGACGCTTTATTAAAACTATCTAGGGAAAGGCCCTCTAAATCAGGATTTTTTGTAACCATTGCTTCTGATATAACAATTTCACCAACTAAATCTAAAAGCATATCCAATTTAGAAATATTTACACTTATTATACTTTGCTGTTTTGATACTTTAGCAACATGCTCAACTTCTTTATTTGTATCCACTTTTTCTACTTGTTCTATTTGAATAGATTCTTCTTGAATAAATTCTTTATCGCTCAAAAGCTCTATATTCTCTAAAGGCCCTTCAAGTTGAATTATGCTTTTCGCTTTTACCTTTTTAATTTCTTCTGGATATTCTTCCACTTGAAGAAGTTCCAAATCTCTTAAGAAAATAATTTCATTTAGTTTTTCTGCAATTTTCTCCTGCTCTATAGAAGTAGCAAATCCTATTAAAAAACCATTTTTACGGATAGCTTCTACACTTTCATTACTCTCTATTATATCTTCAGGAATGTAGTACATTTCTGATACTATATCCTTAAGATTATGAATTACAGTATATGCGCGTACATTTTCCATTTCACAACCATCTTCATAAAAAATTCTTACAGTGTATTTCTGTTTAGCCTCTAAATCCTGATTTGCATAAGTACCTATATAAAATTTAGTATCTTCCTTTGGCTGTGGTAATACCTCTTCTAAAGTAACGCTATTAGCTTCTTTCATAACAGTTAGAAGATTTGAACTTTTTAGCACCAATTCTTCACTGGGTCCATCAGCAGCCTCATCATTATCAATCTTTAAGACCTCACCTTTTATAAAATCAATACCTAAAAGCACCAAATCAAACAAGCTTTCAAAATCTATATTTACTGCTTTATTTTCCCTAATAAAATAAAATAAATCCTCCATTGAATGTGCTAAAACAGATATATTATTAAACATCATCATAGCTGATGAACTCTTTATGGTATGCATTATTCTAAAGATTTCATTTATATGTTCTGTATCAATACTTTTATTTTTTTCACATTTAATACTAATCTCTTCAAGCTGCTCCATCAGTTGAGTAGCTTCAAAAAGATATATTTCAAGCATTGGTTCTCTAGTTGTTTCATCATTTGACATAAACGTCACCTCATCATTTGTTTAGATTATTGTATAACTCTTTAAATTAATATTTTCCAAACTCCTCATTACTCAATGATATTTTAGGTTTGTTTTTAGTTGCTGCAACCTCCTCATAATCAAATGATTTGTTTTTAAACCGAGTTTGATTCTTTCGTGATCCTAAAGATACCTCATTATAATGTGAAGTCGTGCCTCTTTTTAAGTTGAATTTCCCTACCATGCTCTTAAGTAATGAAGCTTGGCTTGATAATTCCTCACTAGATGCGGCGCTTTCTTCTGCAGTTGCCGAATTAGTTTGAACAACATCTGAAACTTGCTCTATGCCCTTATTTATCTGATATATCGCAGTTGCTTGCTCATTTGAAGCCGCTGCTATTTCCCCAACTAAAGTAGCCGCCTTAGATACACCTACAACTATTTCATCAAGAGATTCTGCAGTATCATTAGCAATTTTTGTTCCATCCTCCACTTTCTTAATAGACCCTTCAATTAAGTCTGCAGTTTCCTTAGCTGCATTAGTACTTCTTGCTGCAAGATTTCTTACTTCCTCGGCAACAACCGCAAACCCTTTACCATGTTGTCCTGCTCTTGCTGCTTCAACTGCAGCGTTTAATGCTAACATATTAGTTTGAAAAGCAATATCATCAATAACTTTAATTATTTTTGAAATATTAGAGGATGACTCGTTTATATCCCCCATAGATTTAAGCAGCTCTTTCATATGAGAATTTCCAAGTACTGCTCCTTCTTTAGCATTAAGTGCTAGTTCATTTGCTTGACTAGCATTAACTGCATTTTGTTTAGTCTGAGCTGCTACCTGTGTTATCGAAGCCGTTAATTCTTCTATGGAGCTTGCTTGCTCTGTAGTTCCCTGTGATAATGCCTGACTACCATCAGATACTTGATTAGACCCTGATAAGACTTCATCTGATGCGTCAGTAATACTTCCTAATAGTTCATTAAAAGCCTCTAAAGTATGGTTGAGAGAATCCTTTATGACTAAATAACTACCTTGATAATTACCAGTCATACTAATAGTTAAGTCTCCATTTGCCATTTTCTTTAATACATCTGCTGATTCATTAATTGGATCTTCCATAGCATCCAGTGCCTTATTAAATCCATCTATAACTTCGCGATATCCACCCTTAAATTTTGAAATATCCCCTCTTGTCTCAAGATCACCTCTTGATGCGCAATCTGCTATCATGCTTGCTTCTGCTACAAGATCTTGAATTGTTGACATCATTACTATCATTGAAGGCATTAATTCATCATTCTCAGACCTTTTACCAACACTTCTAAGTCCTTCAAGCCCTTTTATATCGCCCACAGATATTTCCACTAACAATTTTACTACAGCTGAAATTCTAGCATGAACAGAATTAATATCTTCTGCAAAGTCCTTCATAGCACCTTTATAAGAGCCCGTCATACTCATAGTATGGTCATTTAATGCCATCTTTGCTAATACTATTCTAGATTCATTAATTGGCTCAGTAATTGTATCAAGAGTACTATTTACTCCTTCTACTACTTTTCTGTAATCTCCACTGTGTTTAGATATGTCTGCCCTTGTATCTAGATTACCTAATACTGCTGCATCTGCTAGCATATTTACATCACTTGTAAGTGATTTTATAGCTACAATGATTTTACTAAATGATCTTGCTAAATCCCCAACTTCATCCTTAGTATTTATATCTACCTCAACATTTAAATTACCTTCTGAAATATTATCAGCTGCTACCAGTAGCTTTTTAATTGAATTTCCTATTATCCTTGATATAAAATACCCAAGTAATAGCGAAGCGATTACTGACAATACTACAATAATAATAAGTATTACTATTATTCGATTTGATGAATTTTGTGCATCCTTAGTTAGTTGACTTCCAATTGTTAAATTTTGCTCTATATTGTCATCAATATTTTTTGATGCTATTTCCCCGAGTGATCCAGCTTCACTCTTTAATAATATATAAGCTTGTGCATTCTTATTATTAATAGCTAATGTTATAACCTTATCCCGAGAAGTGTTATAATCACTTATTGATTTTTCTAATTTATTATAACCTAAAAGTTCTTCTGGCAATTGCACCGTTTTTTTAAGCTCTGCCATATATTTCACTATTGTTTCATCGTTTGCAACTATTTGATCTTGATATTTTTTATAATTAGTATCTTTAGTTTCTATTATAAGATCCCTTGCGACTGTTCTAGTTTTTTGAAATGCCTCAGCTATAAACCCTAATTCACCTTGTGAATTTCCATAGTTAGTTATGATATTTTCCGATTTTTTTTGTGTTGCCACAAGGCTAAAGATGCCAACAATACCTATTACCCCTGCAAGTACTGCAACTATAATAAATCCAAGCGTTAACTTTTTACTAAGTTTCATATTATAAAACCATTTCATAATTTGTTCCCCCTTAATTATCCAGTTTGTGAAATTTTTCACTTTTAAATGTTGATAATTCTATTAGAATTTACTAAAAGCTTTTGTTATTGTTTCCTGAGTAAACGGTTTTATTACAAAACCCATTGCACCTGAAATTATAGCTTCTCTAACAATCGACTCTTGTCCCATAGCAGAAATCATAATAACTTTAGCATTTTTATCAACTGCCTTTATATTCTTTAATGCGGCAAGTCCATCCATTATTGGCATTGTAATATCAAGGGTTATGATATCCGGTTTAAGAATCTTATATTTTTCTATCGCTACTAATCCGTTTTCAGCCTCTCCAACTATTTCAAATCCACACTTTTCAAGCATACTTTTCAATGACATCCTCATAAATGTTGCATCATCTGTAATTAAAACTCTCTTCATAAACTCCATCCCCCACTAAATATTAGTTATACTTTTAACATTCGTTCTTTCCTTTTCATTGTATATATTTCTACAAAAAATACTTACATATTAGTTACAACTAACTACTATTACTCTTATTATATAGTGATAATTACATATTTCAACATATATTCGAACCGAAATTCTTTTATAATTCATCATTTGTTTACAACCTCTTTTAATGGTTTATCATCATCATATTCACTTATTCAATAAAATATATTGAAAATTATAATTTTTTTTATAATTTATTACAATTATTCATAATTTACGGTTAAATATATTTTGTATTATAATTCATATAAATACTTAAAAATGGTTACAATTGTTAATATATATAGCACCTTTTCTTAAATCATTACCTTCGGTGCTGAAATTTGCAATAAAAAAATAAGCAAATTAATTAAAATGGCACCTACAGACTAAACACTTTAAAAAGTATATTAGCTATAGGTGCAGGTTTAATTTTTCTACTTATTTCACTTCTCATTATTATCTTTTATACTATCTATACTTATCATTTCATCTTTAATTCAATCATTTTTCTTAAAGTATTTAACAGAAAAACAGAAAAAACTGTGCCACCCACATGGCAAGTGGCAACTTGAAATCAAAGGCTTATTTTACTTCTCTTCGAGTTTTTATTCCTTTTAGATATTTGATTAAATGACATTTTAAAAACAGTATAACCATCTTCAAATGATAATTGAATATCACTACCCCTTTTTTTAGCTATTTCTTTAATATTGAAAAGACCATATCCTCTATTATCACCTTTTTTAGTTGAAAATCCTCTTTTAAATATATTTTCTATATTGTCTGGTTTTATTGTTCTTCCACTATTCTTAACCTCCACAATATTATCATTTCCTTCTTCACATATATTTAATATAACAATCTTATCCTTCGTAGCATTTTTAACAGCTTGAAAAGCATTATCAAGCAAATTATTTAGTATATCTGAAATTTCATAATCATTTAAACTATTATCCAATGAATTATTAGCCACATTAAATAAGAATTTTACATTTAATCTATCTGCCTCACAGAGTTTGTTGTATATTATAGCCTTAATTATAATATTTTCTATATATATGATGTTTTCTATAATATCATTTGAATATTTAAGTGACATAATATACTTTCTTAATTCATTTTTAACCTCTTTTTCACTACTTACTTCTACTATTGCATTTATAGTGTTTAAATAATTTTTAAAATCATGTTGTCTCCGCCTTGTCTCTTCTACTATATCAAGTAATATAGGCTTGTACATGTTTTGAACTTCCAAAACCTTTTTATCCTCGCTTATTTTAATAATATAATAATATAGAAATATATTTAACGATATCATTGATATTATAATAAATATATATACTAAGAGATTATCTAATATTATGTTTTTATTATATTCCCATATGAATTTAGACAATATAATATATAACCCTAAATTAATTACAAAATAATATAGTATCTTAGAGTCCAATTTGATAACTTTCTTTGCTATTTTACTAAAGTTGCATCTTGTTATAATAATGGTACAAATTAATTCTATAAAAAGAAAAACAATTCTCATTGCATATTTACCAGAATACGAAAATCCAACTAAATGTGCACAACTAATTAGAATTATTTGCAAAATCATATTTACACACGATAATACTATAAATTCCACTATTGTCCTTATAAAAGATCTCTTATAAATAATTTTAATAAAAATAATCATACTCGTGCATCGAATAAGAAAATCCACATAAACATTTGTTTTGTTTATTATGATTAGTATAATTATTTCTATTAGTATTACAAATATATTTTTCAACCAATTATTTTCATCCTTAAGACAAAATTTTGACCATAATAACATAAAGATAAACAATTCAATAAAACTAACTAAGGCATATTGTAGCACTATTATCATCACACACTCCCCTTTTATAACAAATTCAATTTAATTACTGAAATTGTTCCATTATTGCATTTTTGAATTTATAACCTAAAGGAGCATTTTCATCATAATTCTCGAAATAAATTTCACTCAATTTACTATCTACATTCTCTATTTTTTTTATATAGTTAACGTTCACCGCAAAAGATTTATGACACTGAACTATATTTTTACAATTTATAATCTTAAGAATTTTACTAAGCGGTAAGTTATTAACTTTAAAAACACCATTTACTGTATGTATCATACATTTACGAAGATATACCTCTATAAAAATTGTTTCATCAACATATATTTTAACATTTACACCACTTTTGACTTCAATTATTACATATCTTTTTGCTTCGGACTTATTATTTGTTTTTTCAATATGAGATTTAAAGTGTTTTGTCATGTTCACTACATCTTCCATATCATATGGTTTTAGAATGTAATCATAACAATGTACTTCTTTAAATGCCTTAGTTAAATATTCAACATGAGTTGTTAAGAAAATAATAAAACTAAACTCATATTTTGGTATCTTCCTAACTTCTATAGCGAAATCTACTCCAGATGAACTATTTAAACATATATCCACATAAAAAACATCTATACTATAGATGTTTGTAATTTCTAAAGCCTCATCTTTATCAGCAGATTCATATATATTTATACCTTTATCTATTTGCTGTATCATCTTTTTCAAACTTTTTCTCTGCAGCATATCATCCTCTACTATTAATACATTCATTGGTATCCCCTTTAATCATGGTGCCACCCATGTGGCAAGTGACAAGTTGAAATTTAACACTTAATACTCACCATAGTCTTATTTTATAACAATCCTATTATATCATAAACTTTTACTAAATTAGATATATATTGTCACATTACCAATTAAAATGCCCTTATTTAATAGATAGAATTAATATGTTTCATAACTTATTATTAATCATTTAATAAAAAGATCCCTAAATTTTTATTTTTAGGGATCTTTTTTTTGTAATTCTAGTCTAAAGAGTTATTTTAATATTTTATTTCTATTTTTCATATAATTCTATAGGTAAATCATCTGGATCACTAAAAAAAGTAAATCTTTTTCCCGTAATTTCATCAATTCTAATATCTTCAGTAAGAACATTTTTATCATTTAGTTCTTTTATACCCTCATCTATATTGTCCACCTCAAAAGCAAGATGCCTTAATCCTCTTGCTTCAGGGTAACTAGGCCTTTTAGGTGATTGCTTAAAAGAGAATAATTCTATTTGATAATTTCCAGAAACACCTAAGTCAAGTTTATATGACTCTCTATCCTTTCTGTATACCTCTTTAATTATATCTAATCCTAAAATATTAACATAGAATTTTTTAGACCTTTCATAATTCGAACAAATAATTGCTATATGATGAATTTTATTTAACTTCATTATTAAACCTCCTGTTTTTCTAATACTTATGGTTGTACATTTAATAATAGCTTGTCCTATTATACTTATAACTATGCGATACCCCATAGTTGAGCATCACCTAGTTATATATTTTTAATATAATAGAGCTAAAATATCTCTTCCAAATCAGCTACAATTTTATCCGCAAGTCCGAGTGTAATAATTTCATCAGACATTAACCACCAATCCTTTCTATAATTTTTTGTATAGAGCTTATCTGTAATATTTGTGTTTGCGACAATAAAATCTTTAACTCTTTTTTCTTGTCTTTGAGTAAATTCGAAATTATCTAAAACTTTATCCGTATTACCCATAGCCCCTGTACTACCAGAATGAATTAGTGCTGTTGTATCCTGAAACACATATCTGTGGCCTTTTGAACCAGCAAGTAACATTAATCCACCCGAACTGTAAGTTTTTCCGAGTCCTATTGTATACACTGGCGTTTTAGAAAGTTGTATAACATTTATAAAATTGAGCACCGCAGGTAATTCACCCCCATTAGAATTTATAAAGATCTTAATTGGAGTTCTCTCCTCAGGAGATTTACCTTTATCTTGTTTATTCCACTTTATAATCATTAATGAAAAATCAACCAAACTATCATCAATATCAAAGTTCCAAAAAATTTCTCTATTTCTAGTCCGCTCATAATAATCTAAGGTTTCTGGGTCTGGTAGATTCATTTTTGTTAATTCCTTAACCTCATCATCAAAAAATATATCCCAGCTTTTATTTGCGCTCATAATTCACCCTGCTTCCTTCATATTATTAAATCATATATTATATTATATGTATGCGGATATTCTTTTCCACATTCAACCTCATATAAATATATTTTATTTTTATTAGTCACCTCTTACGATATTACATTTCTATATCCTTCCAATTTACATTAAAACTAGTTTTCCAGAGAATTACATTAGCTATTAAAAGCACTATCCCATAAACACATATAAATATTATATTATTTCTAATAGCTATATGAATTCCAGCAAATATGCCAAGTATCAAGCTAGTTACTATCGATGGCATTATAAGTTTTCCACTATCTGTTGTTGCAAATTTTACGCTAAACGGCATTGCCTTATTTGATAATTTAAAATACACTAATGATAATATTAAAAGAACTAAAAACATTACAACTAAGTCTATAATTATCGATGGGCCTTTAAGTATTAAGAAAACTATAGAATCCAATAAATAGAGTGGTATTATAAGTTTAAATATAGTTCCTTTTACTGCTCCTTTTAATATTACCCCAGGATTTTCTATTGGTAATACCTTGTATATAAAAGCTCCCTTAAAACTATCACTATTATTTATAAATGCTGTACAAAAACATAATAAGAATATACTTATATATATTAATAAATGAATCTTTCCACCAAAACCATTTTGAATATTATCCAGAAGTGATTTATCATTTCTATCCATAAATACAAATAGAACTGGCATAAACACTGCCATCGCAAGGGTTGGATATACCTTCAGCTTAAGGCTTCGTTCTGTAGCTATCATATTTTGAGTGAATTTAAACATACTCTTTTCAATATTATCCTTGCATACAAGTCCTGCTATAAATTCTTTTCTATTTTCACTCCTTCTGCTTACAGTTCCTCCTTTAGCATTTAATTTTTGAAGGTTCTTTTCAAAATATGGTATTACCTTTTTAAAATAAAGCACAATTAAAACAATTGGCCCCACTACAGCAAGTACTAGTAAGTACATTAATATAGGTTGCTTATTACCATCTATCAATATTCCAAATGGCGCTGCAAACCACATGGATGGTAATATCACATGCCAGAGCTTAGGTATATATTCACTATTCATATTAGAAACATTAAAAACTCTAGAAACTAATTGATATCCAAATGCAAATACAAAAGCTAGTAATATTTGGAAATAGTTTATTATATCCTTTAGCTTTTCTCCATCAAAAAACTTTAAAACTATGGTATATAATAAAGATGTTAAAGTTATAACTATTAAAACCGAAAGAATATTTTCTATAAAAAATATTACGAAAAATAAAGCTCCATATTTTATTGTACCAATAACAAGGGGTATTAAATTTAATGACAGTGAAAGGCCCGCTAAATATATACATATATGAGTGGTTTTTGCTGCATTAAAGGTTTTATTATCAATAGGTTTCGGTAATAATATACTTTTCTCGGTTACATCTAATAAAACTGCTGAAAAGTCAGATATCATAAGTGAAATCATCATAAATAAATTTATACCTATTACAATATTTGTAGCTTTCATAGCAGGCATATCACTATTCATTATTAGACCAATAAAAACACTTATAAAAGTATTAAACATAAGCAAACTCAAATAATTATTTTTACCAAGGCTCTCGTCACTCTTTTTATTTTTCCCCATGACATTGCTTACCCGCCTGCCATCCATTGTTAATTTCACCTTTAGAATCATTCTCATAACTTCATAGTTAACTCCTAATTTTACATATATAAATTGAAATTTATCTAATATCTTAAGAACCGTGAAATTTTTCATACCTACACCTCTTCAACCAAAGAAACAAATTCTTCAGCAATCGCTGTATGCTCATTAAACCCTGTTAACTGATTAAATATCTCCTCAAGTGAACCCTCCATTTGATTATTATTTAGTTCCTCAAAACTACCATCAGCAACTATTAGTCCAGCATTTAATAGTATTATTCTATCACTTACCTTTTCTACAACATCCATTATATGCGATGAATAAAATATTGTTTTCCCTCCCTTTGCAAGAGTTTTCATAACCTCTTTAAACACCATAACACTATTAGCATCCAGTCCACTTAACGGTTCATCAAAAAATAATATATCAGGGTTATGAATTAAACTACATATTATAAGTAGTTTTTGCTTCATACCTTTTGAATATGAGGATATTCTAGAATTTATAACATTGTCCATTGCAAATAGTCCCATTAGCTTTTCTGATCTCTCTATAAGTTTTTTCTCTTCTAGACCATATATTCCGCCTAAAAAGCTTATATACTCATAAGCAGTTAAATTTTCATATATATCAGCAAGCTCTGGTACATAACCTATTTTCTTTTTATATTCTATACTTCCATTACTAATATCTTGTCCGAGTATTTCAACCGTTCCAGAGTATCCTTCTAATATACCTAACATTATTTTTATAGTGGTGCTTTTACCAGCACCATTAGTCCCTATATATCCTATAATCTGGCCGCGAGGAATCTCCAAATTTATACCATTAAGCACTAACTTGTTACCGTAACTCATTTGTAAATTCTTTATTGATATTATGCTTTCTGAGCTTTCCATCATTCCCACCCCTTAAAATGTTTTATATGTTTATGTTCTTTATTATACTACATAATTTTGTAAATTAAATACAAGAACTTTTTATAATATGGGAATTTTTTTACAATTATAGTCAAATTATTATATTCGGAAAAATTTTATTGTTATACTATAAAAAATTAAAAGCCTCCTATATAATGTTAAGTGTCAAAGCCTAACAGTATAGGAGGTTTTATGAATCAATTAAATTTTATTATTCACATTCACTATTCTAAACATTTTCTCATTGTAAATTCAAAGTGAATATCCTTTGAGGAATCTATAAGATATTCTTTGTGAACTGGTGCTCCCCAGCTATCATCACCACCAACTCCCATTTGCTTTGCTGCAATTGTAACTACTGTATAGTTAACTTTTGGTAGTTCATTGTGATGATATGCATTTTGAAGCTCGAATGCTGTATATGGAGATACTCCTAATTCAAATGGTACCTTGCTCCCTTCAAACTCAATACCAAATCCATTTTTATCTTTTATCTTAGCCCATCTAACCCCAGTATGGTTTCCACTTTCCTGAGGTACAATATACCCAGAAATATTTTCTTCCACTAATTTTTCGAAAATTCCAAGTGTTGCTCCATGAAGTCTATCCACATAATTTTCTTCTGGTCCCTTGCCATACCACTTGAAATTATCATAATCCGAGGATAATTTAAATGCCATTCCAAATATAGGGAGCTCAGGCATTCCTTTAACACCTTTATAATCGCAACTTACTTTAATTTCACCATTAGAATATACAGTATAGGCTATCTTAACTTCAGCCTGTATTCCTGCTAGAAGTGCATATGTATATTCTACAGTAATGCTATAATCATCTTCAATTACCTTTACATCAATGCAACTTTGGAACATACTTGCTTGAAGCCATTGTCCACACCTAAATCCATGATTAGTTCCCTTATCATTATCCGTCATAGCTCTCCAATAAATAGGCATTGGCGCCCTAGTTATCATTTCTATGCCATCATATCTAAGAGATACCATTCCACCTTCTTGTTTTGAAAATAAGACACTAAAATCATCATTTTTAACTCCAATATTTACATCTCCATGGACAACTTGAATCTTAGTTAATTTTTTAGCATCAATAGTTCCCTCTACATTAAATACATACTGATCAAATGCTACCACATGCAAAGCCTCTGCCCAAATATTACTATTTTTAAGCTTAAATGATACATTCAAAGCATATTCTCCAAAAATTTTCACCTCAGGGAGTTTAAACCTTACATATTTTTCTTCACAAGGCTTAACAATAACTGTTATAAAGTCTTTGTAAATTTCTTTTCCATTAAACTCTAAGCAGTACTCTAAAATGTAATCTGAAGTATCTATAAATAAATTTTCATTTTTAACTAAAACTCCATCTTTGTCAGTAATCAATTTTATATTTTGATAAAGTTTTTTTACCTCGCTAACCTTTGGAGATGGTTTTCTATCTGCATAAACTATGCCATCTCCACAGAAGTTGTAATCCGTTGGTCTATCATCAAAATCTCCTCCATAAGCCATAACTTCCTGATTAAACTTATCCTTTTTAATTAAGAACTGATCGATATAATCCCAAATAAACCCACCTTGGTAAAGCTGATATTTGCTTTCAAGCTCCACATATTTATGCAGTGCTCCACAGGAATTTCCCATGGCATGCATGTACTCGCAGCTTATATATGGTTTTTCTGGATCATTATTTAAATACTCTTCAATTTCAAAAACCTTAGCATACATTCTGCTTTCCATATCACTAGTTTTATTAAAGCTCCTATCCCAAAATATACCTTCATAATGAACTAATCTTGAAGGATCTTTTTCTCTAAAATACTTTGACATCTTATATATATTTTCTCCACCAAAGGATTCATTTCCACAAGACCATATTAAAATGGACGGATGATTCTTATCCCTTTCAAGCATGGACGTTGCTCTATCAAGTACAATATCTAACCACTGTTTTTTACTGCCAGGAATAACCCAATCAGGTTTTATTTTACCCATCTTTTGCCAAGATCCATGAGTTTCTAAATTAGTTTCATCTATTAAATATATGCCATATTCATCACAAAGCTCATACCAATGTGTTTGATTAGGATAATGAGAAGTTCTCACAGCATTTATATTATTTTGCTTTAAGAATAATATATCCCATAACATATCTTCTTTAGTAATAGCTCTACCTTTTCTACAGTTAAATTCATGACGATTTATGCCCTTAAACACTATACGTTTGCCATTTATGGTCATAATCTTATTTATCATTTCAAAACTTCTAAATCCAACCTTTTGGCTGACTACTTCAACTACTTCTCCATCAAGTCCTCGAATTATAGCAAATAAGGTATAAAGATATGGATTTTCAGCACTCCAAAGTTCTACGTCATTAACATTTAAATCTAATGATATGATCTTTGCTAAAGATGTTCCTATATCTTTTACTACCACTATTCCATCTTTATCCATAAGCTCTAAATCTATGGTAGAATTAATTTCTCCCTTTATTTTTAAATCTAGATTTAATACTGCATTTTTATAAGACTTATCTAGGTTCGTTTTCACAAATAAATCTTGAATATGAGTTTCTGGAACAGAATATAAATACACATCCCTAAATATTCCCGAAAAACGCCAAAAATCCTGATCTTCTAGCCAGCTTCCAGTTGATCTCTTATATACCTCTACAGCCAGCTTGTTTTCTCCATCTTTAATAAGCTTAGTTAAATCAAACTCTGCCGGGGTAAAACTGTCCTCACTATACCCTATAAATTCACCATTTAACCAAAGATAAAAAGCGTTTTCCACTCCTTGAAAAGAAATATATACAGGTCCTCCTTTAATATTTTCATCAATATCAAAATACTTTACGTAACTTCCCACAGGATTATATTCTTTAGATACCTCAGGTGGTAATAACTCGCTATGCCCATCCCAAGGGTACATGGTATTTATATATTGAGGTTTATCATAACCTTGAAGTTGTATATGTGCAGGAACTTCTATATCCTTAAAACAATGGCAATCAAATTCAGGTTTATAAAAATCTTTAATTCTAGAGCTTGGATTTACTGCAAAACTAAACTTCCAATTTCCATTCAAACTTTGACGCAAATCCATTTTTCCACTTGATTCTTCTTCTTTTGTCAAATAATATTTATGATCTGAGTGAGCCTCAATTCTGTTAACAGCAAAAACTGATGTATCAGAAAGCCACTCTAAACTTGGTATTTTAAAATCCATAATTTCATCTCCCACTTTATATTTTATTATAATATATTATTCTTTAACAGAACCTAGTATTCCTGCAATGAAATGTTAAAAACTCTATCACGAACCTTATTCCTATACATTTCAAAATTATATCCAGCAAAAGTGGCTATATTTAAGTTGTATTAGCGCTATTAATTTATATAGTAATATTATAGTTGATTCAATTAGTACTATATACCATACTGCTGTAAATGTATACAAAGATAATAGTTGAACGTCAAAAACACAAATTAGGGGTTAATAATAATTCTTTATTTTCTAGGTTTTAATACCTTAAAACAACTTAATAAAGTGAACTTCCTTCCAAATATATTGCAATGGAATTAATTTTGTGGTATTCTGTATGTCAAATGGTATATATAGTAAATTAAATTATATCATTATAAAATTGTTATAAAATATAGTATTTAATGAAGAAATGGGGTCAATTTATCATGGAATCTAAATACAAAAACAGTCCCGAAATATCATGGCTTCAAGCTATCTTAATTTCTCTGTGTGTTACAACTCCAGTTCTAGCGCTCGTTGGCATTAAAATACTTTTAACTACTATGTAACTCTTCATATGCCACTCTATTATTATCAATTAGGATGTTTTTTATATCAACAAAATATATGCTAACAATTAGGTAGATAAGATTAAATCATCTCCTGCGGAGCTGCAATATTAACGACTTCAGAAGGAGATTTACACTGCCACTGAAGTTTTCTATTTGTTAAGATATGTAGCTCCCACTTATAGAAATGGAAGACTTTCCTTCTGAAATGTCATTAAATAAAAAGAGGTGAAAATTATGAAGCTGTCCTCAATTTTAGGTTTATTAATTGTCATAGGAGGCTTAGTATGCTTATTTTATGCAATACCAACAGAGAAGTGAAAATTGAATAACTTCATATCTTATATGCTCAAACTATATTATATGTAGTTTGAAGAAGGAAGTGGATAGCTATGTTTAAAAATAACATATTAAGAAATCCCTACTTACGCTATTATTAAAACAATATTTTCTAAATTGTATGATCGTAACTTAATAAAAAAAATATAATAAATAAACCTCTGACTAATTAATTAGTCAAAGGTTTATTTGTTTTCTTATTTATTTATAACTTTCATAATGAACTCTTGCCTTATCAAATCTATCTACAAACTTATTTTGCTGACCATCTGGATATCCTACTGGAATTAATGCGAATGCTTCTATATTATCAGGTAAGTTAAACAAATCCTTTATATAACTCATTCTTTCATCAATAGATGCTACCCCAAGCCAAACTGCTCCAAGTCCTAGTTCTACTGCTTGTAAAAGAAGATTTTCTGATGCTGCTCCCATATCTTGGGGTACACAACCTGGTGCTAATAACCCATCTTTTCTAGCTAAAAGAACAAATGTTACAGCTGAAGTCCTAACCATCTTTGAGTAGGGACTCACTTCTGATAATTTTTTTAATATTTCTTTATCTTCAATAACCAAGAATTCCCAAGGTTGTTGATTTGCTGCTGATGGTGCCTGCATCGCAGCCCTTAAAAGTTTTTCTATTTTTTCCTTTTCAATTGGTCTATCCTCATATTTCCTTATGCTTCTTCTATTAAATATTGCTTCCATTTTGTTACCTCCATATTAATTAAGATTATTTCGATAATTCATTATATTGATTATCATTTTCTCTATGTTACTATTTTACTTCATTGTATCTTAATTACAAGTACGCACTTTTTTATTACATAGTACCTATAATGATACTAATGTACCTAATAAAGTAAAAAAAATAAAAAAAGCATGCCAATATTTCTATAAGAAATATTGGCATGCCTTTGTTTACTGTTAATTATTGTTTAGCATATTTAGCTTTATAAGCCGCTAAATCATCACTTACAGATGTTTTTTCGAGTGCCTCAAATTCATCCTCTAAAGAATCAACTTTGAGTTCTCCTAACCCTTCTGCTAAACATTCTTTTTCCTCTATCTTACGTTCTAATCTATCTAAATCAATACTATTACCTTTTGTTTTAATATTAGCTGTAATTGCATTAACTTCCTGTGCAGCCTCTGCTGTTTTAAGTCTAGCTATTAAGCCATCTCTCTTGCCTCTTAAATCTTTTAAGTCATCTTCTAAATCTACCAAACTTTTCTTCAAGCTATCTGCAGTAATTTTAGCTGAATTATAAGATTTTGATAATGAAACACTAGTAGCTTCACATTCTTTTTGTTTAGCAATTGCTTTACTAGCTAATTCATCATTACCTTTTTCTATAGCTAGTTTTATTTTAGATTCCCAATTGGTCATATCTTCTTTAGCTGAATTCATTTCTCTTTCAAGTCTTTTTACATTTCCAAAAACTACAGCTGATTTAGATTTTGCCTCATTTAAAGATGCATCTTTATCTCTTATGGCTTGGTCTATAAGCGCTGCTGTATCCTCATTTGCATCAATTATCTTGTTAACTCCTGCTTTTAGGCTATTTCCTAATCTATCAAATATTCCCATTGTTTATATTCCTCCTTATTATCTTTAATGATTATATACATTGTATACTAGCTCTCCATGAATAGTCCAGCTATATTTTCCAGTTCTTCCTCATTCTCTATATTTATATACTCAGTATCTGATAGTCCATCAGTCATAATATACATTTGTTTATTATCCTCATTTTCCTTTTCTTGCAACAGTATATACTTTTTATCATAAGATTTGCTTTCTACTATTGCTAATATCTCAAATTCAACATTTCTTTCTTTATTATCATCGTATAATTCAAGTGTCTTAGTACTTTCTATTATGCAATTTTCTTTTTTATCACAGGTCTTAACTCTGCATCCTGATAAACAATTACCACAAGAACTAAAGTTACATTCATATGCACAATCTATACATTCACACTTAGAACAATTTTGAACTTGATCTAATTGACCTCTATACTTCTTGTAATAATCACTAACCTCTTTAGTATCATCTACAACAAAATGCATTAACTTATTAGACGCTTTAATAGATTTGTCTATTATATCAATAAACTCCAAAGATATTTTCTCGAATTTTAAGGCTTTAACTTTATTCTTTAATGTATCATCACGAA
Source organism: Clostridium estertheticum subsp. estertheticum (assembly GCF_001877035.1). NCBI lineage: Bacteria > Bacillati > Bacillota > Clostridia > Eubacteriales > Clostridiaceae > Clostridium > Clostridium estertheticum. The sequence goes on along the minus strand of NZ_CP015756.1, from coordinate 2,059,552 downwards.
ACTCATTAGAATATATCTTTAAAAATAAATCACCATGAGCTTTTACATAAGTATCATTCATTTTACTTAAATATTCTTTTTCATTACCCATTATTTTTTAACCCACCCTTACCTTTTATTTACGTTTTCTTTTAATAAATCTATACACATAGAACATTATTAATAAAATAATAATTAAACCTGCATACCTAAATATCGAACTACCAAATGAATTTCCAAAAAACATCATTGGTATAAAACTTCTATGATTGTTGTTACTATAATTATTATTACTACCTACAATTGGTGTTTGAGTTGAACTATTACTGTTACTTGTCGATTTATCAGTCGATGTTGATGTTTTATCCGTTGTTGCAGTTGAAGGTTTTGTATAATTATTACTTGATTTAAATCCTCCACTACTGCTACTACTCGAACTTTTACTACTTGAACTACTATGACTACCACTTGATTTAAATCCACCGGACCTTGATTTAGCATATACATCAAAATTAATTGTTACAAGTAATGCCACCATCAGTAGTATTGATAATATCTTTGATAACTTCTTCAAGCTTATCTCATCCCCCATTTAGCGAAAATTCTTAATCACTAACATATTTATATTTTATAAATAAAACTTACTAATATTCCTTAGAGACTTTACAGATTTTCGACTTTTTTATTTTATAAATAAAATCAATCTAAACCATAATTGCCCACATCTATAAGTATATGATAACATGAATAGAGTATTATTAATAGGCAAGCTAAGCTAAATTAACTGCATTTATTACTTTGCCATATATAATATTAATTAAGTCTAAAATATTAATAAATATTATAAAATACAACCATAATACTGTATCCAATTCGCTATAAAAATTGTATAATAAAACCAATACATAATTCTTACATAAATATTTTTCTTTTTAATTAAACCTTTATTTGTAATATAACTGTTTACCAATACAAACCTGTAATAAAAGGAGTCTAAAATTTTAGGGAGGAGTTAATTATGATAATTACTCATAACATTGGCGCAATGTTTGCCTGTAGACAAATGTCTATTCTTCAAAATAAAATGGGCAGGTCTATGGAAAGATTATCTTCAGGTCTAAGAATAAATAGAGCAGCAGATGATCCCGCCGGTCTTGCTATTTCCGAAAAGATGAGAGGTCAAATTAGAGGATTAGAGCAAGCCTCTAGAAATGCTGAGGATAGTATTTCATTACTTCAGACAGCTGACGGAGCCCTAAATGAAACGCATTCTATGCTTCAAAGAATGAATGAATTAGCTGTCCAAGCAGCTACAGGTACAAACTCTGATGATGATAGACTTCAATTAAATAAAGAGTTTGTGCAATTAAAAGAAGAAATTACAAGAAGTGCAAATCAAACTGAATTTAATACTATACCTTTATTGAGTAAAGATGATAATGAACTTATACTCCAAATAGGTGCTAACTCAAATGGATCAATGACTATAAAGCTAGAATCTATGACTGGAACTGCATTAAATTTAGATGATGCTAATATATCAACCCTAGAAAATGCTTCTAATGCAATAAAGACTGTACAGAAAGCAATTGAAAAGACTTCTTCTTTTAGGGGAACATTAGGTGCATTTACAAATAGATTAGAACACGTAATCTCAATAAATGATATTACTGCTGAAAATCTACAGTCTGCGGAATCTAGAATAAGAGACGTAGATATTGCAAAGGAAATGATGGAATACTCAAAAAATAGTATTCTATATCAAGTTGCCCAAGCTATGTTATCACAATCTAATCAACAAGCCCAAAATGTATTACAACTATTGAAATAAGTTTAGTATAAAAAGTATTTTTTTGTTGAAAATTGTACTAAAATAGAATATTATTATATTAGAGTAAATGATTACTAACTTAAGTTTATAAATATATAATAAGGATGTGTTTTATATGACAACAGATAACGATAAGAAATATGAATTGAAATTAGACAAAACAAAACAAATACTATTTGCAAAGGCTTTTGGTTCATTCGGTCCTTCCGATGCTGATGGCTTTGTACACGATTACACAATAATTCTTAAACCTGTTAATGCAAAAGAATATGAACTCCAATTTGATTGCAAAGAACTAAAAGTTTCAGGAAAAGATACTAAATCAGGTGTCGATATGACCAATATGTTAAAAGGTTGTTTAGAAATGTATAAAAAAGAGGGTTTTAAGACTATTATATTTGATTGTACAAAAAATATAGTACTAAAAATGCAACTTCAAAGGCTCTGTAAGGAAGCTGGGCTTTCAACTGCTACCGTAAAATAATAAAAAGAACGTGGGAATCCCACGTTCTTTTAATATCTTATAAGCATAGTACAAATAGTCCAATTAATTGCAACTGTCCAAAGGCAAACAATGTCTCCTCTTTTTATTCTACCAGTTTTAACTCCCTCATAAAATGATATAAATGGACTGCTTGTTCCTGTATATCCATATTCATCACCTATATAAATAAACTTGTTTATATCTACCCCTAATTTTTCTGAACCAAGGTTTGAAAATGCTTTTGAATATTGAGAAAAGCAATAGCTGTTTATTTCTTCTATTTTTAGACTATTCCTATTTAGTAAGGCATGAATTGAAGTTACGGCCTTGTCAATTATAAATAAACCCTCAAAAGGTGTCCATTGTAATCTTCTATCTCTAACTGATAATTCTTCTTTATATACTTTTGACATACCACAAGCTGGATATTTAACTGACTCCCATGTAGCACCATTACTTTTGCACATACTATCTATAAACCCGCCCTCTTCTGTCTTTTCTAAAATAATAGCGGCAGCCCCATCTGCAAAATTAGGGTAAGTTAGTTCATCGTCGTCCCTACAATGTATCGAAGTATAATCAGACCCTATCACTAAAGCTCTTTTTACATGAGGATTGCCCATCATAGCTCTTATAGTCTGCTCAACAGTAACAAGCATTCCTGCACAATTTGTATTTGTATCCATACACATACAATCTTCTTTCCCATTTATTGCATTATGTACTATTAGCGATTGACTTGGAAATGTATATTCAGGAAATTGAGATGAAAACATAACCATATCAATATCCTTTCCCTCTAGGCCTGCACTTTTCAATACTTTATTAGCTACTTTTATGCCCATAGTAACAGTATTCTCATTATCATCATCGATTATATATCTCTTATCTCGCCCAAAAGCTCTTAACAAACCTTCAATGTCTTTTCCTTGAGATTTAAAATGCTTCAGATAAAAACTATTAAATACCTCATTATCAGGATGATAAATTTCTACCTTTAAAATTCTTACATTTTCCATTTATGTAATTCCTCCTTGGTGTAACTAAATATATCTTTTGTTTTGATATTAAAAATAATTAACTTGCAATATTTCTTTGCTTTTTCAAAGTTATATCTTTGCCCACTTTCTACTATCGGCTAAAGTGCTATAAAATTTACTATAAAATTGAATTTTATATCATATTTACTTATAATATATTAAAATGTAAACATTAAAGATGATAATTTAAATTTAATAGTACCACTTTTCCTATACGTCATTAAACTGTATTATACAAAGTAAAATGGAATTGAAGTTAACTTCAATCCCATTTTACTTTCCTATTAAATAAGTTTACTTTGCTCTCTATATTTATAATGTTTAAATCTATGTTTATTTTAATTTTTAACCTTTCTATATAGCTTCAAGCATCCTATATTGACTCATATAAAGGTCATAATATTCACCTTTATATTTCATAAGTTCATCATGACTCCCCGATTCAACAATACTTCCATGATCAATATACATTATTCTATCTGAATTTTTTATAGTAGAAAGTCTGTGAGCTATTATAAATGAAGTTCTTCCTTTTAAAAGTTCTTCAAGACCTTTTTGAAGTAACATTTCTGTCTCTGTATCTATGCTTGAAGTTGCTTCATCTAAAATTAAAATTCTTGGGTCTGCAAGTAAAGCTCTTGCAAAAGATATTAACTGTCTTTGACCGGCTGATAGTCTTGACCCTCTTTCATTTACCTGGGTATTGTATCCTTCACTTAATGTAGTTATAAATTCATGAGCTCTAACTACTTTTGCAGCAGCAACAACCTCTTTATCCGTTGCATCAAGCTTGCCATATCTTATATTATCCATTATAGTACCTGCGAATATAAACGAATCCTGAAGCATAATACCCATCTGTTTTCTTAATGAATTAAGTAATACATCCCGAACATTTACTCCATCTATAAGCACCTCTCCACTCTCGAGATCATAAAATCTGCTTATAAGATTAATTATAGTGGTTTTACCTGCCCCCGTAGGACCTACTAGTGCTATCGACTCACCTTTATTTGCTTTGAAATTTACATCATTTAATATTCTTTGTCCATCTTCATAACAAAAATTAACATTTTTAAATTCTACCAAGCCTTTTATTTCAGGCATTTCATATGCATCTTGTAAATCTTTAACATTAGGTTCCTCATCCATAGTTTCAAATATTCTTTCCAAATAAGCCATGTTATTTATAATAGCATTATATGTGTTTGCAATATTATTTATTGGTCCCCAGAACCTACCTATATATGCTATGAAAGCAATAAGTACACCTATTGTTATCGACCCATTTGCAATCCATGCCACTCCCATAATGTAAACTGCAACCACAACTAAATTTCCAATGTTATCTACAAAAGGGCCCATTAAGAATTGAATTTTTATAGCGTGCATCCAAGCCTTCCTATAATTATCACTAAGTTCATTAAATATTTTTAAATTTTCTTTTTCTCTAGAAAAAGATTGAGTAACCTTCATACCACATATACTTTCATGAATATACGCATTTACGTTTGATGATTTACTACTTAAAATCTGAAATGCTTTTCTTTGAAGTGACTTAATAGTAAAAGCAGCTCCTACGAGTATTGGAAGTCCCACAAGACCAATCAGTGTAAGTCTAACATCTATTAAAAACATAAATACAATAATTACAATCAAACTAAAACTATCTGTAATTAAATTAATGATACCATTTGATAAAAGGTCGCTTAATGAATTTACATAATTAACTACCCTTACTAATATCTTACCATGCGGTCTGCTATCATAATAACTAAATGGAAGTTTTTGTAGGTGCTCAAATAAATCTTTTCTTATGTTTAAAATTACGCTTTGTCCTATATCTGTCATAGACTTTATTTTTATGTTTAAACAAACTCCATTAATAATTACTGTAACTAAATATATTAAACTAAGTATTATAAGCCCCGTTACATCTTTACTTGGTATCTTACTATCCAGTGCTACCTTAATAAGGTATGGCCCAATTAGATTTGCAACTGATGCTATTAGCATAATTACTATAGTTATAACCATTTTTTTCTTATAAGGTATAACATATCTCATAAGTCTTTTAACGTGTCCCATATTAAATTCTGATTCTAATTTTTCATCTACATCATACTTATTCCTAGCCATTTCAACCTACCTCCTTCCCCTTTGCATCATCAAAATTACCAAATTGGTTAATATACACATTATAATATTCACCCTTCTTTACGAGCAATTCACTATGAGTTCCTCTTTCTACAATTCTTCCATTATTGAGTACTAATATCATATCTGCATTTTTTACCGAAGATATCCTATGTGCAATAATAAATGTAGTCTTATCCTTAAAATATTTGTCCAGTGAATGTCTTATATTATTTTCTGTTTGTATATCAAGGCTAGAGGTAGTATCATCAAGTATTATTATGGATGGATTTTTTAGTAGAGCTCTCGCAAGTGAAATCCTTTGCTTTTGCCCCCCAGAAAGTCCCACTCCTCTCTCACCAACAATCGTATCATATCCTTCCTCCATCTTGTTTATGAAATCATCAGCGCCAGCAATTCCAGCTGCCCATCTAACTTCATCCATTGATGCTGTAGGCAACCCATAGGCTATATTTCCTTCGATAGTATCTGAAAAAAGAAATATATCTTGCATAGCTACCGCTATATTTTTGCGTAACCGCCTTAAATTAAAATCTTTTATATCATAACCATCAATTAATATTTCTCCTTTTGTGCATTCATAGAATCTACATAACAAACTTACGAAAGTAGACTTACCAGAACCCGTATGTCCTATTATTGCAATGGTTTGCCCAGGGCTTACTTTCAAATTTATATTCTCCAGTACTTCTTCATCCCCATAATTAAAGTTTACATTTTTAAACTCTATATTACCTTTTATTCTATCTTCCTCCACTTGATTTTCCGAGTTTTTAATTTTAGGTTTAGTATTCATAAGCTCGATTATTTTCTCACCGGACGCTGAAAACCTTTGAATATCATTAATTAACCAACCTGCCATTCTCATTGGATTATTTATTGTAAATATCATAGCATTAAAAGTAACCAAATTTCCTATGGTTATGCTTTGGTTAATTACCATAATTCCACCTATAAGAATAATTACTATATTAAGACTTATAGATAATGAATCTATAATAGGAAGGTATTTTCTCCAGACTTTTGCAGAATCAATATTTCTTTTTCTAAATTCATCATTTTCTTTTCCAAATTTTCCAATTTCAAATTCTTCCTTAGCAAAAGCTTTTACTACTCTATTACCACTTATGTTCTCTTGTGCTACTGAGTTAAGTTTTGAGAACTGCTGCCTTACATTAAAAAAAGTTGGTTTTACATCTATTGCTAGCTTTCTTGCAAAATAAGCTATTGGAGGTGTAAACATAAGTAAAATCAATGTAAGTTTATAATTAATTGAAAACATAATTGCTATCCCAAACAAAAATATAAATGAATTCTCTAAAACGTTATAGCCTACCCATGCAAGAAAATGTCTCACTGCATCTATATCACCAGTCATTTTATTCATTATATCGCCTGTACTAGTTTTATCAAAAAAATCAAAATCAAGTTTCTGCAGATTACTATAAATATCATTTCTAATATCAAATATAGAATCTTGAGACATATTTTCGAGTAGGATCAAAAAAATATATCTTAATATAGACCTAAGCAATATTACTGCTGTAATAACTCCTAATAACGGAATTAATATATTACTTTCTTTTCCCATAATAACCCTATCTACAATTGTTCCAGATAAATATGGTGCCACCATATTCATAGCAGAACATATAATAACTAGTATAAAACCTATTATTATTTTAATATTGTATTTTTTTGCATACTTCCACACCCATCTAAAAGCCATAATTACCACCCCATATTTTTTTCTCTATACTATTATCATGTATATGCTCATATAATAAAATGTACTATCTATACTAATTTAATGTCAATTCTTATTTTATAGAATAAAGATTTAATTATGCTTTGATTATTTACTTATAATGACTTATAATATACTTAAAATATAGAATAATTTTACAGAGGTAGATTATGTGCAATTTGAAAATTGATTTAGATGATTTCAACCCGAAAATGTTATATACTTTTACAAAAAAATTCAATGATAAAAGTGATGTTGCCTATCATTGCCATGATTTTCTATCCATAATATATGTTTTAGCAGGCACATGTACATACAATATTAGTGGTGTTCCACACATTGTCAAAAAGGGTGACCTGCTTGTTTTCAATCCTCATGCATATCACGGAAAAGTTCTTCCCAGCGGTAGCGAAATTCATGAATTTCACGTAGGTTATGAAAACCTTCACATAAAAGGACTTTTGCCAGATCATTTTCTAGAAAACCATGTATCACCTATTATTAATGTATCTAAATATGAAAATGAACTTCTAAAACTCTGTTCAGACGTTATTTCAGAGCAAAGTAAAAACCAACCAGCCCTACAGTTATCTCTAAAAAGTCTGGGTATTAAACTTCTTTCCATTCTTTTTAACGCAACTTTTGAAAGTTCGACTTTAAAACAAAAAGGAATATTAAATCTTGAAAACTATGATAACACTGCCATAGTAAATACAGTTTTAGAATTTATAAACGAAAATTTTATGCATAGTCTTTCTTTAGAAGTAATCTCACAAAACATGTACCTTAGTCCCGCTTATATTTCTAAGCTTTTTAAAGAAAGTACAGGTACTTCACCAATAAATTATCTAATAAAACTAAGACTTTCAAAAGCAAAACACTCCCTTGAAATTGGAGACCAATCTATAAAAAAAATAGCTTTATCTGTGGGTTATCCTGACATGTATCACTTTAGCAAACTTTTTAAAAAATATTATGGCTATCCTCCATCAAAATTAAAACATAAAACAGATGATAATCAATTTATCAAATTAATATAATTAGGACTTTTATGGCAAAAGTGTAGTTCTAATTATATTAATTTTCATTTAAGCCTTGCTATGTTAAAATAATATTAGCTATAAAATTAACAGGAGGTGCAACATGAAAATATTCGAAGGTTTATTTGCGGCAAAACCTAAATCAGTTTATAGATTTATAGATGAGGGCAACGTAGATGCAATAAGGGATTATTTAAATAAATCTAAAGATTTAAATCCTGATCTTAAACTTGAAAACATACTTTATTATGCTATTGATAATTGCCAAAATAATTATTTTAAAACAATTGAACTTATAATAGATAACGGTGCAGATATTAACGCTCATAATAGTGATCTCTTAGAAACCCCTCTTCATAAACTTTGTGCAAGGATAAAACCTCATATAGATGTAATAACTATGATACTTAAAAAAGGTGCTAAAGTTAATGCAATCAACATATCTGGTAAAACCCCTTTATTTTACTGTAGCTTTAATTATTCTGTGGAGCTTCTGAATTTACTTGTAAAATATGGAGCAGATATAAATATACGGGATAAATACAAAAACACTCTTCTTCACGATGATTATATCAACTGTTTTGATGACCATTTCGAAGAATTTTTAAAGTCACTAATAAATTTAGGCTTTGACATAAATTCAACAAATTCCACAGGCTACACTCCCTTAGATCTTTGTGAAAATAAGAAAATTTCTGATATTTTAATAAAATATAATAGAAGTAAATAATGTAATCATAAAATCATCTGTAAAATTTACAGGTGATTTTATGATTACATTTTACTATTATTGTTCCAATTTTTCCATAAATATGATAATATATTTATATATATTTCTACATTTTATGCACATTATAAAACCTAAATTAGAATAAAGGAGATTCTGAATGAAATTTTACTCGCTTTTAGCAATTGTTTTATACTTACTCATCTTACTTGTAATAGGATATTATTCCTACAGAAAGACCAAGAATATTTCTGATTATATGATTGGAGGAAGAAGTTTAGGGCCCATGGTTACAGCCTTATCTGCAGGTGCCAGTGATATGAGTGGATGGATGCTTATGGGACTACCTGGAGCTGTATATGCTACAGGCATTTCAAGTATTTGGCTTAGTGTCGGATTAACTATAGGAGCCTATTTAAATTATCGCTTGCTTGCTCCAAGATTTAGAATCTATACTGAAGTTGCTAGCGATTCCTTAACTGTCCCAGATTATCTTGAAAATAGATTCAAAGATAACTCTAAAATGTTAAGAATTGTATCAGGCATAATAATACTTGTGTTCTTTACATTATACGTTTCCTCAGGCATTGTAGCTGGCGGAAAATTATTTAGGGACTTATTTGGATTCACATATACTTCTGGTGTAGTAGTAACACTATCTATAGTTGTAATATATACATATTTTGGAGGTTTTTTAGCCGTAACTTTAACAGATTTTTTTCAAGGCAGTCTTATGTTTATTGTACTAGTTATCGTGCCTATTGTAGCCTATACAAATCTAGGAATAGATCCTGGTACTTTTGCTAATAAGGTAAAACATATTGATCCTGCATTATTTGATATACTTCGCGGAACAAGTTTATCTACAATAATAGGATTTTTAGCCTGGGGCCTTGGTTACTTTGGTCAACCTCATATTATAGTTCGTTTTATGGCTATTAAATCTGCAAAAGAGCTTAAATCAGCAAGAAGAATAGGTATAGGCTGGATGGCCATTGGACTTATAGGATCTATGGCGAGTGGACTTATAGGGCTTGTATATTTTACATCTATAAGCCAACCCTTAAAAGATCCCGAAATGGTTTTTCTTCGCCTTGGTGATGTACTATTCCACCCCTTTGTTACTGGGATAATACTCTCAGCAGTACTTGCCGCCATTATGAGTACTATTTCTTCTCAACTTTTGGTTTGTTCAAGCTCTATAACAAAGGATTTTTATCTTACGTTTCTTAATAAAGAAGCAACAGAGAAGACTCAAATGTTTGTTGGAAGAATATCAGTACTTATAATTGCAGCCTTTGCAGTAATATTTGCATATGTTCCAAACAAAACTATTCTTAATATAGTAGGGCAAGCATGGGCTGGATTTGGTTCTGCTTTTGGACCAATGCTTCTCCTTAGTCTTTACTGGAAAAGAATGACTAAGTGGGGTGCATTATCAGGTATGATTGTAGGTGGTTTAACCGTTATTATATGGATTCTTACTGGACTATCAACTCATTTGTATGAAATGATTCCAGGCTTTAGTCTCTCTCTTATAGCTGTTATCATTGGAAGCCTTTTAACAAAGAAGCCTGATGAATCAGTAATCTGTGAATTTAAAACTATGGAAAAAAACTTAATAGATATAACAAAGGCACCCTAGGGTGCTTTCGTTATATCTATTTTTGAATTCTAAGATCTAAATATTACACTTTCCTTATTAAACATATGTCTTGCTAAAATAATAGCTACTATAGTATACACTATGGACCATCCTATTGTTATTCCTATATGACCATAATTGTAAATTCCACTTGTAAGTTCCTTAACCACTGAGCTTACACTAAGTAGTGGTATGTTGAAATAAAGAAAAGGTATGTTTTTTGCATCCATATACATAGTTCCATAAGCAGCGAATATAGGAACAATTGAAAATGGTGTCAAATAAGTTTGGGCTTCCTTGAAAGAACGAGCATATACACTTACCGCTAGTTCAAGTGCACCAAAAAACATTGTTGTTATTATTGATATTACTCCAATTAAGGCAATTGCTTTGTACCCTAGAGCAATTGCTGTACTTCCATTTCCGAACATCCCACCAGGAATTTTCATGGAAACTAGAATACCAATCATAGAACATACTGATACTATAAAGCCCATTATTGTTATTGCATAAAGTTTTCCTGTTAATATATAATGCCTTCCAGCTTTTGTTGTTAAAAGTGGTTCAAGTGTTCCACGTTCCTTCTCACCCGCCCCTAGGTCTGTGGCTGCTGCAATAGTACCTGTAGCACTGTAAAGTAGCACAAATATAGGAATAAGCATTCCTAATATTATCTGACCTTCTGCATTTTCTTCCTTTTGAAAACTTGTTTTAGCAACTGTTATAGGTGTTAATATCTTTATATCAATATTCCTTTTTGTTAATCTATTTCCTACTATCTCCTTGCTTAACTCATCTATTATAACAGTTACCTTGCTGAGTGCAATCGATGATTTTTGACTTGTATTATCGTAAAAGATCTTTATACCAGAATTATTACCTTTTGAAATAAATGCTTCAAAATCCTTTGGTATTTCGATGGACAATAGTGCCTTTCCATCCTTTACTGCTCCTTGTCCATCAGTGCCACTTATAAATTTTATAGACTTATCTTTTTTTAATATTTTACCAAGGCTACTACTGCCCTTATCCACCATTACAATCTTGGTATTTTGATTAACATCATCCTTAGCACTATTCATAGTCTTTCCCATAATAAAACTAAGTATTGGCATTAACAAAAGAGGAATAAGTAAACTAACTATTATTGTCTTTTTATCTCTTAGCATATCCTTAAGTTCTTTTAGTAATATTACACTAACTAATTTATTCATGATTACCTCCAATAAGATTAACAAAAACATCTTCCATATCTTCATTATTATATTTAGCCTTAAGATCGCTTATTGTTCCATGTTCCACAACTTTTCCCTTATGTATTATTACAACTCTATCACAAAGCTTTTCAATCTCTGTCATGCTATGACTTGAAAAAACTATAGCCTTGCCTTCTGACTTACATTTAAATATAAAATCTTGAATAAGTCTTGTGGCAGAAACATCAAGGCCAGTACTTGGTTCATCAAATAACATAACGGAAGGCTTATGAACAATACTTCTTGCAATCGCTACCTTTTGTTTCATACCTCTTGAGAATTTACCTACCCTTTTATCTATAAATTCACTCATTTCAAGTTCTCGTTTAAGTTCTTCTATGCTTTTCTTGGCATCGCCTTCGCTCATCCCATTCAATTGGGCAAAATACATTATATTCTCTCTTGCTGTAAGCCTGTCATATAGACCAACTTCTCCACCAAATAAAATTCCAATTTCTCCTCTAATGCTTTCAGGCTCCTTCACTAAATCATGCCCTGCAATCTTTCCTTCACCCTCTGTTACCTTAAGCATAGTTGCAAGCATTCTCATTATAGTTGTTTTTCCAGCTCCATTTTCTCCGATAAGACCTAATATTTCTCCCCCATTAACAACAAACGAAACTCCTTCCACCGCAGTAAAATTTTTAAACTTTTTAGTAAGATTTTTTACCTCTAACAATTTAATTCCCCCTCCTGTAAAATATTGTTAATATACTTTTGTTCTTCATTTATTTTCATATTAGGAATCTTAGTCCTATGATTTTATAATAGCACGTGTATTTCTTGTAAGGCATGCCTGTTTAGCAACAACTCATATATATTAACTTTAACCAATAAAAAGATACAATACAACCATAATATCCTTAAACGTATCTTTTTTATCATAAACGGAATAATTAAAAAATTATATAAAATAATGTGAGAATAAGCTTTTGTGTTTCTTTTTTATACTTGTTTATTTAAAGCATATTTAAATGTAAAATTTAAAAGGATTTGACAATATTATGTCGAATATATATATACAGTTTTGTAAATTTATAAAATTATAAGGGGAGTGATTAAAATCAAAACTATAAGGGGCTTTAAATTTAAAATCTCAATTATTATCGTAATTATTATTATAATACCACTTATTATATCTACTTTAATTATTGGAGTAAAAAATTCAAGTATTATGAAGAAAAGTGCTTATACTCAACAAATGGACAAGGCAAATGCTGTTGAAAAAGAAATAAAATTAACACTAAATGATATTCAAAGTTTGATGACTGGTCTAGTCGCTACAGATGAAGTCCAATCTATGGATTTCAACAAACTTGATAGTATCTGTAAAACATTTAGAACGCAATTCCCAATGATTTTAGATTTTACAGCATTAGATCCAAAAGGTATGATGTTTTATAGTTCTATGGGAAAGAATAATCTAGCAGATAGATCTAATAGAGATTATTATAAAATGGGAATGAAGGGTGAATCTGGTTTTTCTAATGTATTGATATCTGGTACTACAAAGAAACCAATAATAATATGTTTTACTCCTATTTTGAAAAACGGAAAAGTTGTAGGTGTATTAGCTGCTAACCTTTCACTAGATGTTTTTAGTGATTTAGTAACAAAAGAAAGTTATGGAAAATCAGGACAAGTTTATTTAGTTGATGGATCTGGAAAAGCAATTGGCCATAGTAATAAGAAACTGGCCGACCAACTTACGGATTTAACAAAGCTTAGCCCTGTAGCTAAAGTTATAAAAAAACAAACTGGTCAAATCGAATACGCAAGTAACGATGTTGCTAAACTATCTACCTATAAATTTATTGATAAGATTAATTGGGGTGTAATAGTTGAAGTAAATTCCAGTGAGGCCTTTAATGAATTAAATTTGATTATAATGATTATGCTGGTTATTATTGCAGGTGCATTATTGTTATCTTTAATTATAGCGAATTTCCTTTCCATTTATATTACAACTCCACTTAAAAACATAACGGAGAAAATTTCGCTTGCGTCAGAAGGTCATCTAGCTAAGTCTACATTACAAGGAAATATTTTAGAAAGGAAAGACGAGTTCGGTCAAATTTCTAATAAGTTTAATTATATGATAGGTAGTATTGGTGATTTAGTTAGAGAAATAAAAAATTCTTCTGGAACTCTATTAGATTCATCTAACTCCCTTACTGACATAACTAAGCAGACTGCACTTGCTTCAGAGGAAGTTGCCAAAGCTATTGAAGACATAGCTATAACCGCTACGGAGCAAGCTAAAGATACTGAAAGCAGTGTAAGTGAAATTTCTAGTATAACTCAAGATATTGAACATGTTTCTGTAGCTGCTAGTGAAATGAAGGACATTTCTAACCACACTGTTGAAATCACTACAAAAGGTAGGTCGGTAGTTAAATTACTTTCAGATAAAAATAATGAGAATAATAAGGCTAACAAAGATGTAAGTGAAGTAATTCAGAGAGTTGATGAAAGCTCCCAGAAGATAGGTGTAATAATAGAAACAATAGATAATATAGCTAAACAGACTAACTTACTAGCACTAAATGCTGCTATAGAGGCTGCAAGAGCCGGAGAAAGTGGTAGAGGCTTTGCAGTTGTAGCTGATGAAGTTCGTAAATTGGCGGAACAATCTTCTGGCGCCACTCATCAGATTGGAACCTTGATAACCGAAGTTCAAACCAACGCAAAATTTGCTGTAACAGTTATGGAAAATACTCAAATCATAGTTGAAGAGCAAAATGAGGCTGTATATCAAACCGGAGAACAATTTAAAGATATATCTGAATCTTTTAAAGCGTTAATGGATAAGATGAATGAGATAAGTAAATTTAGTGAGAATATGACAAATAAAAAAGAAGCTATAGTTGCTAATATAACTAATATCTCTGCAGCTGCCGAAGAAACTTGCGCAGCTACAGAAGAAGTTTCAGCTGTTACTGCTGAACAATTATTAGCAATAAATAAGGCAGAATCTCATGCAGAAGATTTGAAACAATTGGTGAATAAACTAGAAAACGCAGTTGACAAATTTAAAGTCTAATATAATAAAACATCTAAGAAAACATATCATAATTTATATCTAAAAGGTAAAGACCAGAGGTAGTGATTTATCATTTCCTCTGGTCTTTACCTTTTATTTTAACTTTTATATACTCTTCTTCATTAAAAAGCGAGACGTAGGCACTTTTGCTCTTGAAGATTGACTCACTTTTTATTTAGATATATAATATAACAGTTAGCTTTCTAATTATTATATCTCTAATCAAAAGGAGGGACTAAACATGAACAAAGAGCTGCATTACATTTTACGGCTTTGTCACACACTTTGTAACAAAAAAATTTTGTTACAAACAAGTACCTTAGGATTGTCCCCAGGTCAACCAAAAATTTTGGAATTTCTAGAATATCACAATGGCTGCGAGCAAAAGGAAATTGCCAAAGCTTGTGAAATAGAGCCAGCAACGGTCACTAATTTATTAGCCAGAATGGAGAAGGCTCATCTGATTGAACGAAAACAGCTAAATGGTAATCGACGTTCTTTACATGTTTCTTTAACAAATGAAGGAGAAATAGTAACCAAACAAGTTTTAAAAATTTTTGAAGAAGTGAGAAAGAAAGCCTTTGAAGGTTTTACAGTTGAGCAGCAAGAAGGAACGCTTCGTCTACTAACAAAGATGTTTGATAATTTATCTGATTAGAAACAAAACAATAAAAAAAGTGAAGGAGAGTGAACTTTAAAATGTCAATTCGTGAGATAGTGAAACGTTATTTATTTTTTATTTTAGGGTTATTCATGATGGCGGTGGGTGTTGTGTTATCCACCAGGTCAAATTTAGGAACGTCTCCGATTTCATGTGTGCCATACGTGTTGAGTTTGGGATTGCCTATGACCATTGGGCAATTTACTTTCTTAATGAATTTATTATTTATTATTTTTCAAATTTTATTATTAAGAAAACAATTTAAGTCAATCCAGCTACTTCAAGTTGTGGTAGCTTTTTTATTTGCCTATTTTACCGATTTTACTATGGGATTGTTATCATGGGTAAATGTGACCAGTTATCCTGCTCAAGTAGGACTATTTGTACTTAGTTGTTTAATTCTTGCTCTTGGAGTCAGTATGGAAGTAACTGCCGATGTTGTCATGATGGCTGGTGAAGGGGTAGTTAGCGCCATCTCAATAGTTACGAAGAAGGAATTTGGAAAATTAAAAGTAGCTTTCGATGTTACACTTGTAATTTGTGGTTTTCTTTTTTCTTTTATTCTTTTTCATCGACTAAATGGAATAAGAGAAGGAACAGTTTTAGCTGCTTTATTAGTTGGAACCCTTGTTCGTTTAATTAACAAGCGTTTAAGTTTTATGGATGCTGTATTTAAAGGTAACTCGATAACTGTGAATACGAGTCAAGTTTTAACAACTGCTCAAGAAATTCATCCACTAGTAGTGACAATTAGTCGTGAATATGGTAGTGGAGGGCGAGATATTGGTAAAAAAATAGCAGCTGATTTAGGTATTTCTTTCTACGACACGCAATTATTAAAAACAGCTGCCGAAGAAACAGGTCTTTCTGAAAAATTCATTGCAGAAAATGATCAATTTGTTCCAAATTTGTTGTTAAATCAGTTATTATCTCAAGGATACGCCTTTTCTAAAAAGGAGAAAGATCCTCTAAATGCTATCTATGAATCAGAAAAGAGAGCTATTATGAAACTTGCAAATACCGAATCTTGTGTAATTATGGAACATTGTTCCGATTCCATTTTAGCTGATTTCAAAGGGAGCTTCCATGTATTTATTCATGCAGATAAAGCAAATAGAATGAAGCGTATTCAATATGAATATGGAATATCAGAGGAAAATGTCGAAGAAACGCTACACAAAACTGATAGGGCAAGAGAAACCTATTATCAAATCTATGCGGAACGTAAATGGGGACGTATTAAGAACTATGATTTGACGGTTAATAGTGCGGTTTTTGGACTAGATAAAACTACTGAATTAATTGAAGAAGCCATTAAAGGAAAAGAAGCTAATAAATAATAGATATTTAATAAAAGAAATACAAAATGCAATAAAAAAATAAGGTTATATTCCTAAAAATATGATTTAGGAATATAACCTTATTATTTTAATCCTGAACTACCTTATGGAATTACATATTTTCTAGCACATTATATCTATTTAAAATTAATTGCCATATTGTAAATATAGCAGTCTGTAATTTTATTAACGTGCTTACTGGATATTCGTGTGTTCCCAAAAATACTAAATACATTTCCTTAAAATCAGGTGAAAATGTATTTTCAAGTTTTCTATACTCTTCTTCATTAAAATTATACTTAAGATTAATAGAATATAAATTTCTTATATAATTTACTTTCATAACTGTTTTAAATATATCAATTGGAAGCAACCCTAATGAAAATACTGATTTTGCCAATTGATCAAATGTCAACTTATCACAGTCTAAAATATCTGGATTCTTAAGGTGCTTCTTCAGTCTTTCTCTCAACGCATATTCTATATAAAGATTTCCCTTTAATATAATCTGCATTGGGCTTTCAGAATTTATATCTAAGTGAAATTTTTCTAATTTATTTTTAAATTCTGACACGTTGCCATCCAATTTTTTCAATTCAGTTTTATTCATTTCTTTCATTAATGATTCCCCCTCATATAATTTTTTTATTTATCTATATTCTAATTATAACATATTTGTTATAATTATTACTATAATGTTGTGACTCAGGGTTTATTCTATTATTGAAAATACACAATATAGGACTAAATTTCTTGATATAACGTTTTCTAAAATAATATTTACAATTTATTCACACCTTTATTGTAAATATGCCTTATAATGACATAGGACATATTTAATGGATTACTTTTATGCTAATAATTGTCAAAAAACATGTGTAATTTGGGTAATTTTTATGATTTGTATGATTAATGTGTAATCATTATGTAATTATTATGTTATGTAACAAAATGATAAAATGGATTTTAAAGTATAGGGGGACAAGACGTATGGATTTTATTAATACAATCGAAAATTATTGTACTACTAATAAAGTAGCTCATATTTATAAAAATAGTAATTTAACTTATAGCGAACTTAAAACAAAATCGGATTCACTTGCTGTAAATCTCATAAATTTATTCGGCAAAGACAAAACGCCTATAATAGTTTATGGACATAAGGATCATTTAATGCTTATAAGCTTTTTAGCTTGCGCTAAAAGTGGACATCCATATATTCCATTAGATATCTCGACTCCACTTACAAGACTTAAGGATATTTTAATTATTTCTGGTGCTAAATTAATTATAAATACATCAGATGACTTATCTGATCTTCCTGCAAATATAGTACTAAATAAGATTGATTTAGAAAAAAGGCTATTGCAATATGAAAATAAAATACCCAATATAAGTTATAGGCTTAAGGGTGAAGATATTTATTACATAATCTATACTTCAGGAAGCACTGGCAAACCAAAGGGAGTTCAGATAACAAAAAATTGCATTCAAAGTTTCATTGATTGGAGTATAACTCTAATCAATGAGAATGATAAAATATTCATGAATCAAGCGCCTTTTTCTTTTGATTTATCTGTAATGGACACTTACTTATCATTGGTTTCTGGTTCAATACTATATAGTATTGATAAAGATATGATAGCTAATTTACCTGAACTTTTTGTAAATTTTAAATCTTCCGGGATTACAACCTGGGTCTCTACTCCATCTTTCGCAGAAATGTCTTTACAAAGTGAACAGTTTAATGAAAAATTATTGCCTAAATTGAACCAAATGTTATTTTGTGGAGAAACTCTTTCCAAGGAATGCGTAAAAAAATTATTTGAAAGATTCCCTACAATTAAGATAATAAATTTTTATGGTCCAACAGAGGCAACCGTTGCAGTAACTGCAGTTGAAATAAAAAAAGAAATGCTTTTAAGTAAAGAAACTCTTCCAGTTGGATATGTGAAAAAAGACTGTGAAATAATCATAGAAGAAAATACAAATGAAATATTAATATTAGGCGATAGTGTAAGTGTAGGTTACTTTGCTGACCCTACATTAACAGAAAAATTCTTCTTTAAAAGAGAAATTTCTGGTGTAAAAAAAAGAGGATACAGAACAGGAGATATGGGTTATACTGTTAATGGTCTATTATATTATGAGGGTCGAATAGATAATCAAATTAAACTTCATGGTTATAGAGTGGAAATTGAAGATATTGAAAATAATATAAGAAAACTTCCTTTTATAAAAAATGCAGTTGTAGTACCTATTAAAGAAAAAGGCACAATTAAATATTTAGTAACAGCAGTAGTATTAAATGATAAATTTGAAGGAAACATAATTCTAACAGTTAAAAAATTCTTAAGGGACTTATTACCTTCGTATATGATACCGCGTAAAGTAAAGGTAATAAAAGTTTTACCAATGAACGCTAATGGCAAAATAGACAGAAAAAAGATAATGGAGGAATTTTAGATGACTCCTTATGGAGATTTTTTATATTTCTATTTAATGATCTTGGCCTTAATCCCGGCGATTATTGTTGGTTTACTTGGCAAAAGGATAAAGTGGTACGGGCTACCCGCAAGCTTACTTATGATTTACTTGATTTTTGGTAAGTCAAAACAACAAGCTGAATACTTAATTTTATTTTTTATAATGGAATTTTTATTAATTATATTTTACAGCTTTATTGTAAAAAAGTTTAAACAAAGATGGTTACTTTGGATAATGATAGTAATAGGTCTATCACCATTACTATACTCCAAACTGGGCAATATATTTATACACGAAGAACTTGGATTTTTAGGAATTTCTTATTTGACTTTTAAAATTATTCAGATATTAATACAAATTTATGACGGGTATATTACTAAAATAAATGTGTTTGATTTAGCCTATTTTATATTGTTTTTTCCAACCTTAAGTTCTGGTCCTATTGACCGTTCAATTAGATTTACGGAGGAAAGCAACAAGGTTATAACCTCCAGACAATATGTTGAATATTTAGGCGATGGAATATTTAAGATTTTACAAGGAGTAGGATATAAATTTCTGATAGGATTTTATATACAAACGCATTTTATTAACGTAATCTTATTAAGACCGCACACATTATTAAATACGATTACATATATGTATTCTTATAGTTTTTATCTGTTTTTTGATTTTGCCGGTTACAGTTTAATCGCAATAGGTGTAAGTTACATAATGGGAATAAAAACACCTGATAACTTTAATCTTCCATTTATAAGTAAAGATATAAAAGAATTTTGGAACAGGTGGCACATGAGCTTATCTTTTTGGTTTAGAGATTTTATTTATAATAGATTCGTAATGACTGCCATTAAGAAAAAGTGGTTCAAGAGTAGATATACAGCCTCCTATATTGGTTTCATGATAAACATGATAACCATGGGGCTATGGCATGGAATTCAACTTAATTATATTGTTTACGGTGCCTTTCATGGTGTTTTAATTATAGTTACAGATTATTTTCAGAGAAAATCATTCTACAAAAAACACAAGAAAAAAGTTTATTTTAAAATTGCTTCAACTTTTTTAACTTTTAATTTAGTATGTTTTAGCTTTTTAATATTTTCAGGATTTTTATTTAAATAAAAGGAGGCATTTATATGGAAGATACAATTTATAATATACTAGAAGAAATTACTGGCGAGGATTTACGTGAAGAGAGTAATGAGAACTTATTTGACAGCGGGAGATTAGATTCATTAGGAATAATTGAACTTATTGTAGCTATAGAGGATAACTTTAACATTAAACTTGATCCTGCTATTGTTGGAAGAAATGATATAGAGACACCAAATAAACTAATTGAATACCTTAAAGCTCTCTCTAATAGTAAAATAGAATGAAAAAGGTGATAACTTTTATTTGTTCTATTATTATCTGTTTTGGTTTTTTATTTATTTATCAAAGCCATTACGAAGGTCTTATTTCAAAAAAATATTATAACAAGTTTGGAGAGAATTTAACTGAGCATAAATTTAAAAGTCCAATACTTCAAAGCATGGGGGCAAGGCAGCATGATAATCTTTTGATGTTCGGCTCTTCTGAACTTGAACACACTATTGGATATTATACTCAACCCATTAAATTTTTTAATGGTAAAAAAGATGGTTTTCAAATTAATCTTATAGGAAGAGCAGGGTATAAATCCTTAGTACATGCTGCTGATTTTGGAGCACTAGGCAATGAACTTAAGGGACAAAAGGTAGTTTTCGTACTTTCCCCACAATGGTTTGTAAAAAAAGGTATTGATGAAAATACTTTTGAGGCCAATTCATCTGAACTACAGGTATATGGATTTTTGTTTAATAAGAATATCAGTTTAACTACAAAACAAGATTTTTCTAAAAGAATAGTGTTGATTT